>JAZRKU010000036.1:0-48099 GCA_045646485.1 Acutalibacteraceae bacterium
TTGGTTTCAAGTGTTGTCTTCCTAAGACCGCTTGGCCTCCGACTTGCTTCAACAGGAGCCTCTACAGGGCAAGAACCTGCACATGCACCGCAATCGATGCAAGCATCAGCGTCAATTACATAGATGCCATCGCCTTCAGAAATTGCCTCTACAGGACAATCAGAAGCACATGCACCGCAAGCAATGCAAGCGTCAGTAATTTTGTATGCCATTGTTACTCTCCTCCTTCTTCTTATAAAAACTCCTAAGAGTTTTGTTGTTCCCATTGTAACATATCTTTCGAAAATTTCAATAGAAAATTTTAATTTTATGAAATTCATTCCGGAAAAGAATATATATTTTTTATTCCATTCCTTTAAGAGCCTCTATTTCACTTTTATCTACCTGAATTTTTCCGTCTCTGAGAATTTTCACATCTTTTTTAGAATAAACACTCGGAGCCGCTTCAGGACGACGTTCAAGCTGAACCTTCACCGTACCAGCAAGTATATTAGTTTCAACAACCGTACCCTTACCCTCACGTGTGTCAACAACCGCACCTACTTTAGGGGTTGTTTTATAAAGATACTCGTAAGTATCCTGTTCATACTTAAGACAACACATAAGTCTGCCACAAGTACCGCTGATTTTTGTCGGGTTAAGTGAAAGACCCTGTTCTTTTGCCATTTTTATAGAAACAGGATGGAAGTCTGCCATATATTGACCACAGCAGAACGGTCTGCCGCAAATACCGAGTCCGCCAAGCATTTTCGCTTCGTCACGAACACCGATTTGTCTCATTTCGATTCTTGTCTTGAAATTAGAAGCAAGAATTTTCACAAGTTCTCTGAAATCGACTCTGCCGTCAGAAGTAAAGTAAAACAATATTTTACTTCCGTCAAACGTGCACTCAACATCAACAAGCTTCATATCAAGACCTAATTCGAGTGATTTTTTCTCACAGAATATGAATGCATCTTTTTCTTTTTTTCTGTTAGCCCTTGAAATTTTTACATCTTCTTCGTTTGCTAACCTGATTATAGATTTTAACGGACGTGTAATTTCAGTTTCGGGCACCTCTTTATTTTCAAGAGCGACCTCACCACACTCAACTCCACGTGCAGTTTCAACTATAACCATATCGCCTTTTTCAAATTTTTTTGAGTCGGGTGAAAAATAATAAACCTTTCCGACCTCTTTAAATTTGACTCCTACAACTTCTGCCATATAAATATCTCCGTTTAATTTTTAAGTTTTGCACAAAGCTGTGCTGTTAAAAGTGTGTAATTAGGGTAACCCTCGGTTAACCTTAAAAGCTCATTCATACTTTCATAACGGCTTAAAAGTTTTTCTGTTGAAAAAGAAAACGCCGCCCCCTCTGCTTCACTCTCTAATTCCTTTATTAATGCCTTGCCACCGTTTTTGATTACAAGTGCATCCCTAAAAAATAACGAAAGTGTTTTCAGCACGTCTGTTACAAGCTGTTTATTTCCGTCAAGCGGTGCTGTTGCAAATATGATATCATACTCATAGTTTGATGACAATGCATTAACGGTACTTCTGACAACCTCCAACGTTTTTTCGCTGATTTCAAAATCGTTGCTTGTTTCACCAAGTCTGAATCTTGAAACACGCGAAAGAACAGTTCCTATTACGCTGTTGGCACTTTCCGCTGTCAGAATAAACGTTGTGTAGACAGGCGGTTCTTCTAAAATTTTCAAAAGAACGTTCTGACTGTCAACCTTCATAAGCTGCATTTCAGAAAGAATGAAAACACGCACCTTCGCTTCATTCGGAGTCTGATATGCACTTTCAACAACGTTCTTCAAATCATCTTTTTTAAAAAACTTTTTATCAGAAGGCTTTGTTACCTTGATAATATCCGGATGAATCCGTTCGTCTGCTTTTCTGCAGGAAGAGCAATTTTGACAAGGCTCACCGTCATTGACGTCATCACACACGTAAACCTTTGCTAAAAAATTTGCGACTTCATCACGAAGTTCTTCGCTGCCACCATCAATTAAAACTGCGTGTGGTCGTCTGGTGCCTGACACTGTTTTTAAAACCTCTGACTTAATTGTCTCGTTAAAATTATTTATACTGAGAATCATAACTTAATAAACTTTTCCATATCAATCACAAAAATTGTTGCGCCACCTATTGTTATTTCTACAGGAGCAGCACTTAAAAAGCCCTCGCCGATAAATGGTGGTGCAGTCGGTACCATCTGAGTTCTGCGTGAACAACATCTCTCAAAAATAGAAACAAGTTCATCTACTCTTTCGTCTTCTACACCTACAAGGAACGTTACGTTACCTGTTTTTAAAAATCCGCCGGAAGTAGAAAGCTTAGTTGCCTGAAACGACGATTTATTCATTTCGTTAAGAAGCTCGTTTGAATCATCGTTGTTCACAATACCAATTAAAAGTTTCATAGAAGATACCTCCGTAACTATTATTATGTTAATTATAATTGATTTTTATCTTTTTTACAACATAATATTTCAAGATTTCTTTCAATTACGTCTTGTTTACGCCAGGAATACGCTCTGTTTTCGCTATAATCTGAGGAATTCTCATAATTAGCCTTTGAATTTTTATAAAACTCTGGAATAGGCGAAACTTTAATATTTCTGTTAAGCGGACAAACATTCTGACAAATATCACAACCCCAAATACATCCGCTCTTTAAAATAAGAGTTTGCTCTTTTTCTGAAAGTTCGCCTTTTTTCTGAGTTATGTGTGAAAGACATCTTTCTTTTATGACCTTTGAAGAGTTCAATGCGCTATCGGGACATTTTTTACTGCAAAGACCACATTGAAGACAGCTCTCTACTTCATTTTTTTCACAGGCAATATGCATATCGGTTATAATTTCGCCTATAAAACAAAAGCTACCGTAATCCTTATTTATTAAAAGTGCATTTTCGCCTTTTATACCAAGACCTGCCAAAGAAGCGGCTTTCACCTCGTTTATTGGTGAATTATCGCAAAAACACTCAAATTTATATTCATTATACTCTTTGCAAAGATAAGCTTTAATCTGTTCTAAATAACTACCGCATATTTTATGATAATCCTCGGGAACAGCGTATTTTGATATATTAAGATTTTTATAATATTCTTCTCCAAGGTAGTACGGAAACAAAAATACAATTATACTTTTTGCTCCTGCAGGAATTCTTGATATTGCCCGACAGTTAATCAGCTCGTTCTGTAAATCTGAAAAATCACAAATACCTGAAGGCAACAAATCCGAAAAAGGCAATTTATTTAAATTAAACATGACTTAACGCAATCATTACAGGGATAGTCAAAACCGAAAGAAGTGAACAGAAAGCCACTACGGTTGAAGCAACACCTGTATCCTTTCCGTATTTCGCGGCAAACATTACCGTATTTGTAGCACTCGGAACAGATGCAGAAATCATACACGCAGTAATAAGCGTTCCCGAAATACCAACAACCTTATAAATACCGAACATTATAAGCGGTAAAACAAGCAACTTCAGAAAAGCCACCATATAATTCTGCTTTTGTCTGAACATTGCTTTCAAATCAGAATTTGCTATATACGTTCCCAAAAAAATCATTGCAAGAGGGGTGTTGAGATTTGCAATATGAGTCACTGCACCATCTATTACCTGAGGCAAATCCACTTGCATTATAAAAAGAGGCAACCCTACAGCAACTGACAACACTCCTGGATTTAGCACTATGGATTTTATTTTGAAGCCTTCATCGTTTTTAGTACCCTTTTTCATTAACCAGATACCATGAACAAATGAAAGTATATTGAACGCAACAACACCTGCCGAACAATAAAACACACCTTCACTGCCAAGCAAGGACTGACAAAGCGGAAGCGCCATATAACCCATATTGCCATAGCTTACCGCATATTTAAAAATGGAGGATTCAGCACCATCTTTGTTAAAAAACGGCATTACTATAAAGATGCCTACTACCAATGTCGCAAACATACATACAAATGCTATTAAAAATGAACTTATTGTATCTTTGCTGAATTCCATATTCATAAAAGACTGCACTATTACAGTTGGTGTTATAACATAAAACAGTAAATCATTAGATTTTTTTGCTGTATTCTGATTGAAAATACCAATGCGGTCGGCTATAAAACCAACCGCAACTATTAGGTAAAGAATAGCAACCTGCTGTGCAGCCATCGACATATTCTGGAAAAACATAGTTTACCCCTTTTCGTCGAAATGGACGTTTAATTAAAATCTATTCTTGTTTTTCATTTTTTTCATTTCTGCAAGAGAAAGCATTGCATTACCGTCAATATTAGATGTATCAACAGGTGCATTTTCATCTGTAAGAACTATTTTCTGAACAGGTGCTTTATTACTGCTGATATTCTGACGTTTTCTCTTTCTTACAACCTTAACGCCGTAGTTGAACTCTCCGTCATCCTCTTTTTCTTCTGCTGCATCAGAGAACACAAAATCGTCATCTACTTCATCGTTATCATCATATAAATCTGCGTAAGAAAGTCTCCCGAAATCTGCAGGTGCAACCTCTTCCTCTTCTTCTATATCATCAAATGAAATGTATTCTTCATACAATTCATATTCATCGTCATCAGACGTTGAATATGTCACCTTTTCAGGTGGTTGTACCGAAATTGAAGAAGCCTTTGGTGCAGCTACAGGAGCATTGTTTTTCTTAGATGTCACCATTGGTGGTGGTGCAGGCTTCTTAACTGCAGAAATAGGTATATCCTGCTGTGAAGAAACGTCCTTTACTAAATCTTCTACAAGATTTTTAGCACCTCTCGTTGCTCTGCGAGCCTCTTCGGCTTTACGAGCCATTTCTGCTTTACGAGCTTCTTCGGCTCTTCTTGCCTCTTCTGCCTGACGCTTACTTTCTTCTATTTTGCGTCTAGCTTCTTCGGCTAATCTTCTTTCTTCTTCTATTCTTGCAGCTTCAATGCGACGCTTTTCTTCCTGGCGACGTCTCTCTTCTTCTGCTCTGAGTCTTGCTTCTTCAGCCTTACGAGCTTCTTCTGCTCTACGAGCCTCCTCAAGGCGTCGTGCTTCTTCGGCTTTGCGAGCTTCTTCAAGGCGTCTTGCCTCTTCGGCTCTACGGGCTTCCTCTAGGCGTCTTGCTTCTTCGGCTTTGCGAGCTTCCTCAAGACGTCTTGCCTCTTCGGCTTTGCGAGCTTCTTCTGCAATTCTTGCAGCTTCACGTTTTCTCGCCTCTTCAGCAATTCTCGCTTCTTCGGCTTTACGTGCTTCTTCGGCTCTTCTTATTTCTTCAAGGCGTCGTGCTTCTTCAGCAATTCTTGCCTCTTCAAGCTGTCTTGCCTCCTCGGCTCTTCTTATAAGCTCAGCCTTTCGAGCTTCTTCAGCACGTCTTCTCTCTTCTTCTGCACGTTTTCTTTCTTCTTCGGCTCTTCGTGCCTCTTCTATTCTTCTTGCCTCTTCGGCTTTACGAGCCTCTTCAGCTCTTCGTGCTTCTTCAAGACGTCTTGCTTCTTCGGCAATTCTTGCTTCTTCAGCTTTTCTTGCTTCCTCAGCCTTTCTCGCCTCTTCAGCTTTACGTGCTTCTTCAGCTTTACGTGCTTCTTCAGCCAAGCGTTTTTCTTCAGCTATTCTTGCTGCTTCTGCTCTTTTTGCTTCTGCTGCCAAACGTTTTTCTTCAGCTATTCTTGCCGCCTCTGCTTTTTTAGCCTCTGCAGCCAATCTTCTTTCTTCTGCCCTTCGTGCCATTTCAGCCCTACGAGCTTCTTCAGCTATACGCTTTTCTTCGGCTTTTCTTGCTTTTTCTGCCTGTTTTTGCGCTTCAATAGCTTCCATTTCTGCTATCTGCTCAGGAGTAAGCACCTTTTTTGGTCTGCCTCTGCCACGCTTAACAGTCGGTTCTGCATTCTGAATTTCTTCGGGCAACGGATTTTTTCTTGGTCTGCCTCTGCCACGTTTTACAGGCTCGGCAGGAGTTTCTGTAACTGCTGATGCTATAACACCTGCAGTAGCTTCTGCTACCTCTTCAGGCAACGAATTCTTTCTCGGTCTGCCTCTGCCACGTTTTACTGGCTCAGCAGGAATTTCTGTAACAGCTGATGCTATACCACCTGCAGTAGCTTCTGCTACTTCTTCAGGCAACGGATTTTTTTTCGGTCTGCCTCTACCACGTTTCACGGGCTCGGCAGGAGCATCCGTAACAGTTGAAACTATAACACCTGTAGCAGCTACCTCAGGAACATAAGTTTCTGTAAATGACGGAACGTATGGTGTGTAACTATCAACATCATCTTCAGCGGAAACATCATTTTCAAAAGAATCATCTGTTTCATCGAAATCTTTGATATCAGAAATATATTCATCGTGACTGCTATAACTCAAAATATCGTCACTGTCGTCTTCAAGTTCATCTTCAAAGACGTCTTCATCAGGCTCCGCTGCTACTTCTACTTTCTTAATAGCACTCAACGGACGTGAAGTAATAACAGGTAATGTGTCGTCTGTGCGTCTGGGAATACCTGCATTTGTTGCAATAATTTCTTCGTCTTCGTCGTCCTCTTCAAACATTTCATTAGCTTCAGCAAAACGAACCTCTCCCTGAGAGTATTTGAAACCTACACCTAATGAAGCAAAGATATATGCAACTATAAATATAAGACAAGCCAAATCACTGAAATTGAATTCATTGCCCTCTACTGCCTGCCCGCCGACAACAAGTATAACAAGTCTCGGAATTGTAACAAGTGCAGCAAAAATACCTGCAGAAAGACCGTAACCGTAGATACCCCACATACTGTCTTCGGTGAAAATGCCTGAGTTAATTCTTGCTAAAGTAAGGAAGAATAACATAAGGAATACAAGCATAAATATTTCAAAGAGAAGCTCTGAAACACTCAAAAAGCTTATAGCACTCATAAGCTTTGAAACGAGTCTTGTTATTGCCCAGCACAAGGGTGAAAGAGCCAATAATTTATATTCCTTATAATGCCCCTTGCCTTGCAAATGGCTTATTGTAAAAACAGCAAAATAAACAAATGCCATAAGTGCAAAAACCACTTGAAGAACAAGGAAAAGCCCACCTGATCTTTTTATCTCACTTACAAGAAGCTGGAAAAACATATTTCCGGCACTGAGAGTAGGAAGAACTTTTACAAAAACCGAAAACATATCTGCAATAAAGGCAACACTCAGAATTCCTGATGAAACACCGAGAATCTTGTTTTTACCTTCAGGTAATTTTGGTGAAGGCACCTCTTTGCTGACAAATGACAATGAAAGCACTGCGCCGACTACCAATACAATCAATGCAGAGAGCAAATAAACAGTTCCGTTTTTCTCTGTATAGAATCCTGTTGCAGGGTCAACCAAAGCTAAGAGCTGATATACTCTTAGAGGTAGCGCTAAAAGCGTTGCAACGGCAAATATGAACAATAAATAGCGCAATTTAATTGCTTCATAAGCACCTTTAATTCGCTTCATAACATAATCCTTTCCATTTTGTCTTATCTTTCATCCAAAGGAACGTACTCTGAATTATTACCGCTTAAAGAATCTCTTTCTTCAATAGGAACGTATTGCTTAGGAACCGCAACACTCTTATAAGCAGGTCTTATAACTCTGTTACCCGCAATAAGCTCTTCAATTCTGTGAGCAGACCATCCTGCAACACGAGCAATTGCAAAGAGCGGTGTGTAAAGGTCCTCAGGAATTCTTAACATCTGATAAATAAGCCCTGAGTAAAGGTCAATGTTTGCACAAATCTTTTTATTCTGACCTTTTTCTTTAGCAAAAATTTCAGGAGTGAGCGACTCAATAAGTGAGAGTGCTTTAAACTCGTCGCCGAAACCTGCTTTTTCTGCAAAGTTTTCTGCTTCTGCTTTAAGAATTTTTTCACGGGGGTCTGAAAGAGTATAAACCGCATGACCCATACCATAAACAAGTCCGCTACCGTCGCCTGCTTTTTTGTTTATTACATTTCTAAGGAAATCAGCAACCTGACCCTCATTTGTAATATCCTTGACATCCTTTTTCATATGTTCAAGCATTTCGACAACCTTTATGTTTGCACCACCATGACGCGGACCTTTAAGAGAACCGATTCCTGCAGCAAGGGCAGCATATGTATCTGTACCGCTTGAAGAAAGCACTCTTGTAGCAAATGCGGAGTTATTACCGCCACCGTGCTCTGCGTGAAGAATAAGACAAAGGTCTAAAAGTTTTGCTTCTTCATCTGTAAACAAACGGTTAGAACGTGTTGTATAAAGAATTGACTCCGCTGTAGAGTGTTCAGGCTTAATAGGATGAATATACATACTTTTCTTATAGTATTGTCTTCTTTTAACCTGATAAGCATAAGTCATTATCGTCGGAAGCTGTGCTAAAATCTGCAAGCTCTGACGTAATACGTTTTCAATAGAAAGGTCATCCGGATTATCGTCGTAAGAATAAAGTGCGAGTACTGAACGAGCAAGTTTATTCATAATATTAGGTGAAGGCGCTTTTATAATCATATCTTCAATAAAATCTTCCGGAAGTTCTCTCGCCGCAGCAAGAACCTGTCTGAAATTATCGAGCTGTGCTTTGGTCGGTAAATTTCCGAAAAGTAGCAAATAAGAAACCTCTTCGTAACCGAAGCGGTTTTCACTTCTGCAACCTGAAACTATATCCTGTAAATCAATTCCTCTGTAAATGAGTTTACCGTCAATAGGCGTTCTTTCGCCATCTTTAATATAATAGCCTTCTACCGAACATATTCTGCTGAGACCTGCCATAACACCGCTACCGTCGCGGTTACGAAGCCCTCTTTTAACATCGAATCTCTCAAAATATTCTGAAGAAATTGCAGCATTTTTCTTAATTTCTTCGCAAAGAGGAGACAATGCATCATTAGGAATAGGTGTAATATATGTCGGCAAAATTTCCACTCCAATCGTAAAAGTATAGTCATAAATGAAAAAATAATTCATATTATTTTATAACAAAACAGAAAAAAAGTCAATAAAAAAAGCATAAGGAGAAACTCAAAAATATTATGAAAAATTACCTAATTTCAATCATTTTTATATTCATTTCGCTAATAATAACCCCTGTTGCGGTTTTAAACACCAATATCAACACGTTTCAAAGTCTTAATAACGAAACCAATATAATCAATAAAAATTCAACTTTGAATACCGAAAAAAATGATGAAGAAGCAGTTATAACTGTTTTTCTTTCTGAAACAGACAAGACCCTGACAGTAAGCGAATTCGAATATGTTTGTGGAAGCGTGGCTGCAGAAATGCCCCTGACTTATCACGAGGAGGCGTTAAAAGCTCAGGCTGTTGCCTGTTACACAAACTCATTACGGCTAAAAAATTCGGCTGATAAATCATCAATAAACGGTGCAGATATAAGTGATGATACATCTGTTCACCAGGGATATTTGAGCAAAGAAGAGCGAAAAGAAAAATGGGGAGAAAACTACCAGAAATATGAATCAAAATTAGAAACAATCGTAAACGAGGTTCTGGGCGAATATCTGATTTATAACAACGAGTATTGCATCGCCGCTTTTTCTGCAATATGCACCGGCACAACCGAAAGTGCAGAAAACGTATGGGGCAATAAAATCCCTTATTTGGTAAGTGTAAAAAGCAGCGGAGATACGCTTTCACCCGCCTATTCGTCAACAAATACGTTTACAAAGGCACAATTTATTTCAATTATGAAAGATTTGGGAGTTTCTATAAACTCGAAAACAGATGTAAGCTCTGTAATCGGCAAAGAAAAAACATCTAAAGCAGGAACAGTATTAAAAGTTGAAATAAACAAAAAAGAATTGACGGGTATGCAAATCCGTGAAGCATTTTCTTTAAAAAGTGCCGCATTTAAAATAACCGCAACAGAAAATGAAATTACGTTTAAAGTAAACGGATACGGGCACGGAGTAGGAATGAGTCAGTATGGTGCCGATTATATGGCACGTCAGGGAAGTACCTATGACGAGATTTTAAAGCATTACTATAAAGGTGCTGAAATTGTAACTTAAAAACACTCAGGGGCTGTAAAAACGAACGTTTTTACAGCCCCGTTATCCGCCAATTTTATTTGTCGGAATTACCTGTATTCATCAGATAACAGATTTGCCTTCCCACTCTTTTGCAGGAGTTACTTCAAGTAGCTTTGCAATTGTCACAGAAACATCCTTTATAGAAATCGCACCCAACTCCTTGCCTTTAGGGAAGCGATTGCCACAGAACACAATCGGAATTGTCATATCCTCAGGAATGTCGTCACCATGGCTTCTGTCGTGACCGCCGTGGTCGGCAACAAGAATTATTGTATACTCATCAGAAATACTGTTTTTGAGTTTTTCTGTGCAAGAAAGCGCCTTGCTTACACTCTTCATATACTGCTCACTCATCCAACCGCAATCGTGACCGCCGACTTCATCGGTTTCACCAAGATACAAAAAGAGAAAATCAGGACTTTCTTCGTTTATGTATTTAATCGCCGCATCTGTAATTTTAATATCTGTATCACTCTGGTAATGCTGATTTATACAGAGTGCGGTATGAAGATGATCAGGTCTTGATAAATCTCTCAACTCTTCCCATGTATAGAAAAACGCACACTTTTTATCATATTTGTCAAGTCTGTCAAAAAGACCTTCAATAGGTCTTACCTGAGGAACGTATGTATTCGTTAAAATGCCGTGACGAACAGGGTCTACACTATGAAATAACGACATATGACACGGAAGTGTTACAGATGGCATAACCGTCTGAGCGTTAAGAGAGTAAGTACTTTCTTTAATAAGCTTTTCTGCAAACGGATTTCCACAACCCATCATTCCGTCAGGACGCATACCATCAACTAAAATCAAAATTACTTTTTCGGACATTTTAAAATCCCCTTTATCTTATTACTATTTTTTTATTTTAACTGTAAACTCAGTACCCTTGCCAATTTCACTGCTGACAGAAATTTCATATTCATTTCTTTCTGCAATTTTTTGGACAAGGGCGAGTCCTAAACCGTTACCTTCTTCAGCGTGAGAAGTATCACCCTGATAAAATTTATCAAAAATATGTTCCTTCGACTTTTCATCAATACCGCAACCCGTATCTTTAATTTTCACTATTATATATTCATCATCAGAAGTCTGTTCCAATGAAACTGTTCCGCCCTTTTCAGTGAATTTAAAAGCATTAGATAGAAGATTGTGCCATATGATATCCAAAAAAGCAAAATTTTCAGTCACCATTACCCTATCTTCTATCTCTACTGAAAGTTCTATATTTTTTTCTTCCCATACTTTTTCAAATGATAAAAGACAATCTGAAAGCTGACGGCATAAATCAAACTCTTTTTTCTCAGGTGCGATTTTTCTGTTTTCTATTTTACTTAACCGCAGAATATTTTTTACCAAATCTGAAAGTTTTTCAGTACTTTCAATAATTGTAGTTATATATTCTTCTCTTAATTTTGGTGGCAGATTTTCATCCTTTAAAGCAGTTGTATAATTATTTATGACCGCAAGAGGTGTTTTTATTTCGTGAGAAACATTTGAAATAAAATCATCCTTTAAGGTTTCAATGCTGTTAAGCTCTGCAACCATCAGATTAAAATCACGGAACATAATGTTTATATAAGAATTATCTTTAAGTGCTTCATCAAGCTCTATTTTAACCGAAAA
Source organism: Acutalibacteraceae bacterium (assembly GCA_045646485.1). GTDB lineage: Bacteria > Bacillota > Clostridia > Oscillospirales > Acutalibacteraceae > DTU089. The sequence goes on from JAZRKU010000036.1 coordinate 11,649, forward strand.
GTCGCCTTTAGCAACGTTTCTTGTTGCCTCGCTTATTTTCTGAAGATGCTTACTGTAATTCACTTTAACAAAGTAAAGAATAAATCTGTAAACAACCATCGACATTATAACGTAATACGCAATATACCACAAGCCATATCTTGTAAAGAGTATTGAAAAATTAAATTCAAACATAAGAGGCGGAATAAGTGCCAACAAAAGAGCCACCGAAACAGAAAGTATATAACCTTTTAAAGAAAAGAAGGAAACGTCTTCAGGCGTTGTTCTTTGTAAATTTTTAGGCTTGATGTTTTTCCTCTTCGGATTTTTCATTTTAATACCGCCTTGTAACCGAGCCCGTGTATTGTAACAATTTTAAAATCTTCGCAAGAAGAAAACTTCTCTCTGAGTTTCGTTATATAAACATCTACCGAGCGAAGACTTGTGCTACTGTCTACGCCCCAAAATTCGTCAAGTAGCTGCGAACGCGAAAACGTTTTTTTAGGGTAAGAAAGCAGCTTATAAAGTATATTGAATTCTCTTACCGTAACAGCAACCTCTTCACCGTTTATTGTGGCTGTCATTTCATCTGCATCAAGAGTAAGAGTACCCACTGTAAGCTTTTTATCAGAGATAATGTTTGATCTTCTTAAAATTGCACCCACGCGTAAAACCAATTCATCTAAGTCAATAGGCTTTACCATATAGTCATCTACACCTAAATTAAAACCCTTTTCCTTGGATGCATAATCATCCTTTGCAGTCATAAAAATAACAGGAATATTTTTGTTTATTTTTCTGACATTTTCAAGAAAGTCAAAGCCATCTGTTTTAGGCAGCATAATGTCAGAAATAATCATATCATAAAAACTTTTATACATAACGTTATAAGCTTCTTCAGGAGATACACAGCCCTTTGCTGTATACCCGTTTTTTTCGAGATGCGCACAAACAATCTGATTGAGTTTAACGTCGTCTTCAACGACTAATATGTTAACCATAAAAAACATCCCTTCCCAAAATTAATTACATACATATAAAATTTACCACAACTGATTTTTCTTGTCAAATACTATTGCAAAATTTTTAAAAATAGTGTAATATAACTGTATATTTGCATTTTACAAGATGCCCCCCGAGAAAGTTTAACATCTTATTAACATTCGTACTTCTTTCGGGAATCAAACATACCAAAATTATTATATTTAACAAGTAGGTAAAAAAATGCTGAAAAAGATTTTGAAAATCGCACAAAAAGATTTATATGTTCAGGCTGTTTCTGTTTTTGCTATTCTAATGAGCATTACAGTTGTTGCTGTTGCTTACATAAAAACAACCGGTAATGAAGATAAAAACAACATAAACACCTCATATAATTATGAAACTCTGCCTCCGCAGGCACCACTTTCCACAAATTCAGCAATAGTTAACCCTGTTGACACGTCTGTTCCGCTAAGCACTGATATAGGTTGGCAGAACACACCTTCTACACAACCACAACCTCAACAACCGGGTACAAATCCTCAGGGTGGCTCTTCTGCTTACTCGTGGACTAAATCTCAGATTATTGCAAATATGACAACCGCAATAAACAAAACAAAGGGTTACACAGGCAATTTAGCCGTTAAGCACAGAGAAGATTTCGTTGCAAATATAACTGATTGTACAGGTGGTTCAGTTGGTAAAACTGTTGCAAACAAGCTTGTTGAAGCAGTTGTTAAACCAACATCACAGACTCTTAACTTTTCAAATGGTAAAGCAACCACCGCCGAAGGCGAGGTTACACAGCTTCTTCTTCCTAAAAACGGTCCGTTTTCACTTTCTGAAGCAGGTGTTGCATCTGCCAAGGCGTACCCTGAAGGTACAAACACCGTTATAGTTGTTACGCTGGTTAAAGAAAGCTGTGACCAGAAAACAATTCCTCAGCACAACTCAAAGAGTATAGGCTACCTCGACGTAAACAGTGTCGACCTTATGGGTATGACAATTAACAAGGGCGAAATACAGTATATCGGTTCAACTATAATGATTAAAATAAACCAAGCCGGTTATGTAACGTATGCAAAATATTCAATTCCTCTTCACGTCTACGGCGAAGGCTCAAAAGGCTCTTTAAGCGGCCACGCAACCTTTGATGGTGAACAGACAGAAATTTGGGAAATTCCACTTTAAAGTGGGTAAAGTATATAAAAATTTTTAATAAGGATGAAAAAAATGGGTATCAAAGAGACTGCCATTAAAATGGCTGTAAAAAAAGGTGTTAAATATCTTAAAGAAGACGTTGACACAAACTCAATCAAATTAATTGACAAGGGGCTTAAGCTTACAGAAGGTAAAGACCTCTACCACAATGCGCTTTTAAAGCTCAGAGCAGGTATGGTTGACCCTAACCACGAATGGGCAAACTTTGTTAAACATATTATTGAATATGTTGACGCTGATATCATTGAAAAACTTGTACCGCCTTTTATGAGTGCATTTATCCGTGGCTACGAATTAAGAAAAGCCGCTATGAAAAAGTACGACTGCAATATTCCTTGGGCTATTCTTTTAGACCCTACTACTGCTTGTAACTTGAAATGTACAGGTTGTTGGGCTGCAGACTACTCAAAAGCAAGTCAGTTAACTTATGATGATATTACAAACATTATAAAGCAAGGTAAAGAAATCGGTACTTTCGTTTACCTTTACACCGGCGGTGAACCGCTTATGAGAAAGAAAGACTTAATCAGAATCTGTGAAGAAAATCCTGAATGTCTTTTCATCTCTTTCACAAACGGTACTTTAGTTGACGACGCATTTGCAGATGACGTTAAACGTGTTGGTAACTTATTACTTACAATCTCTATTGAAGGTAACGAAGAAACAACTGATGCACGTCGTGGTAAGGGCACATATCAGAAGGTTATTTCTGCTATGGAAAAGCTCAAAGCACGTGGTATTCCGTTTGGTGCTTCTCTTTGCTACACAAAAGCAAATGCAGATGTTATTGCATCTGATGAATATGCAGATTTCCTTATTGACTTAGGTGTTATTTTCGCTTGGTACTTCACATTTGTTCCTGTTGGTGCAGATGCTACTAATGAGCTTATGGCTACACCTGAACAACGTGAGCTTATGTATAACCAAATCAGAAAATGGCGTTTTGAAAAAGGTGCACAAAAACCACTCTTTACAATTGACTTCTTCAACGATGGTGAATATGTTGGCGGTTGCGTTGCAGGTGGTAAGCAATATTTCCACATCAGTGCTAATGGTGACTGTGAGCCTTGCGTTTTCGCTCACTACTCAAACATAAATATTAAAGAGGCAACTCTTATTGATGCTTTACAAAGCCCTATCTTTATGGCTTACAGAGAGCGTCAGCCATTCAGCTCAAATATGCTTCGTCCTTGTCCTGTTATGGACCAACCGGGTGCACTCAAAAGAATGGTTGAGGTTTCAGGTGCAAAATCTACTGACCTCAGCTGTCCGGAACCTGTTGAAGATTTATTCAACAAAATTGTTGATGTTTCTGCTAAATGGAAAGAAACTGCTGACAGAATGGAAAAGGAACACGGCTTCATCAACTTCAGACTCAGAAGTATCAGCATTTATGATGATGCAGAATCAAAACACGTAAAAGACTACAAGGATTTCGAATAATCCAAAAAAGAATTATAATGGGGCATCGAGTAAACTCGGTGCCCATTTTAAAAAGGTGTTGAAATATTTGGAAGCAATATTAAACAAAAATTTAGAAAGAGTTAAAAACCCCGAAGGTGCAGGTATTTCTTCAAAGGTTATAAGAGAAATGCTTGACGAAATGGAGCGCGAGGATTGTGAACTTCACAGTCTTATGATTCTTCGTCATGGTAAGGTTGCAGTTGAAACGTATCAGGCACCTCTTAAAGCAAGTGACCCTCATATGGTTTACTCTGTAAGCAAGAGTTTTTTAGCAACCGCTTTCGGTTTTGCTTTACATGAAGGTCTTTTGACAAAAGAAACTAAATTTCTTGATATATTCCCCGACTATAAACCTAAAAAACAAGATAAATATTTAGAAAAGCTCACAATTGCCCACCTTGTTTCTATGACAAGTGGTAAAGCCGCTTCTGTAAAGGGAAGAACAGAAAAAGATTGGATAAAACTCTTTTTAAAAGCAAAATGGGCATTTGAACCCGGCACAGACTGGCGTTATATAAACGACAACTTCTATGTCGCAGCAGCTGCTATTACAAGAGTTGCAAAAATGTCTGTTACAGAGTATTTAACACCCCGTCTTTTTGAACCTCTCGGAATAGATGTTCCCGTGTGGGAAAAATCACCTACCGGCATTGAAGCTGGTGGCTGGGGACTTTTCTTAAAAACCGAGGATATTGCAAAGCTCATTCTCTGCTATATGAACGGCGGCAAATATAACGGTAAGCAGGTAATTCCCGAATGGTGGACAAAAGAAGCAACCGCTTACCATAACGATAATTCAGGTTCACAAGCAAAGCCTGACTGCAAGGCGGGTTACGGTTACGGCTTCTGGCGTTGTGCCGGGTTAGAAAACACTTACCGTTGCGAGGGACTCTATTCACAGTATGCTATAGCAATCCCTGATTACGATGCTTGCGTAATTACAACAAGCACAAACTCTAATCTTCAGCAGACTCTTGATATTATATGGAAATATATAAAAGAATCTTTTATAGACGAAACCGATACTGATAACACAGTAAAATGTGAGCTTGCACCCGAAGCCTCGCCTGTTGTTACAGAAAGAAGTTCTTTAGAAAAAGAAATTGAAGGCAAGGTTTATTCTTTAAGAAAACCGATTTTTGTTAATAAAGCGGCTCACCTTCCTGTCAGTGCTTTACCTATGCCCGTTGTCTATTACCTCGAAAACCCCGGTGGTAATATGACAGATATTTGCTTTAAATTCAATGAATACGGATTCCACTTCAGCTGGTCTGAGGACGGCGGAGAAACAAACACAATTCCCGTTGGTATGAACGGCACCGCTTTGAACGGCGAAATTCACTTAAGCGGTCTCACTTATAAAGTTATTTCAGATGCACATTGGGAAGACGAAAAGACACTTACAGTTACCATAAGAGCTCTTTCGGCAGTCGCAAAAAGAATTCTGACTTTCAAGTTTGACGGCGATAAAATTGCAATGTACCCCGATGTTTATCCGGGACTTGAGAAAAAAGCAAGAATATTAGGTGATACATTAAAAAATGTATTAAAAGGTGCTTACTTCCACGCTTGGATTGACTTCTTAGTTCCGAGAATGAAGAAGATTCTTTTCCCGAAACACACCGGTCGCTGTTGATAAAATGCAGAATGCACAATGCACAATGCACAATGCAGAATGCATAATGTAAAATGCGGAATTTCGGGACCTACGGTCGGCAAAATACAATTTAAAATTGAGAATTGAAGGTTGAAAATCTCGGATTCGGAAACGCTTCGCGTTTGATTATAATCATTAGTCAATAAATTAAAACTGGTTCTATCTTTTTCTGTTCACGAAAGACTTAAAATGATAGAACCAGTTTTTTGCATCGTAGGGGATGAGCTGTGCTCCTCGCGATGATGCGTTGTGTATCAGAACTAATAAAAAATGAACCGATAAACCATAATTTTTTACACTCGATTGGTTTTTATTAATTAAAAACCTAACCCCACTACTACGGGCGACTAAAAGTCTGCCCCTACCATAGTGAGAGTTAATTTTTCGTTTCATTTATAATGCTAACGCAGTTATCTTAAAATATTCAATTCAAACTTTCATTTAACTTTTTTGTACATTTTCTTGTTACCACAAAAACAATCGCCCAGATAATTAAGTACCCTAATACAAAACAAATTGTAAAAATCATTATTGGTTTAAGCGATGATTGAAGCCAACCGTTGAAAAGGTAAAGAAGAATATAATCGAGGTAAAGTACTGCACCGTGAATAAGAGCAGAAGTAAATGTTGAAATTTTATCAACAGTATAAATAACAGTAATTCCTGCGGCAATAAACGCTAAAAGCGTTGCGGAAAATATTCCTGTTACAACCTCACCTACCGTCAAACTTTCAATCGCACCAACTAAACCTAACACGCCATATACAATTGCTAAAACAAGTGGTCCACCAAAGCAAAATGTCATTCCACGTTTTAAAAAGTCAATTACATATTTTTTCATTTTAACACTCTCCTTTTCACAAGTGGCAAGCATCTTCTTGAAATATAATCGGTGTAACCCGACTTAAATTGAATATTTACTGCACCACTGTAAGTTGATATAAATTTTTTTATTTTGTTAATGTTTGCAACTGATGATTTATTTATTTTTATAAATGAAAAAGGAAGTATTTTTTCAACTTCGTAAAGACGACTTTTTATTAAGAATTTCCCGTTTTCTGTTATTGCCCATACTTTATTATCAATAACAGTAACACACTCAATTTCCTGTAATTCTAAAATAATTGTTTCATCTTCCGTAAAGCCTACTATTTTACTTTCACCTACATACTCTTTTACAAGTGTTTCTATTTTCGCTATCAAATCATTTTCCTTTTTCACCCGTACAGTTATCAGTTCTTCACTTTCTTCATCTATTATCAGTTGAAATTTCATTTCATCAACTCCTTTCATTTTTGTTATAACACAAAAACTCCCTTTTGTGTAAAATTTATTGTATTTGGTTGATTTCTAAATCTGAACGGCAAAAAATCCTATCATTCCGGTTTTTTTGTAAACTGAAATGATAGGATGTATTTTTTGTTATGAAATTATAATAGCTGACCGCAGGTCCCGAAACTATTCACTATTCATTATTCACTCTTCACTTGAGCGTAACGAATACAATTCCGAATTAAAACACCAATTAGATGTTATTAAGTAATTCTGGCAATCCCTTAATAACACTCGGTAAAGCCTTAACAATAAGCTTAATAATACCCCATGTTAATGGCTCTTTATCGTTGAGAATATCAAGAAGTCTATTTGCCATTTTCGGACTAAACACACCCATTGACATTGAAATAAAGTTTTTAACAGGTGTCTGCACTGCAATAGCGTAAGCCATACCATCAGTACCAATAAGTTTTCCGATAAGACCAACAATCTTCTTACCATTTTTACCGTGACAAGAGTCTTCAAGTGTGTTAGCAAACGTAAGATTCGGATAATGAACAACGTTCTTTTGCGGAATCGGGTAACCGAGAAGCTTTTCGAATTGTTCATCTGTTATATTCTTTACGTCTGCATTCATATATGCGGGGTACATAGCCTTCATATCAGGTACTTCTTTGTCGCAGGTAGAAGCCACGTTAACAGAAGAAGTAAGAAGAATATCTCTTGAAGATGCACCAACAAGAATATTATATTTACCACTTTCAACGTGCCAATCGTGAATCTCCACATCGTAGAATGCAAATGCTCTCTTAGAAAGTTCAATTTCTACTTCTGTTTCTTCGCCTGCTTTTAAGTAAACCTTTTTGAAGCCTCTTAATTCTTTTTCTGCACGGAAGATTTTGCTATCTTCTTTAGAAACATAAAGCTGAGCAATTTCTGCACCATCTTTGTCACCGATATTTTTAATTTTGAATTTAACGGTAATTGTATCTGTATCTTTAATATCAGAAGCAGAAACAGAAATATCACTGTACTCAAATTTTGTGTAAGAAAGACCGAAACCGAATGGGTAACGAACGTCTTTCTTTGCTGTATCATAATAACGGTAACCGATGTAAATACCCTCTCTGTATTCAACAGTCGTATTGTTACCCGGGAAGTAATCGTAGCAAGGTGTATCCTCAAGTGCATATGGATATGTTTCAGCAAGTTTACCTGATGGGTTAACATCACCGAAAAGAAGGTCAACAACTGCACTACCACCTGCTTCACCGCCTAAGAAACTGTGAAGAATTGCTTTTGCATTGTCTTCCCAAGGCATTTCAACTACTGCACCACCAGCAAGAACTAAAACCACGTTAGGGTTAACATTTTTAACTGCCTCAATAAGTGCTACGTGCTCAGGTGGAATTCTTAAGTGACTTCTGTCGAAGCCTTCTGATTCAAATACGTCAGTAAGACCAACAAAAACTAATGCAACATCTGCATTTTTAGCAGCGGAAACTGCTTCGTTGATATATAAATCCTGAGATTTTTTCTTAGCCTCTTTCTTTGTGAGAGCATAACCTTCAACATAAGTCACGTTTATGCCACGTTCGAACATTGTATCGAATGCGTTATCAAGTTTTATTGGATTAACAAGTGAACTACCTGCACCCTGATGACGTGGTTTCTTAGCCATCTGACCGATAACTGCATATTTTTTATCTTTTTTAAGTGGAAGAATGTTTTCTTCGTTCTTTAAAAGAACCATTGAATCCTGTGCAACTTTTCTTGCGAATTCGTGATGTTCTGCTTCGTTATATGTATGTTCACCTAAAACTTCTTTTGCTTTAAAGATAACGTCAAGAACACCATCAACCATTTCGTTAAGCTGGTCTTCAGAAATTCTGCCGTCACGAACTGCTTCAGCAACTTCTCTGTTACCTTCACCGTTAGATGTAGGCATTTCAAGGTTCTGACCTGCAAGAATACCCGGTACACGCTCATTTTCTGCGCCCCAGTCAGTAACAATCATACCTTCGAAACCAAATTCATCTCTTAAAACATCAGTAAGAAGCCATTTGTTTTCTGCACCATAAATACCATTAAGACGATTATACATACACATAATAGTCCATGGCTGTGCTTCTTTAACTGCTATTTCAAATGCGGTTAAATAAATCTCTCTCAATGTTCTTTCATCAACAACAGCATTAACTGTCATACGACGGGTTTCCTGGTTGTTAACTGCATAGTGCTTTAAAGATGTGCCGACACCTTTACTCTGGACACCGTTACAAAATGCTGCAGAAAGCTTACCTGCAAGAAGTGGGTCCTCTGAGAAATATTCAAAGTTTCTGCCGCAAAGCGGTGAACGTTTCATATTAGTACCAGGTCCTAAAAGAACTGAAACTTTCTCTTTTAAAGATTCTTCACCTAAACGAACACCCATCTCATAGAGTAATTCAGGATTCCACGAACAAGCAGTTGTTGCTGCAGTAGGATAACAGATTGCAGGTACACCGCCTAAAAAGTTATCACTTTTCTTTTGTTGTTCTTTTAATTCTTTTTTCTTTTCTTTGTCTTTAGTACCCACACTGTTTCTTATTCCGTGAGGTCCGTCACTCCAGAGAATCGCAGGAATGCCGTATTTTTCAATAGAATCTGTGTGCCAATAGTCTTTACCTGAACAAAAACGAACTTTTTCTTCAAGTGTCATCTGATTAATAATATCTGCGTGTTTCATTCTTTATCTCCTTATTGATTATATATTCTTCTTGCTGTTTTCGCCTGTATTCCAGTTGATTAAATGTTCAAACTTTTTACCGTTTTCTTCACAGGTAAGTTTAACAACGTTATCACCTTCATAAATTGCATCAAGCACTTTAACTGTCGGTGCACTATATGTTTTCATAAGTTCTGCACTTTGTTTTTCATCATAGTTTGCAGCGTTGTCAGAAGTGAAAATTATTGTACCTAAATTTCTGCAAAGGTCTGCCCATAAAACACGTTGTTCCCAAGTGATTTTAAGTTTCTTCTTACTTTTTCTGTCGCCGTCAACTTCTTTTAACGCATTTCTTAAATAGAAAACATCAGGGTCATTACCAAATACTCTGCCATTAAGACCACGACGGAATATTGTATTTTTAATTGCTGTCTGAACAGAAACAATTTCTCTGTTTACAGTACTCTTAACAGGAACCGGTTCAAATACCAAATCAACGTCACTACCTATACGGCAGTAATCAACCTTACCGAATGCAGGACCTAACGGAACACCGCAACCCAAAATAAGCTTTTCGCCAACACACTCTCTTAAAAGTGCCATTGCATCACACATAATTTCGCCACGACTCTTACCATTTCTCGGAACGATACAAGCGGTGTAAAGGAAATCCAATTTCACCATATCGAATCCCCATGTGTTGAGAATTGTATTGAAGAACTGCTTGATATATGCTGCACACTCCGGATTATAAAAATCAAGTGTATAACAATCTCTGCCAAGGCCTACAAAACCATAAATCGGTTTACCATCAGGCTTCTTTACAATCCATTCGGGGTGATTTTTAGCAACAACTGAATTCTTCTGAATATAGAATGGTGCAAGCCATAAGCCTGCAAGCCAACCCTTAGAATGAATTTCGTCAGCAATATATTTCATACCCTTAGGAAATTTCTCGTTAGGAACCTCCCAATCACCAATAAAGCTCTGATATCCGTCGTCTATCTGGAAGATGTTGATATCTGCGCCTGTAGCCTTTAATGCTTCAAGGTCTCTGATTATAATTTCTTCAGTGATATCGGTGTAATAGTTGTACCAGCTGGTGTAGCCGTTAATTCTGTTGGTTGTTGGTTTTTCAATCCCCATCAACGTAAAGTATTCGTCAAACAAAGCATCGTGTTCGCCTTTTAAAACAACTGCATCCAATACGGTAACTTCACCGTTTATAACTTTACATTCCAAATCCTTTTCAATAACAATAGTGTTCTGATTTGCGTCGAAATGTAAAATGGTGTAGCCTTCTTGCTCACTCAAACTACCTATAAGTGTAAATTCATTCCCTGTTCTGATGTATGAATATGTATACCCGTGGAATACACCTGACTTTTCGGGGTATTCTCTGAACATATAGTCACCACTGCAACCTGCCATATTAAAGCCTAATGGAATTGACTTGACGAGCTTATTCATTCCTCTGTAGAGTTCGTTCTTTTTATATTCTCTTGTGAGACTCCAGCTCTGATAACCGTTAGGCATAATACGTACGTCATCAGGGAAATTATAATTAACACTTACTTTAAGGTTAACTAACTCAATCTCACCTTCAGACCTCACGATAACCTTAAGACTCTTTCCATCAAATGCATAATTAACAGATAACTCCTTGGTGTTTTCAGAAAAAGCAACTGTTTTTCCATCCAATTTGTAATTCAATGCTACTTTTGCGTTTTTAAACATATTTCGTACACCTTTCATTAATAATAAAGCATTCAAATTATTTTACCATATTTTATAAAAAAAGACAATGTAATTATAAACAATAAATACCCTCTAAAATTAGTAAAAACAACTGTAAAAAACCTTCAATTTTTATTGACTTATTTTAAAAAAAGTCATAAAATTAATATTGATATGCGAGGTGACTTAATGGCACTTATTTTCTCAGGTATCGCTTATGGCATTCTGGAAATTCTGCTACTTAATTTTCTGTTGAAAAATGTTCTTAAAGGGAATATGACTAACTCAGTTATTTTCCTTATGTTGAAACTTTTTTCATATGCTGTAGCACTTATTCTTATCTACTTTTTCTTTATGGAGTCTGTAAAAAATCTTGTAATAGGCTACACTCTCGGTGTTGTTTTTTCTATTCCCGGTATTTTATTACTCTCAAAGAAAAACAATAAAGAATCAACTTCCAATAATAAAGGAGATGATAATAAATGAGTACGGCTGATTTAATAAAAATCGGCGTAAGCGTGGTAGTTTTCGTCTTTTCTCTTGTTGGTAATATTCACTTCAAAGGCATAATTAAAAACCTTGGTGATGACGCCGACAAGAAAAAGCTCAAAAAGAAAAAACGATTTAAAAAACTATGCTTTTCGGGAATGATTATAAGCATCTGGTTTGCTTTAGGTGTGTTCATAACCTGGTTTTCGGGCAAACATATGGGTCTGCACATTCCCGAATTCACAATGTTCGGCGACAGAAGTTCGGTTGAACTTTTTGGCTTAAAATTAGGTGAAACAACAATTTACACGATGATTATTGTTCTGATTGTTACAATTCTCTGTTTACTTTTCAGATTTCTTGTTTTCCCGAAATTCAAAGAAAAACCTGAAGGCTTTCAGAACGTTATTGAGCTTTGTGTTGAAACTGTTGATAACTTCTGCGTGAATGCAACAGACAAAAAGGCTGGTAAAGGGCTTGCACCTTATATGTTCTCACTTGCAATTTATTTAATATTCAGCGCAAGCTTCGAGTTATTCAGCTTAAGGGCACCTACATCTGATTTGGTAGTCACCTTCTCAATGGGTCTTATAACGTTCTTCCTGCTTAATTACCACGGCTTTAAAAAATTAGGATTCGGCGGAAGGCTCAAAGCAATGGGTGGTCCTATGAAGGCTATGAGACCTGTTATGATTCCTATGAAAATAGTAAGTGATGTCGCAATTCCGATATCTCTTGCCTGTCGTCTTTTCGGTAATATGCTCGGTGGTATGATTGTTATGGAGCTTTTGAAAGGTGCTCTCGGCGGTTATGCTTCAGGTATTCCGGGTATCGCAGGTTTGTACTTTAATCTTTTCCATCCACTTATTCAGGCATATATCTTCATTACACTTTCGCTTACGTTTATTGATGAAGCGATGGAAACAAGTGAAGAATAAATATATTATATTTCAAACAACAATACTTTATTTTCGGAGGTAATTTATTATGGCATCAGCAATAGCAATGCTTACAGCACTCGGTGCAGGTTTCGGTATGTGTTTTGCAACTGCAAAGGCAGTTGAATCAGTTGCACGTCAACCTGAGGCAGCAAGTAAAATTCAGACAATTCTTCTTTTAGGTTGTGCTCTTGCAGAATCTACTGCTATTTACGCATTCGTTGTAGCACTTATTCTTTCAGGCAAATAATCCGGGGTGAATAAAATATGGATATGTTACAATCTCTGGGTCTGACAAAAGACCTTTTGGCAGACCTTTTGCTCAACATTATAAGCATAATCGTTCTTTACCTTGTAGTAAAGAAATTGGCTTATAAACCCGTTAAAAAATTCTTGGATGCAAGAACTGAAAAAATCGAAGCAGAAAAAACTTCTGCTGCAGAAAAACTCTCTGAAGCAACAGAGATGAAAGAGAAGTATGACGAACTCCTTAAGGATTGCGAAAACGCAAAAGCGGATGCAATTAAAGAAGGAATTCAAAAAGCTAAAGAAGAAGCAAGAGAAATTGTTGACTCTGCTCGTGAACAAGCAAAAACAATTGTTGACAAAGCAAACAGGAATGTTGCTCAGAAAGAGCAGGAAATAATTGAGAATTCACGTGAAGAAATAGTTAATCTTGCTATAGATGCTTCTGCAACACTCTTAAGAAGAGAGTTTGACGATTCAGATAACAAGAGACTTATTGAAAGTTTTCTTGATTCATTAAAAAGTAATGGTGATATAGATGCGTAAATCAACTATCATAGTTGCCGATAATATCACTATTCCTACTTACAGATATCTTTGTGACGAATTGAAAAAGAAACTCGGCAAGGATATAGAATTCGAATATAAAATAGATAATTCGATTATCGGTGGCTTTATAATTAATCTTGACGGTATCGTTTACGACAACAGCGTCAGAACGCAACTTGACCGTTTGAAGAAGCACATAAAGGACGGAGATGATATTTGATGTCAGACGAGATTTTTGCAACTAAAAACGAATATCTTAAAAGCCGACTCAAAAGCTTCTCTGCATCTCCTGTTGTTTATGAATGCGGTAAGGTTGCTTCTGTCGGTGATGGCGTTGCAACCGTTTCAGGTCTTAAAAACCGTCTTTACGGAGAACTTTTAGAGTTCGACGGCGAGATTTTCGGAATGGCTCTCGACCTCAACGAGGACGGCGTTGGTGCTGTGCTTTTCGACAGTGCCGATGCCGTAAGTGTGGGCGACAAAGTCCGTGGTACAAACAGAGTTGCTGAAATACCTGTAGGGCCTGAGCTTTTAGGTCGTATTATAGACCCTATAGGTAGAGCTATTGACGGCAAAACGCTTGACGTTAAGAGTTTTTTACCTGCGGAACGTCCCGCCCCTACAATAATAGACCGTGAGCCTGTCTCAAAACCACTTGAAACAGGTATTCTTGCAATTGACAGTATGGTGCCTGTCGGTCGCGGACAACGTGAGCTTATTATCGGTGACAGACAAACCGGTAAAACCTCAATCGCACTTGATACAATTTTCAACCAAAAAGGGAAAGACGTTATTTGCATTTATTGTGCTATAGGCCAGAAAGCATCTAACATTTCTCAGGTCGTAGATTATCTTAATAAAAATGATGCTATGGAATACACGGTAGTTGTCGCTTCAACTGCCTCGGATTCTCCTGCAACACAATACCTCGCACCTTACTGTGCCTGCACTGTTGCAGAAGGCTTTATGAACGAAGGTAAAGATGTTTTAGTGGTATATGACGATTTATCAAAACACGCTGTAGCTTACCGTGCAATGTCGTTACTTCTTCACAGACCACCGGGACGTGAAGCTTACCCCGGCGATGTTTTTTATTTACACTCAAGACTTTTGGAGAGAAGTGCGTGTCTTTCAAAGAAATTGGGTGGTGGTAGTATTACTGCCTTACCTATTGTTGAAACAACAGGCGGTAACATTTCTGCTTATATTCCGACTAATGTAATTTCTATTACAGATGGTCAGATTTACTTGGAAAGTGAATTATTCCACAGCGGCATCCGCCCTGCAATTAACACAGGACTTTCGGTTTCGCGTGTTGGCAGAAGTGCTCAGCACAAGGCAATGAGAAAGGTTTCAGGTACACTTCGTATTGAGCTTTCACAATACAGAGAAATGGCTATTTTCACCCGTTTCGGCAGTGACGTAGATGAGTCTACCGCTAAGCTTTTAAGAAAAGGCGAATGCCTCACAGAGCTTTTAAAGCAAGGCAAGGGTGAACCACTTACTCTCTTTAAACAAGTTGCAATTCTTTTAGCATACAAACTCGATGTTTTCGAAAAAACCCCTAAAAAAGAAATCAGACAAAAAGCAAATGAGCTTATAGAACTTCTTGAAGACCAATACCCTGAATATGTAAAAGAAATCAATCAGACAGGTGATATCTCTGATGCGATTGAAAAGATTTTCATTAAAACTATGCTGGAGTTTAAACAATGAGTAACGCTAACGAAATAAAGCAACATCTCAAAGCAGTTGAACAGACTCGAAAAATAACAAATGCTATGTATTTGTTATCTACATCACGAATGAAAAAGGCGATGCAAAGTATTGACTTCAACCTTTTTTATTTACAAAGACTGCGTTCTACTATAAAAGATATTCTTTCAAAAACAAAAAACAATAACCTGACAAATAAGTTTATTGAAGAAAGCGACTCAGGTTCTGCCGTTTTTGTTGTTGTCACCTCTGACAAAGGTCTTTGCGGCGGTTACAACTCAAGTGTTGTAAATCTTGCACTAAAAAAAATGGCTGAGCACAAAAATCCAATGGTTATTTCTTTGGGTATTATTGGTGACAGACTTTTTAAAAACCATAATATTGAACCCGCTTACTCCTGGTATGGTGCCTCTCAGCACCCGACGCTTAACCTTGCAGGTCAGGTTGCTTCAAAGCTCATAGAGTTATATTTAACAAATGACTACAGAGAAGTTTATCTTGTTTACACCGAATATATTTCAACAACTGTTCAGACACCTTGTGTCAAAAGACTTCTACCCCTTTTAAGGCGAGACTTTCTTGACATTGACTTCGAGAGCGACAAACGAGCTCAGATGATATATGAACCATCTGTAGAGTCTGTTTTTGAACACATTGTTTACCAATATGTTACCGGATTTATGTATGACGTCTTTATGCAGTCGGCAGTCTGTGAAAACATAGCAAGAATGAACGCTATGCAAAACGCAACAAAAAATGCTGATGAGATGATTGAAAATCTCTCAAAAGAGCTTAATGCAGCACGTCAGCTTCAAATCACTAACGAAATAACAGAAATTGCTGCGGCTACAGAAATGCAAAAGTGATTTTATAAGGGTGATTTTATTTTATGAATATAGTTTACAAAGGCGAAATAGTTAAAATTTCTGGCCCCGTTATAGACGTCCGTTTTAACGGAAAGCTACCGCCGATAAACACACTTCTTACAATTGAAGGCGCCGACAAACACGTTGAGGTTGCAATGCACGTTGAAAAAAACGTAGTCCGTGCTATTGCACTCGAAGCAACCGAAGGTCTTTCTTGCGGTTTAAAGGTAATATCTGACGGCAACGGTATTCAGATTCCTGTCGGCAATGGTGTAATAGGCAGAGTGGTAGACGTTTTAGGCAGACCCATCGACGGTAAGGGCGAAATAAAATACGACCACAAGTTGCCGATTCACCGCACCCCTCCGACGCTTTACGAGCAAAAGCCTGCTACAGAGGTGCTTGAAACAGGCATTAAGGTTATAGACTTACTAGTACCCTACACAAAGGGTGGTAAAATAGGTCTTTTCGGTGGTGCAGGTGTTGGTAAAACAGTTCTTATTATGGAAATGATTCATAATATTGCAACCAACCACGGCGGTTATTCAGTTTTCACCGGCGTTGGTGAAAGAAGCCGTGAAGGCAACGAACTTATGCACGATATGGAAGAAAGTGGAGTTATAAACAAAACCATTCTTGCATTCGGTCAGATGAACGAGCCTTCAGGCAGCCGTATGAGAATTGCTCTTACAGGGCTTACTATGGCTGAATATCTTCGTGACGAGCGCCACCAGGATGTGCTTTTGTTCATTGATAATATATACAGATACGTTCAGGCAGGTAACGAGGTTTCTGCACTTTTAGGCAGACTTCCGAGTGCTGTTGGCTACCAACCAACTCTTGCAAATGAATTAGGCGAATTAGAAGAGCGAATCGCTTCTACTGACAAAGGTTCTATAACATCGGTTCAGGCAGTTTATGTTCCAGCCGACGACCTTACCGACCCTGCGCCTGCAACAATCTTCACACATCTTGATGCTACAACTGTTCTTTCAAGAAGCATTGCAGAGTTAGGTATTTACCCTGCGGTTGACCCACTTGAGTCTACAAGCCGTGCTCTTGAACCTGAAATTGTAGGCGAAACACACTACAGAGTTGCACGTGGTGTTCAGGAATGTTTACAGCGTTACGCTGAACTCAAAGATATTATAGCAATTCTCGGTATGGAAGAGCTTTCTGATGAAGACCGTCTTACTGTTTACAGAGCCAGAAAAATCCAAAAATTCCTTTCACAGCCCATGAACGTTGCAACTGCATTTACAGGTGTAAAGGGTGTTTTTGTACCTATAAAGGATACAATTGAAAGTTTCAGACAAATTATTGACGGCGAGGCTGATGACATTCCGGAGGCTGCTTTCTTTATGGTAGGTTCAATTAAAGAAGCTCGTGAAAAGGCAAAAACACTTTAAGGGGTGTGACTCAAAATATGCCAAACTTTAAATTAGAAATGTTCACCCCCAAAAAACAGTTTTTTGTTGGTGATGTTGAAGCAGTTACTTGTAATGCTTTTGATGGCGAGATTTGTGTGCTTTATGGCCACCAACCAATGATTGTTGCTCTGCCACCCGGTGAAATTAAAATAAAACAAGACGGCGAATGGAAAAAAGCATTTGTCGGCGACGGATTTATGGAAGTAAGACCTGACGACGTTTTAGTTTTCACTCACCTTTTAGAGTGGCCTGAAGATATCGATGACGCCAAGGCAAAGCTCCTTTTAGAGCAAGAAAAAGAACAATTAAGAAATGCCGCCTCATTCAGCGAACACAGAAGAACCGAAATTGAGCTTCAAAGAATGATGACGACGTTGAGACGAAGAAATTACAATTTAAATATATAAAAACAAGGCTTTGACGTAATGTCAAAGCCTTTCTTCATTATTTATCTTACTGTATAAACATAGTCCTGTCCGTCAACTGTTAAAATAACCTTCAACGGATTACCGCTTGTTTCAACCTCTTCAGGACATTCAACAAGCCATTTCATTCCACAAGATTCGAGCGGATCAATGCTTGTAATATTTGAATAAGTAAAATCTGAACCATTATCTTCTTCAACTATTGAAAATCCCGTATAGGTATAACCATTGTTATAATCCACTGTTATTTTAGCAACCTTATCACATTCTATAGCAGCTTTTGCTTTATTGTAAACATCGGCATCCAGCACAACGTAAACCTTACCGTTTTCAGCAGGATAATGAGAATAGTATCCATCAGCATTATCAGGTTCAACGTCATAAGAAAGTGTAACAGAATTTACTGTTATATCTTTATAATCGTCACTGATTTGGCTACCGTTGCTAATTGGTGTTGCTGCAGGTTGAGTTGAAACCTCTGATACTGTTGCGTTACCGCCGCCTTCTCCTGCGTCGCCGCTATCAGAGCTACTGCTGTCACTACCACTACCCATTGCACACAATGCAAAAACTAATGTTAATAACATAGCTAATAAAATTTTTGCCTTTTTCATATTTTTTTCTCCTTCAGTTTTTTATCTATCAAAACAACTGAAAAAACAGCTGTCAGATACGTTAAAACATCTAAAAAATCAAAAACACCGCTGACAAGACTTTTTAACTGTGCTATTTCCCAAAAAACTCCACACAAAAAATTAAAAGTATAAGCTAACCATTTTCGTCTTTCTTCATAGAAGAGAAAAGTAAAGCTTGATGTGAAGCTAAACATCCACAAATAATCACACAAATAACCATTTATAAAAATGCTTTTGGGAAATGGTCTCAGTGCACGAATTCTACTTAAATCTATAAATTGTTCTACAAAATCACTTATTATTACGTTTTCACGATAAAGCAAATAAACTGCCCCACCAAAAAACAACGAAAAACAACTTAAAATAATAAATATATATTTTTTATGCATAATATTTCTACCTGCTTCTAATTATAGTCATATTTATGACTATTGTCAACAATTATTTTCACATTTATGCTTAATATGTACAACAAATTAGGTGGTAAAATATTTTGATTAGTTATGAACCTTTCTGGAAAACTCTGAAAGAGAAAAATATTACAACTTACGCATTAATAAACAAATATAATATAAGCAGTGCAACCATTGACAGAATGAAAAAAGGCAATGGCATAAGCACTATGAAAATAAATGATTTTTGTAAAATCCTCAATTGTAAGGTTGATGATATAATTATTTATATTGAAGAAGATGAATAGTAATTTTCTATAAATTTATTCCTATGTATTCTAAAAATTAGTTGAATACATAGGAATTTTTTTGTAGCGTCGAATTTTATTGAAATACTGAGAAAATAAGCGTATAATATCCCCTGTTAAAATTATTGAAACTGAATATTCAAAGGCAGGGGTATTTATGACAAAATTAAAGCCGAAGCTTTTTTCGGTAATAAAAAACTACAATAAAGGACAATTTGTAAAAGACTTGACTGCAGGTCTTATAGTCGCAATTATAGCGTTACCGCTTTCTATTGCCTTAGCACTCGCTTCGGGTGCGACACCTGAGCAAGGTCTTTATACCGCTATTGTTGCTGGCTTTTTAATCTCATTTTTAGGTGGTAGCCGTGTACAGATTGCAGGTCCTACTGCGGCATTTGCTTCAATTGTTGCGGGTATTATTGCAACAAACGGTTTTTCAGGTCTTGTCATTGCTACACTTATGGCAGGTGTTATGCTCATTATAATGGGTGTCTGCAAATTCGGCAGCCTTATTAAATTTATTCCGTTTACAATTACAACAGGCTTTACTTCAGGTATTGCAGTTACAATTTTAATAGGACAAATAAAAGACTTTTTAGGACTCACCTTCAAAAATTCTCCTGTTGAAACAGTTGAAAAGATAGAAGAAATTATTCACTCAATTTCAACCATAAATCCAATGGCGGCGGTAATTGGCATAGTTTCTCTTGCGATTTTAATTATAATGCCAAAGCTCATTAAAAAAGTTCCTCCGTCAATTTTTGCAATTCTTGTTTCTGCATTACTCGTTAAATTTTTAGATTTAGACGTTCTTACAATTGGTGATTTGTATGAAATATCTTCAAAACCACCAATTCCCACTATGCCTGAATTTTCTTTAGAAACCGTAAGAGCGGTTTTCCCCGACGCAGTTACAATTGCAGTTCTCGCAGCAATAGAATCTCTTCTTTCTTGTGTGGTTGCCGATGGTATGATTGGTAGCAGACACAACTCAAATATGGAGCTTGTTGCACAAGGTGTCGGTAACATCGGTTCCGCACTCTTTGGTGGTATTCCGGCAACGGGTGCCATTGCAAGAACTGCCGCTAACATTAAAAACGGTGGCAGAACTCCTATTGCTGGTATGGTTCACGCAGTAGTTCTTCTTTTGGTTTTACTTGTTTTAATGCCTCTTGCTTCATACATTCCAATGCCGACTATTGCGGCAATTCTCTTTATAGTTGCTTACAATATGAGCGAATGGCGAGAATTCAAAGCAATTATTAAAACATCCCCAAAGAGCGATATTTTTGTTTTAATTTTAACTTTTGTGCTTACCATTGCATTTGACCTTGTTGTTGCTATTGCAGTTGGTCTTATTCTTTCAACACTTCTCTTTATGAAGCGTATGAGTGATGAAACAAATGCTTACGGTTGGAAAGAAATTGACGAAGCAACAGACAGCGACAACGTTAACTTAAAGGTTATTCCTGAAGGTGCTTCTGTATTTGAAATTACAGGCCCTATCTTCTTTGGTGCGGCAACTAAATTTACAGACACACTTTCTTCAACAGACAAAAAAGTGCTTATTTTAAGAATGAGAAGCGTTCCCGCAATTGATGCAACCGGTATTCACGCTTTTGAAACGATTCTTAAAAACTTTGAGAAAAAAGGAAAAACACTAATAATTTCTCACGCAAACGAACAACCGTTAAAAGCTCTTAAGAAGTCGGGTCTTTATTCTAAAATCGGTAAAGAAAACTTCAGAAGAAACATTGACGACGCTTTAAAAAGAGCAGATGAGATATTAAAAACAAAGTAAAAAAATTCCCCATAAGTTTTAACTCTTATGGGGAATTTTTTTATTTATATGGTTTTGTTTCGTCTGTAAGACCAACAATATAATCAACACTCGTTTTGTAAAGTTTAGCTAACTCTATAAGAACGTCAACAGGAATATTAAGATTACCAAGCTCATAGTCTGAATAAGTTGTTTGGTGTATCTTCAAAATTTCCGCTATTTGTTTTTGTGTATAGTCGTTATCTTCTCTTAAATCTCGAACCCTTTTAAACAACATAATCACCTTACCTTTAAGATAATTATGCCTCAAGGGAATATCCCTTATTGACTTTTAAGGGATATTCCCTTGAAATGTAATTTAAGGAGTGATTATATTGGAGGATATTCAAAGACAATTAGAAGAGCTTCACGTTAAATTTAAATGGCAAGAAGACAACAAAGAATTTAATCTTCTCGAAAAAATCTCAATATTAGAAGAACTTATAAAAACACTGCCTGAAAATGAAGTTCTTCCCTACAAAAAACTTTTAAAAGCTTATAAAAGATTTTTACAGATACTTTAACAACCTGCAATCAACGTTTCACTGTCGACTGCAGGTTGTTAAATTTTTATTATTTGCCTGACTGAATATTATAATCTAAAACTGCTTTTATATAAGCTTTTTTTGCTTTTGAATTCTTGATTTTTCTGAATTCATCTGAAAGCTCAATTTCAGTTTCGTTACGTTTGTTGTCACCAATTTTAAATTCAGGCTTAGTATTTTTACCAACAAGCTTTTCAACCGCCTCTGCAATTTCTTTACTTGTAGCAGTTTTTACTCCCTCGGTTTTTGCTTCGTTCTCTTCTGCCTTCGGAGCTTCTTCTGTTTTCTGCTCGGTATTTTGCATCTCTTCGCTCTTTGCTTCTTCTAACTCTTTTTCTGTCTGGAATTTTTCTGCATCTGTAGGAAGAGCTGCATATGCACCGCTTTCAATAAACTTCACGGTAATCTTTTCAATCTCACGCATTTTCACCTGCTCTGCCTGGGCAAAAGCCAATTTGTCTGCATCAGAAATATTAGGATTACTCTCAATAGAACGAATACTTGCAACCGACGCATTAATTTTATTCATCTTGATTCTCTGTGCTTCATCCTTTGTTTTGCAACGCTTTAAATCTTCTTCATATTGCTTTGCTTCAGCTTCTATTGCACGCATTTTCTGATAAAGAACAGGGTTTTTCTTTTGCAAATATTGCATTTCTTGTTCTGTTAATTTACTACCTGCGTTAATTTTATTTGTTATTTTTTGCATCTCTTTATCTTCAGGGTGCAATTCTTGTTGCTCTTTATAAGCATTAATAAAATTTACGTTATCCTTCTGGCGTTCAGTTAAGCCTTCGGTAGAAAAGCCTTCTTGTTTTCTTTTTTCCCACTTGCTTTCAAGCTTAGCGTTTTTTCTTAAATGATTAATAGAAGTCATAAGACCAAAACTGCTTGTATCTATAAAACTCATTCTGACACCTGCTTTCATAATAAACTTATATTATTTCTAACAACCAAACAGGTAAAATTACCCTCTAATAATATTATTCTACGATTTTCTTTTTTTTAAAGTAAAACAACCATTGAATCTTCAAGTTCAATGGTTGTTTTATAATTATTCTTTAATCAATTCTAAACTAATAATTTTATAAAGTTCTTTTACATCAAACGGTTTGCCTATATGTGCAGTCATTCCTGCTTTTAAAGCGGTTTCAATATCGCTTTTGTGAGTGTTTGCACTCATAGCAATTATAGGAATTTTCTTTGAGTCCATACGCTCTAAATTACGGATAACCATAGTCGCTTCCAAGCCATCCATTACGGGCATTCTTACATCCATAAGAATTGCATCGTAATAGCCTTCGTCAGAATCATTAAATTTGTCAAGACCTGCTTGTCCGTCAGGAGCACACTCTACAATAATGCCTTTTTTCTCTAAAACTCTTACTGCAATCTGACTGTTCATATCGTTGTCTTCACAAAGAAGAATTCTTTTACCGTTTAAAATTTTGCTGAAATCATCGTCAGAAAGTTTATCAGGTGAAGATGACTTAAACGTTTCAATATTTACTTCCTCTAATGCAAGTTCAACAGCAAACTCTGTTCCCTTACCAACTTCACTATTTACAGAAATTGTTCCGCCCATAAGTTCAACGACGTATTTAGTAATGAAAAGACCCAGACCTGTTCCTGCAGTGTTTATAGAATCAGGACCTTTTTCTCTTTCATACTGCTTAAACATCTTTTTCTGGAAGTCTTTGCTCATACCAATTCCAGTATCTCTAACAATAAATTTCTGAACTATTACACCATTGTTGCGGCTGACAAATTCCATAATGAAATCAATCTTACCGTTTTCAGGTGTAAACTTAATTGCATTTGAAAGAAGATTAAAGAAAATCTGATTAAAACGCAGCTTATCTGTTTTTATGTGCTTTGCGTGTTCATCAGACAAAATCATATTGAACTCTATCTTTTTTGCTTCACAAAGCGAACGAACCATTGAGTTCACGTAGTGAATAAACTCATCCATAGCATATGGCTCATATTTCAAAGTCAAAGCGTTCTTTTCAATCTGCGAGCTGTCAAGAGCATCATTTATAAGCCCTAAAAGGAAGTGCGCTGAAGCATCAATATTTGAAAAATATTTCTTTATTGTTTCATCGTTACTTTCCTCAACACCTAATGCTGACATACCAATAATCGCATTCATTGGTGTTCTCATATCGTGACTTATACTTGCAAAGAAATCTGCTCTTGCTTCATTTGCTTTTCGAGCCTCTTCCATTGCCTTTTTGAGTTTCTTTTCTTTTTTCTGACCCTCTCGCACAATTGCATCAACGTTTGACCTAGTAGAAATAAGAATATCTGTTCTGTCTTTATACAAAGGTTTAATAGACATACTGTTATATTCTTCATTGCCAAATCTGTCATAACCTAAAAATTGGAACTCAACACTTCCGTATTTTTTAATTGCAGATTTAAGGTAATCAATTGACATATATTTTCTTACCCTTTTACGATCTGCCTCTGTAACACGCTTTTCACAGAACACCGCCAAACCGGATTCAAACGGGAAATTATTGTTGAATTCGGTTATATTTGTTCCTAATGAATGATATCTCGTGTAGGTATCCGCATCTAAATCTACAAGACCAACTTCAAGATAGTTTTGCGAAAGTATATTTTCAGAAATAAACAAATTAAGTTTTTCTGTTGTAATATCTTTATTATAATAAAACGCAAGTATATAGCCCGTTTTTGGACTTTTCAAAATATTAACATCAAGTCTTACCCAGATTTTTTTACCATCTAAGGTAACTGCCGAATACTCTTCTCTCACTTCAGTTACACCTTGTTCAAAAAGTTTAAGAAGATTTTCAACAGCTAAGTTGTTATTCTGCTCATCACTCAAACCACATTCTTTTAAATAGAATTTTGAGCGTTCACGGTAATCAATTGTTGTTAAAACACGTTCATCCTTTTCGTAAATATCGCCATGCTTTATGTTTTCAATAATACCTAAAGTAAGATTAACGCACGCTGTAGAAAGAAGATTGTCGCCTGTCTTATTACGGAAACCTATTTCTTCTTTAAAACGTTTTTCTGTGAATTTCTGATCAGTCACATCACGACTCATACCGTAAGCAATTATTCCGTTACCTGCAGAATCTCTTTCAACTGAATAAGAAATTTCATAACATTTCTTAATATTAGAGACTGAATCAAGCATCCAGAATGTGCCTCTTAACTCTTTTTCCTGAGAGAATTCAACTCTTTTATAAAACTCCTTAAATTCTTCCTGTTGTTCTTCAATTACTATATTCCTGTTTATTAATCTATCGGGGAAATCATAAAGAATCACTTCTCTGCCGGGATTACCTATTTCAGTTCCCTGAGGATATCGTGCAGATTTATTTTTAATATCATATTCCCAAACAAGCATTTTTGCTCCGCTTACAGCAAGCTTGAAGCGGGTTTCGTTATCTTTTAATTTTTGTTTTGTTTCAACGCTTTCAGTAACGTCATGACAGATGCTTACCAAAGCAATTCTGTCTTGTACCTTTACTACCTTACCGTCCTCTTTTATCCATATATATCTGCCGTTCTTTTTTCTTACTCTGTAAACGCTCTCATATTTTTCACCGGCAGTTTTACAGTTTTCGAACTCAGAAATTATGCGAGGTAAATCATCACGATAAATAAGATTTGCAACCTTATTATTTATATCTAAAAGCAATTCCTTTTTATTGGTATAGCCCAACATTTTCACAAAATTGTCGTCTATAACGTAAAGAGGAAAATCAGGCTCGTTAAATGTACCTAAAATACCCGCACTTACACCTTCACCTAAAATATCCCGATAAAGCTCTGCTTCATAACCGAGCTCAACCTCATCAACAAAATATCTTAAAGGCATAGAATTTCTGTCAACCGCAGAAATATTAAGTGAAGATATCTTCATATCATCACCTTCTGCTAAAACTACACCTGAAACTCTTAACACCAAAACCTGCTCTGTTTCTGTATTTTTAACGTCAACAACAAAATTCACTGAATATACTGTTGGTGCAATCTGTTTTTCATTTTCATCGCTGAATGTCAACGTACAATTCACGTTGGTAAAAGTCAAAAAAGTCTTTAACGCAGCCTTTATCGCCGGTAAACCGTGAATACTGCCATTTTGTACTAAACCAAATATATCCGCATCATTGGTAAACCTTGTATAACTATCATCAATTTTTTTGTCCACAAGATGAGACGAAAAGACATCTTTTACATATTCTATTGTTTTAAAATTACTTTCGCTCATGCGAACACCCCCTAAAAAGGCGCAAAATACACCTTTAATAGTAAAATTTTACCATAATTTTTACGAAACTTCAAGTTTTTTTGTTCACTTTTTGTTCATTTTTGTTTTTTGCAATAAAAAATCTCCCGAAAATTCGGGAGACTTTTTACTGTTATTTAATTATTTTTTAATATCAAGTGTTTTAGTAATCATTGCCTTTACAACAGATAACGCCGTAAGGTTAGCCTGATAAGCATTTGATGCTGCCATCAAATCAATCATTTCTTCTGTTGTATCAACGTTTGAATACGTAACATAGCCATTTTCATCTGCAAGTGGGTTAGTCGGGTCATAAACCTTTGTAAACTCACGATCACTCTCAACAACCTCGGCAACTCTTACACCGCCGCCCTGAGCATTTGAAAGTTCCTCAGAAAAAGACATTCCGCGTTCTTGTAAAACAACTTGTTGTCTTCTGTAAGGCTCGCCACTTTCAGTCATTGTTGTTTTTTCGTTTGCTATATTCTGTGTAATAATATCTGTTCTGAATCTTTCAGCAGTTAATGCAGAACCTACTATATCCAATGAATTACAAAATCCCATTTTTATCACCCTTATTTCATACTACTGTTTAATACGTAACCGTATTTGTCGAACTCTGACTTTACCTTTGTTAATAACATACTGTACTGAGCATATGATTTGTAA
The DNA here is from genome assembly GCA_045646485.1 of Acutalibacteraceae bacterium. Taxonomy (GTDB): domain Bacteria; phylum Bacillota; class Clostridia; order Oscillospirales; family Acutalibacteraceae; genus DTU089. The sequence goes on from JAZRKU010000036.1 coordinate 37,967, forward strand.
AGCTCAATGCTCTCTTTTTCCATATTAACGTTGTTGCCGTCAGGACGTACTGAAGCGGTAGGGTCATCTACAACCTGTGTCTCAATAATGTTAGAAGCAGTTACATTAGTACGCTCTCTGTCTAACACGTTAATGAAGTCAAGCTGTTTTGCCTTATAGCCCGGAGTTTCAACGTTTGCAATATTTTGCATATGAATTTCCTGCTTAGTCCAGGCAAGGTTAGTACCTGCTTCAAGTAATTTGAAATCATAAGAATTGAAAAACATAAGTAAGTTCTCCTTTTGAAAGCACTACGCTTTCTGTTTATCGTTATGCTCCTGCACCTGAAGTACGGGCAATTTTGTCAGCTTGAACATATGTATCGCGAAGTTCTTTTATCATCGCAATAACATCATCAACTTCACTGAAGTCCTTTTTTATGTTCGCTTGAATTGCGACGTTTAAAAAATACTCATAAAGCTGATCAAGATTTTTCGAAATATCATATTTGAAATCAAGATTTCCTCTAAGATATCTGAAAATTGCCTGTACCTTCTGAAGATTTTTGTTAACGCCTGAAATATCGTTTTTTGAATTTGCAATCTTCGCTAACTCAAAATCTTTCATTGCAGCATCATATAAAGCAGTAATCATTTCTGCAGCAGTCATAGACATAATTGATTGTTGCTTGTACTGCTGTGAATACTGTTGGTACGGATTATTTACCATAATACACCCTCATTTTATACTATTTCTCCAAAAAAATCAATAGGTAAATTGTTGTCCAAGATATGCACTCTGTGAACTATAGTTAGAAATGATAGTTTCCATGGCATTAAATTGCTTCCAATATCTGTCTTTTTCTTTGTTATATCTTGTGTTGAGTATTGAAATTCTGCTATCAATTCTCTTAAGTTCAGCATAAAGAGTTGAGTTTGTCTGTGTTGCTTTTGATTCTTTTGCACCTGCAAGACGAACTAATTCACCCGGAGTTGATGCACTTATTTTTGCAGTACGGTCCATAATACCTGTAAGTTTTTCAGCAAGACCGTTTGTACCTGTAAATAATTTTTCAACTTCTTCCATATCTGTTGAAAGTGCTTTTCTGAGAGCCTCTTCATCAATAACGAGCTTACCTTTATCCTCTTTATTGCTTGAAGTTTCTATGCCTATATCATAAAGAGCTACAGCTGAGGTTGCAGATTTTGTATAAAGTGCACTTCTCATATTCTGAAGGAATGTGCGGATTGTATTATCGCCATAGAGAAGACCTTGTTTTGATTTTTCTTCCCACTTTTCAATCTGACTTTCTGTCATTTCGTCTCTCTGAGCTTCTGTAAGTGGTGCATATTTACGATAATTTGGTTCTTCGTAAACATAACCGTTAAGCTTATCGAGCATTTTATTGTAATCTTCAACAAAAGATTTAATTGTATTGAAAACAGTTTCTGTATCACGTTCAGTTGAAATTTTTGTTTCTTCGTAGCCTACTACAGCACCGTTTGCATCTAATTTCTGAGCACTGACATCTGTAAGAAGTAATGAAACGCCTTCAACTGTGAAGTTATTTGAAGTTCTTGAAAACTCGTTGCCGTTGATTGAAACGATAGCATCTTTACCTGCGGTAACTGCATCTGATTTCAACACGCCGTTTTCAAAGTTTTCGCTACCGAAAATCTTTGATAAGAAATTACCTGATGTTTCTGTTATGCTGATGCCATATTTTGCACCTGAATCAACTGCTTCCATTGAGAAGGAGTCTGAAACTGAAGAGTAAGAAAGCTTAACACCTGCATCACTCTTATTTATAGCGCTTATAACGTCTGCTACAGTATTATCACCTGTAAACGTAAACTTCTCACCGTTAATTTCAAATGAAAAATTATCACCTGTCAAGCCTAATTCGCTAAGTTTTGATGATGTGCTTATTCTTGTTGAAGCACCTACTATAAAGCCGAGAGCACTTGCATTTGAACCTGTAATTTTTAACTCGTGACCTTTTTCACCGTTAAAATCGACTGCAAGACTTACGTTTTTAGCGCCATCTGCTTCAGCTACGTTTACTTTTACATAACCGCCGAATTTCTGAGAAACGTCTTTTTCAAGTGCGCTTATTATTGAATCTTCTGTAATATTACCGTCGGCATCTGTAACGTCTTCTGCTTTAAGTGTAATTGCCTTTTGTGCACCATCTAATGAAAGTGTAAAGGTAAATTCACCGTTTGTATCAATAATTGACTTTATCTGGTCAATATCTATCTTTCCGCCCTTGAGAACAGATTCGCCACTTACGTTTACACTTGAAGAAAGTTTTGCTTTAGAAGCGAGTTGCTTTACGATGATATTCATATCATCCATTGAAGCACCCGGTTCAGAAGAAATAATTTTAACAGCATTACCTGCAGTAACCTTTGATGTCATTGCGTTGAAGAATGCTGATGAAGCAAGGTTATTCTTTGAGCTTGCTCCAAATGCAGTATTAAAATATTTAGTTGAAAAGCTATTGATTTGTGTAATAACGTCACGATAGTTTTCTATTTTCCACTCTGTCTGAGTTTTTAAGCCTTTTTGTTTATCTATTTTTGATTGTGTTCCGGAAAGTAATTTTTCAACTAAACTATCAGTATCCATACCGGAAATCATACCTGAAAAGCCATTATTTGAACTTGCTGAAGATGTTGCATTAACATTCATAAGAACAACTCCTTTTGTCAGTATTTTTTAAATCTTTATATCTCTTGAAACATTAACGGTTGCAAAGCTTGTGCCGTGAACTGACTTATAATATCTTTGTGTAGCAGCCTCGCCACCCTGATTAAAAGACTGAATTTTATTGAGGATTTTTTCTCTCTCATATTCGATTCTGTTTTTTATTACGTCGTCATTACTGTTTATGCGATTTAACACCGCGTTCACAGATAAAACTTCCACATAAACTTTTGAAAGTTCTTCAGTTAAATCATCTTTTTCACAGACATTGTTAAGAACACTTCTTATTTCGTTATTCATTCCTGCGAATTCACGAAGCTTATCATCTAAAAGTTTTATTTCATCAATTAATTTGCCGCGTTTTTCTGTACACGCCAAAAGTTCTTCTTGCGGAACAACGGCCATTGACTCAGTAATTTTTTCAACCTCTGAAAGAAGTTTTGTTTTTTCTCGGAGACAGCCGATTACATCTTCATATAAAGACATATCGAACACTCCTTTCGTTTACTTTAATTTTGCTACCATTGATTTAATGTTTGCCTTTGGTACTTCTGTTGTCGTTGCTGCCTGTTTGTTTGCCTGAATTGTCTGATACAATTCCTCACGCCATATTTTACAATTCTTAGGAGCTGTAACTCCAACCTTTATCTGGTTATTGATATCCACAATTTTAATTTCAATCGGTTCTTTTAAACCTTCAACTTCAATTACAAGGGATTCACCCTGTTTACGTGTTAACAATAACATTTTAATTACCCCCTTCTAAAATAGGATGTCTTACGGGGTAATCCTGTTCTAATATAACCTGAGCCGCTATGCCTGTAGATGTGTTAATTATAACGGGACTTTTGAGATTAACCGTTGAATCATTAAAATCTTCTTTCAATGACAACACGTTCCAACAAACACAGTCGCCTGAACCTAAGAGTTTTTCATTTTCATCAGTTATTTCAGGTTTATAAAAGCTGTCAAACTGAGAAGGGTCAAACAACAAGAAACAAAGAGTCGGTTCTTCAAGAGATTGTAACCAGACAATCCGATTTCCTATCTCTTCATCAAAAATCAAGGTATATCGTGTATATTCATCAAATCCAAAAATCGGTTGTTTAAAAACAATAACTTTTGAATCCGGAATTTCTCTCTCGCCGAAGTCTCTTGTTTTATAAATCATAATTTAAACTCCTTGGAATTATATTTATTCTTCTGCTTCATATGAAGGGTCTGAACTCTTCGGGAAGTAGTTAGGACCGCCAACATATTCAATATCAACACTTGCTCTCTGAACAACGTTGAACTTAACACTACCTGCAATGTAAGTCATAGAGCGGTCAAGCTCCTGCCAATTAATATCGAGGTCTGTAGGTGTATATTCCATATTAAGCTCATTTGGTTCCCACGAAATGTTAGGACCAACGCTCGGGAAATACGCTGTAACAAGATGCGGTATTGACTCATTTATTCTCTTTTGTGCGATAATCGAAGGTATGTTTGCACCCTCGTTAACTTTAGAAATCTGCTGACCTATTTCAACATATTCTCTTGTTTTTTCAGATATATGCTGAGCAGCCTTATCTGCTGTGTAACTGATTCTGTCGCCCATAGTCATAAGACCGATTGATTTACGACTTTCATAGCTATCAATTTTAACAGATATGTTTTTCGCATCAATCTTCAATGTAGACGGAGTCGTCTGCACCTGCATATCGCGAACAGTATCGTTATCATACTCTAACTTTGCCGGTGTTACTTCTAATTCATACTTACCGGGTGTAGTTTTAATCTCGATAACATGCATTTAAATCCCTTCTTTATTCTAAAATTAAATCCATTTAATTCGTATGCGATTATTTATTATCTTAAGTAGTCCCACAATGAAACCGGAAGAATCTGTGAGCCCATCTGGATAACCGCTTTTAAGATGTAGTCATTCATCGATTGGTTTGTTGCTTCTTCTGCATCATTAATACCAACAAGCTCATCTATTCTGAATTTGTAGTTATCAACCTGATTCTGAAGTCTTGTTTCCATAGTATCAAGGAAATTTGTTTTTGCACCCATATCTGTGATATTTGTTCTGAAAATATCTACTCTGTCGGTAAGCTGCACCTGAAGCTCTCTGAATTTTTCAGGGTTATAATTTATTAAAGCGTCTTCAATATCAGTTAAGAGGTTTATTATATTGTTTGAAAGTCCGTTTTCATTTTCGCCGAAGCCGAGAATCTGAAGACCTGAGAATGATGCTTCGAAGCCTGAAACTGAGTTAAATTCAGTTCCGTCAACACGAACACCTAAACCAATATCAATAAATAACGGGTTATCTTTTGCTATTTCTTGTTCAACGCCGTTTTCATCAACGTAAAATCTTGTTCCGTCTGCACGTTGCTGCACAGAGTTCACGTCAATTCCGTTATAAAGAAGCTTGCCGTCATCACTTAAGCTAAACGGAGCAACCTTTGCAGTTGAACCACCAAAAGGATATTTTGTTGCAAACTTCATATTTGCAAATTGAAGGATTTCTTCTTTCATTGATTTTATTTCAGAAGCGATAGTAACACGACCTGTATCACCTGCTGTTTCTGATGAAGCCTTAATAAGCTTTGTTCCTATTATTTCGTTAAGAACATCGTTTATTGACAACATAGAGTCTTCAACTGCTTTGAACTCGCTGTTAATAGCCTGAACGTTAGAAAGTTGTTTTTCTGATTTAAAAAGTTCAACTCTTGAGTTAAGCATTCTTGTACCTGCAGAAACATCTTCTGATAATTTTATGAAACGGTTACCTGAAGCAATTTTCATATTTGTTTCGGCATAGTCGTTTCTTGCTTTATTAAGATATTTTATATAATTTCTTTGTGTTGTTTTATCTGCAACTCTCATAGCCTATTCATCCTTTCGCAGAATATCAATATGAATTAAAGTCCTACACGACCCATTCTGTTTATAATTGTATCGAGCAAATCATCCATTGCTGTCATCAAACGTGATGCTGCTTCATAAGCCTTCTGATAAACAATCATATCGGCTGCTTCTTCGTCTGATGAAACTGCTGAAATTGAATCTCTCTGGCCCATAAAATCGTTTGCAACGAGCTCTGTAGCAGACTGTCTGCCCTCCTGGAAGCTGATTTCTGTACCGAGTTTGCCTAAGAAATCGATTTCGTATTCAGCAAATGTACCTGTGAATGTTTCGCCGTATGCTTCAAACGTAAATTTATCTTCAATAAGAGCAGAAGCTAAGTTAGAAGCATAATCTTCAATAGTTTCATTTCTGTTATAAATAAAGTAACCTGCTGCGTTGTTTACCCACTCGTCACTGAGTGATATGTTTGCTGCGGTAACAGGAATTTTTGAGTTTGTTTTACCGCTTTCTGTTTTACCTGCAAGTAAAATCTTATAAACAACTCTGCCTTCTTCGTCAACCTTTGGCTGACCTGTTGTTTCATCATACTCAGGAACAGAGGTGTTTGCGATTTTCGCAAACGCTGAAGCAATTGAGTCGATTCTGTCACGATAATACATAAGACCGTTTGCAGCAGTTTCATTACCGCTCTGCATACATGGTCCGCGACCATTAAGAAACTCAATATAAGCGTGAAGTGTACCACCGGTAAGTCCTACATTTTTACCTGTATCGCTCCAGGTAACTGCCACTGTGCCATCCTGATTCTGATATAAGTTAAGAACATTATATTTAACACCTTTTATTGCGTTGTGGTCACCAATATCAACATCAATTGTACCATCTATATTTTCTGTAACGTGAATATCGCAATATTCTGAAAGCTGGTCTAAAAGCAAATTTCTCTGGTCTAAGAGCTCGTTTGCCTGATAGTCGTTATCAGTTGCAATATTATCACGAATTGTTTTATTGATATGTGCAATCTGTTCTAAGATACTGTTAGTTTTATCAACTGTAACGCTCATATCGGTATATTGTTGTTTAAGAACGTTGTCAAGTCTTGCATTCATCTGAGAAAGAACCTGAGTAAGGTTTTTAAACGCTGACATTACAAGGTTTGCTTCCGAGTCAGAAACAGGAGAGCTTATGAAGTTCTGAAGATTCTGATAAATCTGCTGAATAGCACCCATAAGACCTGATTCGTCAGTAATGTCGGCACCGTCACCAAGAGCACTCTGAATATCTGACAAAATAACTGCTGATTGTTCGTGATATTTTGCCTGTGCATTTTCTTCTCTGAATCTTTTGTCAAGGAAAGCATCTCTCATCTGGCTGATGCTTGTAGCTTTAACACCCTGACCTGCAAGACCGATTCCATCATATGCAACACGCTGAGTAGATGTGTTAACTGCTATAACAGCTCTGTCAACTCTCTGACGTGTGTAACCGTCTGTATCTACGTTTGCAAGGTTGTTACCAACTATATCTAAAGATTTCTGATTTGTAAAAATTGAACTTTTGGCAGTTTCAATGCCCATAAAGGTAGGTCTCAATTATAACACTCCTTATATTTTTTCTTCAAACGATGAACCCGGTGTCCAATTAACATTTTCACCTGAAGAAGTATAAACTCCTGCGCTTTCCGCTTGTTGTTGCTGCAAAATCACGTTTGACATTTTAAGGTTAGATTTTGCTATATCTATTGAAATTTTATTAAGTCTTTGTATTTCCTCAACAATACCTCTTAATTCATTAATCACTGAGGTGAATTCTTTTTTCTGCTCAGCATCTTCTATTTCGGCGATTAACTCATCTGCTTTCTTTTCGCCGAAGCCTGCCTTTTCCTGAGCCGCAACTCTTTTTTTCTCTATGTTTTCAAGCTTCATTATAGTTGCTTGTTGAGATTGAAGAACAACAGTTAAGTTGTTCACATCGCTGTCTAAAAGAGCCTTTCTTTTTTCAGCTTCAAATTCAAGCATTTTTTTACATTCTGCAAGGCATTCTTCTAAAACCGCTTTATATTCCTTAATATTTTCTTGCATATTAGCCTCCGAAAAACTGTTATCTGCTGAAGCCGATAACGTTGCTCATTATTGCACCTGCAATTTCAGAAGAAGAAATCGGACAAGCATCGCCCTGATACTTCTCTTTGAGTTCTTTAATTCTTTCTGAATCAGTAGGTTTATTATAAGCAACCTTATAATTCATAACAGCTTTTTCATAAACTGATTTTTCTGTACCCTTTGCGGCAAAATCAACTACGTCTGTATTTGCTGTAGTTTTAACTGCAGAATCAGAACTTTTAACAGCAACATCCTTCTGATAAATGCTGTTTACGTTGTTTCTTGTGTAGTAATTTCTTATAGAATTAATATCCACTTATTTTTCCTCCTTTTAGAGTTTTATTTGGTAACAAGACATAATTTTAGTCTTGTTTTTATATCTCACTTATAATTGTTCTACGATTTTTTAAAAACTAAAGTAAAAAAATGAATTTTTTTCATTTTTTCAAAAAAATTTTTTAAAACTATAAAAACTTATTATGTCAGCAACTTTTTAGTTTTAATTATAAATTACCTCTTTCATTTTATTTTGTTATATGATATACTGATGAGTTAAGGAGTGGTTTCTTTGGCAAAAATTATTTCTTTAATTAATGAAAAAGGCGGCGTTGGCAAAACTTCTTCGGCAAACGCCATTGCAGTCTGCTTAAAACACAAAAACTATAAGGTGCTTGGCGTCGATTTTGACCCTCAGGGTTATTTTTCTTTCAGTGTAGGTGCAGATACACGCGAACACCCTACAATTTATGACGTAATAAAAAAACGTGTCAAGGCGGTTGATGCAATTCAACACGCCCCCGTTTTAGACGTTATTCCTACCGACGGACTTTTAGGCAACGTTGAAAGGGAATTTTCAGGAGCGGGTACCGAGAGAATGTTAAAAGACGCTCTCAAGACAATTGACTCGATGTATGACTATATTGTAATAGATTCTCCACCCGAGTTAGGGTTGCTCTCTGCTAATATTATTACCGCCTCCAACGTCGTGTTGGTTCCCGGTCTTAGCGACGGCTACAGCCTCAGAGGCGTTATTCAGGTTCATGAAACTATTTCAAGAATAAAGCAGGCTATTAACCCTGAACTTGTTCTCGGTGGTATGTTCCTTTGCAGATATTACCCGAGAGAAGAATTAAGCAGAGTTACAAAAGAAACCGCAGCAGAGCTTTGTAAAGCACTCAATATGACCTTGCTTGACACAAACATCCGTCACAGCACCGTAATAAGCAACGCTATGACCGCTTTGCAAGAGGATATTATTGAATATGCCCCGAGAAATGCAGTTGTTAAAGACTACATCGCTTTAGTCGATGAGCTTTTTGAAAGGGGGATTCTTTAATGGCTAAAACAAAAAGAGAACTCGACAAGGATTTGATGTTCCAGAAGATTATGCCTGCAATTGCGGACAACCCCTTTTCTACAGTTTATAACGCCAACCACGCGAGTGATACGGCTACGGAAGCAGAAAAGCAAGAGCACGACGCTTTTCAATCTTTAAGAAAAAAGGTTTTTTCAAGCACGTATATGTGCGACCCAGGAACAGAAATATCTGTTATAAATATAATGGAAAATTTAGTTTTAGGCTATCTTGATTCTGCAATGAAAAAGTTTAACGTTTGCACTTGCGACAAATGCAAATGCTACGTTGCGGCGTTTGCCCTCAATACTGCTGAACCAAGATACGTTTCAGGTACTCAGGAGGATTTACGAAAAGCAGAACAAGAGGTTCCACAAAAAGTTATAACCGATGCACTTATAAAAGCAGTTATAAGCCTTCGTTCAAATCCACAACATTAATTGACTTTCTTTAAGTGATAATTGAAAAAAGAAAATTGAAAATTTCAGAAAAAACAAGTTCACCCTATCATTTGAAACGACTAAAAATGATAGGGTGAATTTTATACCATAACCGTAGGGGCTAACCTTTGGTTGCCCGCTATAACGAATTTTAACAAACAATAAAATAAAAATGATAGATTGGTAGTTTGTGGCGTTATCATCCAAATATAATTATACAATTCAGATGGTGGCAAAGAACTCTCCACCACGCTTACGCGCGGTCCCCCTCTCTTCGAAGAGAGGCAATTTTTGCAGAAGTTTTTTCGTTTCATTTTGAGCCTGTTAAGTGAATCAGGAAGAAGCAAATTAAAAATTCACTTCTTCACTATCCACTATTACCTCTTACTTCAATCCGCTGTCCACTGATTGGTTTGGTACATTGTATGGAAAATGCGTAAAATAGTCACCAGCGTAATCAAAATATCCTATACTATAAGTCAACTCTAAATGTGATTTTAATTGCAAAGTGACATATTCAGGCTTTTCATCTATACAAAGAGCCCCGACAAAATAATTCCCGGATAAATGGTCATCCCACAGTTTATTTATATAACCATCCAATTCATCATCTGTAGCATCAGTAATATAAAAATCTTCGCAGGAATATTTAGATGGTGATAATACATCTCCATAAACCAGTAAAAAAAG
>JAZRKU010000037.1:0-41937 GCA_045646485.1 Acutalibacteraceae bacterium
CATACTTTTCAAATAACGATATATATGCAACCTTCGTTTCTACTCCGAAAATCAACTCTGCTGTAGCAAACGAGAATTCAATAACACTTAAATGGAATGAAGTTTCTTCTGCAGACGGTTACAGACTTTACCGTAAAACAGACGTTGGCTCCTGGAAATTAATCGGAACTGTAAGTGGTGCAAATACTATACAATTCACTGACACTACTGCTGAACCAAACGTAGACTACAAATACACAATAAAAGCGTTTAAGGGCGACAGCAAAAGCTCTTATTACGGCAACGGAATTGCGTGTAAAATAACTGAATAATTTCGTGACTTGAAAAGTTATAACAAAAACGGATAATCGAGTGTTGAAACTCAATTATCCGTTTTTGTTTTGGTTATTAATATTGTGAGTATAATTTCGCGGTTTCTTCCGCACGTTTTTTAATTTCATAAATTAAATCATTGGGTGATTTTACTTTTACTCTTGGTCCGAATTGTAAAATCCAGGCAATAAAACCCTCGCTTACTGCTGCATTCGTTTTTAAAACGAATGAATTTTCATCGTGTTTCTGAATTTTTACGGTTTTACCGAATCTGTCAAGCATAACGTCAAGCAAATCGTTGTTACAGATAAGTTGAATTGGTTTCGGTTCACCGCTGAACATATTAAAAGACTTGTTGGCATAATCTGCCGAATCAAATTTGTTTGTGTAATTAGAAACTTCTGAAAAATGTCTTGATTTTTCTTCGGTAATAGTTACCGACTTTATTCTGTCGATTCTTACGTGCATTAAGTTGTCATATTTTTCATTGTTGCAAATCAGGTAATAATTGTCATTCGACCATATGAGTGCATAGGGGCTTACCTTATGCGTTTTTTCTTCGGTCGCAGTTTTAAATTCTTCTGTTATTTTCCTTTTTTGATAAAGTATGGTGACTTTCAGATTCTGGTTTATGGCTTTGTCTAATTCACTTATGGTGTAATAAATTCTTTCGTTGGATGTTTTAGGCCTTTTTTCAACGTAAACCTGAGAGTGAAGTATTTTCGAGTGGTTTTCACTTAAAAAACTCTCAAATTTTTTTACAAGTTCAGCGGTTTTGTTGGCAGAAATAAAGTTCGCTGCCTGAATTGCATCTGAAATAAGGCGTATTTCTGCTGCCTGAAACTTTCTTTCACCAAGGAAATAACCTGTGTTTCCTTTTTCAGTGGATTTTATAATGTCATACCCGAATTCACGAAGTACATCTATGTCTTTATAAATTGATTTTCTTTCTGCAGTGATTCCCTCGTTTTGCAATTTATCGCAAAGCTCAGTAGCGGTAAGCGTGTGCTCATCATCGGTCTGGTTTTTGAGAATTTCAGCAAGAACAAGCAATTTTAATTTTGAATTTTTAACACCTGCCATATTTTAAACCACCTTGTTTTGATTGTTGTTTTCATCATATCAAAAATATAAATTCAAGTCAATAAATTATAACGAATATGGTTGGTTTAAACAGTGTGAATTCCACTATAATCCTTTCAATGACTGTAATGCAAAATTGTGTTTGATAAAACAATTTTGCAAAAAGCCGATAAAATCGGCTTTTGTGAAACGCAACTGCGTTTCGACAACTTACAATTATTATAAAAGATGTACAATTGACTTTTTGTAAAACAGTTGGTAAAATAAAGAAAAAGAGTAGAAAGGGTGTTTTTATGGTAAATGGCGTATCAGGTTATTCAACATATTACAATAATAACGAGTCGTTAATAAGAGGCGTTAATATTGTAGAAGCTGCAGAGCAGGCTTCGCGTGCTTCTGTTCCTGTAAAAGCACCTGCAGACACTGCTTCAAGCAACGCTTCAAATTATGGTGGCTTCAGTAAATCAAGCCATTTTGAAGGTAGCGTTGTCGGTTTTGCTAATCACGAAAAAATGAGAAATCTGAATGAAGAAGAAATTGCTTTACTTAAAAAACCTGATTCAGCAAAATCTCCTCAAGAGGTTATGGAAGAAAGCGAATGCAAAACCTGTGCTGAAAGAAAATATCAGGATGGTTCTGACGACCCGGGTGTTTCATTCAAGACTGCGGCACATATTTCGCCTGAGCAATCTGCAATGAAGGTCAGAAGTCACGAGTATGAGCACGTTGTAAGAGAACAATCAAAAGCTGATAGAGAAGACAGAGAGGTTGTAAGGCAGTCTGTTACACTTCACACAAATATCTGTCCTGAATGTGGTGTTACTTATGTTTCGGGTGGTGTAACAAATACTGTAACAAGGGGTAAAGAAGAGCCACAACAGCCAAAGGCAGAAGCTTTTGAGAAAGAATAAATCTATTAATCAAAATGCCGATTGAATCTATTTTCATTCGGCATTTTTTTGTTTACAAATCAGGAATATAGGTGTATAATAAAATCTATATGCTTGGAATTTTTTGTATTTTAAAATGGAAAGTGTGGTGTTACAATGGTAGGTCTTAAAATAGGTCTTGATATAGGCACAGGCAACGTTACTGCGGCTATTGAAGGCAAGGGTATTGTTTTGTCAGAACCGGCTGTTCTGGCACTCGAAAGAGAAACAGGTAAGGTTCTTGCGGCAGGTAAAGAAGCTCTTAATATGACGGGCAGATGTCCTGATGCTATTAAATTAGTCAGACCGCTTCTTTCAGGTGGTATTTCAAACTTAGAAAACAGTAAACTTCTTCTCAGAACCTTCCTGGAGAGAATATGTAAAAATAAAATATTTAAGCCTACTGTTGCAGCTACAATGCCTGCGGGGCTTACAAACTTAGAAAAACGCAATATTCTTTCGTGTATTCTTAACGCAGGGGCAGGCAGAGCGGTTTAAATTGAAGAGCCTCTTGCGGCAGCTCTCGGTACGGGTGTTATGTTAGATAAACCATATGGTACTATGATTGTGAATATTGGTGCAGGTACTACGAGTGTAGCGGTTGTTACAATGGGTAATATTGCTGTTGCCAAAAGTGCGAAAATCGGCGGTAGCGATATGGACAGAGAAATAAAAGCATATCTGAAAGATAATCGTGGTGTTGCAGTGGGTAAACTGACTGCCGAAGAAATAAAAATTATTTTAGGCGGTGCCGAAATCAGAGATGAAAGCATAGTTGCAATTTCTAAGGGTAAAGATATTTCTGACGGAATGCCTATGTTTTTTGAAGTAACTGCAGAAGAAGTGAATTTTGCAATAAGAGAATGTATAGATGAAATCACAAAGGCTATAACAGAAGTGTTAGAGGTTACACCACCCGAACTTATAAAGGATATTACCGATGATGGAATCTTCCTCTGTGGCGGTGTTTCGGGAATGTACGGACTCGATAAATTTATAGAAAAGCAAACGGGTATAAAAGTAAAAACACCCGGCAGAGAAACAGAAATCGCTGCTTTAGGGTGCCTGAGAACTATCTGTGAAGAAAAATATCTTGAGCAGAACGGATATCATTTTGTTACATTAGAGACTTTGGGAGTTTAAAATTATGAAGCTACTTGTTATTGACGGAAACTCTATATTAAATCGTGCATATTACGGTGTAAGACTGCTTTCAACAAAAGATGGCAGATTTACAAATGGTATATATGGCTTTTTAAATATTTTTCTTTCGTTGCTTTCAAATTATGAGCCTGAAGCAGTTGCTGTTGCGTTTGATTTAAAAGCACCTACCTTTCGTCATAAAATATATTCAGAATATAAAGCAGGAAGAAAGCCTGCACCGCGTGAGTTAATAGAGCAATTTGCACCATTAAAGGAATTACTCACAACTTTGGGTTACACGGTAGTCGAAAAAGAAGGCTATGAAGCAGATGATATTTTAGGAACACTTTCTTCTGCCTGTAAAAAAGATGATTTTTGCTATATTGCAACGGGTGACCGAGATTCATTACAGCTTGTAAGAGAAAATGTAAATGTTGTTTTAGCTTCTACAAAGGCAGGGCAGCCTGTTTCAACAGTGTATGATATTGATAAAATTAAAGAAGAATATCTTGTAACACCACAACAGTTAATAGATATTAAAGCAATTCAGGGCGATTCTTCAGATAATATTCCTGGTGTGCAGGGAATAGGACCAAAAGGTGCAATTGAGCTTATAAGTAAATATAATTCAATCGAAAATATATATGAGAATTTAGAAAGCTTAGATATAAAAGCTGGTACAAAGGTAAAGCTTGAAACCTCAAAAGAAAGTGCGTTTTTGAGCAAAACACTCGGTACAATCTGTTTAGAAGCACCTGTGAGCATAAATTTAGAAGATTACAGAATCAAAGCACCAGATAAAGAAAAAGCCAAAAAGCTTTTTGCAGATTTAGAAATGTTCAAGCACATAAAAAGATTTAATCTTGACGAGGACGATGAGGCTAATGATTCTGAGGTGCCTTCAAAAGAAATTGATGTATTCCTCGCAGATGATTATGACAGTTTATTAAAAGAACTTGAGTCTTCGGGTAAAGCGTTTTTTATAACAAAATATAATGACGGCGGAATAGAATATTTTTTCTTTAAAACTCAGAGTGGTGTAGCGATTGTAAGAAACGCAGACTTTATGTTTATGAGCTTTGCAAAAGAGTTTTTGAGTAATGCGAAAATCGAGAAATACACAGACAACGCCAAATATTTATTTGCGTTTTGCGAAATTAACGGTTTTCAGGCAGAAAATATAAGACTTGATACGTCACTTGCGGGGTATCTTCTTAATCCGAATGCTTCTGATTATAGCGTTCCGGCTCTGAGTGAGGTTTATAATCTTCAAAAAGTAAAAGTGAAAACAACAGAAGATACTGTTTCGGTTTACGAGGAAGAAAAAAACAATATAAAAAGTGCAGCGGTTATGGAATCTTTATCGCTTAAGCTTATGAGCGACATAACCGAAAATAATCAGGAAAAATTGCTTTATGAAATCGAAATTCCGCTTTCAAGAGTTTTAGCATCAATGGAGCGAGAGGGTTTTTCTGTTGATAACGAAGGCATTATTGCTTATGGTGAGAAATTAGCTAATGTTATCGAGGTTAAATTAGGGAATATCTACGCTCTTGCGGGTTGTGAGTTTAACGTTAATTCACCCAAACAGTTAGGAGACGTGCTTTTTTCTGAAGATAAGCTTAATTTACCACATCAGAAAAAAACGAAGAACGGCTATTCTACAAATGCAGAGGTTCTTGAGTTTTTAAAGGATAAACATCCGGTTATTCCTGAGATTTTAGAGTACAGAACTCTTGCAAAATTAAAATCGACCTATTGTGACGGTCTTTTGAAGGTGATTGATAACGACGGAAGAATTCACTCAACCTTAAATCAGACTGAAACAAGAACGGGAAGAATTTCGTCAACTGAACCCAATCTTCAGAATATACCTGTAAGAACAGAATTAGGCAGAGAGTTAAGAAGATTTTTTAATGCTAAAGAAGGTTTTGTTTTAGTTGATGCAGACTACTCACAAATAGAACTTCGTGTGCTTGCTGCTATGGCAGACGATGAAATGATGAAAAAAGCGTTTTTGGAGAATATTGATATTCACACTGCAACGGCTTCTCAGGTATTCGGTGTTCCTATAAATGAAGTTTCTGCGGATGACAGACGAAAGGCAAAGGCAGTCAATTTCGGGATTGTTTACGGCATAGGGGCATTCAGTCTTTCGAACGATATAGGCACTTCAGTTCAGGAAGCAGACAGATATATAAAAGGCTATCTTGCAAATTATTCAGGTGTTGCACGTTTTATGGAGCAGTGCAAAAAGGATGCAAAAACCAGGGGATATGCAGAAACAGTTTTCGGAAGACGAAGATATTTACCGGAGCTCACCTCATCAAATGCGAATCTTCGTAACTTTGGTGAAAGAGTTTCGATGAATATGCCAATTCAGGGAACAGCTGCGGATATTATTAAAATCGCAATGATTAAAGTGTGGGAAAGATTGAAGAAAGAAATCCCCGAAGCACATTTAATAATGCAGGTTCACGACGAATTGATTATAGAAGCTCCCCAAGCAAAAAAAGAAGAAGTTTCTTGTCTTCTTAAAGAAGAGATGGAGAATGCGGTAAAAATGGGTGTTCCCTTTACCGCAGATGTAAATTGCGGTAAAAGCTGGTACGATGCAAAATGATTTTAGAAACAAAAATTGAAGAAATGAATGAAAGCCATCTGAATGATTTAGTGTTACTCGAAAAGCAGTGCTTTTCGGTTCCATGGAGTCGAGCGGCTTTAGAGGCAGAATTAGAAAAAGAAAATTCAAGATTTTTCGTTGCCATAACCAAAAACGAGGTTTCAGGTTATATAGGTGCCAATAATGTTTTAGGTGAGGTTTATGTAAATAATATTGCGGTGTTTTACAATTACAGGGGACGCGGAATAGGGACGAAGCTCTTGTCACATCTTATTAGTGTTGCAAAAGAAGAAAATTGTGGTTTTGTTACGCTTGAAGTTCGTGAGAGTAATATATCTGCAAGAAAACTC
This sequence comes from Acutalibacteraceae bacterium, assembly GCA_045646485.1. Classification (GTDB taxonomy): domain Bacteria; phylum Bacillota; class Clostridia; order Oscillospirales; family Acutalibacteraceae; genus DTU089. The sequence goes on from JAZRKU010000037.1 coordinate 6,441, forward strand.
TACGAAAAATTGAATTTCCGTAAAGCTGGTGTTCGTAAAAATTTTTATGAACAACCCAAAGAAGATGGTATTATTTATACATTAATTCTAGGAGAAAATAAATGAAAATTTTAAGCATAGAAAGCTCTTGTGATGAAACTGCGGCGGCAGTGGTTGAAGACGGCAGAAAGGTGCTTTCAAATATTGTTGCTTCACAGGTAGAAGAACACAAAATTTATGGTGGCGTAGTGCCTGAAATTGCTTCACGACGTCACACCGAGGCAATAAGCTCCGTTGTGAAAAACGCACTTGTTGAAGCGGATTGTGAATTAAAGGATATTGATGCAATAGCGGTGACTTATGCTCCCGGTCTTATAGGTGCGCTCTTAGTAGGCGTAAATTACGCAAAAGGTCTTTCATTCTCAACAGGTCTTCCACTTGTGCCCGTTCACCATTTAAGAGGGCATATTGCAGCGAATTATCTGACAAATGAAGATTTGAAGCCGCCCTTTTTAGCATTGGTAGTGTCAGGTGGTCACAGTCATATTGTGAACGTTAAAAGCTACACAGAATTTGAGGTTGTAGGCAGAACCCGTGACGATGCGGCAGGCGAAGCGATGGATAAGGCTGCAAGAACTGTGGGGCTTCCGTATCCGGGTGGAGTGAATCTTGATAAGATTTCGCATAATGGTGACGAGAATAAATATAAATTCCCGATTCCACGTGTTTCAACAGGCAAATATGATTTCAGTTTTTCGGGACTTAAAACATTTGCTGTGAATCTGGTTCATAACGCATCGCAAAAAGGCGAAGTGGTAAAGCCTGAGGATTTGGGTGCGTCATTTATAAAAACGGTTACAGATATTCTTGTGAAAAATACTGTTGAGGCGGCAAAGGATTATTCGGCAACCAAAATTGTTCTTGCAGGCGGTGTTTCTGCAAACTCAAGGCTTAGAAAGAAAATGCAAGAGGCGTGTGACAAAAATAATTTTAAGCTTTTTATGCCGGAACTGAAGTATTGCGGAGATAATGCCGCTATGATAGGTTCACAAGGTTACTACGAGTTTCTCGACGGTAAAAAAGCAGGTCTGGATTTAAATGCGGTTGCTTCAATGCCTATAGATGAATGATTGAAAAGCTCTGTTGTGTCTTTTTTATAAAGAATTGACACAACGGAGTTTTATTATTTGGAAACAAATACACTTTAAGATTAACAAAAACTAAAATAATTACAAAAAAATATCATTTTTAGTCAAAAACTCATCATTTTGGCAAAATATAAGACAACTGAGAAAAAATGTGATAAAATACATACTGTCGGAACGGTTCTCACACCAATCGTTTCCGATATGGTTTACATAAACCGAAGGGGGAGGAATATTAGTTACTAAAACTTAATATTCCTAAGAAATCATAGAATTGGGTTTTGCAGGTTGTACTGCTTTTCGCTTCTTTCCCGATTCTATGATTTTTCTTTTTGTCTTTCTTGTGTTGAAAAATGTCGAAAAATGTTATAAAATGATGAAAAACAAAGTGATAGGAGTACGAGACGTAAGTGTTAAAGAGAGTCAGAAGAGGTTTTCTTGTTTTATTAAGTGCTTTACTTGTTTTTGCTTCTTGTTCAAAAGAAGAAACGCTTGAACTTGCGGGTAAAACAGTAGCGGTAGAAATTGCAACAAGCTCCGTCGAAGCTGCCAAAACAATACAAAACGACGTAAAAGAAATACAGGAGTTTTCTTCTCTTGATGGTGCTGTTTCTGCAGTTGAATCAGGTGAGGTTGATTTTGTTGCAATGAATGAATTCTCGTCAGCCTCATATATTGCAGGTAAGCGAAAAATAAAAGAGGTAAAGATTCTGCCGTATACTACTGAATATTGTGCTTATTTCAATAAAAGCAGTGAGCTTGTAAATGAATTTAACAGGGGAATTCTGGAATTGACAGAGGAAGGCGTTATTGAAGAAATCAGAAACTCTTATAAAACAGGCGAAACCTACTACCCGAAATTGACTAAATTAACGGGCGACGTCCCTGTTTTAACCATTGCTATTCCTATTACGGGTTATCCGTTTTCTGATTTGAAGAAGGATGGCACTGTTATAGGAATCGATGTTGATATTGCAACCCTTATAGCAAATCGTCTTGGTTACAATATAGAACTTGTGATTGTAGGGGCAGATGAAGCTTTTAACCTTTTGGGCACGTGTGAGGTGGATTTTATTATTTCGGGCTTTATCTATGATTCGGAAAGAGCGGAATATTTTAACTGCTCAGTTACTTATTTTACTGAGAATTATGTTTTACTTTCGAAAAAATAAAAGACTTTAGTTGTATTTGAAGTTGTGATTTTGCACAAGAGTAAAGATGAAAAATTGTTGTTTTTACCAAGGTTGTTTTTTATGCCTTTAAAATCTTCTTTTTTTGTTGCAAACTTTAATTTGCTATGATATAATTACTGAGATATGTAACCGTGGAGGTGTCTTTTTTGGAAAACGAAAATTTAGAAGTCCAAGAAGGCGTTGCGGTTGGTACTGATTCAGAAGGTGAGTTAAACCGAGAATACGTATACGAAAATCGTCGTTATGTTGGTCTCAAAGAAACTGTGTGGTACGTTGTTTACGATATGTGCCAGAGCTTCAATATCGACTCCTTTAACGACCGTTTCGTTACAAATATTCTTCAAATTGACCTTGACTATCAAACCATCGTGCGCGTAGTAAATGGTGTATGGGACGTTGTGAACGATATTTTTACAGCGGCAATCGTTGAAAGAACCCGTACACGTTGGGGTAAGTTTAAACCGTATCTTGTTGCACTCGGTATTCCGGGTACATTGGGTACTTGTTTCTATTGGTTATTGCCTATGCTATTTAAAGGCAAAGGCGCTAGAGATATGAGTAAGTTCCTTACATATTTTATTCTTACGATTGTTCGTGAGGGTGCCGGAACGTTCAGAGCTATTTCGAGAACGGGTATGTTAGCGACTATTACACCTCACCCTGTTGACAGAACAAGGCTTATTACGGTTGCCGAGTTCGTCTCAGGTTTGTTGGGTGAAAAATTACCGCAGCAGATTCTTACTGTTCTTCTTGACTTGATTGGTAATAAGGTTATAAACCTTTCATACACAAGTACGTTTATGGTAATGGGTAACTTTACCTCAATTGTCAGTGGTATAGCAGCCCTGATATTCTGTGTTATGACTCGTGAGAGGGTTATGCAGTCTATTGAAACACCAAGTGTTGTTCAGGGTCTTAAATCGGTTATTAACAACAAACCGATTCTCTTGCTTACACTTTCAGAGACACTTTCAAACTTCAGTGTCGGCGGTAGTATAAACGACTACTACATAGACGTTCTTAACTTTGCTTCTATGACAATGGTTGCAGGTATTCCGGGTGCTATTATTAACCCATTCTCATTCTACTTCGTACCATGGTTCAGAAGAAGATTCTCAACAAAAACTCTTTATCTCGTATCTACAAAGATTCAGCCTATATTAGATATTCCTGTATATCTCGTTGGTATGATAGGCGGTAAGCATAACGGTCTTTATAAGAAAGTATTGCCTATGTTCTTTGTTATGGCGATTAAAGAAATGATTTATATGGTATTCTGGGGCGTTCGTAGAGTTATTCCGAGTGAAATGTACAACGAAGCAATGGACTACTGTGAATGGAAAAACGGTTATCGTACAGAGGCTATGACTTCTGTTGCAAGAGAACTTACCAAGAAGCTTGCAAACATCTTGAACTCTGCTGTTTCATTACAGCTTAAAAAGATGATTGGTTACGATATAAGTTCTTATACCCGTGGTCAGGCACAGACTGATGATACAAAGCATGGTCTTTTCGCTATTGCAACAATCATTCCGACTCTTACAGGTCTTTTAGGTATTATTCCGATTCTCTTCTACGATTTGAGCGGTGAGAAGAGAGAGCGTATGTACGCAGAACTTCTTGTTCGCCGTGAAGAGATGGCTGCAAAGCTTGAAAATGCATCTGCAGAAGAAATCGAGGCTCTCGGCAAAGAACAAATTGCACAGGCTTCAAAAAGCAAGGATTTATAATTTGAAATGGCGACACTAAGCGTGTCGCCATTTTTAGTAAGGAGATTAGCAAGAATATATTATGTTAAAATGCAGGTTTTTAAAAAATTCCGCAAAGGTTCTTACTTTTTCTGTGGGGTTGCTTTACGTCAGTAACCTTATACTGTTATTAAGTTCGCTATACCCGGGCTTTGTCGAAAAATTAGGTTGGTTCAGTAGTTTGCCTGATGTTTCTGTTTACGTGTTTACTTTTTTAACATATCTTGCGCTGAATGATGAAAAAGCGGCTCACAGAAAGACAAAGGATATTAAAAGTCAGAAAAAGCTAAAGGCATTAAAGGCTTTTTTGGTATTTGTTTTTGTTTTCAACTTCTTTAAAATGTCGGTTTCAGCTTATTTAAAAAATGCAGAGAATATTTTTTGTGACGTGCTTTCATCTTTATTGTTAACCGTTTCATCCTTCAGCTTTTTTATGCTATTGCTTTCGCTGTGGTATTTTTTCAGAGATAAAAATGAAGGTAGTTTAAAAATCGCTTCTGCAATGTCTGTAGCGGTTTCAACAATTTATGCAGTAATAAAATTCCTCTTTGAATTAACTGCGGTTCGTGAGTTTTCATCCGCCATTCAGAATAACGCTTTTTTTGAGAGTCAGAAATACAGATATATAATGTGTCTTTTGCAATATGCAGTTAATATTGTTATGCTTCTGGTAATTAAATTTCATTATGAAAAACAAGAGGAAAAATATGAGCTTGAAGAAAAAGACATAGAAAAGAAACCTTATCCAGAAATTATTGAATGCATTGAAACAGAAAAGGGCTACGGAATTGATTCTGTAGATGATTTAACAAATGGTTATATAGAGTGAGTATATTCGAACCAGATGTGGTTTAATACAGTCACTTTTCCTCGTAACTTCGTTAAAACTCTTGAAATACGGCAGTATTCCTGCGAGTTTTGCCTTGTTACAGAAAAAACTGTCAAGTATTAAACTTCGCAGAACCTGAAATATCCGAGGTCTCGTGCATTTTGGATTTTCTTTGGCGAAGTTATACTGGCGTATATCAAGACAAAAAAATACAAAAGGTGCGTGAAATCGGACATTTAAGGCATATTTGGTTCAGATAACTCATTTCACCCTAACTGAATAATTTTTCCTCACTGCTTGTATAATTAATGTAACGGAATATATTTTCTTACATTAATTATATGAGTGGTGATTTTTTATGAAACGGGTTATTTTGTTGATGGTTTCTTTTTTAGCGTTTAATTTAACCTCTTGTAACAACTCTGAGCTTAAAGAGAATATATTAAATGAGTCAAAGCCTGAAGAGATATGTGTGAAAAGTGAGGAGCTTCGAGGAATGTGGCTGAGCTTTTACGAGATTTCGGAAATAACTAAAGGAAAAACAGAGGCGGAATATCGTGAAAGCGTTAATGCTATTTTAAAAAATCTGAGTGAAGATAAGCTTAACACGGTTTATTATCAGGCGAGGGCTTTTAGTGATGCGTTTTATTTTTCTGAGATTTTCCCTGCTTCTGAATATCTGACGACAGAAAAAACAGATGGTTTAGAATATGACCCGCTTGAAATTTTTGTTGAAACTTCAAAAGAATATGGTGTTTCTGTACACGCTTGGGTTAACCCTCTACGTGTGTCATATTCAGAAGACGTAACCTTACTTAAAGACGGTAATCCTGCAAAGAAGTTGTATGATGAATATGAGGGTGAGGGGCTTATAATCTGCGAAAAAGGGATTTATTATAATCCGTCAGACGAAGAGGCGAGAAAAATAATTCTTTCGGGTGTTCGTGAAATCATAGAAAATTATGACGTAGCCGGAATTCAGTTCGATGACTATTTTTACCCTGAAAGTGAGAATATTGGTGACGAAGTATTGTTTAATGAATACAGGTTGGCAGGCGGTGAATTGAGTCTTGGTGAGTGGCGTAGTGCTAACGTCACAAATTTAATATCATCTGTGTACGAGCTTGTTAAGTCTTATGATGAAAAACTTGTTTTCGGAGTCAGTCCGTCGGCAGATTTTTTAAATAACGAAAAGGTTTACGCGGACATTGCTTATTGGTGTAAGGAATCAGGCTATATCGACTACATAATGCCACAGGTTTATTATGGCTTTGAAAATGAAAAAATGCCGTTTGAAGAAACGGTGGATAAATGGAATTCGTTAGAAAGGTGTGACGGAGTGTCACTCTGCTTCGGACTTGCGCCATATAAAACAGGTGTAGAAGATAAATATGCAGGAACAGGGATAAACGAGTGGGTAGAAAATGATGACGTACTGTCAAGACAGTACGATTATTTGAGAAATAACACAAGCTTCAGCGGTTTTTCAATGTTTTCATATTCATATTGTTACGGAACCAATAAAAGCAAAAATATCGAAAAAGAGCTTGAGGTATTGACAAGTATGTTACAATAGTAATATATGTTATTTGAAAGGAAATTAAATGAGAAAGAAGAAGTTGAAAAGATATCTGCTTAAGACTATGAGCGTTTTTGTCTTAATGAGTATTTTTGCTCAGATTGTCAGCGTTATGGCTTTTGCAAAGGGTAGAATAACAGGTGACGTCAACGGTGACGGTGAGGTTACGCTTTCTGATGCCCGTTCGGTGTTGAATCATATTGCTAAAATAGATATTCTTACCGAAGCAGAGCAGTTGCTTGCTGATTTTGACGGTGATGGTGTTATTACTTTTGATGATGCAAGAAACATTTTGCTTATATCAGTAGATTTACCGCCTGAGTACGTTGAGCTTCAGAAGTTTAATCAGATTACACCAAAGAAATCGAATAACGGAATAACAACAAAATCAAAATTCTGCGTTGTTACAAATTATAATGCAGAAACATTAAAAACTTCACCGGTAGATAATAAATCAAATCCGCTTTACACACCGCTTTTAGAGGGGACTTACGACTATGTTGAAAAAGGTCCTGTAAAAGACAGTAGTGGCGAAAATGAATTTTATATTCTTAAATCAGGCAGACGTGTCTACGCAGATGCAGTCAAAATATTTAACGGCTACAATATGCCTCTTAATAAAGCAGAGTTAATAGAAAGTCACGTTGAAACCTTTAACGGCGCTACTAAATTTTATCTGAAGCTTGATTGGCGTGTGCCTTTCGTTGTTTCTGTAAAACCGCAAGAATATGAAGTGGGCTATGATAGCAGACCATTCAATATTGTTGACGGCAAATTTACGGGTAGTTATATGGATATTACTTTTTATTACACAGGTAATGTAACGGGTAGTGTTAAGTTCCCCGAAAGTAATATGATAAAGTCAACTAAGTGGATAGTAAACGCCGAAAATAATACTGCGACCTTGCGGATTTATTTTAAAAGTGCAGGTAATTTTGAAGGCTATAACGTTTATTACGATGAAAACAATTATCTTGTTGTTTCGGTGAAAGAGCCATCTTACAGTATGAGCGACAGGGTTATTATGATTGACCCGGGGCACGGTGGGCAACAACCCGGTGCAGCTTCAGGTACGGGGCTTTATGAATGTGATTTTACTTATAAAATTTCTCTTGAGTTAAAGAGATTACTTGAAGCAGACGGTGCCATAGTTCTTTTCACGCGTGATGACGGTGCTTACGTTCCTGAAATAGAAGAACGAAGAATAGACACGTATAAAATGAATCCTGATATGTTTATTTCGATTCATTGTGATTCATCACCTTCAGGCAAAACTCAGGGAACCTCAGTTTATTATTATAAAAACTATTCGGGGCCATTGGCTTATTCAATTGCTCAAAAATTACCGTCTGCAATAAAGGCGGATACGGGCTATGCAATGAAAAACCGTGGTGCACATTTTTACCCGTTCCTTGTAGCAAGGGTAGAAACCTGTCCTGCAGTTTTAGTAGAATGTGGTTTTATAAATAATCCGTCTGATTTCAAAATAATAAATTCCGCTTCAGGCAGAAAGGCTATTGCAAGGGGCATTTATGACGGAATAGTGGCATATTATGGGTATTAATACATTATAAAAAAATCGTCCTGTCATTCAGGTTGCACGTAGCTCCCTGAAATGACGGGATGATGTGTTTTTTGAGGTTCTTTACACCTTTGTTCCGTAATTTTCCAACCCCTCTTAATTTGACTTTAAAGCAGAAATGTGGTAATATATCGAAAAATGTATTTTTTTGTAGAAAAGCAGGTGAGCATATGAACAAAAGAATATTACGATTAATATCAATGTTATTGGTTACAATAACTTGTTTTTCAATTTGCTCGGTTACGTCTGTAACGGCTTCTGCGGCAGAGGCGATTCCGGGCGACGTTGACTCTGACGGCAGTGTTACCACTAAAGATGCACTACTGACTTTAAGGTATGCTGCAAAACTTGAAAATCTTACTTCTGCTCAGGCTACAGCGGCAGATTTTAATAAAAGTGGCAGTGCGGATATTGAAGATGCAAGGGCGATTTTGCAATACGTAACCTTAGGTGAGGGCTATGAAGATGACCTTTCTAAATCAGGCTTCCCGGCTTCTTACGTTGAGTTGCTTTCAGAATTGCACGAGAAATACCCTGATTGGGAATTTGTTCCGTTTAAAACCGGTCTTAATTGGGCAGACGCAGTAAAGGGTGAACATACACCTCACAACAAACAGCTTATAGAAAAAAATGTTGATGCTTCTCTTAAATGCGATTGTAGTGCTTGTGATGGCGTAATTCAGGAGGCAAGCTCTTGGGTGAGTGCTTCTGAAAAGGCTGTTGAGTATTATCTTGACCCACGCAATTTCCTTGATGAAAAACAGATTTTCCAATTTGAAAGTACAGCGTATTCAAGTACGCATACTGTTGCCGGTGTTGAAGCAATTCTTGATGGTACATGGATGCAAAATAGTTATATTACTTATTACGATGCACTTGGGAATGCTAAAACCTATCTTGATGAAAACGGCAAAAAGGTGAAGTATTCTGAGGCTATAATGAAAGCCGCAAAGGACAGTAAAATGAGTGCTTATTACCTCGCTTCTAAAATTGTGCAGGAGGTTGGCTCTTCAAAGGCTTCATATGCAGGCGGTTCAAGTGGTAAAAACTCGCCTTATAACGGAATTTATAATTATTATAATATCGGCGCATATACAGGTGCGGCAGATGGTCTTAAATGGGCGAACGGTTATCTTAATACAAAGAGAAATTCTGCTGAACTTTTAAAGGAGCCGAAAGCAGATTCAGAAAAAGTTGTAACAATTCCTGAGAATAACTCTTCTATTTATTATATTTCAGAAGAAAACGGTTATTATTACGTGAAGGCTGTTGTCGGCGGAACAACGTACACAGGCTATGTGCTTAAAAGTGCAGTGAACCCAACAACAACTTATGGCAGACCGTGGGATAACCCATATAAATCAATTTATTACGGTGCACAATATATTTACTCTTCTTTCTCTAAATATCAGTATACCGGTTATTTACAGAAGTTTAACGTTAATAAAGAGTCGGGCAGTCTTTACAGCCACGAATATATGGCAAATATAAGAGCGGCGGCAAGTGAGTCTAAGCACACTTATGAAGCGTATCTTGATGCAGGGATTTTAAGTTCTGCAAAAACGTTTGTTATTCCCGTGTTTAATAATATGCCTAATGCAGATTACACACGCGACGATGCGTTTAAAGCGAGTATGCCAAAGGTAAAATGCTCTGCTTGTAACACAACGGCGGTAGTTCTCAGTTGGACTGAGGTTAAAAACGCAGAAGGCTACCAGGTTTATAAGAAGGATGAAGCAACGGGTAAATTTACAAGAATAGGTGTTACCGCTGCTGATACGCTGACTTATAAGGATACTTTAGGTGCTCCTGCGACAAGAGCTACCTACAGAGTCAGAGCTTATACAACTGCAAAAGATGGTTCAACAATAACGTCAAAATATCATGATTTTGAAGCTTCCACTTCAACAGAGGCACCTACAAATCTTAAAGTAACTGCAAAAACTGACAATTCAGTATCTTTAAGCTTTACAGGCGTTAAAAATTGTGATGGCTACAGAATTTTCAGATATGATGCTATTTCAGATACCTATGCTGCAGTAGGGCAGACAACAACCACTCAGTTTGTGGACAACACTGCGTTAAGCGGAACAGAATATAAATATAAAGTAAGAGCATACATTTATTTGTCACAAAACTTTTATTCTGCTTACTCAAATGAGGTTACCGTAAAAACAACAGGTGAGGCGGCTACTCAGATAGGTAAGGTTCAGGTGGATGATGTTCTTAACGTCAGGGCTACTGCAAGCACCAACGGAACAATTCTTGTTCAGTTAAAATCAGGTGCTCAGGTTTATATAATAAAACGAGAGGGCGACTGGTATAAGGTTACGTTCAGTCTTAACGGTCAGACCTACACGGGCTACGCTCACTCAGATTATATCGTTGTGACAAATAGTGATATTTCAAGAGAAAAATGTCCTTACACAGAGCCTACCACTACTTTAAGAAGCGGTAGTACGGGTGAAGGTGTAAAATGGCTTCAGTGGCATCTTTATAAGTTAGGTTATTTATCAAGTGGTGATATCGATGGTGATTTTGGTAACGCAACGTTAACCGCTGTAAAGAAATATCAGACCGATAAAAATCTTGATGTTGACGGATTAGTCGGTTCGGGCACACGTGCGCAACTGAAAAATGATTATCAGAATTCATAAAATGGGGTTGTGAAAAGGTACAGAGCGCATAATACAATACAAATAAAAGGGGTTCTACAGAGTAAGCCTGTAGAACCCCTTTACTTGTTTTTATAATATTATATTGCCGTTTGTAATCACTTTACTGATGTTCAGATTATCATCGAAAATAAGCAGGTCTGCATCAAAGCCTTTTTCTATCTTTCCTTTATATTTGTTAGCACCAATAATCGTAGCAGGTGTCAAAGAAGCCATTCTTACAGCTTCATATAACGGAAGTCCGACTTCCTTATACATATTTCTTACGCAATCCTTAAGAGTTGCAACAGAACCGGCTAAAGCAGAGCGGTCAGCGAGCTTCATTGCACCATCTTCAAAAATTACACCCATACCATTTTCTTGCGTGTAAATGGTGTTTTCTTTAATGTCACTTGCCGAGAACTCAAGACCATCGGTTATAAGATACATTTTTTCAACACCCTTAGTCTTATATATAAGCTTTAAAAGTCCTTTTGGCAAATGTCTTAAATCACCAATAACCTGAGTTGTAATTTCGTCAAGTGCGAGTCCTGCCTCAACAACACCTGCAACCCTGAAAATGCCTTCTTTAAAGCAAGAGGTACAAGCGTTGTAAATATGAGTTATATCGCTATAACCGTGTTTAATAGCCTCTTCTACCTGTTCGTAACTTGCAGCAGAGTGTGCAACAGAAGCAACAATATTTCTCTTTTTTAATTTTTCGCCTAACTCAAGACATCCGTGTTCTTCGGGTGCAGCACCCATAATAAGAATTTTGTCCCATAATTCAAATAATTCATCGGGTGGATTTTTTACAGGGTCCAATATATTTTCAGGGCTTTGTGCGCCTTTATATTTAAGTGAAATGTAAGGTCCCTCGTAATGCAACCCGAGAATGTTTGCTTTTTTTGATTCTTCACTCGCTTTTTTTATTGAGAGTGTTACGTCTTTCAATTGACTGACGGGTGATGCTAAGGTAGTAGGGACAATAGAAGTTGTACCGTGTTTCAGGTGTGCTTCTGCCATATCAATTATATCTTTGTAATTTGTGCTCATTGCACTTTTGTTACCGCCACCATGAACGTGCAAATCAATAAAACCGGGTGAAAGATATTCTAAATGAGCATCAATTATTGTATCTGAATCTGATTCGTCGTATCTTTCAACAATATCGATAATTTTGCCATTGTCACAGAGGACAGTGGCGTTTCTTGTTTTATCGGTGAAAACAACGTTTGCGTTTTTTATAACAAGCATTTTTTACCTCCGAAAAGCTGTTTTTTATGCTGTGAAATATCGTTTCAATTGTATTCTTATTTTCGGATTATGTCAACGATAAATTTTTAATATGACGACTAACTTTGACAAATTAGTTATATCACATGCTTTATAATTGATATTGTCTGAAGGGTGATTAAATGTCTACTGTAATTTATCTTGACGTCTTAGTGGCGGTGAATATTTTTGTTACGTATATTCTGCTCGTCTGTACAAGAGTTGTTTTAAAAACGGATACCCAAAAATACGGTGTTTTAGTTGCCTCTGTTTTAGGTGGAGCTTCTTCTCTTGTTATATTCTGGGAAACTATGCCACTCGTTTTGTCGGTTGTTTACAAGCTTATTGTTGGTATGCTTATAGCATATTCTGCTTTTTTTCCTAAGACTAAAAAGCTTTTTTTAAAAACGGGTGTTGCGTTTTTCTTTGTGAATTTTCTCTTCGGCGGAATAATGTATTTTGTCGAAACAACGTTTAATGCAGGAAATATTATTTATATCAACGGAACAGTTTATTTTGACGTCAGCGTGTTGTTTTTGGTTTCTATGACGCTTATATGCTATGGACTTTTACTTTTGTGTGATTATGTTTTAAAAAGAAGAACGAGCGAAAACACTCTGTATAACGTAACAATATTTTTCAGAAACGAAGAGGTTTCAATAAAAGGGTTTTACGATACAGGTAATCATCTGAGTGATGGTATAGAGGGGAAGCCTGTTATTATAGCCGACCTGAATTCGTTAGCACCGCTTTTTACATATAGCGAATTGAAATATTTAAAGCACGGTGAGCTTTACGACGAGGTTCCCGAAACGTTAAAGGGCTTTTTCAGAATTGTTCCCTGTAGCTCTGTTACAGGTGAAGCAATTTTAAAAGCAATAGTAGCCGATAAGCTTGTTATAGCTGACAATAAAATGCAGTATGAAACAACTTTTTTTGTTGTTGGAGTGTTGCGGGATAAGTTTTTGAATGATGAATATAACTGCATTTTAAATTCACAAATTTTTGAAAGGGGACAAAAAAGAGATGCGCTTAAAATTAATAAGTAAAATAAGAATGTTTTTTATTAACCTGAAGTTAAAATACGGCAAAGAAGAAATTTTTTATATCAACAGTCCCAAGACATTGCCGCCACCTTTAAAGAAGGCAGAAGAGGCAGCACTGACAGAAAGGATTGCTGCAGGTGATGAGAAGGCACGTGAGCCTCTTATAGTTCATAATTTAAGACTCGTTGTTTACATAGCTAAAAAATTTGAAAGCTCAGGTGTTAATATTGAGGATTTAGTGTCTATAGGGACAATCGGTCTTATTAAATCAGTCAATACATTTTGTCCCGACAAAAATATAAAGCTTGCAACGTATGCCTCAAGATGTATAGAAAATGAAATCCTTATGCACTTAAGAAAGGTCAATCAACAAAAAGGTGATGTTTCGTTAGATGAGCCACTTAATACAGATTGGGAGGGTAATGAATTGTTGCTCTCAGACGTTTTAGGCAGCGACGGCTACGAAATAAATAATAATATGGAAGATGAGGACGAAAAACGCATTTTACATATCTGTATGGAAACTTTGAGCGAACGTGAAAGGCTGATTATGAATATGCGTTTCGGTCTTTGCGGATATAAAGAGCATACACAAAAGGAGGTTGCAGATTTACTCGGGATTTCACAAAGTTACATTTCACGACTCGAAAAAAGAATAATTTTGCAGTTGAAAAAAGATATTGAGAAAATAACGGCTGATTGACAAAATGAATGAAAGAATCAAGAACTTAAATGTTCTTGATTTTTTGTTTTTTATGTAATAAAATAAGATAAGGTTTATAATACCAAAAATGGTATTTTCAGGAGTGGGGCAATATGAATAAATCAGAGGTAGTTTTTAAAGCTATCGACATTTTGGGGCATTTGCCTCAGAATTCAAAGAGCTTTGAGGGGATAACCTGTGTTAAGGATATTTCTTATGGCAGTAGTGCTTTAAATAAGGGCGACCTTTATTTTAAAAGCGGAACAGAAAACGAAACAGAAAAGAAGCCGGTTGTTCTTTATATTCACGGCGGTGGATTTATAAAGGGTGACAAAAAGCATCGTGTTACGGTGAGCGAGTACTATGCAAACGAAGGCTATTACGTTTTTAGCATTAATTACCGCTTGCCGCCGGAAGTTTCAATAACGGGGCAGATAGCTGACTGTGCAAATGCGCTTAATTACATAGAAAGGCTTGCAGAAAAATATAATATTGATACAGAAAAAGTGTTCATTACAGGTGATTCTTCAGGCTCTTGTCAGACAACCTTTCTTGCCGCAACTAAATTTGACGATACGTTAAGAGCAAGAATTGGTTGCCCCGAAATAAAGCTTGATATAAAGGGTCTTGTTCTTATGTCGGGCATATATGACGTTGAAGAGTTAGTCAGAAATCTCAAACTTTTCGGGGTTATTCCTCAGACTGCAAGAATGATTCTGGATTTTGATTTGAAAAATGACTTGTCCAATTTCAAAGAGTATGAATTTTATGATTGCATTTCGCCTGCGAAATATGTGAATGAAAATTGGTGTCCCGTGTTTATAAGTTGGTCTGAAAGTGATATTTTTTGTAAGGGGCAGGGCGAAAAAATGTGTTCTGTGTTAAAAGATAATATAAGTAATGTGCAAACCCACAGCGTTAAAGGCTTAACCAATAATCATTGTTATCATCTGTTTCTAAAATCAAATAAATATGCAGAAGAATGTATGATGAAATCAGTTGAATTTATAAATGCTTTAACCGCAAAGGAATTGCAGGTTAAATAAATACCTACTAACTTACAGTAAATTGTTGACTTTGTGAGAAAATACTGTTAGAATAAAAATAGATAGATATTTGTTTTAAATAGTTTATCTTCTTAAAGGAGGATTTTTATGGGTTTTAACGAAATAGCTGCAGTAGCAGTAAGAAAAATCGGTATTGCAGCAGGTAAAAAAATGAGAAGAAAAGGCATTAAGGCAGAGCCTCTTCCAAAAGATGCACCTACAATTATTAAAGGTGACACTTTTGTTTCAGGTTATGCAGTTAAGGAAGTAATGCCAAAAAGCATAACCGAGAAAAAATATTGGATTGCAGGTCACGGTATGGGTAACACTATCGACCGTGTTCACGACCCTATTACAGCAAGTGCTATGTGGCTCGGTAATGGCGAAAGCGGTATAGTACATATCTGTGCAGATATTATAGGTCTTACAAACTTTGAAGTTAATATTGTAAGAGATTCATTAAAAGAATTTTCAGAGAAATCAAATTGTAAGAGTGTTAATATTTCTTGCTCACACACTCATGCAGGTTTTGATACTGTCGGTTATTGGGGTCAGCTTATGAAACTCCAGACAGGTAAAGACCCTGAGTATATGGATTTACTCTTGAAATCACTTAAAGAAGTTGCAATTGAAGCTTATGAAAACAGAAAGCCGGGTAAACTTTATGTTGGTTCTGTTTCTGTTCCTGAAGCTCAACTTGATAAACGTGAGCCTGTTAATGTTCACGATACTTTAACAAGAATCAGATTTGTTCCTGCTGATGGTTCAACTGAAACATGGCTTATGAACTTTGGTGCTCATCCTAACACATTGGGCGGCAGCAACCATGATTGTAGTGCAGACTATCCTTATTGGCTCAGAAAAACAATCAACGATGCTAAAGAAACAAATGTTATGTTCTCTGCTGGTGCAATCGGCGGTGTTGACCCGGGTGATTTCTGTGAAGATAAACCTGAAAGAACTCGTATTCAGGGTGAAACTTTAGGTAAAGCAGCATTAGGTATTTCTAATGACAGAGAGTTGAAACCTGAGATTACACTTTTAAGACAAAAGTATTATGCACCTGTTGATAATGGACTTCTTGCATTAATGGTAACTATTGGTGCTTGTAGTGCTCAGAGATATCCTTGTGACAGAGGTGATTTAGGTATTGCTCTCCAGACAGAGCTTACCTATATAAAAATTGATGATTTACAGATTTTACTTCTTCCGGGCGAACCATTTACAGAAGTTGTTTATGGTGGTGCGGTAGAAGCAGATAAATCTGCAACAGGTAAGGGTACAGAAATTAACCCGCCTGCTTTAGTTGATGTTGTGGGTGACAAGGACCTTGTAGTGTTCTGTGTTACTAACGATATGACAGGTTATTGTGTTGTTCCGAATGACTATATTCTTCATGAAACTCAACCATACATTGAACAAGGTAGAGATGTTTTTGACAGAAGACATTACCATGAAACAAACTCTCTCGGTTACCTTACCAACGAAGTTATTGTTGAAGTTGTAGAAGATATTATGAGTCGTGTAAAATAAAAATAAACAAAGTTAAGAAAGGGAGTTTTCAACTCCCTTTTTTTAGGTGATATTTATGAAAAAAGAAACACAAATAAAAGTTATTGAAACAGCAATAAATGGTGTTATAAACGGGCTTTTCGGCAAACTCAATGATGGTCCTAATTTTGATTTACTTGAGAATTATAAAACAGAAAACTTTTTTGAAGGAACAAAAGAATTTTTAAAAGAAACTACTGCGGATTCTGTGTGGCAGTTAGGTTATGCTAATGTAGATTTAACACCTAAAGATTATAAAGAAAAAGCATATTATATGGGTGGATACATTTCACCAGATAATAAATTCAAGAATCTTATTGAGAATGTAGTAGACAAAATGCAAGGCAGAGCAATTGCAATTTCAGATAATTCCGGTAGAGGAATATCGCTTTTTTGTACAGTTGACTGTATAGGTATCACAAATGGTGATATCCGTGAAATAAGAGCAATTTTTACAGAGGAGTTTGAAAAAAGATATCCTGATAAAAAATTATCTTCTGTTAATGTGTGCTCAACACATACACACAGTTGTGTTGATACAGAAGGCCTCTGGACTGATTTCCCCGGCAAAATTCTCAGAAACAGAAAAAAGAATCTTAAAAAGAACTTTGATTTAGAGCAGGGTACAGACAAGGAATATATGATTTTTCTGAAGAAATCTGTTGTTGAAACGTTCTTTAAGGCTATTGAAAATATGTGTGACGGCGAGCTTTTCTTTGCACAAAAGGATATAGGTGAAGATTATTTCAGAAATACAAACAGACCGTCTGCTACAGGTATCGTTACGGATGTTACGAGATTCAGATTTGTTCCGTTTGACAAAACAAGAAAACAGACTTTAATTGTGAATTTCCCTGCACATCCTGATGTTGCGGGACTTCCTACGTCAGACAAAAACGGCACAGGCAGAGAGCTTTCTGGTGACTATGTTTATTATATGGGTGAAACTATAAATAAATCAGGGTTTAACTTTATGTTCTTTAATGGTGCTATATGTGCAATTTATTCTAATCGTGACAAGGCACTTGATGGGCACACGTTTGAACACCGCTATGAGCAGTCAATCCGTTATGGTGTTGAGGTAGGTAAAATTACGTTGGCGCTTACCAAAACGCTCGACGAAATAAAAAACGATTCGCTTCTTTATGATGAAGCAGAAATAAAAAAGGATACAGAAAAATCAAAAGCAAACGGTGCAGAATATACCCTCTGGTGTGAGGATTGGAAGCCTGTTGAAGAAATAAAGCTTGAGCCTGTTTTCAACATAAGGTTAAGAGAGGTTAATGTGCCTGTAACAAGTACGCTTATGGTTGGCGTGGGTAAGCTTAATATTGCTAACTATAAAATGTACAAGGATGAAAACGGTTACAGTATGTTTACTGAAATAGGTATTATAGAATTCGGTAAGGGTATTAAAATTGCTATGGTTCCGGGCGAATTTTGTGCAGACCTTTTAACAGGTGGTGCTTCGCTTAAGGCAGAGGGTGCAGTTTTAAAAACCGACTTCCCTTATCCTACAGTAAGAGAGCTTTTCGGTGAAGAAACAATAGCTTTTGGCTTAAGTAACGATGAAATAGGCTACATCGTGCCGGATAATGATTTTACAATGGGCGACCCGGGTAACCATTATCACGAACTTGTTTCTTTAGGTCAGTTTGTAGGTTCTTCAATTATGAAGGGCTTTGTAGAAATTCAAAAAGAAATTTCTGAATAATATTAGCGAAGAAGGAGCAGAAATTCGTCTGTAAAAACACAGCACGGAAAATTCAATTCAAACTAAAATGTATGTAAATGAAAAAACCTTTAATTCTCATCCGCAAAAAACTGCAACACAAAAAGAAATGGATGCATATTTGTTTTTAGAAGAATGCGGTGTCGATTACATTCGCGCAGAGCACGATGAAGCAGCGACTATAGAGCTTTGCGAAAGTGTAGAAAAAATAATAGATGCAAAAATCTGCAAGAACCTGCTTCTGACAAACAGACAGCAGACAGATTTTTATTTGCTTTTAATAAAAGGTGATATGGTTTTCAAAACCAAATATTTGTCCTCGCAGATTAATTCTGCACGTCTTTCTTTTGCAAATGCAGAGCAGATGCAAAGTCTTCTGGACGTAACACCGGGCTCGTTAACGGTTCTGGCGTTGCTTAAGGATAAGGAGAAAAAAGTAAAATTACTTATTGAAAAAAATGTGCTTGAAGAAGAATTCTTTGCTTGTCACCCAATGGTGAATACTGCGACGGTTAAGTTTAAAACAAAAGACTTAACAAAAAAACTTCTTCCGAAATTAGAGCGTGAATATACACTTGTTGATTTGGAGTGTCATGAAGATGAATAAAAAGTGTGTTGTTTTCGACCTTGACGGTACACTTCTTGATACACTTGATGATTTAAAAAACAGTGTGAATTTTGCTCTGACTGAATGTGGCTTTGAAAAAAGAAGCAGAGAAGAAGTGTGTAGCTTTGTAGGTAACGGCATAGAGAATTTAGTCAGACGTTCTGTGCCGCAAAATACTTCAGAGGGTGATTTTAAAAGATGCTTTGAAATTTTTAAATCACACTACAGAATTCACTCTGAAGATTTAACCAAAGAATATAACGGCGTAACAAAAATGCTGAACACGTTAAAAGATGAAGACGTTTTATTGGCAGTAGTTTCAAATAAAGCAGATTTTGCAGTTAAAACACTTTGTAATAAATATTTTCCCGACTTGTTTAACTGTGCATTCGGAGAACGCGAGGGTATAAAAAGAAAGCCTTGCCCGGATTCTGTGAACGAAGTAATAAATACTCTCGGAGTAAAAAAGGAACAATGCTTTTACGTCGGAGATTCTGAGGTTGACGTGAAAACCGCTTATAATGCAGGGATAAAATGTATAGCGTGTAGCTGGGGATTTAGAAGTAAGGATGTGTTAAAAAGAGAAAATCCTGAATATATTATAGATAGCCCCGACGAGATTTTAAATATAGTAGGAGTTGTAGTTAAATGAAGGTTTTACTTGTAAATGGCAGTCCGCACGAAAAAGGTTGCACGTACACTGCGTTAAATGAAATAAAAAAGACACTTGAAAAAGAAAAGATTGAAGCTGAAATTTTTCATATAGGCACAAATCAGGTGCGTGGTTGCATCGGTTGTGGCGGTTGCCGAAAAAATGATGGTAAATGCGTTTTCAACGACGACGTTGTAAATGAAATTATAGAAAAAGCAAAAACTGCCGACGGCTTTGTTTTTGGTTCACCTGTTCATTATGCCGCTCCTGCAGGTGCGTTGTGTGCAGTGCTTGACAGAGTTTTTTATGCAGGTAGCAGTAATTTTCAGTTTAAACCGGGTGCCGCAGTTGTAAGCTGTCGTCGTTCAGGAACAACCGCGTCTTTAGATTGTCTTAATAAATATTTCACTATAAGCAATATGCCCGTAGTGTCATCTTCATATTGGAATATGGTTCACGGAAGCTCTGCTGAAGACGTTCTGAAGGATGAAGAGGGGCTTCAGATTATGCGCGGAATAGGCAGTAATATGGCTTGGCTTTTAAATTGCATAGAGCTCGGCAAGAAGAACGGAGCAAGTCATCCTGTTCCCGAAGCGAAAATCAGAACGAATTTTATTAAATGAAAATTCCAGAAATATTATATAGCGTCATACAGATTATTATTGATTTTAATAAATTAAAGTTGTATAATTGAAATGTTGAGAAATTTTATTGGAAGGGTGCTTAACATGAATGATATTCATGCTCTTTACGATTTATGGTGTGAAAAAGCGGTTTTAGACGCAGATTTAATTGAAGAATTAAATTCTGTAAAAGGTGATGAAGAAGCAATTCTTGACCGTTTTTATAAAGATTTGGAATTTGGTACAGGTGGTCTTCGTGGCGTTATCGGTGCGGGTACTAACCGTATTAACGTTTATACAGTAGGTCAGGCGACACAAGGTCTTGCTGATTATCTTAATGAAGCGTTTGAAAATCCGTCAGTTGCAATTGCATATGATTCACGTATAAAATCAGATGTTCTGGCACAGTCTGCCGCAGGAGTTCTTGCAGCAAACGGCATTAAGGTTTATATTTATCCTGAACTTATGCCGACACCAATGCTTTCGTTTGCAGTAAGAAGACTTCACTGCTCTTCGGGTATTGTTCTCACTGCGAGTCATAACCCTGCAAAATATAACGGTTACAAATGCTACGATTCAAAGGGTTATCAGATGACCGATGAAGCTGCTGCTAAAACTTATGAATATATGAAAAAAGTTGATATCTTCACAGGCGTTAAACGTATGGATTTTGAAGATGCCTTAGCTGAGGATATGATTGATTTTATTGAAGATTGGGTAAAGGATGAGTTTATTGAGTGCGTTTTAGCACAATCAATAAATAAAGATGCTGTTAAAAAATCAGGCATTAAGGTTCTTTACACACCACTCAATGGTACGGGTAACAAGCCTGTAAGAAGAATTCTTAAGAAGCTGGGTGTTAAGGAGTTAGAAGTTGTTAAAACTCAGGAAAAGCCTGACGGCAACTTCCCGACTTGTCCTTATCCTAACCCTGAAATTCGTCAGGTATTTGAAGAAGGTCTTGCAGTTACCAAAGAGTTTCCTGCTGATTTAATGATTGCAACCGACCCTGACAGCGACAGAGTTGGTATCGCCGTAAGAGTCGGTAATGATTATAAGCTTATGACAGGTAATGAAGTTGGTGCTATGTTCTGTGAGTATCTTCTTTCAAATCTTAAACAACAAGGCAAGTTACCTGAAAATCCTGTTGTAGTTAAAACAATTGTTACAACTCCGCTTATTTCTGCTATTGCTAAAGAATACGGCGCAGAAATGAGAGATTTGTTAACAGGCTTCAAATACATAGGTGAATGTATTACAGAGCTTGAAGAGCAAGGTCAGGAGGACCGTTACGTTGTAGGTATGGAAGAAAGCTACGGCTATCTTCGCGGTACTTACGCAAGAGATAAGGATGCAGTTGTTGCTGCTATGCTTATAACAGAGATTGCTGCAGTTTGTAAATTGAACGGCATAACCCTCTGGGATTATATGAATGCAATTTACGAAAAATATGGCTATTATTTTAATCGTCTTGACAACTACGCTTTCGAGGGCGCTTCAGGAATGGCAAAGATGACTGAAATGATGGAAACTACCCGTAACAACATCCCACAAGAAATTGCAGGTAGTAAGGTTGTTTGGGTTGCAGATTATAAAACAGGTAAAATTAAAGATTTAGTTACAGGCGAAGAGAGTGAAACAGGGCTTCCTAAGTCTAATGTTCTTTCTTACAGATGTGAAAACGGTAATGCTGCTATTGTAAGACCTTCGGGAACAGAGCCTAAAATTAAAATTTATATTACAGTTAAATCTGATTCAAGAGAAAATGCAGAAATTGCATTGGATGTTGTTTCAAATGGTATGAAAGGACTTTTAGGTATAGAATAATGTTTTTTTCAAAAAAATTTATAAGGGCAATGTGTATCGGTTTGGCTGCTCTTATGGGCCTTGGTGTATTTGCCGTTGTTTTTAATGTTATATTTTGAAAAAGAAAACTGTCAGGGTTTTTCCCTGACAGTTTTTTCATTTGTCGCAAGACAAACTTAGTTGAAACGTTTTGCGTTTTTTAGCAGCAACCGCAGTTGTTATTGCAGTTTGTTTCGCAACCGCAACCGTTATTTGT
The DNA here is from genome assembly GCA_045646485.1 of Acutalibacteraceae bacterium. Taxonomy (GTDB): domain Bacteria; phylum Bacillota; class Clostridia; order Oscillospirales; family Acutalibacteraceae; genus DTU089. The sequence goes on from JAZRKU010000037.1 coordinate 28,447, forward strand.
ACCGAAAAGAAGAACGATGATTATAAGAATGATAATCCAAGAACTTGAATTGTTAAAGAAGCAGCCCACAAATTTTCCCCCTTTCTCTGTCTTACACTACATCTTATGTAAATAATTTAAAAAGTGTTACATAAATTTAATGTAAGAAGACAAAATATTAAAAAACGTAAAAGGGGCTTTTATATGGGATTTTTATTTAATTTTGACAACTTCAAAAAAAGTAAGAAGAAAATCAACGCCTTTGATTTAGTGGATGATTTTGATTATGATTTTGCAGAGAGTTTTGAAATGGATGAATTTGAAAACGACGATTTCGATGATTTTGATGAAACAGATTTTTTCAGGAATGACGAAACAGATTAATATAGTCAACTTTAACAAATATATGAACAGTATTTCTATAACAAGAAATACTGTTTTTTATTATTGATATTGACATTGAACGTGAAAATAAAGTATAATTTAGTATGTATTGTGATGTTCTGATGAACGTCTTATTTTGAAAGGAAGGCAAAAAAATGAAAAGAGTTATCTCCACAATTCTTGCACTTGTTATGGTTATTACAGTGTTTTCTTCACTTACACTCACTGCAAGTGCTATAGAAGATTACGAAAGGTATGATGTTCAGACTGACGGATTCAAAAACGGTGAAATAACGTTTGTTATATATTTAAAGCCCGATCAGACAATTTATGATTCTGTTGTCAGTGTGAAGTATAATAAAAGTGTTTTAGCAGTTGTCAAAGAAAAAACCGGTCAGGCAACAACAGTAGATTCTGATGGTAACGAAGTTGATGTTGTTTCGGGTTTACACGAACATGGAACTTCAGTTGAAGATGATTCTTGCTATACATTTGCTTACACAACAGGTGCAGAAAATGGCTATAAGGTTGGCAGCAAAGCAAAACAGATGTTTAAAATAACATTTAAATTTATTGGTGGTTCGTATTCACCGGTTACTTTAGATTTTTATGCAGGTACTAATAAATCAACCGCAGTTATTGATTCTTATAAAAATATTGCAACACTTCCTACACCACAGGTTGCTACAAAAGAATTAAAAGATGGTGGAATCTCATTTTCTTGGGATAAAGTAGATGGCGTTGAAGGCTATATGGTGTTCAAAAAGACTGCATCAGGCTTTGAAAATGTCGCAACACTTAATCCTTCAACAACATACTACACAGACAGTAACGTTGAAAATGGCAAAACCTACACCTATGGTGTCGCTTCAATGGACTATATCGGTTATTCGAGTATTTATGATACCTTCGATATTACTTACAGAACACCACCAAAAGCAAGTTCGTCTGTTGTTGAAACAGGAATTAAAGTTTCGTGGGGCAAACTTTCAGGTGCCGACAAATACATCGTTTATCGTTCTGCGATAAACAGCGGTATCTGGAGTGAATGGGCAACAGTTGCTTCAGTAAGCTCAAGCTTGGCTTATTGGACTGATACAAGTGTTGAAAAAGGTGTAAACTACAAATATGCTGTTACAGCAGTATTTGATGGCGTTGAAACTGCATATGGCTTGTGCTCTGAAATTAAATATGAGCCTGTTGTAACGTCACTTGCAACACCAACTGCAACAATTGCCAATACAAATAAAGGTATAGCAGTTACCTGGACTCAGGTGGAAAATGCCGCAGGCTACACAGTTTACAGAAGAGAATATAATGCAAGTACAAAGAAATATTCCTCATGGAAAACAATGGGTACTGCAAAGGCAGATAAAAGCACATGGACAGATACAAGTGTAAAAATTGGTGTAACCTACAGCTATGCAGTTCGTGCAATAAACGGTACAGTTAAGAGTAAATATATTGCAACTTCAGGTTTGAAATTTGACGTGAAACCTGTAGCGAAATTATCAAATGCTTCAAATGGTATAAAAGTAACCTGGAGCAAGGTTCCAAACGCAACAGGCTACACAATTTTAAGCTCAACCTATAACGCAAAAACAAAGAAATGGTCAAGCTGGACTAACCGAGGAACAGCTAAAGCAACAGCAACAAGCTGGACTGATACAAAAGCAAAAAGCGGTGTGATTTACAAATATGCAGTAAGAGCAAGAAACGGAAGCATTTATAGTTCATACACAGCAGTGAGCCTTACAAGACTTGCACAGCCGACAACAAAAATTGCAAATGCTTCAAACGGTATTAAAGTAAGCTGGAGCAAGGTAGCAGGTGCAACAGGCTACAGAGTTTACCGTTCAGAATTGGTAGACGGCAAGTGGACCTCATGGAAAACAATGGGTACTGCTAAAAATACAGCTTCTTCATGGGTAGACAGAAATGCAGTAAGCGGAACAACCTACCGCTACACAGTAAGAGGTGTAAGAGGTAGTGTAAGCAGTAGCTACAAAGCAACAAGCGGTCTTATGTATTTAGCTCAACCAACTGTAACGGTTAAAGCACAAAGCAACGGCTTTAACGTAAGCTGGACAGAAAGCGAAGGAGCAACAAGCTACGTAGTATACAGAAGAGAACTCAACGCAAAAACAAAGAAATTCACTTCATGGAAAACTATGGTAACTCTTGACTCAGAAAACGCAACCTGGACAGATACAAGTGCTAAAAAAGGTGTAACATACCGCTACACAGTTCGTGCTGTAAACGGCAACTACAAGAGCACATACAGTGCGGGTAGTAACGTGAAAAGATAAATCTTTTCAATGAATAATGAATGATGAATATTGAATAATGAATAATTTCGGAAATGCTTCGCATTTGATTGTAATTAAGATTCAATAATCAAAAAGATAATCCTATCATTTTTAGTTGGCATAACACCAAATTTAAATGATAGGATTTTTTATGATGATTTATGATGAAAATGAAACGAAAAAATATCTTCACAAATTGCCTCTCTTCGAAGAGAGGGGGACCGCGCGTAAGCGTGGTGGAGAGTTCTTTGAATTGCATTAACTTAACGCAATCAGTGGATGGTAGAGGTTTTAGCTTGGTTGCCCGTCTGCGGTGAGTTAAATTAATTGTTGAACTGAAAATGAAACAACGAGTATTTTTATTGCGAAACTTCTTTTTTGATGTTTTTATGTTTTGCTTCGCTTTTGGTTATTGTATTGCACTTGATTGAGTTGTTGTAACAAAAGATTTTCGCAATACTACGGGCAAGCAAAACTTTGCCCCTACCGTAATAATATAAAATTTACCCTATCATTTTTAGCCGGTATTAAATCCAATTTTAAATGATAGGGTAAACTTGTTTTTGAAAATATTACAATCAAAACGCAACGCATTTTTAAAAATTTTCTTTTTATTAATTTATCACAATCGTCAAATCGCTTGTAGGGAAAGAGGCACAAGGATGAATAATACCTTTGTTTGTATCTGCAAGTCTGCGTGAATCAAGTGAATCGGGAATGAAAACAGTACCTTTGGTTAATCTTGATTTGCAAAAACCGCAAGAGCCGACTCTGCAATGTGAAAGTGCTTCGATTCCACCTCTTTCAAGTGCAATTAAAACAGTTTCGTTTGCAGAGCAGGGTATTGTTGCAATAACCTTGCCGTTGCGCTTAACCTTACATTCAAACTGTTTGCCTGAATATTCAGCAGGAAAATCTGTTATATTACGGGAATCCTTTATGCTATTGCCCATATTTAATCTTATTGCTTTTCTTTCAAGACCGAGCTCAGCAATCTGTGTCGATATAAGTGACAAAAGCTGTTGTGAGCCGTCAATAAATACGCTGTATTTTTCAAGCGGTGCATATTTTTCAATAAGCTGTTTTGTTATAAATCCTCTTTCGCAGTTCTCTACCTTTTCATCACTGAAAACAAAAATAACCTTAAAATTTTTGGTGGTGCTTTCAATTTTTTGTAATTCCTCAATGAAGGTGGCATCATTTTTCTTTCTACAGCTATATAAAAGTGTCAGCTTAGCGGAGAGGGATTTTTCTTCAATTGCTCTTGCAACAGATAAAAATGCAGGGATTCCGTCGTTGTCGGTAATGCCGATTATCTCAGAAAAATCTCTGAGTGGCTGGTAATAAAAATTACCGAGCGGTGCAGAAGCAACAACCTCAGTGCCTCTTTCCCAGGTATTGAAAATGTGAGAAGAAGCAAAGGTGTGCAAACCTTTTTTCACTCTTATCATATAAAAATCATCCTTATATGAATCAAGCGGTGAAGAGCAGATTGTGAAAGGTCTTGTAATTACAGAGTTGCCAATTGTCAAGGTAATGCTCAGATATTGCCCCGGTCTGAAAAAGGCAAGCTTGCCTGTACCGTGAGCAGAGTCGGGGGTCAATATATAACAACGTTCATCACGGTTAACGTCTATTACTTCTCTTACTTTGAGATATTGCACGTCAGGGTGAAGAAACGATGCATTTGAATTGACAACAAAGTTTTTCTTTAGCGGTGTGTTCAATGCACTGTCTATTGTGTTTTTTCGTGCTTCGGGTATTCTGACGAAGTTTGAAAAATCTTTTAATGCGGAACGAACAATTATTTTTTCTTTCATTACGTCGCCTCGTTGTTTGTTTTTGTAACAGCTATATCGTTAAGAGTTGCATAAGCGGTGTTTCTGCCCGATGAAATTGCCGAAGCAAAGCCAGAAAGCTGAGTTCCCCAGCCACCGCAAAAACGCAAGCCTTTTGTGTCGTTGTCGCTTTCTTCGAGCATAAAACGAGAGAGTAAACCATCCCAATCTTCACCCGAATAGCCATATATTACACCCTGCGGTGTGTTTAAATATCTTGCAAACGTTAAAGGTGTTGCAATTTCTATTTCTTCTATATAGTCGCTTATTTTAATTCCTGTTGAGTTTTCGTAAACTGAAATAATTCTTTTTGCAAAATTATCTTTTTCATTGAAATAGTCGTCAGGCTCTACGTTTGCCCAGCAATTCTCGGTGAAAAGAGTTGTAAACGTAAGAACAGAAGTGCCTTTTGGTGAATAATCGGGAATAACAGTGTTAGGACAGCTTACAATACACGTATTGTTACTGTTGAGTGTTCTCATTAAATCGTACTGAACAGAAGAATCTGCAGTTTCAGTAATAATTGTGTTGTAGTTTTCAATTCCTAAATCACTTGCTGAACGATTTAAGCCCAAATAAATGGCAGCACCTCTTGCACCGAAAGCTCGTGCATTTGTTCTTTTTATTGCAGAAGCAGGAACGTCAGCAGCCTTCATCATTTTTGAGTATGCAAAAGTAGGGGAGCAGTTACATATAATGTGCTCACAAAAAATTTTTTCGCCGTTTTTGAGAATTACACCCTTTGCATTTCCCTTTTCAAAAAGAATTCTCGTTACAAATGCGTTGTAACGGATTTCACAGCCGTTGTTTTCTATGAAGCTTGCAAGTGTAGTGCTTATTTCAGAGCTTCTGCGCTCGGGTATATATGTGCCGTACTGAATTATAGAATAAAGCATAATCGCAAATTGCGGAAAAGGCATACGCTCACAATCAACACCCGCAAGATACCATAAATTAGAAATTATATCGACGGCTTTTTTAGGCATATCGAGCGCTTTCATAATTTCGCTTACCGAGTAAGAAGCAGTTCTTACAAAGTTGCCGTAATCCTTTAAAAGACCTTTTGCGAAATTCATATTTATTTTTTCGTTTACCGAACAGAGAAAATCAGTTGCGGCTATAGTGTTTTCTGCTAAATTGAAAAGCTTTTCTAAAGGCTTTTTGCTACCCGGGGCATATTCTTCAAGTGCGGTTATAAATTTTTCTATACCAAAAGGCAAAACAGCATCAATCTTTTCACCGTTTTTGGTTTTTGTTACTATTCTGAATGCATCTTTTGGCTCGAAAAAATTAATTTTATCAGAAAGTCCTAATTCATCAAGAATTATACGCACGTCACCAACACCTTGCGATTTTGAATAACCGTAAAGTGTGTGTAAAGAAACATCAAACTCAAATCTGCCACGTGTAAAGCTTGTGGCACTGCCACCCGGAGTGTGTTCTTTTTCTAAAACAAGAACCCGTTTCCCTTCTTTTGCAGCACAAGCCGCTGCGGTAAGACCGCCGAGCCCTGCGCCGATAACAATAATATCAAATTCCATAAATTCTATCGCCTTTTTTAAACTAAATCGTCTGTTGCTTCACCGGGTGACGTAATAGGAATAACTTCACCTAAATACGTAGGCTCCGGAAGAAGCATACACCAGAAGAAATCTTTTACTCTTGCAAGAAACTCTCTTGAATCGTTATAAAGCTCTTTTGTGAAAGAAAATTTAAAATAACCATCTGCGGCAACGCCGTAGGCTTCAAGCCCTAATTGTCTTGCATCATAAATCGCTCTGTAAAGGTGGAATTCCTGGGTGATTATAATGAGACTTTTAACCTGAAATACTTCTTTTGCTCTGTACATTGATTCATAAGTAGAAAAACCTGCGTGGTCCATAAGAATATTAGTGGCAACCGCACCTGCATTATCAATAGCGAATCGCTTCATAGTGTTTACTTCATCGTAATCGGCTCTGCCGTGGTCACCGCTCATTAAAATTCTCTCGGTGCAACCTGTGTTGAAAACCTCAACACCTCTGTAAATTCGTTCTTGCAAAATATGAGTGGGTTCACCGTTTCTGACACCTGCACCAAGAACCAGAACGCAGTCAACGTTATAGCTTTTTGCTTCTTCCACGGTGAGCACGTACCTGTTTGCATACTCGTAAACGTAAGCGTTTATAAGAATTGGAATTTGTGCTAAAATAATACACAAAATAAAAAGAAAAGCAAATACTTTTTTGAATTTACTCGTTTTGTTTTTTACTCTTTTGAATTCCATAATAATAATTCCTTTTCAGACGTTTTTACAAAATATTACAAGTAAAATTTTACACTAATCTAAAAGATAAATCAATAGAATTATACTATTATATGGAAAATTTAGTGCGTTCTTAATAAATATGATTGATTTTTGCATATTAATATGGTAAAATTGAGTAAACACTCACCCTACAGTTGCGAAGGAGGATTAGAATGTTATTTTACGTTTGTTTAGGCTTAGGATTAGTCAGTCTTGTTTTGTTTTTAATTCAAAGAAAACCTGAGGTTTCGCTTAAGGTTCTGCTCTTTAAAACGGTAACAAGCGTTTTGTTTATTTTAACGGCTTTTGCTGCATTTTATGAAAACTCTGAGTGCAATAGAATTTTAGCATTACTCTTTTTTGCAGGTGCGGTGTGCGGTCTTTTAGGCGATATCTGGCTCGATGCAAAATATATTTTCCCGAGTGAAGAAAAGGGATTGTTAAAGTCAGGTTTCATCAGCTTTCTTATCGGTCACGTTTTTTTCATTGTGGGTATGTTTATAACCTATGGTGTTTCAATGCTCTCTGTTATTTGTGGTGCCATTGGTGCTCTGGTTGCTCCGATATTTTGTCTGCTTACAGAAAAATTATTTAAAGCAGATTTTGGTAAGGAAAAGTTGATTTCTGTTATTTACACAGGTGTGTTAATGTTAACAACAGGCATTTCACTTGCTATTGCTATTGAAAATAATTTTGATGCATCATCGTTGGTGAGATTTATCGGTATGGCATTGTTCCTTGGTTCAGATGCTGTTCTTGCAAAGGTTTACTTCTGCGAGGGTCAGAATACAAGAGTAAACGTTGTTATTAACCATGCACTTTATTATCTTGCACAATTCTCATTGGCAGCGTCATTATTTTTGTTTTAGGAAGTAGAAATATGAAAACACAAAGGTTATATTACGAAGACAGTTATATAAAAGAATTTAAAGCTAAAGCTATCTCTTGTGAAAAAAGAGATGGCTTTTATGCCGTTGTATTGGATAAAACTGCATTTTTCCCCGAGGGTGGTGGGCAAAAATCAGACTCAGGTTTTATAGGTGGAAAATTTGTTTTTGAGGTGTCAGAAGAAAACGGAGAAATAATACATAAAACAAAAGAAGCGGTAAACGAAAACGAAGAATTCCTTTGTAAAATTAATTGGGAAACAAGGTTTTCGCGTATGCAAAATCACTCAGGTGAGCATATCGTTTCGGGTGTGGTTCATTCAGAATACGGCTACGACAACGTCGGCTTTCATATGGAGGATGATTATATCACCATAGATTTCAATGGTGAGCTTACACGCGAACAGCTTGACTCTGTTGAAGACAAAGCCAACGAAGCGATATATAAAAACGTTTCTTTTAAAACGTATTTTCCTGATGAAAACGAGTTGAAAACACTTGATTATCGCAGTAAGCTTGAGCTTACAGAGGATGTAAGAATCGTAGAGATTGAGGGTGTCGACGTTTGTGCGTGTTGTGCACCGCACGTGAAAAATTCGGGCGAAATCGGCATAATTAAGCTTCTCGATTTTATGAAGCACCGCGGTGGTGTAAGAATCATTATGAAGGCAGGTAAGCTTGCTTTAAATGATTACCGTGACAAATATAAAAATGCTTTGGGAATTTCAAATCTGCTTTCGGTGAAGCAACAGGATATTTTTACTGCTACAGAAAAGTTTTATACTGATTTATCTGAAGAACGTCGTAGATTTTATGAATACAGATTATCAGTAGCAGAGCGGGATAAAGAAAATCTCAATGAAATAAACGGTTCATTAGTTTTAATTACAAACGGCTACGATGCAGATATGATGCGTGAGGTAGTGAATTTCGGAGTTGAAAAAAACGAAAAGTACAGTGCAGTATTTTCGGGTGATGATAAAGATGGCTATTCGTTTGTAGTTGCCTCAAAAACACAGGATATGAATTCTTTCAGAAATGAAATGAATTCAAAATTGAATGGTCGTGGTGGCGGTCGTGACGGAATGATTCAGGGCAAAGCTACAACAACTAAACAAGTAATAATTGATTTTTTTAAGGAAGTGTAAATATGAGTGAATTTAAGGTAAAACCACCAAGAGGAAGCGAAAAAACTCCCGATCACATTTTTATAAGCATTAAAGGTGATGCGAAAACTTCAATGACAGTTACCTGGCGTACTTCTGTTGACGTAACAGAGGGTTATGCACTTGTCAGAGAAGACGGCAAAAACGACTTGATGAAATATGAAGCGGAAACAGGCTATTTCAAAAGTGATATAGACGAAAGTAATATGTTCTGGGCAGATATGGTAAATTTAAAGCCGGGCACAAAATATTTTTATACAGTTGGTAACGATGAATTCAGAAGCGAAGAGTTTTATTTTACTACTGAAGAAGAAAACGCAGAAAGCTTTAAGTTTATGTGTGTGTCTGACCAGCAGTGTGGTAACCCTCACGATTTACCTGATTACAGTAGCTTTACAAAGGTTTTAAATACTGTTTTGGAAGAAAATCCTGATATAAAATTCATTTTAACCGCAGGCGATAACACCGACTGCGGACAGCACGAGGTTCAATGGAACGGTGCTTTTTCAGGGCTTAAGGGTGTAGTTGAGCACATACCGTTTATGATGACCTTGGGAAATCACGACAACCGCGGTTTTGCAGATTATAAAAACGGTATCGGAAGATATTATTCTGAACCTGCAGAATTTTTCGGCAAGCAATTCAAAGGTTCTTATCCTTTTAATGGTCCTGAAGGCTGGGAGACAGAAAACTATTCATTTAACTATGGTAATGCCCATTTTAATGTTATCGGTGTTAACGAGCCTGAAAAGGTAAACGAATGGTTAATTAAAGATATTGATTCTACTGACAGAATATGGAAGTTTGGTTCTTATCATTTTCCTATGTATTATGCGGGGCCTGAGCTCAGCAACGACGACGGTTACCCGATGATGCGTGAGGGCATAGAGAAAATGGACGTTCTTTTTGCAGGGCACGAGCATAACTTTGCAAGAACATTCCCTATTAAAAACGAACAATTATTTGACAAGCCGTCACAGGGTACAATTCATTATGAATTGGGTAACAGTAACTCTAACCCTCCGGGAACAATGTCTTGTCACAAGGTGTGGCACGCAGCCCACTACCCGTGTGAAGAGCAGATTTCAACAGTTGCAATAGTTGAAGTGTTTAAAGATAAGGTTATTCTCACTTCAAAAATAGTTGAAGATGGCAGAGTTATTGACCAATGCATTATTGATAAAAAGAATGACTGCATTTATCCCGTGGCTTTAGCTCCGATTTTCAAGAGAAGAACAAGAACCTTCTATAAAGGCTTGGGCTTGGGTCTTGCAGAGCGTGAGCAAATACCCGAGTTTAAAGACGGCTTATGGTATTCACCACTTGCAGTTTTGTTTACTGCGGTTGGTGCCGATGTAAAAAAAGAAGAGGGTAAGGTAACCTTAGGCATTTACGGCAAAACTGCAACGTTTACAGAGGGTAGCAATGTTGCTGTTACAAACGATGGTGAAGTAACGCTCCCTGCACCTGTTTACCGTGGAGAAAACACTCAGCTTTACATACCGCTTGATGCTATAATTCCTTGCTTTAATATGAAATGGGCTTATGCAGAAAGAAATAATTATTTGACAATAGAGCATGTCGATGAAGCAATACCAATGACAAAACAACCATAAATATATTTTAAAGGAATGAAGATATGATTCCGTTAATCGAAGGGAAAAAAGTTTCAGAATATACATCTGCATATTCCTCAAAACTATGGCTTTTTGAGGATGTTGAAAAGCCGGAGTATTTATCTCACATAGAAGGTATTAAAGCAAAGGGCTATAAAATCGCTTATGAAACAGATATTGAAGATAATTTAACATCTGTTTTTGAAAACGGCGAAAACCTTGTTATAAGTTCTTTTTACCCGTGCGATAATACCGTAAGAACAGTTTTGGAAAACAATAAAAATCTTCCTGAATTTAAAATGAGAGAAGATGTAGAAAGAAAAACAAAAACTACCTTGTGGCAGTTTGAGGTCGACCATTCTCTTATTGATTGCGGTATGTGTTACATAATTCGTTGTTGTGATGGTTCTTTCTTTATAATAGACAGTGCACACACTTATTCTTGTCGTGATGATGAAAGAATTCATCAATTTTTAAGAGAACGCACTCCTGAGGGTGAAAAAATAAGAATTGCAGGTTGGTTTTTTAGTCACGGGCACGACGACCACATAGCACAGTTCAGAAATTTTCTTATGTATCAGTCAAAAGATGTAATAATAGAGGGCCTTTATTTTAATTTTCCTACTTTTGACCACCGTGATGCCCACAATTGGATGGGTGCAGGTGAAGGTTATGTAAATCAATTCAGAAGTGCGATAGCTAAGCGTAGCGATATACCTGTTTATACACTTCATTCGGGTGAAGTTTTTTATATAAGAAACTTAAGGTTTGACGTGCTTTGTTCTCATGAGGACGTGTTCCCTAAGTCAAATGAAAATTATAATGATTCTTCGGTAGTGCTTATGATGACTGCAGAAAACACAAAGGTGTGTTTTCCGGGGGATGCAGGACACGAAGAAAGTTATATTTTAGAGGAGCGTTATAAAAACGGCTATTTGAATTGCGAAATTATGCAGTCGGCACACCACGCCCATTTTGGTACTACACCAAACTTTTACAGAATGACAAATTCTGAGGTCGCACTTGTGCCGTCTACACAGATTATGTACGACGGTGACATGCCACGCTATGAGGCAACCCGTGTTATGACAGATATTGCAAAATATCTCTTTATTGCTTCAAACGGCACAGTTGAAATAGATTTGCCATATAAATCAGGTGAAATTAAAGTTTACCCTGATGAAACTTTTGAGAATTTTCAGGGGATAAATAATTTGTGGAGCTATGAGTACACGGATGAAAGAAAAGCCGAACTTTACAAAGCGTACCTTGAACGTGGCGGAAAAGTAATTGAAGAATATGAAAAACTTATTTAAAACCAAAAAGCAGGAAACAGAGAAAAAACTCTGTTTCCTGCTTTTGTGTTATTTGCTGAGAAACACCCTTTTGTTTTTGTTTGTTTTACTGAAAGTAAAAATTATTGAAAATTTTTTGTAGCATTTCAAGAAAAGTGTCATATATAAATGAGAGCAGAAATTGACACTTTTTTTGAGGTGTGTTATATTTGTTTTGATGCAAGAGTGGGAACAACACTCACTCTATGGTTTTAGGATTGACACAACTCTGTCAGCAGATTAATTCGTCAGGAAATCTGTTTGGTCGTGATAAATTTCCAGCAAACAAAGACTTTTTTGAAACAAAAAATTCTTTTTGTGTCTCTGGAAGTTTATATCTCGGTATTGGTGGCGAATTTAGTGTAACTTGTAATGTTGAAGATATGCTGAAGGAAGGAGAAGAAATTTTAGATGAACATAAGCTCTTTTTTAACTACTTTTAAAACTGATAGAAAAAGACTGTTTTTAATTACTGTGATTACGTATGTAGTTCATAAGATTATTGTTTTTGTTGCACCAAATTTACGAGAAAACTTTTTCTTTAGCTGGTTTTTTGCGATTTGTGCTTTTGCACCATTTCCACTATTTATGCTACTAAGATATAACGATAAATCTCTTGCTGATAAAAAACGTTACACTTCAATGTTTTGGTTTGTGGCATCGACAATTTTATTAATTGGAAATTTTGTTTTCTTTTTTTATAGAGAATTTTTTCTAAACAATCAGGGAACAGCAACTTGAAGTAAGAGGTAATAGTGAGTAGGAGGATTCTATGAAAAAAACGCTAATAAAAATCAGTGCTTATATTTTATATTTTTCGGGAATACTTGGTGTTATAACTTTTCTCGGTAGTCTCCCTGATTACATATCAAACGAAAAGTATTATTCATCTCCGGAAGAGGTTATTGAGAATTCTTTAAAATCAACAGATTATGTTGTCGTAACCAAAAATGGAACTGCTTTCGCATCATGCGATACAGATGTTAACGACATGAATTGTCAGTATATAATAAAAGATGACAATGGCTGGAAACTTATTACATCAGAAGTTTTTGGTAATTCATATTTTTGCGAACGTTATGATGATCACGGATATGTTCTTTGTATCAGAGAATATAATGGGAAATATATGATTTATTTACTACAAGAGATAAGTCATATCGAAGAAAATGGTAAAATTAATTTGACTGATTCTTTGAATAGTTCGTTTGAAGAGTTTGATCATAAATTGATTTTTGATTACCATTTTTGGTATTGGTGTTTAGATGAATTACCGGATGATTATACAATTTCTATTAATGGTGAAGTTGTTTTTGAAAAAGACCCGGTTAAACAATGGTTATATGATTGGGTATTTAAAAGACTACGAGACAGACCTTTCCAAACTTTCCCGAGGCAATCAAAAGATGGCCAATCAGTGACGGCAGGGTGAAGTAAGAGGTAATAGTGAAGAGTGAAGTAGTGAATTTTTAATTTGCTTCTTCCGGATTCCCTTAACAGGCTCAAAACGAAACGAAAAACTTCTGCAAAAATTGCCTCTCTTCGAAGAGAGGCAATTCCAGACAATCAGTGGACGGCAGATTGAAGTAAGAGGACACAATAATAAAACCGAGCCCTGATTGTGCATACAGTGCAGGTAGTAATATGAAAAGATGAATCTTTTCAATGAATAATGAATGATGAATATTGAA
>JAZRKU010000038.1:0-44837 GCA_045646485.1 Acutalibacteraceae bacterium
CTTAGGAGAGGGGAGATGCTGGGACTGAAATGGGAACACGTAAACCTTGATACAGAAAATCCTGAATTGAATATAATCGAAACAAGGATTGTGGTAGATAGTATACAGACAGTTAAAGCCCCGAAAACAAAAGCTGGTAAAAGGATTATCCCCATTTCAAACTCACTTGCTGAAATTCTCCGCAAAGAACGATTAAACTACAAAACAAATAAGCTGAAATTGGGTAAAGAGTTCTTAGACCAAGGGTACGTCCTTTCGAAGCCGAATGGAGAAGCATACCGACCTGACGGAGTTAGTATACATTACGAAAGATGGATGCATAAAATGGAAAAAGATTACGGAATACCATACAAATCACTTCATAAGCTTAGACATACATTTACATCATTAATGATTGATAATGGCGCTAATCCAGTAGTGCTTAAAAACCTACTCGGACACGAAGATATATCTATGACCTTAGGTACTTACGCTCACGCTTATGCAAACAGGCAACAACAAGAGATAGCAAAGCTGGATGAAATAATTACGCTTCCGAAATAAGCTTCTTGTTGAGTACAATCTTTTTTGTAGAGATATAAATATTACGCTAGAACACAGGACACTTCAGTGACACTTGCACTATAAAAAGCACCAAAAACAAGAAACATTCGGGTGCTTTTCATCAGTACTTTCCTAAGAGTAAAATTGTTAGGTTTTTCTTCACTTTTTGAAGACTGCAACCTTCAAGTCCCGTCTCTCGCACCAAAAAAAGAGCTTCGCAATAGCGAGGCTCTTTTTTTATCCAATCCGAAGGATTGGTATGTAATCGCCGCGAGGCGAATGTAATCACCCGAAGGGTGTATGTAACCACGCGTGAGCGTGTATCTTTGAAATCTCTCGTATTGGTAAAAAAGAAATGTAAATTCATCTGCTTAAAAGTACTTATCCGCAACCGCTGGTTGCTGAAATTCAAGTTAAACTTTATTGAAAAACCTATTGCTGTATGATATATTTTTCGTAGCGTATAAATCATACGAGGGGGATTTTTATGAAATTGTATGAAAAAATAGCTTTGTATAGAAAAAAGAATGGTTTTTCGCAAGAAGAGCTGGCTGAAAAAATCGGTGTATCACGTCAGGCGGTCAGCAAATGGGAAACGGGTGATGCGTTACCTGAAATTACAAAACTTAAGGCGTTGGCAGATACTTTTAACGTAACAGTCGATTTCCTTTTGGATGAAGAAAAAACTGAATTTTTATTTCAAAGCGAATCACGGAGCGTTTCTGCTCTTGATAGATATGCTGACGGAATAGAAAGCTGTGTTGATAATATTTCAAGCAAATCGAGCACTGTTTTTAAAAAATATGGTTGGCTTTCTGGTGTTCTCTTAATAATTTGGGGTCTTTACAGAGTTATTACCAATATTTTTTCTGTTGTACCCATATTTCAATACAATTTTTTTGATAGCTCAATATCAGGCTTTGCCTTACTTCTTTCGTTTTTTCAAATTGTAATAGGAGTAGCATTTATTTTGGGCGGAATAGTGGTAATTAAAAAATTCAAGCCAAAGAAGACCAGATGAAAAGTAACGTAAATAAACGGTTCTACTTATTTTTGTAGAACCGTTTTTACATTTTTCTTTATGGTAAATGCAATTTATCACAAGAAAAGTAAAAAAGTATTGACATTTCATTCTACATGTTGTAGTATGTATTTGTACTACACATTGTAGAATGGGGTGGATTAAATGGCAGAAAAAACATTGGGTGTTGTAGAATCAAAGTTTGCAGATATTATCTGGAGCAGGGAGCCGATTTCCTCAAGTGAGCTTTCTCAGCTTGCACAAGAAGAACTCGGGTGGAAAAAAACAACGTCCTTTACTGTGCTTAAAAGACTTTGTAACAAAGGTTTGTTTGTAAATGAAAATGGTGTTGTTACTTCGCTGATTTCAAAAAATGATTTTTATTCCTTACAAAGCGAAAGGTTTGTTGAAGAAACATTTCAAGGGTCTTTGCCGGCTTTTCTTGCTGCGTTTGCTGGGCGAAAAAAGCTTTCAAAGGAACAAATAGCAGAGCTTAAAAAATTTGTTGCTGAATACGAGGAGGAATGAGTTATGAAAGAATTTCTTGCGAATTCAGGAGAGTTATTTCTTCACGTGTTTAATATCAGCATAATGGCGTCTTGGCTTGTTTTAGCAGTGATTATTGCACGTCTTTGCCTTAAAAGAGCACCTAAATGGGTAAATTGTGTTTTATGGGCATTAGTAGCTATAAGACTTCTTGTACCGTTTAATTTTGAAAGTGCACTTAGTCTTGTCCCAAGCAGTGAGACAATCACCAAGGCACCGGATGCTCCAAGACCACATTTTGAGTCTGGTGTTACAATGGTTGATAATCAGGTGAATGATTATTTGCAGGGGCATTATTTTGAGGGTGTTACACGCCCTGCTGGGCATTTTGTAGACGTTACAACCATTGTAGCAATTATATGGTTTGTTGGTGTAGTGGCTTTACTTATATATGCACTCATAAGCTACCTTAAAGTAAAAAAGAGTGTTGCCGAGGCAATGAAGCTTCAAGAAAAAATATATCTTGTAGACAAGATTTCTACACCATTTATATTAGGCGTTATAAATCCTAAAATATATATTCCATCGTCACTTTCTGAGGAAGACGTTCCATATGTAATAGAGCACGAAACCGCACATATAAAGAGGTTAGATAATTTATGGAAGCCTCTGGGATTTCTTGTTCTGGCTTTTTATTGGTTTAACCCTGTAATGTGGGTGGCTTATATCTTTTTGTGCAAGGATATTGAGTTTGCCTGCGATGAGAGAGCAATAAAGAATTTTGATTCAAACTGTAGAAAAGAGTATTCTAATGCACTCATAAATTGCAGTTCTCAGAGAAGACTTATTTCAGCTTGTCCGTTAGCGTTTGGTGAAACCGGAGTGAAAAACAGAATTAAAACAGTTCTCAATTATAAAAAACCTGCTTTCTGGATTGTGATTGTTTCTGTTGTAGTATGTATTGCGGTTGCGGTAGCATTTCTTACTTCACCGCTTAATAAGGCTAAAGAAAAGTCGCCTGACAATAAAACAGCTTCAAACACCGAAAGCACGACTGAAACAACCTCTGTTCCAGGAGTAATAGACGACACGACAGCCTCTCAGGAGGAGCAGACTAAAGTTGATGTTACTTCCGAAAAAACTACAGTGTCAAATTCGGATGTGGTGCAAACGACTACTTCAGAAAGCGAAGAGGAAGAAGACGAAAATATTGTTGAAAATATAAAAATTATTGACGGTGTGTTTTACGGAGAGTTCAAAATACTCACTTATGAAACGCGTCTTCCTATAGAGTTTCCGGCAAGCTTGATGCCGAAAGGTTACACATTAAGCTATATTTGCGATGATAGAGGTCATAAGGATGCGTCTTATAAATATATCACGCTTTATTTTTGGAAGAGTGGTTCTTCTGAGAGAATAGAGGTAACGATTTATTACACAGACTTTGAAAATCTTACAATAGAGAATATTGCAGGCTATGAAGTGGACCAACAGGTTTTGGATTGGGATTCCGAACGATACATAGGAAGAATTGACTATTATAATGGCTCAGGGGAAATTTTATTTACAACAGAATATGAGGATCACGCGGCTATTGAGCAAATCCACATGTTATTAACAACACATGATGGGTGGAAAGCAGATTCACTTATTTCGTCTTGGCCCGACCCTGAAGACGAAAATGCAAGTTACAACAAAACTACTTGCTATAATGCGAATAACGAAAAGGTTACAATCGACGAATTTATAAATCACATAGATTCTTTCTCAGTTGTAAAATACAATGATTTATCCACATTGTTAATTACGTTTTGGATAGATAGAGTTGATTAGAAACAAAAAAAGTGTTAAGAAGTTATAACGTAATGTTTAATAATCTGACAGAAAATGCCAAAAAACATCCTGACAACAATTGGTTTTCAGGATGTTTTTTATATTATAAAATTAATTTTGCCCGAAATTAAAAAGAACGTAAATACCATATTGTATCTTTATTAAAAAAATGTTATAGTATCTACAAATACAAGCAAAACAAAAGGAGCACGGTTATGAAAAAATACACTCTTAATTTTGGTAAGTTCAAGCAATATGACAAAAAGTTCATTACAGAAATTGATGGCAGCAGCGTTACATCTGTTGCGTTCTGTGGTGAAACACTTTATATTGCTACAACTGAAAACACATTTGAATATAGTGAGGGCAATTTAAAAAAGCTTTCATTTAAAGCAGAAAAATTGTTTTCTGAAAACGGAAAACTTTATATGGCACATGGTAATACTCTTTCAGAAATAAAAAATGGCAAAGCAAAAAAAGTGGCATCATTTGATTCAGCAGTTGTTGATGTTTCAATAGCACTCGACGGCTCTTTCTGGCTTGTTACTGAAGACACACTTTACTTAAAAGAAGACAACGAATTTAAAGAAATAGTTGGTCTTCCATCAGAGGTTGTAGCACTTGCGGCACTCGACAACAAAGCAAAATATGCTGAAACAGTTTATGTGGGTTCATCGGTTGAAGGTCTTTTATCTATGAAGGGTAAACGTCGTCATTGGGCAGAGCTTCTTCCTGAAAATACGGGTGTTATGTCAAGAAAAATCAATTGTATTAAAATAGATGCACTCGGTCATTTGTGGGTTGGTACTGATGACGGACTCAATATTTATGACGGCAGAAATTATTGGTTTAAGGGTGACGATTTTTATTCAGTTCCGAGTGGCTCATTTAACGATATGTATTTTGCAAAAGATGGTAAAAAATATTTTGCAACAAATACAGGTGTTGTAACTCTTATTGAAGGTAAAATTTCTTACTTCTCTTATGGTGCGTGGCTTATGCACCCGACTGTTACAAAAATTGCAGTTTCAGAGAGTGGTACAATTGTGGCAGTTACACCAAGAGGAATAAGTGTTATTACTTCGCAATATATGACACTCGAAGAAAAAGCAAAGCATTTTGACGAATTTTCAGTTAAGTACAACACAAGAAATGAAGGTTACCATGTTGACAGAATTTTAAGAAAATATGGTGATTTAGAGTCGGGTTGGCTTCCTAATTCTGATAACGACGGACTTTTCACAGGTCTTTACTGTGCAAGTCAGTGTTTCCGCTATGCTGCAACCGGTGATTTGGAAGCAAAGGCAAATGCTAAAAAAGCAGTAGAAGCAATGATTAAACTTACAGAAGTTACGGGCAAATCAGGCTTTACCGCAAGAGCTACAAGATATTCTGATGATGAATATTTTGGCACAGGTAACAGAGAAGAGTGGCACATCTGCAAGGATAACCCTGATTGTGAGTGGTTAGGTGAAACCTCGAGCGACGAAATGACAGGGCACTACTTTGCTTATGGTATTTATTTTGATTTGGTGGCAGATAAAAAAGAAAAGAAAAAAATTGCTGAGGTTGTAAAGAAAATTACAGACCATATTATAGAAAATAATTTCCATCTTTGCGACGTTGATGGCGTACCTACAACCTGGGCAAATTGGGAGCCGGACCTTCTTAATAACGACGACCGTTGGTATTTCGAAAAAGGTACAAACTCTCTTGAAATTCTTTCATTCTTAAAAACTACATATCACGTAACAGGTGATGAAAAATACAACAAGGTATTTGATATGCTTATTTCAAAGCATCACTACGCAATGAACTGTATGCAATATAAATGTGAGGATGCCCACATAGCACATATTGACGACCAGCTTGATTTTACTAATATTTATCCGCTTATTGTTTACACAGACAGCGAAGCACAAAAAGAAATTTTCAAAATGGGTCTTACTCATCATTATGAATACGAAAGAGTTGAACGTTCACCATTCTTCAATATTGTTTACGGTGCGCTTACCAATCGCCCATGCGATATCGAAAATGCGGCAAAATCACTTTCTGAAATGAATCTTGACCTTATTGTTTGGCCGACTTATAACAGCTACAGAAAAGATATTGAAATTGATTATGCACCCGAAGAATATGGCTGTACTCCACAATTAAAAGAACCGGTTGAGTATTCTTCAAGAGTATTAATGAACTACGACGGTAACCAGTTTGTTTGTGATTCAGGTGTTGAAGAATTTGTAAGTATCAATACTAAAAATGCAAACAGAGCCGCAGCATTACCTTGTACCTCAGGTGCAAATGGTATGAGAACCGCAATGCCATATATCTACCTTCTTCCATATTGGATGGGTAGATTCTATGGGCTTTTGGGTGATTAATGAGGTGAATTTATGTTAAGAAAAAGACAGGTGCATCTTGATTTTCATACAAGCGAATTTGTGACTGTTGGTGACAAATTCAGCAAGGAGCAGTTTCAGAACGCTTTAAAGGCAGGGCATATTGATTCAATTACGGTATTTTCAAAATGCCACCATGGATGGTCCTACCACCCGACTACTGCCAATGAAATGCACCCGACATTAAAATTCGATTTGTTAGGCGCACAGCTTGAGGCGTGTAAAGAAATAAACGTAAAAGCCCCTGTCTATATTTCTGCAGGATTTGACGAAAAGGATTTTGTAAGACATCCCGAGTGGCGTTGTGTTGTGTCACCGGATGAAGAAAGACAAGAGGAATATGAAAACGAGGTTCATTTTCACCTTTTGTGCTTTAATACAGCGTATCTTGACGTTTTATGCAATCAGATTGAAGAGGTAATGGTGAAATATAATCCGTGTGGAATTTTTCTCGATATTATTTCGCCCAAAATCTGCTACTGCGAAAAATGTAAAAGAGATATGAAGGCACTTGGCTTGAATATTGAAAACGAGAATGACAGAGAAAGCTTTTCTCAAATAGTTTTCAATAAATATCTTGAAGCCACCAACAAAGCGGTAAGAAAGCACAGCGACACCGCAACTATTTTCCATAACCAGGGGCACATTCCGAAGGGTGATTATCGCTTTATTGAAAAAAATACTCATCTTGAGCTTGAAAGCTTGCCGACAGGCGGTTGGGGCTACGACCATTTTCCGCTTTCGGCAGCATATACTCGTGCACTTAAGGACGTAGAATTTTTAGGAATGACCGGCAAATTTCATCACTCCTGGGGCGAGTTCGGCGGATTTAAGCATCCGAATGCATTAATTTATGAAACTGCTTTAAACGTTATGAATGGTGCGGGTTGTTCTGTTGGCGACCAACTTCATCCGTCGGGTGAAATGAATATGGCTACATATAATCTTATTGGTAAGGCGTATTCACTTGTTGAAGAAAAAGAGCCGTGGCTTACATATGCTGAAAATAAAGCCGATATAGCAGTTTTAAGTGCAGAATCAATTACAGGGGACCGTGATATAAAGGCAGACACAGGTGCTAACAGAATGTTATTGGAAAGTAACTGTTTATATGATTTTGTTGACGAAACAATGTCTTTAGAAAAATATAAATTGCTTATTTTACCTGATGTAGAAGGCATTTCTGAAAAAATGACAGAAAAAATAAAAGCTTTTTTAAATAATGGTGGTAAAGTAATTGCAAGTGCAAAATCAATTGTAAAGAATGATAAATTCATTTTGGATTTTGGTTCTGAATATCTTGGCAAAAACGAATTTGAGCCTACATATTTAGTTCCGCATTACGAAACAGTAAATGGTAATACAGAATACTTAATGCGTTCTTCATTTTACAAATTTAAAGTAAATAGCGGCGAGGTTGTCGCAAGTGTGCAAAATCCGTATTTCAACAGGACTCTTGAACATTTCTGCTCACATGCACACACCCCCAATAATCCCGAAGAAGTGTTCCCGGGTGCAGTAATAAACAACAATATTGCATATATCGGGTGGGATGTTTTTACAGGCTATGCAATTCACGGGCACCTTTGCTTCAAGGAGCTTTTTAAAGCAGTATTGGAAAAAATGCTCGGGAGCGAAAAAACAATTACTGTAAATATTCCCGATAAAGCGGTTGTTACGTTTACTTATCAAGAAAAAGAAAAAAGAAGTATGTTGCATCTTTTGTATGCTCACACAACAGTTCGTGGCAAAGCAACTGAAGTAATAGAAGATACTGTTCCGCTTTACAATGTGAATTGTTCCGTGAAATATAGCAAAAAACCGAGAAGCGTAAAACTCCAACCGCAAAACGAAGATTTATCATTTGAATATATAAACGGAGAAGTAAAATTCACAGTTCCGAAAGTAGATATTCACGCAATGGTAGTAATAGAATAATAAGAGAAAAAGAGTGTTGCAGTCCTTGGGCTGCAACACTCTTTTTTTGTAATGACAGGAATTTTTTAGGAAATAATTCCTTGAACTAAGACACTACACACTTCCAAAATGATATTTTATAATGAAGAAAAGAGAGGGAGTGGTTGTTTTAGACAGAAAAAACGGAGATTACAAAAATATTAAAGGAGAAAATTTAAATGGCTCATATTGTGAGCTGGCATCTGTTTTAGGTGTTGAAGCAGTCCTTAAAATTCACGCAAAATATCGTGGCACACAGGTGTTTTTTCCTGTTGAGTTGTTCAGTCGAGATTTTATTCAGGAGCAGATAATTAACGAATATAACGGTAATAATGTTCGGGAGCTGGCTGTTAAATATGGGTACACAGAAAAGTGGGTCAGAAAAATACTGAACGAAAACAAAAATGTTAAAAAGTGATTGAGAGGTAAGAGAGTTATGGATTATAAAGCATTTATAAAAGAGGCATATAAAGAAGCAAAAATAGATACCCCTGTAGGTAAAATTACAATAACTAAAGAAAGAAGTCTTCATAACGCTTTAAGACAAAAGTATGTGGAAATGGGACTTAAAGCGGCTGACGATTTTATTGAAAAATATGCAGCCTACACAAGCTGTCAGGAAATACTCGACAATTCAATATCTGATTTTTATGCCTCTATTGATTGCGTAATAGAGGATATGAAAGATACATTAATAAGTAAAGATGAATATGATTGGGATAGCCAGACCCTTTTAAATTATGCAATAGAAAATGATTATATTGTACCATTCCAAAAGGCATATAATACTTTGGCAAATGAAATTCGCAAAATCGACCAAACAGTTCAGAATGAACGTGATTACAGAGATGCACGAAAAGATTCGCGAGGAAGATGGGTCGGCGGAACTATTGGCGGTTCTATGCTTGATGCAATAGGCGACCAGGCAGAAATTGCTGCAATGAACCTTGCAACAGGTGCAGTACACAGTCTTGTTAATATGGCGGGTAACGCTATGTCAGAAAAAGAGGCAAAAAAGAAAAAAGAAGCCTTATTCAAAAATCCTGAGTTATTTGAAATGATGATGGAAGGTGTATTTGACAGTGTTATCACATTAAAAGAAATGTTTATTAAAATAGTAGTAAACGGGGAGTATCCTGTTGGTGATATTGATAACGAAAGTTTCGAAAAGGCTCAGAGATTAATAAACAACCTTAAAAGCGGTAATATCCCTGCAGAAAAATGTGATGATATCTGTAAGCAGATATTTGAGCTTAACCCATATAATGATGAATTGTATGCTTTTATATATGAAAAATATGGCGATGACGGAAGATTAAGCAAAATAGCAAAATACTTTGAGGTTGACGAGTTAACAAAAATTAAAGATGCCGCGGCAACGGAATATTTAAAAACAATTATCGGAGAGACAGAAGAAGAGGCAATTGCCGCAAAAGATAAATTGATTGAACACTGCAAAGAAAACCTTTTAGAGGTTTCAGATGACCTTAAGTGTATGAAAGCTGTGAATGGCATAATAGCAGATTTTGACTTAAAATACAGAACAGTTGCAGATTTTGAATGCTCAACAAGAGAAGCGGCTGATATTGCAAGAGAAGAATGTGAAGAAATTAAAAAAGTTCTTGATGCAATTCAACCTTTAGTTGGCGAACCGGTTCTTCCTTATGAAAGATATTTGTTACAGCAGAAAGAATACATAAAAAATAACTTCAAGAGCGAATTGGTTGAGCCGAGTGTTGCCGTTGTAGATGAAAAATTAGCGGCATTCAACACTGAATTCTGTAAAACTCAGCTTATAGGCTCTGCCGACAGAGCAAAGGCGTCAAGGGACAGAGCGTTAAAATATGCTCATACGCTCAATTTTACAACGGATGCTGAATATATGGCTGAATATCAGAGGTTTGCTCAGTTTATTGAAGAAAATTACGGAGTTACAATCGACGAAGCGGTTGAAGCAAGAAATTATCTTGAAAAAAGAAGAGCAAAAATAGGTAAAGAATCACCAATAGATTTTGGCGGTCTTGCAAATGATATGACAAGTGGTATAAAAGACCTTGGTAGCGGATTAAAGGGTCTTTTCGGTAAGAAAAAATAATTTTTGATTAGATGATGGTCGTTATCTGTCCTTCTTAACTGTTATTATTAAAACAAATAACAGTGTGAGGTGGACAGATTTTGACTTTTATTAAAGAAAAAGACGAGTCTTTTGAAAAGTTTTCAGCTTTATATAAAGAAATAGCAGAGCTTATAGGGGAAGAAAATACAATAATTTTATATAATCATTTTAAAGGTCAGCAAATTTCTTTTCCGTTGCATTTATATTCGGGTGAATATATAAAAAAGTGTATAATCGAAGAATATAACGGTTCAAATCTGAGAGAGTTAGCACTGAAATATGGTTTTACAGAGCGATGGATAAGAAAAATTCTGTCCGGTATTGATTAATTTTAAAATATATGATAAATTTACTGTGATGGGCGAATACTGTCCATCACATTCTGTTTTTTGGGTGAGAATATGGAGTTTGATTATAAAACTAATAAAGGCTTCAGGCTTTTAGATATTTACAAAAGACTCAATAAAGGCGAATTAATAAAAAAAGAAAAGCTTGCAAATGAATTCAAGGTTTCTTTAAAAACAATTCAACGTGATATAGATGAGTTGAGGGCATTTATTTGCGAAAATGAATTTTCTGAAGCTGAAGAGATTATTAAATATGATAAATCAAAAAACGGTTATTATTTAGTCAGAATGCAATGTGAGTGGCTCACTAATGAAGAAGCACTTGCTATGTGTAAAATTTTATTGGAAAGCAGAGCATTTAATAAAAAAGAGCTTTCTTCTCTTGTAGAAAAGCTTATAGCCCAGATTTCACCTGGCGACAGAGAAATAGCAAAAAATATAATTAATAATGAATATAGAAATTACGTGCCGCTAAAGCACGAAAAGGATTTGTTTTCTGTTATATGGGGTCTTTCGGAGTGCATAACAAATCAGAATAAAATTACATTTACCTACACAAGGCAGGATAAAAAGAAAAAAGAAAAAACGGTAAAGCCCGTTGCAATAATGTTTTCGGAATTTTACTTTTATTTAATTGCTTTTTCTACGGAGCCTGAAAGCAACGTGCCTGTTGTTTTCAGAATTGACAGAATTGAAAACCTTAAAGTCAGCAAGGAAAAATTCGTAGTTCCGTATAAAGATAAATTCAAAGACGGTGAATTCAGAAAAAGAATTCAGTTTATGTATATGGGTGAGTTAAAAAGAGTTACTTTTGAATACTCCGGAATACTCGAAGCAATTATGGATAAGCTGCCGACGTTAAAAATTTTAAAAGATTATAATAACGGAGCTTATCTTATGAGCGCAGAATGCTACGGCGACGGAATAAATATGTGGCTTGGTGCACAAGGCGATAAGGCGAAAATAATAGAAGAGGTAAAATTATGAAAATAATTGCAAGTGATTACGACGGAACTTTAAATCACGGCGGAATAGATGATAAAAAAAGGGATGCTATAAAAAAGTGGCGCAATAAAGGCAATAAATTCGGTATTGTAAGCGGCAGAATGGCAGATGACCTTTTAAAGATTTATAAAAAAGACGAGTTGGAATTAGACTTTTTACTCGCGTGTAATGGTGCGGTTATTTTGACGACTGATGGTAAAGTATTGAAAGAAGACTGCATAGATGGTGTTGTTATAAAACCACTTTTAGATTTTATTTTTTCTTATGACACAACCTGGGCGGTAATTCAGAGTGGTAAAAGTTACATAATTGACGAAGATGACGAGGAAAGATTACCCGGCGAATTTACCCGTGAAACTTTGCCTGAGTTAGAATATTTTAGCCAGGTAAGCACAATTTTTGAAAATGACAAAAAAGCCGAACAAGTCACAAACGCCATAAAAGAAAAATTCGAGGAGTGTCTTAATCCGCTACAAAACGGCAGATGTATTGATATTGTTTCTGCTACAATGAATAAAGCAAGGGGGCTTTATGATTATTTAGAAATTGTTGGCGGTAAATATGAAGATTTGATAACTGTCGGCGATAATATAAACGATACTCATATGATAAAAGAGTTCCGCTCATACGCTATGGCAAATGGTGTGCAGTCAATAAAAGATATTGCAGATTTTGAAACAGAGGGAATTACAGAGTTAATTGAAAAGGAAATATAAAAAGGACTCGGCAAGTTTTTACTTGCCGAGTCTGAATTTATCATTTTCACTTAAATCCAATAAATTAACTATATTCTGAAAATTTTCTTTTGCACCCTTCAGGGCTTCTGTTTTATGTGCGTCGCTACCCAAATAAAACTTACATCCGCATTCCTTTGCAATGAAAAAAGGTCTTAAAAGAATTTCTTTTTCTTCATCTGAATTAAAAATGCTTTTCATATTAAGCTCTATTCCGATGCCTTTTTTCGCACATTCAGAAAAAATATTATATAAATCATTAGTTTTTAAAAGAGAAACTGCTTTAGGGTGGTCAGCTTTAAAAATGTGTCTGCCTGTTAAGTGTGAAACACCTGTTTTATGCCATGGTAAATCTTTTTTTAAAAGTTGCTCAAAGCGCTTTAACCAAAGTTCTGCAGCTTCTTCGGGTTTTTGCGGTCTTGTTTTTACCGTGTACCCTTCAAGGTGTAAATGCGTTGTAGAAACAGTAATAAAATCGAAAAAATCAAGGTGCTCTTCACTTACGCCTAAGGTGAAATTATAATCCAATTCCGCTTCTGCACCAAAAAGGAATTTTACGTTTTCATCCTGTGGCAGAGGTAAAACCTTTGTTATAAAATCAAATCGTTGTTCCGGGTGCCATATGTCAACACTTTCTACGCTTTCGTCCCACAAATGGTTAGTAAGACAAATTGATTTAAATCCGTTTTCTTTTGCATAAGAAAGGAGTGTTTCGGGCGTCTGGTTTTCATCGTGACAGCAGGGTGAAATAGTAGAGTGAATATGAAAATCGTGGTCAACTGTATATTTCATTTTAAGCCACCATTTTTGCAACAGGAAAATCCTCTTCAGTGAAGCCTAAAATATAAGCGATTCTTATAGGAATTTCGTAGTTGTTTATTGTTTCATCTTTTTTTATAAGCTTCTCTGAGCCGAAAACTCTTAATGGCACGTCGGCTTCTGAGTGGGAGCCTGATGTAAATATGTAATCACCCTTATCGTTTAAAGTAATAGCACCCGTTTCGTGGTCTGCAGTAACTACAACAAGTGTGTTGCCATCCCTTTTTGCGTAGTCGAGGGCAATTTTTATTGATTTGTCAAATTCAAGCATTGCTTCTGTCATATTTTCGGATTCGTTATCGTGCGAATGCTTGTCTATATGAGCACCTTCAACCATAAGGAAAAAGCCGTTTTCACCGTCGTCGAGCAAGTCAATCGCTTTTTCTGTCATTTGCGAAAGGGTTGGTGTGTTATTGTCACTCTGATTCATAGTCCAGAGGTTGTTGGTGAATTGAGCAAAGCTTTTAGAGCCTTCTTCAAGCTTCATCATTTCATTATACGTAGTAACATAGGTGTAGCCGTTTTCTTCAGCCATCTCTTTAGTTGCAACGCCGTTTTCAGTTCCCCATATAAGATTTATGTCTGATTTCAGCTGGTCCTCGGTAATATCTTCACTCTGCCCTCTTTCGTAAGCATGAGCAGAAAAAGAGGCGGGTGTAGCACCCGATGTTTCGTCTGTGGTAATTACGCCTGTGAGCATTTTGTTGTCACGGCAAAGCTCAGTAAGGCTTACGGGATGAGAAAAAACGTCGAGTGGGTCGAGAAGATAAACACCAATAGCACCATTATACGTTCTTACACCGCAAGAAAGAGCTGTTCCGCCTGCGGCACTGTCTGTTACTTCGTTTGTAATTGAACGGGTTCTCGAAGCACCCTGAATTTCAAAAGTGTCAATCGTAAGAGAAATATTTCTTTCAAGTTTCGTTTTTTCGAGATGGTTAAAGCCCATTCCGTCACCGATAAGAAAGATTACGTTTTTAATGTCTGAATCGTAGTAAGAATCAGAGCTTTGTGTTGTGGGTTCAATAAACGCACCCGTAGAAACGCCGAAAGAAAGAATAGCTGTCATTAAAGCTGCTGTTACTTTACCCCAGCAAGAAGCAAAAAATGCAAGCATTAAAATCACCTCAGTAAGATATTATATTTTTATATTACAGTAAAAAAGTACATAAATCAAGGAGTTTTGTGTTGATATGTTAAAACGAATAGTATATAATCAAATTATATATTTTTGTGTGAGGTATCGGCTATGTCAGATAAAATTTTTGATTACATAATTCACGGCGGGGATTATAACCCTGACCAGTGGCTTCATTCACCTGAAATAATAGAAGAAGATATGCGTCTTATGAATTTAGCACACGTGAACAGTGCGACTGTGAGCATTTTTTCCTGGGCAATGTTAGAGCCTGAAGAGGGCGTTTATAACTTTGAGTGGTTAGATGATTTATTAGATAAATTATATAAAAATGGTAAAGATGTTATTCTGGCAACACCATCAGGTGCAAGACCAAATTGGCTTGCACAAAAATATCCTGAAGTATTAAGAGTAGAAGAAACGGGCATCCGTAACGAATATGGCGTAAGACACAATCATTGTCTTACTTCACCTGTTTACAGAGAAAAGGTAAGAAACATAAACACTTTATTGGCGGAGCGATATAAAAATCACCCTGCCGTTAAAATGTGGCACATTTCAAATGAATATTGCGGTGAGTGTCATTGCGATTTGTGTCAGGAGGCATTCAGAGAGTGGCTTAAAAAGGAATACGATAACGACCTTAACAAGCTTAATTTAAAATGGTGGAGTGGCTTCTGGAGTCATCAGATTACTGATTGGTCACAGATTAATTCGCCAAAATTCAGAGGTGAAAATCACGTTCCTGCCATGAAATTGGCGTGGAGAAGATTTGTGACAGACAGCACAATTTCATTTTTTGAAAACGAAATTGCACCATTAAGAGAAATTACACCGAATATTCCTGTAACAACTAATTTTATGAGATTATATGACGGTATAAATTATCAGAAATTTGCTAAAAATCTCGATATTTTATCGTGGGATAACTATCCTGCCTGGGACAGAGGCTTTAATGAAAAAGAAGCGTGTAGTGTTGCTTTTGTTCACGATGCCTTCAGAACAATGGGTGGTGGTAAGCCGTTCTTTATGATGGAGAGTACGCCGTCACTTGTGAATTGGCATCCTGTAAATAAATTGCCTATGCCAAGACGCCAAGAACTTTCGTCAATTCAGGCAGTTGCACACGGTGCTGACAGCGTTCAATATTTTCAATGGAGAAAAAGCCGTGGAGGTCACGAAAAATATCACGGTGCTGTTGTTGACCATTGCGGACACGAAAATACAAGAGTTTTTAAAGAGGTAGCACATTTAGGCGAGGTTTTAGAAAAATTAAATGATGTTGTAGGCGAAAGAAGTAACAGCAGAGTTGCGATTATTGCCGATTGGGAAGAAAGCTGGGCAACACAATATTTTTGCGGTTTCAACAACGAGCACAGAGAATATTTTGAAGAGTGCACAAAGTGGTATAAGCCCTTCTGGGAGAAGGGGATTTCTACCGATGTTATTTCAATGGATGACGATTTTACAAAATATGATTTGGTTATAGCACCGTTTCTTTATATGTTAAAGGATGGCACTATTGAAAAAATAGAAGACTTTACAAAAAACGGCGGTAGCTTTGTAACAACCTATCTTTCTTGCATGGTAGACAAGGATGACCTCTGCTTCTTAGGCGGTTTTCCTGCTGAAAATCTGAAAGAGGTTTTCGGAATCTGGGCAGAAGAAACAGATTCTTTGCCTGAGGGTATGAAAAACACCGCTTCATATAACGGCAAAAACTACGACGTAGTTCACGTTTGTGATTTGATTCACTCTACAGGTGCCACAGTTTTAGGAAAATACGAGTCAGATTTTTATAAAGGCACTCCTGCCGTTACAGTAAATAATTACGGCAAGGGTAAGGCTTATTACGTTGCATTCAGAAACGATGATGATTTCAGCAAAGCCTTCTGCGAGGATTTAATTAAAGATATTTCAATTAAAGGCGACACAGAAATTAAAGCAGAAAATGGTGTAAGTATAAGAAAACGCGGAGAGCTTGTTTTTGTAATGAATTTTTCAGATGATGCACAAAAAATTGTTCTTGATAAGTCATATAAAAACGTGGTAACAGGCGAAAATATAAGCGGTGAAGCAACGCTTCAGGTCTGTGAATATCTTATTTTAAAATAAATTTTCAGAAAATTCTATTTTGTTGAACCGGGTGATAAAATGAAAGAGTTTTTTTCTGCCTTGATTATTATTGCAGGATTATTTTTTCTTGTGCTTATAGTAAACGCATTAAGAGTAAAACTGTCGGCACGAAAGCTGACAGAACGAAAGCAATATAAGACAAAAGAAGAACAAATTGAATACGCAAAGAAATTAGGCAAAATGATAAGATGCGAAACAGTGTCAGAAGAAGGCTCTTTTAATGACACAGAGTTCAAAAAGCTTCGTGAGGTAGTAGAAAATTTGTTTCCGTCGGTTCATAAAAATGCAGAAAAACTGACTTTTTCTG
The DNA here is from genome assembly GCA_045646485.1 of Acutalibacteraceae bacterium. Lineage (GTDB taxonomy): Bacteria > Bacillota > Clostridia > Oscillospirales > Acutalibacteraceae > DTU089. The sequence continues at coordinate 16,844 of JAZRKU010000038.1, forward strand.
AGGATTGCTGGATTTACAAAATCAAAGGTGAGGATGAAAGCAGAAATATAATGCTTATGAGTCACCACGACGTTGTTGCAGTAAAGGGTGAGTGGTTTCATCCTGGTTTTTGCGGTGAGATTTTCGATGATGCCTTATGGGGACGTGGTACGGTTGACACCAAAACACCGTTGTTTGCAGAATTTCAGGCATTAGAGGAATTGTTAAGTGAAGGCTTTAAGCCTGAATGTAACGTTTTTATAGGCTCTTCTCATAACGAAGAAATCGGCGGTGACGGAATTCCGCAGGCACTTAAATATTTTAAAGAAAATAATATGGAATTTGAAACCGTGCTCGATGAAGGTGGTGCAATTATTTCGCCACCATTACCGGGAATTAAGACTAATTGTGCAATGATGGCAGTTCACGAAAAGGGCAGATATACTCTTAATTGCTACGCAAGGGATGGGGGCGGTCACAAGGGACTTGCCGCAAATAGTAATACACCCGTTGCGAGAATGTCAGCCTTTATTACAGAAGTGAATACGAAAAATATTTTTATAAAAAGGCTTTACCCCGAGGTGAAAGCGATGTTTGCACATCTTTGTGCCTACACCCCGTTTGCAATGACTCTTCTTTTCTCTAACCTCTGGTGCTTTGGCTCTCTTTTGAAAACTCTTATGCCAAAATTAAATGCACAAGCAGGTTCAATGGTAGGAACAACGTGTTCATTCAATGAAATTAATACAAACAAAGAAGAAAAATTCTGCCATTCAAAAGCATTTATACGTTGCGTTAATGACAAGGATTTAGAAGAAGATTTAAAGCAGATTGAAAAAATAGCAAAAAAATATGATATAGAATTAGTCCCTGCTGAGAACAACGAATATTTCAGACCTGCAAAATTAGACCACAAAGCGTTCAGATACACTAAAGAGTGCATAAACGAAGTGTTCCCCGATGTTGTTGCAGCACCTTACATTTTGCCGGCAGGAACCGATGCAAGACATCTGTGCGAAATATGTGATTGTGTAATTCGTTTTGCACCTATCGAAATGAACGACAAGCAATTTGCTTCAGTTCACAGTGAAAATGAGCATATATCTCTTAATGCAATTGCAAATTGTGTTGAGTTTTATAAGTATTACTTAAAAAATTACAAGTGAGGAAAGCTATGGGTGAAAAAATCAAACAGGCAATAGGTGTAGAGGGTACGTTCCGTGAAACCGTCTGGCCAATGATTCAGTATTGCTTTGCAAACATATTTATGGGTGGCGGTGGCTATATCATAAGTCTGTATTTTACGGTATTCTTAACGAATGTTGTCGGCTTAGAAATAGATAAGGCTACGTTTATTATGATGATAGCAACCATATGGGACGGAATAAATGACCCGATTATGGGTTTAATAACAGACAGAACACGTTCTAAATACGGCAGACACAGAAGATATTTACTTCTAAGCATACCGCCTCTTGTAGTGTCTTTCATAATGCTATGGAATTCCTTCGGCTTAGACGGCAAAGAGCACCCGACTATAGCTGTTTGCTATTATGCATTTGCCTATATACTTTACAAAACGGCATACACAATGGTCGATGTTCCTCACACGGCAATGCTTCCGACGTTAGCACCCGAATATAATAAAAGAACGCAGTATACGTCAGTAAGCTATATTTTTAACTCTGTCGGAATGGTTCCGTCTTACATAATTCTTTTAGTGTTTTTGTGGGCATTCGGTTCTTCAGAGGGCCTTTCAAAGGAATCAAAAATGCCATTCTTGTTAACAGGTATTGTTTTATCTGTTGTTTATGCGTGTGCAATATTTGCTACGTTCAAAACCTGTAAAGAACCAAGTTCTTTAAACGATGAGCTGCCACCGCTTGATATTAAATTTGCAATAAATGAATATATTCAGGTTTTCAGAAACAAATCCTTCAGAGATTATTTCGCAATGTCATTTTTCTGGCAGATGGCTCGAAGTTGCTTTTCGACTACCAATATTTATTACATAACATATCTTGCAAACCTTTATAAATATTACCCCTTGTTCAACACGTTTTCAGGTGTTTTCGAAACCCTTGCTTTTCCGCTCAACTATGCACTGACTATGAAAAAAGGTAAAAGCAAATGCGGTGCGGTTGTTACACCGTTTATGATTGTAGGTCTTGCAATTGCTCTTTTTGTTAAGCCGACAACGCCGGGTGGCAACGTAACACTGACACTTGTTCTTATGATCTTAGGCGGTGCGGTGCTTTACCCGTTCGGAATGAGTGGGTTGGGCTTTGTAAGTAACAACGTTCTACCTGATTTGACAGACGTTGATGAGCTTATTACAGGCAGACGCCGTGAAGGTGTTATTGGCACATTTAATACTATGGTAAAGCAGGTTACAGGTGGCATAATGACATTTTTAGTCGGTACGCTTTTAAATGCGTTTGGTCTTGTGACAGGCAACGAGGGAGTTTACATAGAGCAGACAGAAACTGCTTTATGGGGTATAAGAATTTGTGTTGCAATTCTTCCTGCAATAAGTGCGACAATTGCATATTTCTTATTAAGACGCTTTAAAATGACTAAGGATGACCACACAATGATAAGAGCTGCTATTGCAACAAAGCATAAATATGGTACAGTTACTCTTACTGAATATGAAAAAGAACGTTGTGAACTTCTTTCGGGTTATAAATTAGAAAACACCTGGCTCGGTGCATATGAACGCGATGATGAAATTCACACCTTGGAAAAGGACGATAACGGTAATTACTTAATTCTTTTAGAAAAAGAAAAGGAACTAAAAAAACTTGTTTCGGAGGCAGAGTAATGGAAAAAATAGATATTACAGTAACTACACCTTCAAGAAAATACAGTAAAGTTCAAAGTGCGTTGTTTTATGTTGTTCAATGGACGTGGGGGCTTCCTGTTAATATTGTCGGCGGTATCGCTTATTTAATATGTACTAAGATTTTAAAACGACCACGCAGTAAGTTCGGTTTTGCAAATATTGTTTATTTACCGTGGAAATCAGGCGGTCTTTCAATGGGGCTTTTCATATTTATGAAGGACCATCACGAAAAAGAAGAGTGGACTTACAACACACGTATTCACGAGTATGGCCATACCTGGCAATGCCTTTTGTTAGGTCCGCTTTACTACATAGTTGTTGCGTTACCTTCTGTAATCTGGTGCAATTTCTTTGAAGGCTACAGAAAAAAGAATAACGTTTCATACTACAATCTCTATTGTGAAAATTGGGCAAATTCATTTGGTGAAAGGTTCAGCGGACTTAAAAGAAAGAACGATAAATAAGGTGAATATTATGAAAAAAGTAAAGAAAATAATAAAAATATTTTTATCAGTTTTTTTAACATTGTTTTTAGCATTGCTGGGCATTTTTATTGCCGCAGTTGTTTCTAACGTGAACGTAATAGAAGAAAATATTAAATTTCAGGATGAGCATCTTGAATATCTTGAAACAGAATATTATAAAAATTATACCCCGAAAAATGAAAGCGATTTGGCAGGCTTCGATTTAGAAAAGGCAATTGAAGATGGCGTTAAGCTTAACGAAATTGCCATTTTAGGTACACACAACAGCTACCAGAGACTTGCAACTCCTGAAACTCGTTTTGCAATGAGTTTAATTGACGCTATCACGTTTAAAAAAGCAGGTCTTAACACCTTCGATTTTGAGATGGATACCTTAACAGAACAACTCGAAATGGGTGTAAGAAACGTTGAAATAGATATTGAAACACTCGACAAGGATGATAAAATCGAGTTCAAGGTAACACACAATTCGTTAATTGATAATGCTTCGAGTGCTTATGATTTTACCAAGGCATTAAAAGAAATTAAAATGTGGTCAGACAACAACCCGGGGCACATTCCTGTTATCATAATAGTTGAACCCAAAAGCTTCGTTATTGAGGTTGGCGGAATGCAAAAATTCTCTCTGGATTATGCAAAAGAGCTCGATAAAATAGTGGCTGAAACCTTGGGGGACTCTCTTTTAACACCTGCGGAAATGTTAAGGGATTACGATTCGTTTAAAGATATGAGAGAGAATGATGACTGGATTTCTTTAAAAGAAGCACAGGGTAAAATTCTCGTTTTACTTCACGATTGTGACGTAACAGAAAGCTACATAGCGCTTGACGAAAGCATTAAAACGCAAAATATGTTCCCTATGCTTCGTTATGACGACAGAAACGAAAGCTACACCTCGTTCATTTTAGAAAATGACGCGTGGCGTGCAAATGAAAGAAGAGCAGAAAATATTGACGAAAGCAATTTAATAGTAAGAACACGAGCAGACGTTTACCCCGATTACAGCGAAGAGCGTTACGACGTAATTGAGGAGTGTGGCTCACAGATTATAACGACGGACTTCCCTGAAAAGGTTAATGGAAATGAAGAGCACGTGTATTCGTTTGACGGAAAGAAAATTAAATTGTTGAAGTAAAAGAAAAACACCCTGTACCTGAGAAATTCTCGGTGCAGGGTACTTTCATTTGTTCAAAGTATGCTCATTGTTATCATAGAGGGTTTCGTTTATTTCGGCAACGGAGTTTTTGTTTACAATTCCGCTTATAATGATAGCATCACGTTTTAATTTTGGAAAAAGCGGAGCGAATTCTGCAATTTTAAGTATTTCTTGTGTTTGTTCAATGTCAAGCTCCATTGCAATACAAATACAAAGCAAAGAGTCTCTTGAAGGGTTTCTTGTGCCAGAAAATATCTGATACCCCATAACTTCGCTTAGTTCAGATTTTTTTATTACGGATGACTTGACTAAATGTTTCTTATTAAGTATATTTGTTAAATAAACCGACAAATCTTCTGTAAGCATAAATTTGCTGTTTTGCTTAAGATATTCGCTTATGTTGTTTGATTTCATCAATTCATTCATAAGTTGGTCAGTAGTTTTCATTTCAGGACTCCCGGGAAGTGATATTTTTGTTAGATTTTGAAAAAATTATCGCAGAACAGTTTTCTTTTGTCAAGGAATTACAAAATAAGGAAAATAAATCTGCAATAGTTATGAGACACAAAACTCTTTTTAAAGAGATTGTAGTTCTGGATTTTTGTGGAAGTGGTGAGGTTTATAAGTTGTTGTTAACTATAAATCATCCTAACCTTCCGTTGATTTACGAAGTGAAAAATTATGGTGAAAGATGTAAAGTTGTGGAAGAATATATAAACGGAATGACGGTGGCAGATGTACTTGCTACAGGACTCTACACTGAAGATGGCGTTAAAAAGGTTGTTCTGGAGATTTGCAAAGCACTTTCAGTTTTACATTCAAAAAATATAATACATCGCGACATAAAACCCGAAAATGTAATGATAGATAAGAATGGTGTAGTAAAGCTTATAGATTTTGATGCCTCGAGAATTTATAAGGGTTACCAGATGAAAGATACATCTTTTGTAGGAACAGCGGGATTTGCCGCACCCGAACAATACGGTGTTTCTCAGACGGATGCCCGTTCAGATATTTTTGCACTTGGAATTCTGATGAACGTAATGCTGACAGGGGAGCATCCGTCAAAAAAACTTTATAAGGGCAAGTTAACGAAAGTTATCGAGAAATGTATAAACGTAGACCCTAATAAGAGGTATAATTCGGCGGAAGATTTATATAAAACAATTTTATAGTAAAAAGTAGAATTTGTCCTATGCAACTTGCATAGGACAAATTTCTTTTTTTGACATAATATTACAATAGGATGAAAATCCTGGAAAAACAAATAGATTTAAAAGGAGATTAAATATGTTTTGCAAAAATTGCGGAAAAGAACTTTTGTCAAATGAAAATTTCTGCACTCAATGCGGTCAAAAGCAAGAAGCAGAATTAAAAAATGAAGTTGTTAAAGAAAATAATAATCGTATTGAAAAAACAGAACCTGTAACAGTAATTTCTGAACAGATATCTCAAAGCAAGCCTGCAAAAAACGTGGAAATTATGGCTATGCGTAAATTCAAAATGGGTTTATTAACTATTTGCGATAACGGGATTGGCTTTAAAAGTAAATTTGGTAATGAAAACAAAGAAATTCCGTTTTCAGAAGTTGTTTCAATAAACGCAAAACCCTCAACAACAATGATACAAGTGACTTGTGCTGACGGAACAATAGAAGAAATAGGTTTTACAGATGAAGTTGTGGCAGTGAAAATAGCACAAGCAATAAGAACAGCAAAAGAAAATGGGGTTTCAAATCTTGAATTTGATGATGATGTTAAAAAATTAATGGTTCGTTCAGATGAAAATCCGGCAGGAGCAACCTCCGTGCCCGGAGGGACAAATGCTTCCGGGAACAATGATTCGTTGAATGCAATTGTTTCAAAATTGAAGAGGTTTTTCATATCTTTGCTTCCGGGTAAGAAGGCGGGTATATCTCCAAAAGAACAAAAGAAAAACAGAATTATTGCAGCGTGTCTGATAGTAGTTTTTATTTTTCTTCAGGGCTCAGATACCGTAAAAAGCTATGACAATGAAAGTGGAGCGGTTTTTAATATGTCATTAAGTGAGTTCTGCGAGGCATTTGATGAGGCGTATGAAAATATTGATAAACCTTCAAGATATGGCGATTCACCTGTAAATCTCGAATCTTTATTGGAGGAGAATGGTGAGGAAGAAGACAGCACGGGTGCGGAGTACGAGAATTATTATGCAAAGATCGAGAACGACGAGACGGGCTCGGTAGCATACATAGAATTTATGGTTTACGATGGGAATATAGGTCTTGTCAGCGTGGCATTTTATTCTATAGACATTGAGTTTCCTATAATTGTTACATTAGCGGTAATAGAAGCTTGTTCCGGCGTGAGTGAAAGCAAGGCTGAAAGTATATTTGAGACAGTTGCTGAAGATAGTGTAACAATCAGAATGGATGATATATCTTATTATGTCAGCAAGGTAGGTCATTTCGTTATAAGACCTGTTTCAGATTCATACGTAAGGGCATGGGAAACAAAAGGCGTTACTGTTCTTGAATGGTAAAATAAAAATGTATGGTGGTGAAAATATGCGTGAATATATAGTTCGTTTTACCCTGAATGGAAAAACACTTGAAACTTCTGTAAGAGCTAATTCATATAATGATGCAAAAAATGCAGTTAAGATGCAGTATTCAGGTGAACGTGTTGCAATAATAAATTGCAAAGATATGACAAACGGTCATTATGGTTAAAAACAAAGATTTGAAGCAGTTGAATAATTAAAAGTTTGTGTTGAATTGTCTGCCGTAACGATATATAATTTATATATAGTGTGTGAAAAGAGAAAGTGCGGTGGAAAAATGTTTTGCACAAATTGCGGTAAGGAACTACCACAAGAAAGCTCATTTTGTCCTTATTGTATGACAAAATTTGTTAAAGAAACCAAAGAAGTTCCATTAGAAATTAAAAAGAAAAAATCAAAAACAATACCTCTCGTAATTATTGCACTCCTTTGTGTTATAGCAATTATTGCGGGAGCTGTTGTCGTGCCTGTTTTAAAAGGTGATGACGGCACTTCCGTCCAAAGCACAGAAAACAATAAAATTACGGAAGCTACAACGGATGATATTGTAAAAAATGAAGAAAGTGAAGACGTTAATTCAGAAGCTTCTGCAAAAGATGATGTATCCGTAGGCTTAATGAATATAAAAATCAATGGTGAAGGAGAGCGTCTCAATGAAACACAGAAGTTACTTGTGCAGTATTTTGACACTGACTATTTCAGAGCACCATATAGTTCTTTACAAAGGTATCCGCAGATTTATAACGGCGCACAAATTAATTTTTTAGGTTATGTTACAAAAGTTATAGAGAATACATCTACAGAGTACACTGTGTTAGTAGAATACGAAGCATGGAAAACTTATGACGGGGTTTATATGCCTACAGAAGAATATGTTGTAATAAAAGGCAAACACGGTGAATCAAGAATTGTGGAAGGTGATACGCTTTACGTTTATGGAAAGTACAGCGATGTAGATACATATAAGATTGATGGTGAAAGTTATACTGTGCCTACAATAAACGTAAACAGATATACGTACTTTTATTATATGGACTCTGTTGAACCGATGTATTCAATGGAGGAAATTCGCTCAATTGCAAAATATATTTTTGGAGATAACATCAAAATTCGTTATACAAAAGACGAGGATTTTGAAGAAAATCCGGGTTGGGGATATTATGAAGATGGATTGCATTATACTGTAGAACTTGATGATCAGAGTAATGCCAATTTTACAAAGTATTGCTTTTTTGCAGGTTGGGGCGGTGATATCTCAGACTGTAAAAGTGAAAGCTACATCAGCAGAAAATTAACTGTTTCTGCTGATTTCGGACACTTTTATTTGCAGGTCTTTGATGAAAAACTTAAAACATATATACTCGAATGTTATGATAGAAAATTAAATAAAATATGGAGCAGGGAGTTTGACGAGACTACAAGTGCAGTTCTTGATTATACTGAAAAACATATTTACCTGGTTGCGAATGGAAATATGTATATTATAAATGCTCAGACGGGTGAAAATTCAGTTGAACCAAAATATGTAGGGGCAAAAACAGCGATAAGGAAATTAGAAGACGGAATTATTCTCGTTTCAGAAAAAGCATCTGATGCAATAATGAAAACAGACCTTACGGGCGATGTTTTGTGGACGGCTAATTTTTCTTATGATATGGCTGACCCCGATTTAAGTAATCAGGCACCAATAGTGCAGATTGTAAATGGTAATTATGTTATTCAGTATGCAGCTTATGAGAATAATTCACCTACAGGAGAAACATACACAGCAGTGGTTACTCCTGACGGTGATGTAATATTCGATGATAAAGCATTTTAAAATATAAGCAGATAGAGATTTTTAATCTTTATCTGCATTTTTGTGTAATTTGAAATTGACAAGGAGCAATATTTATTGTAATCTTAAATTATTAAAATGCTTGGAGGAAGTATTTATGAAAATTACTTTTATGGGTGCAGGAAGTAGTGTTTTTGCACGTAACGTTTTAGGCGATTGTATGTGTTCAGAAGCTCTTCGCGACAGTGTTTTTGCGCTTTATGACATTGACGGCGAAAGACTTGAACAAAGCCGTACTATATTAGAAGCAATTCGCAAAACAAAAGGCGGTTATGGCAAAATTGAATGTTACTTAGGTGTTGAAAACAGAAAAGAAGCTTTAAGAGGTGCCAATTTTGTAATTAACGCAATTCAGGTTGGTCTTTATGACCCTTGCACCATTATAGATTTTGAGGTTCCTAAAAAATATGGTCTTCGTCAGACTATAGGCGATACTTTAGGCATCGGCGGAATTATGAGAGGTCTTCGTACAATTCCTGTTATGGCAGATTTTGCGCGTGATATGGAAGAGGTTTGCCCTGATGCATGGTTCCTCAACTACACCAATCCGATGGCTATTCTTTCAGGCTATATGCAACGCTACACAGGTGTTAAAACTGTGGGTCTTTGCCACAGCGTTCAGAGCTGTTCAAGTGATTTGTTTGAGCAGCTTGGTATGCAGGATAAATTAGAGGGTAGACGTGAGCTTATTGCTGGTATTAACCATATGGCATGGCTTCTTGAAATAAAGGATAAGGACAATAACGACTTGTATCCTGAAATCAAAAAGAGAATTGACGAAAAACTTAATGACCCGACGTTTGAAAATAAAGTTCGTCTTGAGTACATTAAAAACTTTGGTTACTATTGCACAGAATCAAGTGAGCACAATGCTGAGTACAATATGTTCTACATAAAGAGCAAATACCCTGAGCTTATTGAAAAATATAACATTCCGCTTGATGAGTATCCGAGAAGATGTGTTGAGCAGATTGCTAATTGGAAAAAAGATTATCAGGAAATGCTCGAAAAAGGTGTAAAAGAACATACCCGTTCACACGAATACGCTTCTCATATAATTGAGTCAATCGTTACAAACACACCTTACGAAATCGGCGGTAACGTGCTCAACGAAGACAGACTTATTACAAATCTCCCTAAAGAGGCTTGTGTTGAAGTGCCTTGCCTTGTTAACGGAATGGGTGTAAGACCTTGCTATGTTGGTGCTTTACCTGTTCAATGTGCTGCTATGAATATGACCAACGTTAACGTTCAGCTTCTTACAATTGAAGCGGCAAAAACACTCAAAAAAGAGCATATTTATCAGGCGGCAATGCTTGATCCACACACAGGCAGTGAGTTAGATATTGACACCATTAAAAAGATGGTTGACGATTTAATTGAGGCTCACGGAGACTACTTGCCAAAATATATTTGAGGAGCAAAGTTATGATAACAACAAATATAAATTCAAAAGATTTAGAGGCATTTAAAAGCGTTCATCCTCGTTTTGCTGAAGCTTTTGAGTTCTTGAAAAAGGCTGTAAATGAAGACTTTATAGATGGCAATTACGAAATTGATGGTAAAAATATATACGCCTTTATTTCTTCCTACAAAACAAAGACTGAGTGTGAAGTCAGCTTTGAAGCACACAAGAAATATATTGATATTCAATGTGTCGTAAGCGGTAGCGAGGTTATAGGATTTGAAAATGCGGAAGAGGTTACTCTGACAGAGGATTATAAAGACGGTAACGATATATGCTTTTATAGCTTGAATGAGAACTACGATAAGATTCTTTTAAAAAAGGGCGAGTTTGTTATAATTATGCCTGAAGAGCTTCACGCACCATGCCTCAGTTTTAACAATGTTCCTGGGGAAACCCGTAAAATTGTAGTTAAAATTTTAGCTTGAGAATTTAAAAATTATGTTTTATAACAGAGCGAGAAAAGTGTATTTGGAGGAATACACTTTTCTCGTTTTTTGTTGGAGAGGGTAAAGTGTATTTGGCTATAAAAAACACAACCCGGATAACTATGGTAAAGAAATCAAAAAAACGAAAAAAATACCTGCAAAATATGGGTAATATATTTCTTCAAACTATTGCAAAAAAATATAGAATGTGCTATTATTATTTAGAATGTAGGATTATGCTTAAACTTGGGTAACTATAGTTTTAAGAGTCCTATGGAAATGTGTTTTTTTGGAAAGAAAAAGTAAACTTTATTGCTTGTTTGAAGCGTTTTATTTCAAGGCTTTAAATTGTTTTAAACTGTTTGATTGAGAGAAAAAAAGATGTCGAAAAAATTTATGAAAAAAAGTGATGCTTTAGGCGAAAGTTCCGAAAGCAAAAAAACTTTTGACAAATCCTCAAAAAAATCACCCAGATTTAACGTAAGATGGCTGCTTGTTTTCTACGATGTTTGCATTTATTTGGCAGTTACGTTCTTGCTCCTTATGGTTTATGAGGATGTTGTCGTTTCTACAATTAAAAATAACGTTCAAATCGGAATCATTGGTTTCGCTTCTATTTTTGCAATGAGATTCGCTTTTGATATCTACAGGCAAATTTGGCGCTATGGTGGAATTCAGTCATATATAAGACTTCTTATATGTGATGGTTGCGGGTTTATTTTGTTCCTTTTGTTAGAACTCGCATTACCGGTTGAAAGAATTCTTATTGTTAAAATTCTTGCAGTTTCCTGCATAAACCTTCTGGGTGCTCTTGCAATAAGAATGGTTTACCGCTATGCCTATAAGTGCGGTAATCAGAAGAGCATCGTCGGCAGATTGCTGTTTAAGATTTTACGCTTCTTTGGCGGTAAATCTTTAGATATTCAGGCAAAGACAGACGTTCAGCTTATTAAAATTGCAATTGTCGGTGCCGGAAGAGTCGGAACAAGTCTTGCCGAGGAGTTAATAAATAGTAAAAGTGCTTCTTACGTTCCGCGTTGCTTTATTGATATCAACGAAGAAAAAGTCGGAAGAAAAATTCACGGTATAAACATACTTTCTCAGGAGCAGGCAGATTACAAATTGCTTGAGGATTACGGTATTCAGGAAATTGTTTTTGCCGTTCCACAGCTTGATGCTGAAAAAAGAAAAGAACTTTTTGATTATTACAGTCTTTCAGGTTGTAAAATAAAGGTTTATGACTATCCTCTTGTTGATAATGAAAACAACAAGGGTAAAAGGCATATCCGTGAATTTGATATTGAAGAGCTCCTTTTCAGAAAACAGTTAGACGTTCTCGATAAGGATGTTATAGATTATTATCAGAACAAACGAGTTCTCATTACAGGTGGCGGTGGCTCAATAGGCTCTGAGCTTTGTCGTCAGATTGCAAAAATGAATCCCGAGAAGCTTGTTGTTCTGGATGTTTGTGAAAATGGTGCTTATGAAATTCAGCAAGAGCTGAAAATGATTTACGGAAGCGACCTTCAGATACAAATTGAAATAGTTTCTGTTTGCAATAAAGCAGGTCTTGAAAGAGTCTTCAGTGAGCATAAGCCACAGATAGTTCTTAATGCTGCGGCACATAAGCACGTTCCTTTAATGGAGAAAAACTGCGTTGAAGCAGTTGAAAACAATGTGTTCGGTACTCTTAATACAGTAGAGTTAAGTGAAAAATACGGTGTTGAGAGATTAATTATGGTTAGTACGGATAAGGCAGTTAACCCTACCAACGTTATGGGGGCAACAAAGCGTGTGTGCGAAATGATTGGACAGGCTTACAGCCAGAAAGAATCCGCTACTACATATAGCGCAACAAGATTCGGTAACGTTTTAGGTTCTGCAGGCTCTGTAATACCGCTTTTCAAAAAGCAGATTGCAAGAGGTGGCCCTATAACACTTACAGATAAAAGAATTGTTCGCTATTTTATGACGATTCCCGAGGCTTCGCAGTTGGTTTTAAAATCGGGCGCTATGGCAAAAAACGGTGAATTGTTCGTTCTTGATATGGGCAAACCAATTAAAATAATTGAGCTTGCCGAAAATATGATTCGTCTTAGCGGTATGGAGCCGTATAACGATATTGAAATTATTGAAACAGGTTTAAGACCGGGCGAAAAGCTTTATGAAGAAACACTTGTTAATTCTGAGCTTGAAAAGACCGAAAGTAGTGCAATATTTATTGAGCGCGAAAAACCGATTTCAATGAATGAAATGAATGCTAAGCTCAGCGTTCTGAAAACTGCGGTTGAAACGGGTGACGACAGAGCTGTTAAAGAGGCTCTGAAGGTGGTTGTTCCGAGTTATAAATCACCTGAAGAGGTAAATAAAAATGCAAGCGAATCAAAAGAGATGAAAGCGGCGGTTACTATAGGTTAAACATCGCCTGAAGGAGAATGCTTTCAAGGGGGTCCTTCATTCATCCTTAATACCCTAAGGTGAGATTATGTATAAAAGTTTCTTGAAAAACGTTATAGATTTTTTGTGTTCGTTTATCGGCTTGTTGCTTTTGGCATTACCAATGCTGATTTTAATAATAGCTATTAAAATAGATGACCCCGGTCCAGCCTTTTTTAAGCAGCAGCGTGTGGGTAAAAACAAAAAGCTTTTCTGGCTTTATAAGTTCCGCAGTATGAAAGTCAGCACACCAAAAGATGTTCCTACACACCTTTTGGAAAATCCTGAGCAATATATAAGCCGAATCGGAAAAATTCTCAGAAAAACTTCTTTGGATGAGTTACCGCAGATTATAAATATACTTTGCGGAAAAATGAGTATAATCGGACCAAGACCGGCTTTGTGGAATCAGGATGATTTGATTGCTGAGCGAGACAAATACGGAGCTAACGACGTAAAACCCGGTCTTACCGGCTGGGCACAGATTAATGGTCGCGATGAATTAGAAATTTCAGTTAAAGCAAAGCTTGACGGAGAATATGTTGAGAAACTCAATAAAGGCTTCATAAGTGGCTTTGCTATGGATATAAAATGCTTTTTCGGTACAATCAAAGCCGTGCTGAAATCTGACGGAGTAGTCGAGGGTGGCACGGGTGAAATTGAACGTGAAAGAAGAGAAAAAGAAACGTCAGGAGTTTAAAATGGAAAAATTAGTTTCGGTTATTACACCGGCATATAATGCAAGTGAATATATAGGCGAGACTATAGAGAGCGTTTTAAATCAGAGCTACACTAATTGGGAAATGCTCATAGTTGATGACTGTTCAGGTGACAACACCGCAGAAATTGTCAGTAATTACTGCGAAAAAGACAGTCGCATAAAGCTTTTGAAGCATACAGAAAATCAGGGCGTAGCAGCCGCAAGAAACACTGCCTTGAAAGAGGCGAAGGGTGACTACATCGCGTTTTTAGACAGTGATGATATGTGGCACAAAGAAAAGCTTTTAAAACAATTGGCTTTTATGGAAGAAAACCAATATGTTTTAACATATACGGGTTACCAGAAATATATGTCTGAAACGAAAGAAAAAGGCAAGGTAATTATGGTGCCTGAAGAAATGACTTATCGGTCAATATTTTATAATACTGCAATAGCGTGTCTTACGGTTATGGTAAATGCGGAAGCGGTAGGAGAATTCGAAATGCCGCTTTTAAATCATACTGAGGACCAATGCACGTGGCAGTCAATTTTAAAAATGTGTGGATGTAAGGCGTACGGCTTAAATGAAAATTTAGCACTTTACAGAGTGAGCAACGATTCTCTTACGAGCAATAAAGTGGATGCCGTAAAAAAACAGTGGAATACATACCGCAAATATCACAAGCTTTCTGTAATAAAGAGCTTTATTTACTTTACGGGCTACGTTTTAAATGCGGTGAAAAAACATTATTGATGTGAAAACATCTTATTTCAGGTGAAAGTATGGAAGATTTAAAAACTAAAGTTTTAGAACAGCAATTGAATACAGAAGCGGCGGAAGACGTCGTTCTTGTAAAGAGCAATGTGGTGCTCAAAAAGAAACCGTTTTTTGACTTTGTGAAGAGATGCTTTGATGTAACAGCAAGTTTGATGTTCAGCATTGTTTTTGCTATTCCTATGAGTTTAGTTGCTTTGTTGATAACAAAAAAAGACAAAGGAACCCCGTTTTATCAACAGGAAAGAATGGGGTTACGTGGTAAAAAAATCGGTGTTTATAAATTCAGAAGTATGAGAATTGGTGCAGATAACCTCGAGGAAATGCTGACACCTGAACAACTTGAAGAATATAAAAGGGAATATAAACTTGAGGATGACCCTCGTCTTATAGGTTATGAAAAACCGGGTGATGGTGCAACTTGCTTTGGTGCAAAAATCAGAAAAGCAAGTATCGATGAAATACCACAGATTTTTATGAATATTCTGATAAAAGGCAATATGTCGGTTGTAGGTCCAAGACCAATTCTTGAAGAAGAACTTTTAGAGAATTATACTCCCGATGAGCAAAAAATCTTGCTTTCGGTTAAACCAGGTCTCACAGGTTATTGGCAGGCATATGCGAGAAACAATGTTTCTTATGAAGACGGTGAACGTCAGAAAATGGAACTTTATTATGTGGAAAACAGGTCGATTTTCCTTGATATTAAAATTTTATTTAAGACGGTGAGTGCCGTTTTAAATAAAAGTGGTGCGAAATAAATATTGAACTTTGAAAATATGTTTTGTGAATGCAGAACTCCATATATACAAAAGTGATCTAAAGATTGCAACTTAAAATAAAGTCGGTGTTATTTAAATATGAGTTTAAAGTTTACGGTGGTAACTGTTGCATATAATGCAGAAAGTGTTATAGAAAAAACACTTACATCTGTTTTGAATCAAGCCTATTTGCCTTATGAGTATTTCATCATAGATGGTAAATCAAGTGATAATACTGTCGAAATTGCAAAAAAATATTCAATTGACTTTGAAAATAAGGGCGTAAAATACAGCGTTATTTCTGAAAAAGATGGCGGGATATACAATGCAATGAATAAGGGCATAGAGCTTGCTACAGGTGACTTTATTTCATTTTTAAATGCAGGCGATTGGTATGAAACAGAGTCTTTAAAAAATATTAATGAGTTTTACAATGAAGAAAATTTCGATTTAACGTATGGTTCGTTAAACTATATTAATCCCGACGGAAGCTCGACTGTAAAAACTTCAAGGCTTGATTCATTTCCGGTAAGTAGTCGCCATTGGAATCATCCGAGTATGTTTTTAAAAACCGATATTTATAAAAAATATAAATTTGATGAAGCGTTCAGGATGTACGCAGATTTTGATTTGTATCTTAAGTTAAGAAAAGATGGAACAAAAATACGTGTAATTGATAAAGTTGTTACAAATTTTGTTGCTGATGGAGTTAGTACGAAGCCTAACATAAAAAAGGTTTTAGAACGAGCAAAAGAAAAATATAAATCATATATTCATAACGGATATGGGAAAATTTATTTTTTTGAAGCTTATGGTTGGGAAGTTTTAAAAGCTGTTTATTTTATTATCAGAAGTTGAAAATTCAGAAAAAATAAGAGCAAAAAGGTTGCCGGATATATGAAAGGGAACCGTACTAAACAGATTTCTATTGAAAAGTATAGAAAAGAGATTAGTAACTTGTGATTTTAAGGATGTGGGTTATGGAAATTTCTTATGTATTGGGCAAACTTTTACAATTTGTTCAGATACCACAAATACACAACTCAAAAATAGATAAAACTTCAAAAGTAAGATTTAAATCGCTTGTTGTGGAAACAAATATAGGAAGACATTCATATATTGCCGAGAATTCAACTGTTTTATATTGTGATATAGGTTCTTTTTGCTCTGTTGCAAGTGGTTGTGTAATCGGTGGTGCGTCGCACCCAATTGATTGGGTTTCAACTTCACCTGTGTTTGAAGGGTGCTCAAGTGTTTTAAAAAACAAATTAGCAGAAATTCCATATGACCCTTATAAAAGAACGGTAATAGGCAGTGATGTGTGGATTGGAAACAATGCCCTTATAAAAGCAGGTGTGAAAATCTCAGATGGGGCAGTAATAGGTATGGGTTCTGTTGTTACTCACGATGTGGGACCCTATGAAATATGGGCAGGCAATCCTGCAAAATTAATTAAAAAAAGATTTGATGAAGAAACTATTGAGAAGCTTATGAATAAGCAATGGTGGAATTTATCTGATGATGAAATAAAGCAATATGGTGAGTTTATGAGCGAACCAAGCAAGTTTTTGGAGGCAATTTCTCAATGAAGGTTGTACACTTATGTTTAGGTGCTTTTTTCCCCGATAATTACTCTTACCAGGAAAATATGTTGCCTAAATTCCATAAAAAAATGGGCTGCGACGTAGAGGTTATAGCCTCGCAGGAAACTTTTGACGAAAACGGCAATATAAGCTATATGCAAACAGTGGGAAGTTACCAGAATGAGAATGACATAAAGGTTACTCGTTTAAAGTATGTATCACCCGAAAAATTAAGCCACAAGCTTAAGAAATATGTTGGTGTTTACGAAGCGATAGCAGAGAGCGAACCGGATATAATTTTTATGCACAATTGTCAGTTTTTATCTATATTCGACGTGATAAAATATCTTAAAAAGCATCCAGAGGTAAAGGTTTTTGTAGATAATCACGTGGATTTTTCAAACAGTGCAAAAAACTTTTTATCTAAAAATATTTTGCACGGAATTATATGGAAATTCTGTGCTAAAAGCATAAACAAATATGCAGAAAAGTTTTTCGGCGTGTTACCCGCAAGAGTTGATTTTTTGACAGATGTTTATGGCTTACCAAAAGAAAAATGCGAGCTTCTTGTCATGGGTGCAGATGATGAGCTTATAGCTGAAGAAACGCTTGAGAATCAACGTGAAATTAAGAGAAAAGAATATAATGTTGAAAATAACACGGTTATTATGACCGGTGGTAAAATAGACCATAATAAACCTCAGACAATTTCACTTATGAAAGCAATAAATGCTTTAGAGGACGATAATATTAAATTACTTGTTTTCGGTTCAGTTGTTCCTGAATTAAAAGATGAATTCGAGGCTCAGATAAGTGAAAAGGTTAAATATATAGGGTGGAAAAAATCAAGTGCTTTATATAGCGAATTGTCTGTGGCAGATATAGTTGCTTTCCCTGGTTTACATTCAGTTCTTTGGGAGCAGACAGTCGCAATGGGTAAACCGTGTATATTTAAGAAAATAGATGGTTTTACTCATATTGATATCGGCGGCAACTGTCTTTATTTTGAGGAAGATTCAGTTGATGAATATATAAAGGTAATTAAAGAATCTATTTCTTCTTTGGATGCTTTAAAACATAATGCAAACAAAGATGAAAGAAAGCAATTTTTATATAGTAATATAGCAAGAAAAAGCATAGGAGAATGATTTATGTCACTTTACAAAAAAATCGTTGAAGGAACAGAAAAAGTTTCATTGGTAGGTCTCGGCTACGTTGGTATGCCTATTGCAGTAGCTTTTGCACAGAAAGGTGTAAAGGTTGTTGGATTTGATTTGAACGCTGCAAAAATAGATTTATATAAAAAAGGAATTGACCCTACTCACGAGGTTGGTGATGAGGCAATTAAAGCCTCAACAGTAGAATTCACTTCTGATGAAGCAGATTTAAAAACAGCAAAATTCCATATTGTTGCAGTTCCGACACCGGTTAATTTAGACCATACACCAAACTTGGCACCTGTAATTGGTGCAAGTGAAATTGTGGGACGCAATCTTACAAAGGGTTCAATTGTTGTTTACGAGTCAACAGTTTATCCGGGTGTTACTGAAGATGTTTGTATTCCGATTCTTGAAAAGGAATCCGGCTTAAAATGCGGTGTTGATTTTAAAATAGGTTATTCACCTGAAAGAATTAACCCTGGTGACAAGGTTCACCGCTTAGAGAACATAACAAAAATTGTTTCAGGTATGGATGAAGAATCATTGGAAGAAATAAAGAATGTTTATGATCTCGTAATTGAGGTTGGAACGTTCCCTGTTTCAACAATTAAAACTGCAGAAGCAATTAAAGTTGTTGAAAACAGCCAGAGAGATATTAATATTGCATTTATGAATGAACTTGCAATGGTATTTGACAGAATGGGTATTGATACAAACGAGGTTGTTGATGGTATGAATACCAAATGGAACGCACTTGGTTTCCGTCCGGGTCTCGTTGGTGGTCACTGTATTGGTGTTGACCCTTATTACTTTACCTACGAAGCAGAGAAGCTTGGTTACCACAGCCAGATTATAATTGCAGGCAGAAAAGTAAATGATGGTATGGGTCAGTTTGTTGCAGATGCTGCTATTAAGCAAATGATTCTTGCCGGTAAAACAGTTAAAGATGCAAAAGTTGTAATTTTAGGTTTGACATTTAAAGAAAATTGTCCTGACACAAGAAACAGTAAAGTTGAAGACATTATAAAGAGATTAGATGAGTTCGGCGTTAAACCATTGGTGGTTGACCCATGGGCTTCAGAAAAAGATGCTATGGAAGAATACGGCGTTACATTGACTGAAATGAAAGATGTTGAAAATGCAGATTGCGTTATTCTTGCAGTTGCTCACAATGAATTCAAAGAACTTGGTCTTGACGGAATTGATAAATTATTTAAATCAGGTGACAACTCAGAAAAAGTGTTAATTGACGTAAAAGGTCTTTTAGATAAAAAGACAGTTGAATCAAACAACTACAAATATTGGAGATTGTAATCTTTAAGATAGATAAAATGGGGCGGCAATATGAAAATTATGTATGTAGAAATAGCTACAACAGGGCATAGAATTCCTTATATAAAGGCTTTGACTGAAAATATTTCAAACGAAGCTTTAGTACTGCTCCCCGAAAGAGTAGAAACCTTAACCTGCAAACAGATTGTTTGCAGGTCTGATGTTAAAAACAGAAGTTTTTCAACTCATAAAGAATGGATTTCTGAAATTTTAAAAGTGGCAAAAGAAGAGTCTCCTGACGTAATTCATTTTTTAACAGGTGATGTGTTTTACAGATTTTTTGGCTTTGGCTTAAATAAGTTAAAAAAATATAAAACCATCCTCACTTTTCATAGTGTAAAGACAAGCACTCTGCAAAAAATCTCGTTAAGGGTTATTTCAAAGTTAGCAAGTAAAGTTATTTTTCATTCTGAGTTTATGAAAAATCAGGCAGAAAGCTTCGGAATAAAAAATGCAGTTCATATAGAATATCCCGTATTCGGCGGTAAATCTTGTGATGAGAATGAGGCTAAAAGATACTTTAACCTGAAAACGGATGTTCCCGTTATAGGTTGCGTTGGCGGAACAAGATATGACAAGGGCTTAGATATTCTTTTAGAGTCTTTAAAAGCCGTGAAGGAACCATTTCAGCTTCTTGTCGCAGGTAAAGAAGAGCATTTCAAAGAAGACTTTATAAAAGAACAAACTAAGTCTTACAGTGAAAACGTTCATTTGGCTTTAAAATTTTTGTCAGATGAAGAATTGATGTATGCTATGAATGCGACAGATATCGTTGTACTTCCATACAGAAAAGAATTCAATGGTGCCAGCGGTCCTCTCGGTGAGGGTGTTGCTCTTGGCAAATGTATTGTAGGACCTGGCCATGGCAATCTTAAAGATACAATTGAAAAAAATCATGTGGGTTATATATTTGAGAGCGAAAACCCTGTTGCATTGTCAGATGTTTTGGGAAACGCTTTGAAAAAAGAATTTGTTACAGATGAATTTTATGTAAAATACAAGGAATCGTTAAGTGTAGCAAGTTTTGTGAAGTCATATTTTGATTTGTATTAATTATAGATTCAGATAAAATCGACACAGGAATCTGTGGGTTTGTGAAGTGTTGAGGAAGGAAGGCTCAAGTTTAGTGATAACAACGTTTATAACTGATGGTTTAGGAAATCAGATGTTTCAGTATGCCTTTGCACGTTCTTTACAGTTAAAAACTAATAACGAATTGCAATTTGCATTGAGTAGTTTCAAAAATGATGCAGCAAACAGAGAATATGGGTTATCAAATTTGTGCATAGATGACTCTGTTCGTATCATTTCAGATAAAGAAGCAGAAAAGAAAATGCTTTTTGTAAAAATATTCAGTAAAATACATTCGTTAATAAAATCGGATGAATCCAAAAGAATCATAGACAAGAAATTAATAAATTCGTTTGGAACAAACGTGTATGATTTTTTTGATATAAGCAAAATTAAATTTTCGAAGGATATTTGTATTTCGGGGCAGTATCAGAACCACAGACTTTTTGAAGAATATAAAGAAACAATAAAAAAAGAGTTGAAGGTAAAGGTGGAGCCGAGCGAACAGAATGAGAAAAAACTTAAAGAAATTTCTTCTGAAAACAGCGTTTGTGTTCATATCAGACGAGGAGACTATCTTGATGAAAGATGGGCTCATTTAAATGTTTGTGATGATAAATATTATTATGAAGCAATGAAAACAATAAATGAAAAAACAGAAAACCCCGTATTTTATGTTTTTTCAAATACTCACGACGACATTGAATGGATTAAAAATTGTTATGATTTTTCTCAATATAACGTGAAATATGTGGATTTAAATAATCCTGATTATGAAGAATTAAGACTGATGTATTCATGTAATCATTTTATTGTTTCAAATTCAACATTTTCATGGTGGGCGCAGTATCTTGGCGAGTACGAAAATAAAATAGTTGTGGCTCCGTCAAAATGGAATAAGCGCGAAAATATTGATGATACAGGAATCTATATGGATAATTGGATTCTTGTTGATGTGAGCAAGGGTTCTTGAAGAAAAGGTGTGTATTGAAAATGAAAATTTCACTTTTAATAAATGAACTTAATATATGTGGCGGAACGCATAAGCAGTTATTAAGGCTTTCTCAATATTTATTAAAGCAAGGTCACGATGTGACAATTTATACAAGGTATTTCGATTTGGATAAAACTTATTCGGAATTTGAAAAAGTAAAAATAGAGTTTTTATATAAAGAGGATTGGACTAAAAAGGTATCATATGCAGGTATTTTAAATAAGATAAAAAATAAAGTGCATAAAATGAAAGACTCTTATAAGCTTTATTCAAAAATTTATAAGGATACAGACGTTATCAATATTCACGATAACGGTTTGGAAGACGTGCTTTTTTTACTTAAAATATTCTCTAAAAAACCGAAAAAAATTTGGCAGATAAACGATTTGCCTATATGCTTTCACGTAGGTGTCAGCGGCAATGAAGCAGATTCATTTAAACAAAAAATAAAGAGAGCATATATTCGTTATGCATCAAAATGTGTTGATGAAATAACAGTTAACGTTACAAAAAACGCGGAACGTGTCAAACAATGTCTTGACAGAGATGCAAAGGTTTTTTATTGTGGTGTGGATGTTAACGGGACTTTAGAAAAACATACCTACGACATAAAAGAAAATACTGTAAAAATTCTTTCGTCAGGCGTTTTCTTCCCCTACCGTAACTATGAAACACTCGTTGAAGTTGTTGAAAACTTAAAAAATAAAAATGTTAATGTTCATCTTGATGTTATAGGTGCTATAGACAGGTCTCCTGCATATTCTGAAAAAATTATAAATTTGGTTAAAGAAAAGAACCTTGAAAATGAAATAACAATCTGGGGTCAGGTTGATGATAAGAAATATACAGAGCTTCATAACGGAGCGGATATGTTTGCATTTATAAATATCAATCAAAGCTGGGGACTTGCAGTTTTTGAAGCTATGAGCTGCGGACTCCCTGTAATTGTTTCTGAAAGCGTTGGTGCAATAGAGCTTTTGCATAATGATGAGGATGCAATTATTGTTGACCCTGAAAACGTAGAAGAAGTTTCAGATGTTGTTTTAAAATTAATGAACGAAAAGGATTATTATAATAAGATTTCTGAAAATGCTTATAATGCAGTAAAAGAGTTTACCTGGGATAAGCTTTACAGTGAAAGAATGTTGGATTTGTTCAAATCATAAAATAACGATATTCGCAACTTGATTTTTGATAATAGTTAGGTGAAAATAAGGCGGTCTCAATTATAAATTTTATTGAGGTCGTCTTTTTAATAAAGATATTAAGAAAAAGGGGATTTTATTATGTTTTGTACTAAATGTGGAAGAGAGTTAGGCGACTCAGATGCTTTTTGTGCCGGTTGTGGTGCCAAAGTTGGCTCAGTAGCTCCTGCACCTGCAAAACAGGAAAAATTTAAAACAAGCGAAGGCTTTCTAAGAGAAAAAATTATCGAAAGAAGAAAAGCCGACGAAACTTATCACGTTGAACCTGATATTCCCGAAAAAATGTTAGTAAACGCTGCAAATAAAATTGCGTGTGGTGTTAACCCTGCAAAAATTCTTGCAGTTTGCGACAGTTCTCTTATGTCAAATGGTAAAGAAGGCGTTGTTTTTACAGGCGTTGCAATTTATGCAAAAGAATCTTTAAGCTCACAAGTTATAATTTCGTTAAAAGATTTAAAATCTTCAAATTACAATATAGAAGTTACAACCGATTCAAACGGCAAAGAACATAAAAAAGGAATTTTGACGGTAACATACAACAGTGGAGAAGAAGTTATTGTAACAACATCAGATGTTGTAGAGAGACGACTTTCATTTATTGCAGACCTTTTAGAGGGTATTATTGCAAACGTTGAAGAAATAAGCGAAAAAAGCTACAGATATAACTCTCTTTCTGAGCTCGGAGATGATATTATAGGTGCATATATAAACGTTCTTTGCGGTTATTTAAAAGCAGATGACGGAATTATAAGCAGCGTAGAATACAAAGAATTAATTTCTTTAATGGCAAGAATAAACGTTTCAAGAGAATTGTCAGATAAACTCAGAAAAACTCGTCTTAACATTAATAAAACAGAAGAATCTTTCAAAGATTTGGTAGATGAATTAGATTCATATCTCAAAGCAGAAAACCTTGATAATAAAACAGTTTTTCAGAGTTTATTCAAAGATTTGTTGCTTGTAAGACCTGAAAATCTTGAAGAATGGAAAATGGATAAAGCTCTTTGCGAATTAAAAGCACTTTTAGGTGTTACTGATAATCAGGCAGATGTTTTAAAAAGAAGCATTGAAACAGACAGAAGAATTGTCGACGAAAGACTTGAAGACAGTCAGATAAAAGATATTGCAAAAGAGGTTGCGGCGGTTGCAGGTGGTGCAGGTGTTACTCTTGCGGCTCTTGCTGTAACAGGTGGTGTTTCAAGTGGTATCTGGGGCGGTCTTTTCACTCTCGGTATGATGTCAACAGGCGGAATGCTTCTTGGTTTGGCGGCAATAGGTGGTGTAGGCTATGGTGCTTATAAGGGTATTAAATATTTTGCAGGTACAAGCCAACTCGAAAAATCGGGTATAAGAATTGCCGCATTACAAAGTTCTATTGAAAATAACAAAAAAGCTGTTTCTTACATAATGGAAGATATAAACTGGCTTACAAGAAAAATATCTGAGGAATTTGCAAAGGTAAAAGAATTAAATCGGCTTAACGATGAAATTACTGCTGAGTTGGCAGATTATCTTTTATTTGCAGAAACAGTTGGAGAGTCTGGCGATTTGTTGCACGAAAGTAACGATAAAGAAGCTTATGAAATTAATATTGCAAAATTGCCTATGGAATTACCGTTAGGTCGCTTTACAGAATTAGTAGCACAAAGCCCCGACAGAACAGAAATTGAGACATATATTATGTATATTTACCAACCACAAAATCTTTCTGAAAATGGTGAACAAATTAATACACAGAACGTTGTTTATCGCAGAGCAGAAGAACTTTCATATGACGATGCACGAAAAACATATACATATCTTAATTTAATAGGATTTTATGATACAAAGGCTTCTGCAGTGGCACAGGGTCAGGCAATTACCAAAAAGGGAATTGAAGCATTCAAGAGTTTCATAGGTGGCTGATATGTCAACTTATAAGGATAAAAAAGATTCTGAAAAAATGTATGAATATGCTGTGAGCACTGCAGTTGATTCAAGAATTATTTCGCAGGGTGCAGAGCAGTTAGATAAAGCGGCATATAACATTAACAAAATAGATGAATATCTTAATGATGAAATTTCTTTGAAAAAAGAATTACTTTCACTTTTAAGAGAATCTAAAAAAACGGGATTAACCCCAGAATTAAGAGCGAAAATAGAAGGTATTCAGATTGCTATTAAACGACTTTCTGCCCCTGAAATGGTAGAGCAACAGCAAATTAAAACGCAAGAAATCGGAATGTCTTATCAGGATATGGTTAAAAGCAATAAAGAATTTGCTGAAGAGTTAGGAATAGACCTTTCTAACCCATATCTTGAAGCATTAAGCAATATAGATGCGTCATTGCTGTCACACGAGTTAGCAGAAAAATTTGACTTGCTCAGGCTTGATAAATATGATTATGCATTTGCGGCTGCGGTCGGTTTGCTTTGCGGAGCAGTAGACGCTATTTTGGTAGGCACAGCGAGTACAGAGAAAGAAGAAATGGGCAAGCTCGCCCAGAAAACAGATGAGTTTTATGACGGTCTCGTAAAACGCTATGCAAAAAAATGCGGTTGGGAAGGTCCTAAGGTAAATGCAGACGGAACACAGAGTGATTCACTCAAATCTGCTATTGCATATTTAGAAAGAGAATTCCCTGTAAACTACGACCACAGAACTACTGCGGATGTGAGCGGGATGGTTAAGGGTATTACACCAAAAAATCATCATATGCTCAGTATGTCTCATAGTCCTTTAGGGCTTGTTTTTGCAATATTTGATTTGTTGGATAATAAAGCAACATTTTTTGACCCGGGTGCAGGTAAATTGGTAAGAGTCGCAGGTGAATGGTCAAAGGGTGCTGCTGGGAGTGGTAAGGCAAACATAAGTGGCGTTCCTGAGGCTATTACCCGTTGGTTTGGTCATTTAATGAGTGATATTGCGGGTAGTTCAGGTAGTGCTGGAAGAGGCGCCGGAATACCAACAGGCTTCCAGACGGTTCTTCAATCCTTTGATTTTGGCAAAATTCCGTTGGGCGACAATGTTTACGGAACAATAGGCGAGGCAGTAACAAAAATGTATGAAAATGGTTTCGATTTCCGTTTTCAGACTGCTACAGCAATACCTGTAATTATAAATGAAGTTTTAATTCGCCTTTATTGGTTCCTGAAACAACATTTTTATTATGGAAAATCAATTAAAGAGAGTTTACCTGTAGGCAATAACAGAGAACTGCAAAGAATGTTACTCATAGCGACACTTGCATTCTCTTCTGTTGACGTGACTCATGCTATAGTAAAAGGGTATGTGGAGCAGAATCCTATAACTCTTCTTAATTCGCTTAACTATATAGGTCTGGCTGATTTTGGTTACAAGCTTTTAGTTAATTTCAAATTAGAACACGCACACAACAAGCAGGTTAAAAACCTGATGCAGGACGAAATAAGAAAGAAGCATGAAGAACTGATGCAGGCAGATTATTTATTAAAATAAAAGTAGGATATTAAAATGAATGAAAAAACCGTGAAAAAGCCATTGAAAAGTAAATTTGTGATGGTATTGATTATTATTTCAGTCGTTTTAGCAATGGTAATGCTTTTAAATACTGATTTGGAGCATATAGAAGACACAAACGGAGCAGATGACTTCTCTCTTCAGACTATTACGGACAAGAATATTATTAATCAGGATACGGGTGCAATAAACGTTGTTACAACTAACAATACTATTACAAATATGACCGAAATATCATCAAAAAAGTTTACAGGTGTATATGAGGTTCTTTATGAAAACTTTATAGGTAAATCAGATTTTGTTTTAAATCTTTATGATTTTAAAATAAATAGCGGTAACTTTAAAATGGTAGTTGTACACGATGACAAAATTGTCGGAGTTATTACACCTGAAAATGCTGATGAATTTGTTCTTAACGATATTAACGGAACAGTTTCTCTGGTTATTGCAGGTGAAAGTGCAAACTTTTCATTTGAAATGACGACTTTTGAATATGAAGAATTTTCACATAGGTAACAAAATAACGAGAAAAACAATAAAAATGCTGTAAAACTTTTGTTTTACAGCATTTTTTAGTAGTTCTTTTTAATTAAAACTTTTAACCCAGTTTATCAGAGAACCGAGATGAGTGTTTTCACGAACCGTTCCTAACATATAGTCAGTTACGGGTCCGTTTTTACGCATTTTTTCAAGAATTGCTTCCTGAAGCTCTGCAACCGACATTTCTTCGTAGGGTTTATTAAGGTCGAGTGATTCTTTGCATTCGTCAGCTTCGTCTGTCGGCTTTTCTACAGCAACCTTTACAGTTTCTTCTGTCTTTACAGGCTCCATTGTAATCGGCATTTCTACAGCTTTTTCTGATTTGAAAAACTCAGTTGTTTTTATCGGCGCAAGGCTTTTGTCGGAGCTATCATCAGGAATCCATATTTCACCACTGTTTGCAGGGACTCTGACTTGAATTTGTCCATCACAAACAGATACTTTTTCACCGGTTAAAGCACCAACGTAATAAGAAGCGTTACTGCAATGAAGATTTAAGGTTGCTTCGTTGTCGCCATTATTGACTGTAATAATAACAGATTTTTCTTCAAAGCGTCTTTCGTATGCAAAAACAGTATTCTGCAACACTAATTCATTATAATCGCCGCAATAAAGTGCAGGAGTTTCCTGTCGGATTTTACCAAGAGCAGCAATGAGCTTTGTGCAAGAATTTGTTTGTACTGCGTTTTCATAATCCTCAAAATTGAGTTGAGGTCTTAAAGAATCATCTGAACCGTGTTCTTTTTTACCCTCAATACCAAATTCAGAGCCATAATAGATTGAGGGGATTCCCGGTAAAGTGTAAAGCATTATTTGAACAGGTACAAAATGAGATTTGTTATTGAGTTTTGTGTAAATACGTTCTACGTCATGATTGTCAACAAAGGTGTAAAGATTAAGTCGGTTGCCGACCATATTGTTTACATATTTTATTGTATGAGCAACCTCAAAATAATTGTGGTCATTGTGAGCGGAATATAAAGCTTTGTGAAGCATATAGTTTGTAACACTATGAAGAGTGCCGTCGTTTGCCCACCTTGAGTAATCGCCGTGAATAACCTCGCCCATAGAGTGAGTGTATCCGAACCAGATATGGTTTAATACAACCACTTTTCCCTGTAACATCGTTAAAACTCTTGAAATACGTCAGTATTCCTGCGAGTTTTGCCTTGTTACAGAAAAAATTGTCAGGTATTAAACTTCGCAGAACCTAAAATGTCCGA
>JAZRKU010000039.1:0-44072 GCA_045646485.1 Acutalibacteraceae bacterium
AAGATACAAATTAAACATATCAGAAAAGGAGTTGAATTGACTCATTTGGTTTGTCAAAAAAACAATAAAATCTCTAGATTCAATAATTGCAGTTATTCATCCTTTCTTTTTATCAAGTGATTATATGTAACTAGTTTTTCAAAATTCATGTTTTTTCTTTATATTTACAATATCTTTAGTATTACATCTTTGTACGGCTTGTCTTGAATTTTGTTTTCTATGTACCTTTTAGCAAATGACGAATACGGTGTTGTAGGAGCAACCAATTCGCAGATTTGAGCGAGCGATGTTTCCATTTTATCAGGTGAAGATTCATAAAGAATTTCAAAAACTTCCAACGCTGTTTTACATTTGGAACGAATGTTTTTACGAGCAGTATTAAAACAATTCCAATTGTATATTTTGTTGCTTACTTTAACACGATATTGTTCGTAAGGATCGGTGCTTAATGGTACTATTTCGCCAGCTTCATTGCAATCAATTATCGCCACATCACTATTTACACATGGATCCAATAACACGGGAATGTCATTATTATTACCCTGACTTGCTGGTAAAGTTCCTGGTTTAAGGGGAAATATATCGTTTTTTCCACCATCTCCAAAATTTCGGTTGCTTTTCTCACAACTTAAACGGTAGTTCAGATAATCATATGCCAACCACCAATATCCGTCTTCTAAAATTATATTTCCCTTTTCATCAGTAGATATATTCTTGGGTCGGAAATGATCAACATCACCATAAGAACCTTCTAAACTGCATTCTGAATACCAACATTTTTCACCATAATATTTAATTAATATTGGTTTAAATTCTCGCCAAAAATTTGCTTGTCTAAAATATTTGGCTCGTTCTTCGTGCGAAGTCTTGGTTGACAAGGTCCTAAAACGAGTTTCAGCTTTTTTGATCCAATGTATTACCTCTGGATCATTTTTATCAATAATTGAAAGGTCTATATATCTCACTTTTCCAACAGTCCTTTCAATATTTCCTCGGCTTTAGCATTTCTTTCCGCAATATCATCAGCTGTTAATAATGCTTTAGGGCGTTCACTATAAATTTTATGCATTGCAGCCACATACTCGTCATAGTAACTATCTGTGGGTATATTTCTTGCAAATGTCATATTTTCGAGTTCGCTAGTTAATTCTAACAAAAGTTGTTTTTCATACTCCGTTATATTGCCTTCCCTCTGTTTAACTAACAAGCTATGTTTTTTATCCATTTTTTCTTTAGTTTCGCTGTCTAATACAGATGGTAATCCATAATATTCACTTTGCAAAAGTCCATCAATTCCCAATCCTTCGGTATCTTCTGTGGGAGCAACAACACTTGTGTAATAATAGCCGTTATTTGTAATCAGTGCCTGATTATGAGTGAAAATTCGAATAAATTCTTTTGACACACCATTAATTACAAGTGGATCATGAGTGGCTATAATAGCTTGTGTATTGATTGCGCCTTGCAAAGACTTATCCATAGTATCTTTAATCTCATATTTCCATTTTGGATTCATATGTGCATCGGGTTCATCCATAAGAACAAGACAATCTTCTGTTTTGGAGATACCAAGCATTCCCAAAATTTTAATTAATTGACGCTGTCCCTCACTCATTTTGCTACACTTTATGCTTGATGCTCCTTGCTTTACAACTACTTCATATTGTGCATCAAAAAGAGTATGCAATTTTTCAAAGAACTCAAGTATTGCTATAGAATCAATACCTAGTGAACCAAATTCTTTAACTTCAAACACAGATTTTCCCATAGCGGAATATATAAAACCTCGTCTTAATATATCTGTAAAACGATGATCAATAAAATCAGTTAAGTAATATAAACCTGTAGGGATATCACCTTCGAATTTCCCACGTCCAAAGATCCATTCAACCTTATCGACATTAATAATAATGTCGACATATTCAATAGATTCAAATTTACATGAATCCATTAGATATCTTTTTTCAAAAGTATCATGACCACACAATATAGAGGCAAGGTAAATAGGAGTTAACTCTTCATTACAATAATTGTATTTTCGTTTAGGAAATTCAGGCAAAAAACGTTCAGTGTCATCATTCATAGCCTTTAAAAATTTGGCAAGTGTTTTCTTACACAAACGATAATAATGATTATTCACATGAGCGATATGCGTTGCCATTTTATTGTTTGCCCCAGAATAAAACGCAAGTATTCTTTGTGGAAAAATGGAGTGGAGTTTTGCAAAAGTTCTAACTTTGCTATAACTTCCTTCACAAATATTTTCACCAGTAACTATACGATAGTTTCTCTCAGTCTTTTCAATTTTATATGATTTTTGTGCATACTCATATTCAATTTGATAGTCATAATAAATATTCTTTTCAATGGATGGCGAATCAAAAGACATGAGTATTTCCAATATTGTTTCAAGCATGGTGGATTTGCCCGTACCATTCTCTCCGATGAGAATGGTAGAGCTACCTCCATTGATCGTATTGAAATTGATTTCAAAATCGACCAAGCACAGATGATCGTTAACCCATAGTCTTTTGATTTGCATAGTAATTACCTCGTGAGTAAATATTGGCTGGATTCATTTTTTATGATAAGTTGTTTCTTTTCAAGTGCTCTCAAAGCGTCCATTAACTCGAACTTTTTTGAACTGATCGACATAATTGCTTGAATAGAAACGGAATGAGGAGCAGATTTCAATAATAGTTTTATTATTTCCTCTTCGTGTTTATTTGATAACAAGTGTTTAATATCCGAAGGAATCGAATTTCTTTTAATAGGTTTCTTTTCAGAGACGTGCGAAACTACATCTCCACCAAGAAAATTCTTTAATAACTCCAGTGCGCTTTCTTCATTCGGATCGTTTGTGCCAAGTTCGCCACGGAAGGCGCGAGCGAGGATTGCTTTTTTCATTGTTTCAATTTGCTCGATAACTGCTTCGGCGGTTTCTTTTGCAACTTGTTCTTTTGAAATGAGATTATCCAACACTCTTACTATTTCAATTTGTTCAGATACAGATGGAATATTGATGTTCAATTTTCCAATAATGGTTGCGCTGAGATTTAGCTGGTTACCACCAACAGCTTGCTCTCTAACAGACCAATAATTGCACATAAAAAAGTAGAACAAATATCGATTATTAAGATATTCCTGAGGCTGCAAAACACAAACAGCTTGGTTTGTTGCAGCTTTTACCCCAAGAATTGCAGCACGACCGCGAGTAACACCCATTCCGTACATTGCAACTAATACAGCACCAGGATTGTACAGTTTTGCCGAACTATTGTCTATTGCTTCTTGTGATATTTTTTCTTCGCTATCAACGACTTCATTCCACTCGATTTCGCCTGTCTTGATCCATGGAATATCTCCTGTATAGTATTCGCTGTTTTTCCTTGAAGGAGTACCACCAGAACCTATTTTACAGCACGTCGACAGACTACAAGTTGTCCATTCCTCGAAAGATATATTATTTTCTTCTCTCCATTTAGCAGTTAATTCTCCCGAAAATGCCTTATGAAGAATAGCAGCTTTACGAGTTTCAAATCCATCTACAACTTCTTGGGCTTTTTCTTTGGCTTCGTCAAGTTTTTCGAAAAAAGATTCTATATGTTCCACTATGCGTTGCTGTTCCGCTAAGGGTGGAAGCGGCATGGCAAATCTCGATAAATCATCTTTATTAAATCCGGCTTGTGCAGTTCTTGAAATAGTCATAAGAGGATTTTGAAAAGATTCCGAATGTAACATCCAATAAACATATTTTCTGTTAAGAACTTTTTCGGAAAAAATTGTTTTTGCTAATGCTACATTATATACACCCTTTAATCCTGTACAGATCTTTCCGAGTGATGCACCATAACGAGCAATTAAAATATCGTTTTCATTGAAATGTCTAAGTTTATTACTGTCAGGAACAAACACAATATATTTATCGCTCGAAAAATCCCTAATTTGTACTAAACGAACATAACCATCCAACTCGCAATCAATGAATTGGCTTTTAGGGGGTTGTGTACCACCTTCAATATTGATTAGTTTTGTAAACCAAAAGAATACCCAGTTTTGAGGTATAATATATGGGTAGTCCCAATTGGGTACTACTGTCTGTTCCAATCTTTCTTCAATTGAATGGTTGGAATCTTTTGTTTTCTTAGCCATACTTATTCCTCCGAACTTAATGCTCTCAGTTCACGAACAACACTTTTCAGTAAATCCACGGCTTCTTCAAGCTGTGCGATAGCTTCCTCTCCGCTTTCAATAGGATCGGGAAGAGCGTCTGCATCAATGATAGAATCATCTTTAATCAAGCCAAGGTCAAGGCTATCGTCATACTTAACTTCAATTTCTTCACGGGTAAACTTACTCCAACGCTCGCCTGTGCGCTTAGAAGCATCATTGTATCCCTCTATAAACATCGCAAAATCTTCGTGGCGAAGCGTTCTCGTCTTACCAAAGCTATCCATATTGGTACGAAGATCATAGAAAGAAATCTCTTTGGTGTTGCCTTTTTCTGTCTTTCCACGAGTAAAGAATAGAACATTAGTCTTTACACCCTGTGCATAGAAAATACCCGTAGGCAAACGCAATATAGTGTGAAGATTACAGAATTCCATAAGTTCACGACGTACACTTGTACCGTCACCACCTGCAAACAATACGTTGTCAGGTAACACAACGGCACAGCGGGCATTACCATCAGCTTTCAAACTACGATATATGACCTGCAAGAAGTTCAACTGTTTGTTGGAAGTCTGGAAAGAAATATCATCACGAGTGGTGCGCTCGCCGCCTTTCTTTGTTCCAAAGGGCGGATTAGTAAGAATAACATCATACTCTTTTAGTCTTTTTGCACCTTGTGCCAAAGTATCTTCACAATAAATCTGTGCAGGAACACCATGAAGATATGCATTCATTAATGCAAGACGATGTGCATCGTGAACTAATTCAACACCATTGAAAGAATCTCGAAAAGCATTTACTTCAGCATCAGTAAGGTTATAAAGGTCAACACCATCTACTGCATGTTGATATGCTGAAATCATAAAACCAAATGTGCCACAAGCAGGATCGAAGCAACGCTCACCAAGTTTTGGAGAGATTAATTCTGTCATTACATCGATAAGCACACGAGGAGTAAAGTACTGACCTGCCCCCGATTTCTTTTCATCGGCATTCTTTGCAAGCAAACCTTCATAAAGGTCGCCTAAACCTTCTTGTTTAGCTTCGTACCAATCAAGTTTGTTGATTTCTGAAATGATTTTATGAAGATTTTTAGGTTCTTCTATACTTGAAACAGCTTTAGTATAAATATTGCTGATTTTAGGCAAAGTTGTTTTTCCGAGTTCTGCAAGGATAGCATTATAGTACTTCTTAAGGGCAATACCTTCTAAAGATGTTAAATATTTCCAAGAATAATTATGAAGCGCATTTTTTCTTCCTTCTTTTTCTTCTTCGGTCAGTTCATCAACAGTCTTGCCCTTGCCTTTGGCATACTGCTCAAGGCGTTTTTTGTAAGCTTGTTCAACTTCTTTTTGTAATGCACTTTCTTCACCGGTTTCTTCCAACATTTTAAGAAAAAGAATGTAGGTAAGTTCTGTAACATACTGATGATAAGTGATACCATCATCACGAAGAATATTACATAAATTCCATAATTTCTGAACTATATCTTGAGTACTCATTATGCTGCTCCTTCATAAATATAAGTGTTAATCTGACGTATGATCTCTGTAAGACGACCATCAAACTTTTTATCAAATCTACTGAATCCGCCTTCCATTTTAAATGCCGGTGCTTCAAATGTTTCTACATTTAAAATGCTTTCATGTAACATATAGGTTTTAATTTTTTCTAAGAGATCAAGCTGTATTCTATTGAAATGATTTCCGGCAATTAATTTTGCAAAAGCAGATTTCACTCTGTCATCATGATTTTGTACAGGCGTATTCAAAACTGCTTGACGAACGTAAGTGATAATATCTGCAACAATGTGTTCATTTTTGATTGCGCTTGTAGCTTCATTCAAACTACTTTCGGTAAACTGCTCTTTATCCAAGGCAATTTTAAGTTCCTTAAGCTGTGCTCTGGTCATGTCACTTGGTTTGGTACAGGCAATACGAATAGCTTCAATTTTATCTTTGTTTTCATTCACGAATTTTGCAAATGCTTCAAGATAATCTTCCGGCTTTTCTGTTTTTCCATATCCACGGGTTGTTTCTTTAATGATATCTTCTTTTTCAGAGTAATAATGACCACGTTTTTTGCCTTTAAGAGAATCTAACCACAACAGGAAATCTTTGTCTTTCTTACAAGTTTCAATAAAAGCATCTTCGGTGAATGATTTAAGCTTCTTGGCGTAGGTTTTTAAATCAATACCACCCAATCTTTCAGCTATATCGTATTTTTGTTCAGAAGTAAGATTATTGTTTTTGCGTTGAAGTCTTGCAAGAATCTTATCTTTTATAGGCTGTTTGCTTTCTTCACTTGGACGGAATAGATCTTCTAAAAGTTCCTGCATTGTTTTGTTTACAGTAACAGATTTCATTCCTGATGTTGAATCCAAATCATCATATACTCTTACAGCGTCAAAAATGTTAAAATGTGTTTTGCCTATTTCAGAGCAGAGTCGAGTTGCTCTACCAAGCATCTGTTCAAACAAGATACGACTATTTATCTTGCGCATAAACACAAGATTACAGATTGAAGGCACATCTATACCCGTTGTCAACAAATCAACTGTTACGGCAATGTTGGGATATTGATTGTTTTTAAACTGTTTGATAACCTGCAATATTTTCTTTTTGTTTCCGCCTGCAGTTTTGCCTGTGATTTTCATAATAGCTTCATTAGTTATACCATAAGGCTTATAAATATCACGAAGAGCATCTACTATTCTGTCAGCATGTTCATCGTTTACAGCGAAAATTAAAGTCTTTTCTTTGCTTTCCGGGTTAAGATAGGTCGATACTTCTTCCAAAACTGTTCTAGTATGTTTAGGAAGGATGATTTTCCTGTTGAAATCTGCAACATCAAAATCAAGTTCATCCTTTAAAACCGCACCATTCAATAATTCGTTCGTGTTGGGGTCGTACTGTGCGATTTTTTCCCCTTTTTTGAACTTTACATGATTCTCAATAAATTCAGTATTAATGATATACGGTGGATCGTGGTCAACGAGCCAACCATCAATAACAGCTTCACGATAACTGTATATAAAAACAGGTTCACCAAAAATCTGAGTAGTGTGCAAAGCAGGCGTAGCAGTCAAAGCAATTTTCACAGCATCAAAATATTCTATAACCTGTTTATATTTGCTCATATAGTCATCTTGATTGTCGTAGAGAATTTCTTCTTCGGTCATTTCTCTATCAAGAATATAACCTCTATGAGCTTCGTCAACAATTATTAAGTCAAATGCACCAGGCATTAAATCGGGAGCATCAGAAAGAACAGTTCTTTTTAATAAACCCTGTACAGTAGAAACACTAACTTTCGTTTCTAAATTAATATCGTTGTCATCAATAGCTTTGAGTTCGTAGATTTCATCCAAAGTCATCAAATCTTTAAGTTTAACATCTTTGAATGTATCCATGGCTTGTTCACCAAGAGAAACTCTATCAACAAGGAAAAGAATGCGTCTGAATCGTTTTGATTCCAGCATTTTGTATATAAGACCAAGGACTGTTCGCGTTTTACCTGTTCCGGTTGCCATGGCTAATAATGCTGTAGGCTTGCCGTTTACAATCGCTTCAGTAGCTTTGTTAATTGCTTCAATCTGATAATCACGTAAATTTAGACCGAAAGGATCTTTCATAAACAAATCATCCGATGATATCAAATTTTCGTTAGCTTCATCAATATTTTGATTGAGTTTTTCTTCAAGGTCGCTTGGACTAAACCAGTTTCTAATTGGATATGATTGATTAGAAGATTTACGAGCATCTAAAAACCATATACCTGATTTTGTGCGCAATTGTTCAAGAAATGCACGACCATTGGATGCAAATAAGAATGGAACCTGATAATTATCCCAAGTGCTTATAACATATTTTGAATGTTCTTCTTTAATATGCGTTGCATAGTCTTTTACCTGTACATCAATAGTTGATGCAACATCCTCGGACATTTTTTTAGCATCCATTAATGCTATTAGTTTTTCTCCAACAAAAAATGCATAATCAGCATAACCATTTTTATAGAATGCTGAATTTGTAGGCCATTCTGCGATAGCGATATTTCTACCTTTTACCGGTCTGGTGCCTTTGCTGTATCGGAGATTATTTGTATCTGCTTCCCAACCAGCTTTTCGAAGTTGTTCATCAATAAGGCAACGAGTCTGTGCTTCGTTCCAATTCATCATTGCAGAAACCGTTTCAGCTCGTTTTGCACGTTCTTTCTGCGATGTACCGGAAACTGCTGTAGTTACTTCAGCCAGCTTTTTTGAAAGTTCCGCTATTTGAGTTTCTTGTTCCGAAATAATTGATTCTAAATCTAACTGGCTTTTTTCTTCTGGCACGACGAAGTCAAAAGAATTAAATGTCCAATCGCCATATGTTTGCATAAACCATGTTGCTAAATTGAACGCCATTGATAAAAGCATCTTTGCTTCATCAACAGAATCAGAACCAGCATGAACCGCAGTATTTCTTGTTTTTCTTAAAAGATATAACGTATTATCTATTTCAAATGGAAGTAAACCAGCTCTTTTTAATAAATGTATACGGTTAGCATGAGTGTTATCGCTTTCGGGTTCATCAATTTTTTCAAAAGCTAACATCTCCAAAACAAGACGTTCTGCAAACATTCCAAGTTTGTATATAGATGCATTAGGGTCAGAATATAAGTAGGTTTCAGCATTAGCACCTAATTGAGCTAATACCGGCCAATACTTATTAAGAAATTCAAAATTGGATTTCATAACCATCATCCTTTAATGTTTCTTTTTGTTTAAAAAACTTCGAGTTGTTCTTTGGTTTATCATTTTTTGAGTAGCAGGTTGCTTAATAATTTCATCAGATAATTTATCGGTTAATGTTTCCACAACAGTATTACCAAGTCTTTGAGATTCAAGTTCCTGATTGTGCTTGTGTTCTAGTTCTAACATTTCAATTTTATGTTCATATTCTTGTGTGATTTCTCTTATTCGATTTTTATGTGTTATTTCGATTAATTGCAT
Organism: Acutalibacteraceae bacterium; assembly: GCA_045646485.1. GTDB lineage: Bacteria > Bacillota > Clostridia > Oscillospirales > Acutalibacteraceae > DTU089. The sequence continues at coordinate 9,170 of JAZRKU010000039.1, forward strand.
TTCTTTTTTGTATTTTTTTGATTGTGCTATACCAGTTATTAAAGCTACAATAATAGGAACAACTATATTGCTTATTATGAGAATAACGGTTTCGGTTTGCATAATACTCTCCTTTGGATTTTAGTTTTCGTTGTATGCTCTATCAATCAATGGTTTAGCTTTCTCTAAATCAGCAGTACTTTGAATATGCAACTCTACAGCACCACAACCCCAATGACCTATATTGGTAACATCTCTTGAAAAGCCTTCTTCGAATGTAACAGTGGTAACATCTATAGGCAAATTTAAAACAAGTTTCTTTTTCAATGCGACTACTGTTACTATGTTACGAATCTTTTTGAATGCCACATATAACTTTAAATGAGTTTCACAAACATCATCACCGAGACTTAATATGTAGTTTGTTAAATCTTGATATAATGTTTTAACAGAATCATCGGCAGACTTTATTTGTTCGTCAAAGGTTTTGTCTGTGCGTTTTGCTTTTGTTGTAGGGACATCTGTATCGGGTATTGCTGTTGCAACATTTTCATTGATATGTTCAAACATCAAAAGCTCACTACCAAATTTCTTATATCTAATTAAACTGACATTTCGATTCATCTGTTTGATAGCAGATTCATCATATTTAGTGAAATCACCTGCAATACAAACAACGCGTGGCATCGTCCAATCAATTTTTTCTGCTTCTTCAAGTCCAAGTTTTTCAATAACAAGAACTTTAAAACTATCTTTATGGTCTAACAACCAATTCAAATAAAACAAACCCTGATTGATAACATTATCCTTCATAGAGCGTTTATATTCAAAGATAACGGGACAGTGATTTTCATCAATACCAATGCTATCCATACGACCGCCATCAGTAGTTTTGTATTCCGTTGCAAGGAAAGTTACACCAAAGAAAGTTTCCATATTATTTTCAATAACAGTTTGTAATTCTTTTTCAAGAGTAACAGTACCGCTTTGATATTCCTTAACTTTACCATTGATATTGAAAAGTTTGATGTCTGCCATTTTTATTCTCCTATACAAAACATATTAAGATATAAATATACAAAGTATATTATAATACATATAATTTCAATTTTCAACAAAATATAATACTATTCAACGGACTATGAGTATATTCTTTGATTATTGCATATCAAATTCTGAAGGATGATACACATCCCACTTATATATGACAAAAACGGACAAATTTTTCAAATTTATTTTATGATTTTTGAATTTTCAGCGTATTGCATAGTTGGTGGGGTGGTGGGTTGGTTAATATGACGGTGAATATAGAACTATAAAGTCAAAGTTATTTGGTATAATTATGGTGATGGAATTATAGCAGTATAAAATCAATGTGATATGCTATAATTAAAAAAGTAATTATAGCCGTCAAATTTCAGTTCTTTATGTTATAATTTTATAAAAGTAATTATAAGACCCAAAAATTGTTTTAAAGTGTTATAATGAATATATATCAATGATAAGGAGGTTGAAAAATGAAATACCAGTTATGTTGTTCTATTTATGAAAGTTTAAAAGCTCATGATGAAAAGTGTACATATTACCAAAGTTTAGGGTTGAAAGATACTACTCCGATACATACAACAGAAGCAGATGATTTATGTGATGCTATTGTGCGATTTTGTGAACTGTATGATGATGAAATTAAACAACTATGTACTCAAAATAATTTGTACTTTTATCAACTCAAAAATGGTAGTATGCAAAGGGTTGGTTAATTTGACGGTGGAATGTATTGAGTTAGGATAGTAAATTACATAAGAAAAAATTAAGGCAGACGAATTTATCGTGTGATAAATCCGTTTGCCTTTTCTTTGAATTATGCAGTAAAGTTTTTTGCATTATCTTTGCATTTGTCTTTTAGCTCTTTTGCGCGTTTTTCTGTCATATCGGCTTCTACATCGTAACCTCTGCTGCGGTAGATATCAGCCATTTTCATGCACTCGTTGTATGCCTTTTCGTATTCTCCTATTTCTTCATACAAACCTGCTTTGCAGTCCATTTCATCGCAGAAATATGTTCCGATTTCACCTGCTTTGTTATAGCAAGCTAATGCTTCATCATACTTTTTGAGACCTTTGCAGATGTCTCCGCCGTGAATATACATACGCCAGTCATCAGGGAACTTTTTAATTGCTTCTGTGAAGAGATTATATGCATTATCATATTTTTCAGCCCAGATAAGAGCAATCAGAAGGTTGTCTGTTTCTCTCGGGTTTTCAGGGTTTGCTTTTGCCTTTCCCTCAAGCTCGGAGATAATTTCATCATCTTTATGAAGAAGGAAATACATCCAGATTCTCTGCATACAGGCAATCTGATAGTTTTCAGGGTCATCATTGGGGTCATCGTTTACGGCTTTATCATACCATTCAACAGCAACATCTCTGCAATAGTTCATCATATACATATGAATCCAACCGTAGAGCCATTTATCCTCGGTTGAAAGCTCGCCGGATTTTATAAGCTTTTCATATTCAACACGGCAACGCATAAAGTCCTCGGGGTCACGGGAGTTTTCGTAAACAGAGGCAAGGCGTTGTGCATAGTTATCGTAAGCAACTGTACTCTTTTTATAAAAATCATCTACAGTAACTTCATATAGCCTTGCAAGCTCGGGCAAGGTCAGAACATCGGGAAGAGTTGTTCCGCATTCCCAACGGGAAACTGTTTGAGAATTCACGTTCAGTTTATCTGCAACCTGCTCCTGAGTTAAACCTTTTGCAAGGCGTAATTTTTTGAGATTTTCAATAAATATATTGTTCATAGCTTTCACCTTTTTAAGTTTTTTTCGAAGCTTCTGTTGTGATTATATCACGGAGGACAGCAATTGATAAGGTCTTATTTTATGAATAGCGTCTTGAATTGTGTGTAGTGGTTATTGATAAGGGTGCTCTTATTACCGGTTGACATAAATACAGATTAAATATACAATATATGCAGAAAGCATACACGACAATTGGGTTTATTATGTGTATGTTTTTGGTGTATACAAATACAATATAGACGCTTTAAAACGGCGATAGTATAATGATTTCAGAAAGCTAAAAGGAGTTGTAAGCAGATGTTTAAGGTGGAGAAAAATAACGAAAAGTTAGGACAATATCTTGCAAATTTAATTGATAATAAATATGAATCACGAAGGGCCTTTTGTCGTGAATATATAAGCCTTTCGGGAGGCGTGGTAACAGAGGATGCTGTTAGAAGTATGTCAAACCGTTTATCGCAGATTATAAAAGGAAAGAAAGCAATTCAAACCTATGATTTGCCTTATTTTACCGATTTGCTTGGAGTTTCCTGCGAACAGATTTTAAGTGCCGGAGAGTGTAGTGTTCCTATCAGTAATAGAGTAACAAACTATTCTATTGTATGTTCAAGAAATCCTGAAGAATGGGAAGAATATATCAATCGTGCAGACAAGCTTATACTTAATTCAGACGAATATTGCAAGACGGTTCTTGATTATGCTATTGAATTTGGAAACTACGATTTTATAAAGTATCTGATGGATAACGAATATATTTGGTTTGATAGTAGAAAAGATAATGATTATATTCAGACTTTCGGAGCAGGAACATCTATAGAACGGAGAAAATTTGAAAATATTGATTTCGGTTTGGAAGGTAAATTGAAAACCGAAGATGAATTGCGTATCAGATTGATTTCTCTTGCAGCGGATAAAAATGATATTGAAATGCTGAATAATCTTCGTGCAAGGGAAAATCCTCAGCTCTATTTCAAAGCTCATTATCTGTCGGGTGCACATCCTGATTTTGATGGTTGTTATAACGAAAGAATGGTTAAACATATTGCAAATTCTGACAATAGTGTTCTCGATTATTTTACAGACCCTTTTGATATCCGAGATGAAGTGAAATATAAAGATGGTTGCAAACGCAAACATACATTTATGTTTCCTTATATCTCAAAGCTTCTTGATATTCTTATCAGTACAAATTCTTCATTTGCAGAAACTGCGTTGAAGAAGGCGATTAAGTACAATAAGCAGACCTACAAGAAACTTCATGAATTGATTTTATCTGTCAAGAATGATGAGCGATACGCTGTGGAATACATGAAAGATGTTTGGATTGAGACTTGTCAACGGGATTTTGATTTTTACGAAAATGGTGACATTGTTATTTTTCGTGCACTATATTCAAATTTGAATGCAGAAAAACAGTCCGACGGAATAATAACTAATGTAGCTAAGGTTACGAGAAAATCAAATTCACCAATTTTAAAACCTCTCATAGAAGAATTGAATGAATCTTATAAAGCGATAAGAAATATGAAAGAGCATATCAAGGAGTTTTAATTATGTCAAAATGGTGTTTTAATTATGAATCGGGTGACTACGAGAATATTGAACGGGATGGGTTCAGTATTGACCGTGGGGAATATGTTTACAACTGGGATGACAGTGAATATCGCAGAGAGGAAGAAGAGCAACAAGACGACAACTGGTAAATACCTTTTCTTTGAATTATGCAGTAAAGATTTTTGCATACAAGCACAAGAAAAAGCAGAGTAGTAGCACATAATCTTGTGCACTACCCTGCTCTATGTTTTTGGTATAATAGAAAGTGCCGAAATCGGAATTTTGTTCCTTTAGTCAGCAAGTGTTATTCCGAAATCGGCATTTTGCTTCTGTATTTTTAGTGTTTTGAAGTATTTTTCCATCCATTTTGCGAAATTTGGCTTAATGTGTCGTTTTTTTCAGGATTTACTTCAAGGGGAAGGCTTGAGAATTGCAACTGATAAATTAGACGCAAAGAACTTCTATGCTTTCAACCCGAGTTTTGATAAACATTGTAATAAAAAGATGTGATAGTAAAAAGCAACCATCATTAACGATGGTTGCTTTTCTCTATATATTCTATTATTTTGCATCCTTGTCCATAAACACTCTTGAACCTGTAGCTCCTCTTTGACCTTGATATTTACCATTATATGGATTAAGTGCCGTATCATCCATTTTTGCAAAGACAAGTTGGCCTACACGTCTGCCAGCTTTAAGCTCAATAGCGCATCTGTTAGCGTTATAAAGCTCGAGTGTAATTTCACCTTTAAAACCAGGGTCAACCCAACCAGCATTTTGAATGAACAACCCCATTCTACCTAAAGAACTTCTACCTTCAACGAAAGCAGTTAAATCGTCTGGTAAATCGAAATATTCCATAGTTGTCGCGAGAACAAACTGATTAGGTAAAAGTATGTATGAATCAGTTGTTATTGTTTTATATTTAATCTCATTTTCTAAATTTATAATACCTGTTGAAGTATCTTCTACAATACTGAATGTATTTCCCAAACGAATATCAACACTTGCCGGTTGTATTTGTTCTTTTTCAATAGGGTCTACTACGAGTTCCTTGTTTTCAATCATTCTCATTAAAGTCTTATCAGATAATATCATATTTCGCTCTCCTAATTCATTTTCTCTATACTATCACATCAAACCGTTTTTTGCAATTCAAATTTCTCTATAACTTTTAAAAAATTTTGTTCCAAACTATCCGCACCATCTAAGCACAATATTTCACACAAAAGTTGTTTTTGCCATTCGTCGTGCAATTTTTTGCTTCTGATAGTGTTATCACCATCATCGTACATTTTTGCCCATTCTATAAAATCAACATGCTGCTGATACATATCGCCACCAAATTCTATACGAGAGCCAAAACGCTCTTTTTCACGGTTTTCTATTCGTTCTATACGCAATGATTTATCCACTTCAATTCTTATTGCTAATGTGAAATATGGAATTAACTCATCACCCCAACCAACAATTGAACCAGAAACCACAACATTTTGAAATTTCTCAATATCATTTTTGATATGTTCTAATCGTTCTTTTGTTGGTCGTTTTTGTGTAAATGGTGGATTTGTAGGCAACCAAAAATAATCATCAACATCAAGCAAATTATAACCTAATTCATCACAAATTTTCTTTCCTAAAGTTGTTGTACCTGAACCCGATGCACCGAAAATATGTATGACATTTTTATTCATTATCTTAAATATCCTTTTTCTTTAAGCCAGTTAGTGTATCTTCTCTTTTGTGTATCAATCATTTTATCTGAATTAACAAACTGAATAAATTCTTTTTCACAAATCCATTTAAATGATATTGTTTCGCCTTTTTGTAATTTGATGTAATTTTTATCGCAATCGGTAGTACATAGGAAACAATGAAACAAACAATTATCATCATCAAAAACATAGTGAGCAAATTCTTTAAAATCGTCGCAATCAATCCCTGTTTCTTCGAACAATTCACGCTTTATACCATCAAATTTGTTCTCACCTTTAAGAGCAGAACCACCTGCAGTTGCTTCGTAAAAGCCAGGGTAAATATCTTTCTTCAAATCTCTTTGCATTAGAAGATAATCACCATCTATATGGCGAACAAGCACCTCGCAAACAAGGTGATAAAGTCCGTCTGGAATAGGCTCACCACGAACTAAATCTATATTTGCCAAAGTTCCATCTTTATAATATCCGTCCCAGATTTCCATAATTCTACTCCCGAAAGATTTTATTTTTTTAATAAATCTTTTAATGGTTTAAACTCTAATGATGTATCAATATATTCTTCAATATATTCGCCATCTTTCCAATACGATTTTAAACCGTATGCTTCAATTCCGTGATGTGATGCATCACTTGTAATCAATCTGTATTCATCATCTATTATTTCAAGTGCAGTACAATTTGACATTGAAAGACCTACTTGCTCACTTGTTTTCAGCAATTCTTTTACATTATCACGTCTGCCCTTTTCATCGCAATGAGGTACAAATAAACCATCTACAAACCCCAAACAATCGACACCAATTAAGGGTTGGTCATCACCAAATTTTATTTTAAGTGAGTCAGAAGAACATTCTTTAAACCAACAGTTTGCACCAGCAGAAACACCACACATTACCTTACCATTAATCCATGCTTGTTTCAGTATTTTATCAAACCCTGTTTCTTTCCAGAGTTTAATCATATCAAGAGTATTTCCACCGCCCTCAAATATGATGTCTGCCCAGTCAACAAGACTTTTCACAAGTTCGGTATTAGTCAGTTCATTACTTTTTAAGTCTTTACAGGAACAGCCATACATCTCGCCATAAATATCAACCATCACCTGAAAATAACTTTCTTGCCTTTCTAATGGTTGAGCGTGTGCAATTAAAAGAAAGTTAGGATGTTCCTTACCTGTAAGTCTTATTATTTCTTTATCCTGATTTGCAAGTTCGTATGGGTGGCGTGTTCCGTTTGAACGCATTCTTCCGTTCTCGCCACCACCTATTGCAACTATTTTTCTGCTCATTTATTTCACACTTTCGTTTATGTAATTTATACCACAACAGATTCATCATCTGTCAAAGCATATACTTTATGTTCACTATTTAATGACAATCCCTCAAAATCTGCTTTTCGTTCATCCGTATAATGACAGATAAGAATTCCATTGAACAAACCTAAACCAGAATAATCGGTTATCCCTACATTATTTTCATCGTACTTTTCTACATGTTTAATATCTTTTGAAACAACATGAGCACCTGCACTACCGCCGATATAAACAACACCTGATTTTACATAATTGATAATATCTTTATCAAAATTGCATTTCCTAATTTTATCAAGCGTACCGAAAGTATTACCACCACTTATATAGATAACATCAATATCAAGGTTTCTGAATTCATCTGGATTGTTATGGTCAAACACATAAACATTTTCTTTTATGAATCCAAACTCTTGCATTCTTAAATAATATAAATCACTTAAAATAGTTTCTGTTGTTGCTTTTTCATTAGGTATAAATAACAATTTACACTTATCTATTGAACAAGGCAGATTTTCAATAATAACCTTTTTTGACTTTTCGTTTCTAAAATCACAAGACGATAATATTAACTTCATTTTAAAAATCCTTTTTAATGTTTTCGAATTTTTCATCGGATAACCTTGCAAAAATTCTCGGTGTAGAAATCTGACTTTCTAATCCTACTTTATCCCAAGTGGCTGTCCAAATAAGATATGGTTCAAGTGGTAAACAGTCTTTGACTTTAACATGTGCACCATCACGAACAAGCAAACCGTCTTTTGCCATTTTCTCAGCATCAAAATAAAGTCTTGCACCAGTTTTATATTCAGAATCAATATCCATTACAATTTTGTCTGATTGTTTGGAGTTGACAACAATTTCACCACTGACACCGCCACCGAACATTATGTAATCACTAAAATGAACAGGGTCCCCAAGTTGTTTACCAATTGGCTTTTTTTCAGAGACTTCAATTTTATTCCAACTTTTGAGCATACCGTCTTTCTGTATTTGAAGCCAGTTTTCCATTGATGTACTATGTACTAAAACCGATGTTTCATAATCACGTAGGAGCTTTTCATCATAACTGTGTCCGTCATAATAGTTTTGAACCTCATTAAATTCATCTTCTGTGATTACAATAATTCCGTTTAGATTATTTGCATCACAGTAACCAATAAAATCTCCAACAGCCATTTTCCAATCATCATGAAGTTGCTTGTTGATTGTTATGGTATAAGTGCAACCATTGTTTACACCTACAATCATAGGTACATCTATTTCAGAAGAAAGAGTAAGCACTAACCATGATGAATCATATTCACACTTGGTTATCGGATTTATATTATTTTCAATAAATTCAGTTAATCTATAAATCATCTCCAACGCCTCACACTACCTATGAAATAATTAATTTAATTTTAACATCGTTAGAAAATAAAATCAACCCGAGAATGAATTTACACATTCAGTCTCGGGTTGATTGCGTGTTCTTTCTCTATTAAACACTACCTAAATTATTCTTCAAACATTTCAGAATTACTATCTGCATTACAACCATCTACAGTAGATGGTTCATTTCCAAAAAAAGTTCTCTCAAAATCATCTTTGTTTTCTTCAATTAGTTTATTATAATATTCACTATTTCTAAACCCAACAAATATTGGCCATTCGCGAATTGCCTCCGCATTTAAGTATTTTTTATATTCCTTAGACAATAATTTATATGCCATTTCGTAATCTTCTTCTAGACATTTTTTGGCTATCACAAAATCTGGCGTAGCTATCGAAACATCAAATTTCTCAAGCAATTTTGAGATATCTTTCCCTTGATGTTTTAGTGACAACATATAGTTAACCTCAAACCTAGCTTTATCTGCATACTCAAAACTTTTTTCTCTTCGTAACATACCGTATATTGTTTCACCTAAAACATAATTATTGTTTTTCAATACATCAAAAGCAAAATTTATTAACGGCGTGTAATCTTCGCTTTTTGCATTATTAAGTTTTAATAATTCAAAATGCAATGATGCAATTATCTTATTAACCATTAAAATTGCATTTTCTAAATATTCATCATCACATATAAGTTTATCTCCAATTTTAATGTTATTCAAAAATTCGGGGTTAACTTTTTCTAAATACATTTTATTTACACAACCATCTGTATGAACATAGGCATTTCGCCTATAATAAACTTCTTCAAAATCATCTCTCATAGAAATATATCTATCAACATCGACTTTGCTTTTTTCCTTAATACGATCCAACGTTTTCAAAGAATCAAACATATTGGTCTCTACTTCCTGCTTAATAACACCATTGATAACATCAGTTAGTTTCTCATTTATCAATTTTGAAATAGCTACTGTCTTTCCCTCAAAATATTTCTGTGGTTCTAAAACAACCAACGCTGCATAGCTTGATGCCAAAAATCTTTCAAATGTTATTATAATATTGCTTAAAATACTTCTTGTAAATATGGTATCCTGATTACAAATTGTGTACATTTTTCTTCGTGCCTTTTTAGGATCCAAACTATCTTTTCTAAACTGTTTTTTAATAATATAAAAAATTTCTTGCGTATCTTCTTTGTATGTAATTTCGATTATATCTTTTAATTTATGATTTTCAAACACATCCCTTTCATATAATTCTTCGATATATTCATTTATTTTCGATGTTTCCTCAACGGTATAAATTTCATCAAGCATTTTAGAGATTTTAAAAGCCGTGTCATTTTCAAATTCAATTTTGATTTTATTTAACATATCACGAGTTTCACAAAAAAAAGAATTCAACGATTCTAAATCCACTGTAGCCATTTCGAAATCATTTTTAATATGTTCCATCACATTTTCCGCTTTAAGCATATACAACACCCCATTTTAATATTTGAAATCAACATATCAATGATTTGTTGATACCACTTAGATATGACAAAAAACGACAAAAGCTACATAAAAATTTTAAAGCTTTTAGAAAAATCAGCGTTTTGTATATATCGAAGTGTTTGGATTTAGTTAAAATCACAACAATTTATTGGCTTGGGGTTGAAATTGTTGGCATAGGATGGTGCTAAAAACAAAAAATCAGCACTCTCGCTCTAAACGGGAGTGCTGATTTTTTTAAATTATAGTTTAAGACAAGTTGTTTATATAGCTATTATAACTCTCGAATCTTGCCAATGTTTTTTGCGCAGTTATTTCTGGTTTATTTGCTCGGGTGTGAAGAATGCTCTTTTTTCGTGCTTGTTTGATTTTTTCTTCATTCACCCTGCGTTCCTTATAAAGCTTAGAGAGTTTTTCTTTTAATTCTTTTGTATCTTCTTTAGCTTCTTTTGAGAGTTTGATTTTATTCTGCAGTTCTTTTATTGAGAATGATATATTATCAGAAGTGTTAAAAAGCTCTGTGAAAATTGCAGAATCGAAGTTTTCTGCATTCTTATATTCCTTTGAGTTCTTTGTTTTTTCCGCAATTCTGAAATCTTTAATTAAAGAACGCATTTTTCTTTTAAACTCTTTTTCTTCTGTTGTGTTGGCAGGAAGTGAATTTATTTTTGCTATTTCTTCTGCTAAATCTATAACGCCTTGTGAAGCAAGTATTTTTTTAGAATACTCAAGTTCAAATTCGCCCTGAGAAGTTTTGAAAAATTCAAGCTCAGCCAATACAATTTTTGCAATTTCGATTTGCTCATTATTTTCACGAATACGCTTATTTTCTTGTTTAGACATACCCTTTTCTATTTTCTCACGGGTTTTATTTGCATACTCGTTTGCAGTCTTTATAATTCCTGCAACCTCTGACTCCTGCTCTTTTGTAGCAATTCCTGTAATTTTATCATCAAAATATGCCCTTATTCTTAAAACATTAACCATTGCTTTTTGTCTGGTTTCAGTTAAATCGTAGAAAAAGAGTGGTATTACATTGAGTGTTGCACCAATTACAGAGGCGATTATAAGCACAGATGAAATTGCAACGAAAAGTTCTGTATTATAAAGCACATCGTAAACATTGTCGGCACTGTAGCCTAATTTTAATGCCATTTCTGCATTAAGACCTGCTTTTTCATAAATTGCAGGTAATACAGAGGCAGTGCCAAGAGTAATAACACTACCAATAAGTGCTACCGCCGAGAAAACTCCGTCTATTCTTTCGCCACTTATATATTGCTGATAATCTCTTATATCTGCATTAAGGCTTGGATTCATAAAATGACCAAGAGAAGTGAGAAGTTGATTTATAAATATAAATACAAGTAAAATCCATATAACTCCCCCACCTGTCATTTTAACAACCGGTAACATAAGAGCTATAAAGATAATGTTTAAAAGGTTACTTATAATAAGAACTTTTTTCTTGCCAAAGCGTCTTATTAAAAATGGTGCAAAGAGGTTTGGCCACAAGGAAGCGTTGCCTGCAATAGCGGTTATTACTGCATACTGCCCCGCGGAGCACGCTTCCTGATAATTATACATCCAACCTAAAATCGTACCAAAAGAGCCTTCAAGGAATCCAATCCACCCAGCAAGTGAAATAATCCAGAAATATTTATTTCTTGCAACTGCACGGACTGCATCGAGAAAACTCATATTTACTGTATGATTTTTAGGTTGAACAATTCGTTCTTCTGTGTTCACATAGATTATAACTGACACTAAAAAGCCGACTATGAGCATTGGTGGATAAAGGACTCTGTAAACAGTCATATCATAAAGCGTGTTGTCACCTGTTATAGCCTTTGCTACAAGTGGCAAAAAGATACTTGCTATTGATGGCGAAATATTTTCTATAACACTTTTAACTGCATAGACATCTGTTCTTTCGATTGTATTGGGCGAAAGAACGTTTATAATACTGTCGTTTGCATCAAGCAGGAAGTTATAGAAAAACTGAAAACCGATATTAAAAAGCAGAACTGTAACACATTTTACAGGCATACTCATTATTTCATAAGGTGCCCATATAAAGCCGATTCCTAAAAGCACAGTAGGTAAACCCATTGTGAGAATATACGGGCGGTATTTACCTTTCATACTTTTAGAGTTATCTATCATTCGTGCTCTTAAAGCAGTTAACGGAAAGCTCGAAATAACACTTAATATATAAATAAAATATATTGCTGTTGGTGGAATACCTATTGTGTTGCCTATAAGTGTATTCCCTACACTTAAAATCATAGTGCTTACGCAATAAACTATGAACTTAACACCAATTCCGCCGATTGCTAAGGATATAATTTCTTTAAACGAAATAAATCGTCCTTCGGGTGCAGTTTTCCAGTTGTTTTTTAATGATAAAAGTAAATTTAAAACTTTAGTTTTCATATAATCACCATTGTTGTAACAGATTTTCTTGTAAGAGTTACAGCGTTTGTTTTCATTTTTGTTTCAGATAAATTATGATTTTCATCGGTAACAGAAATTAAAATATCTTTTGTAAATGGTAATGTAATATTCTTTTCTTCATCTGAATTATTTATAAGCACCAACGTTACCCTTTCGCTATCCTTAAACGCTACTACGAGAACATCTTTATCGTCACTTATTGCTTCAATTCGCTTTGCACCTGGTTTTATATATTTTGTAAAGTTGCCTGTTACGTAATATCGTTTTGTCAATTCAAAAGATTTATCTTCTAGATTTATGTAGATAAGCCCATCACAATAATCAACTTCTGAAACGGCAATCCAATGCTGCCACGAAACTGCATTTAAGAGTGTGAAATCTTCATACATTGTAGTTGCAGTAACTAATGCAGAGTCCATTGAGTAATCTCTGCCACCCTTCATATGAGTCCACTCACTCATTATAACTGGAACATCAGGGTAACACTTATCCATCCATTTTCTGAAGCGTTTTACAAAGCCTAATCTGTCATTTAAAAACGAAATTTCTATTGGTAACGGAAGTGGCAAGCAATAAGAATGAACATCTACTCCGTCAAGATATTTTCTAACATTTTTATCATTTAATAAATTCCTTGTATATGATTTATTGAACCAGCGAAGGTCGCCTGACTCTGCGCCTGATAACTTAAGATTTTTCAATTCAGGTCTTTTTTCCAATTCAGCTGCAAACACTTTAAAAACATTTTTTACACTTCTGGGTCTGTAAAAACAACCTTCCTGACCACCATTCCAAACCCAAATTGGTTCGTTAATTGGTGACAAATATTTTATTGGCATACCTTCGTTTAAAAAATGCTCAGTTACGTCAAGGCAATATTTTGCAAATTCCTTGTAATTCTTTTTCTTGATATTTTCGTGGAAAAGCTGATGCTTTTTGTTGTGAGTCATTCCATTTTTTGTGAGTCTTTCAATAGGTGAATTAACAAAGAATATTACTTCGTCGGCACCATTTTCAACACACTTTTTCATCATATAAACGGCACTGCTGTCACGGGACCAGTCATACTCGCCTTTTGCTTTTTCAAAACACTCGGTTGCTCTTGCGGGCTGAGAAAATTCACCCTTGCCTGAATGCTTTGAACCACCGCCGATATTATAACGATAAACATTAAGACCAATACCAGTCTCCTTGTTATATAAAAGCTCTGCAATTCTGTCACGCACTTCTTTACCAGACTCTTCATCTATATGACTCCAGTTGCCTACAATCTGCGCCCACCACGCACCACTTGCACCTATACTTTTAAATGTCTGGTATTCTTTCTCGGGATAGAGTTCTAACAACATATTCATCACCTGTTTTTCAGAATTAATTTCATTATAATATACATACTCTATTTTTTCAACACTCATATTACTTGTGCTCATCATAAAAATCGCCACCAAATTTATTCTGTATCGCTGAATAAAAAATCAGCACTCCCATAAAAATGGGAGTGCTTTGTATTTGATTATTATATTAATTTTTCATTCCATTCAGTTTCTTTGAAACCCACGAGAACAAAATCATTACCGACTAAAATCGGGCGTTTTACGAGCATTCCGTCAGTAGATAGTAAATGCAACATTTCAGCTTCACTCATATCCGGTAATTTATTTTTCAAATCCAATGATTTATATAACAGACCGCTTGTGTTGAAGAACTTCTTTAATGGTAATCCGCTTTTACTGTACCATTCGGTAAGCTCTTCGAGTGTAGGGTTCTCCTGTTTAATATCTCTTAACTCGTACTCTATTTTGTTATCATCAAGCCACTTTTTAGCCTTTTGACAAGTCGTGCATTTGGGGTAGCAAATGAATTTCAGCATGGTGTCACGCTCCTGATTATGTTACTTAATAATAAATTTCACACCGTTATTATATATTATTTTTCAATTTATATCAATTTGTATTATCCCTATTTTCAACTCACCCAATTGCAATTTTAAAACAAATAGGTAAATCGTTTTTGAAGTCGCCTTTGAGATTAATTTCAAGATATTCTTCAGTTCTCGTAAAATTTATTTTTTCGTCGCTACCTAAAAGCTCAATATTTTCAACAAGGTAATCGTGTGGGTTATTCTTACGAAGTGTTTTTATTCTTACCTCTTTTGATGGGCGCATCTGAAAAACATAAAGATTACCATTTTTATATGTAAATCTGAAATCTTCTGTTGTAAACTGTTTTTCGTTGTCATCTTTAAAAAAGCCATCTTCGGCATTCACTTCACCTTCACCAAATTGCTTCCAGAAGGTTGTTCCATAAATGCCTTCACCATTTATTTTAATCCACTCGCCCATATCTAAAAGAACCTGAGTTTCTTCATCGGTTATTGTTCCATCTGCCTTAGGCCCTATATTTATAAGCAAATTACCATTTTTTGAAACGATATCAACAAGGTCGCAGATAACTTGTCTTGAGCTTTTGTATTCATTATCTGCTCGGTATCCCCAGGATCGCTTACCGATTGCTGTATCGGTCTGCCAATAAACAGGAGAAATGCCTGACAACGCACCACGCTCAACATCAAAGGTTGCAACAGTTGGCGGAAATGCTTCGTGCTTATAATTTATAGTAACTTCTTTTCCCCATTCTTCTGCACGATTGTAATAATAAGCCGCTAATTTTTTAAGATAAGGCTTGAAGGAATGATTATGAATCCACCAATCAAAATAAAGAACAGACGGCTGATATTTATCTACCAATTCACACGTTCTCACAAGCCAGTCTTCAAGCCATTCTTTACTTGCACCTTTTGAATATGTATCTGCACTGTATTTATGTAAATCATCAGAATGGAATTCTTCACAATAAACTGCAGGACCATAAAAATCTCTGTAATTATCGTCATTCACGTCACTGTCGAAGGTTCTGCCCATATTCATAAAGAAATAATGCTCTGCTCTGTGAGTTGAAGCACAAAGAGTAAGTCCTTGTTTTTCACATTCCTCTTTCAATTCACCAACAACGTCACGGCAAGGTCCCATTTCTTTTGCGTTCCAGCGATTAAACTCTGTTTCATACATAGCAAAACCGTCGTGATGCTCTGCAACAGGCATTACATATTTCATACCCGCTTTTTTGAAAAGAGTTACCCATTTAGAAGCATCAAATTTTTCTGCTTTGAACATTGGTATAAAATCTTTATAACCGAAATCTTTTTGTTCGCCATAAGTTTTTCTGTGATACTCAAACTCTCTGTGTTTTTTATCATACATAGCTCTTGAATACCACTCACTGCCAAAAGCTGGAACCGAGTAAATTCCCCAATGAATGAACACGCCTAATTTGTCGTGCATATACCACTCTGGCACCTTGTGATGCGAAAGAGATGACCAATCCGCCTTGTATTTACCATTTTCATTTACTTCGTCAATTTGCTTCAAGTATTCTTGTGTTGTCATAGTTACACTCCCCTTGAATTTATTATAAAACGATATCTTCTATTTTACAATATCACAACTCAAAATTTTGTGTCGACAAAGTGTTTTTATGATGTTAGGATGGATGTGTAGTTATGAAATGTTTTTTACTTATATTCTCCTATATAAATTTGAATTTATCGACGCACGTGTCCCCTTTTGGATTGAATGTCTGAAATCGGCTTAGTGTGTCGTTTTTTATGGAAGGCTTAAGAATTTCTACCGACAAATTGGACGCTAAAAACTTTTATGCATTTAACCCGAGCTTTGACAAAGCTTGTAATAAGAAGATGTAAAAAAGCAACCATCATTAACGATGGTTGCTTTTCGCAATATATTTATTTTTTTGCATTTAAGCTGTCTTTAACAGCATGTATGCTTTTCTGGAATGCAAGAACGTTTTCTTTTTTATATTTCTTAACAGAGAAGCTGACTGAACCGCCTGCATATTCAACTTTGAAGAGAGTTTTTTTCGCAACAAAATATGACAAGAATATACCCACAACTACAGGTAAAGTAGCCACAATTGTTTCCTCATCTACTTCAAGGAACATAATAATAGCGATAATAAGCGCAATAGCAGCTACTATAAGAATTCCTATAGGATTGTAGCTTGTGATTTTTGTTCCTGTGATATCCTCAACGTTAATTTTTGATTTATGTTCACGGACGTTAATGATACCTCTTTTGTGGTTATAATAGAATCTTTTGTTAGTGAGCAGAGCCTCTTCGTTCATAAGGCCTTCGCCTGAAAGAATATTTGCTACCATACCATTTGAAAGAGTTGCAACAACGTGTTCATCAGCAGAAACAAACACACCGTTATTTGAAGAATTAACGTTACCGCCGACGTTTTGTTGCATAGAAGCAGGATTTGAAATCGGGGCACGGTTGACACTCGGTGCCTGATTAAATTGCTGAGCCTGGTTGACTCTTGGGGCTTGCTTTACGTTTGGTGATTGATTTTGTTCGGTAGCAAATGGGTTGCCGCACGAAGCGCAGAAAGCAATTTCATCCGCATTAGCGCTACCACAAAATGCACAATATTTCATAATAAACACTCCTTTAAATCTGTTTAACACATTTTACCACACTTTTCGACAGATTACAACAATTGTTGTGGGGAGATTTTTCCTTACACAAATCAAGTTTTGATAGATATAATAATTTTACAACGTACTCATAATATTTAATAAACTCTGATAGCTATCTACTTCGTGATACCTAACATTGTTAGTTGAAAGTTCGTTAAAGAGTTTCTTTGCACATTTTATTTTTGCTTGTTCAATAGGACGGAGTTCGAGTGAATCCATTGTACCTTTTGTTTCAGCAACAAAATAAATGTGTTTTACTGCACCCTCATAGAATGCAATTGCCCAGTCAGGTGAATAATTACCAACTGGTGTTGGTATATGGAAACCTTTTGGAAGTTTAGCGTAAACGCAAACTTCTTCTGCCGCATCTAAATCTTCTGCAAAACGACGTTCTACACTCTTTTCTGCAGAACCATCTGTAAACACATAGTCCTGAATTGACTTTGCACCTTTAAATGCTTTATCAATAGTCTGTGTGCTTTTCTCTGCAGTAAATATTGCACTATCATATTCGCCATCAATTTCATTGTATGAAATATGTTCAACAATCATTGTAGCTTTTTGCTCATTTATAAGTTTGCTAACCTTGGAGATAAATTCTTCTGGGTTATTTTTAAACATATAAATCTTGTCTTCTCTGAGACCTTTGAGAATTGCTACAACAGTTTTACGAGTCAACAATGTTGCACCAGCAATTTTACCGACAAGGTCATATTTAATTTTGCTTTGACCTGCGTGCTTGAGTGTTTTTGTTTTGCTCTTTTCTCCACTAAAACTTTCGCTTCGGTTAATTTCATTTTCAGTCATATCATCTTTCTGACGACCAACTGTTGTTGTGTACTGAAGTTCTGAAACGAATAATTTAGCATTTATATGGTCAATTGATTTCTTAATAAGTTCATCACTATCAAAATTTACAGTATAAGCATATTTATGGTTAATCTGCTTCCATAAATTCTGAAATTCCTGTTTGAAGAAATTATCGTTTAATGGGTTTTCTGTAACCTTAGTGCTATGACCATCACTAAACATACTTTCAAGAATACTGTCATCATAAACAGACTGAACAAGTTTATGAATACCTTCTGCCATTGGTTTAAGATTATCTGGTAAAGCTGCAACAGTATTCATTTCAACATCTGCTCTGTATTTATCAGTAATCTTTCTATCAATATAATCAGCGTAACCATTAGCAAGAAGCCAACCTTCTATAATATTCGCCGTTTTATCATCAATAACAGTTGGTACCCCATCAACTTTTATAGTCTTACCTTTAAAGTAATCACTTGTAGCTGCAGTAGGTCTGTCATAAAGCATTGTTTTAATATCTGACTGTAAATCTTTTACAAAATCTTTATAACTTTCACTTGCAATAACAGTAAGCATATTTATATCGTGAACAGTATCGCCACAACTTTCAACATCCATTCTGTTACCAGCCTGATTTACACAAAGACGAAGACCACGACCAACTTCTTGTCGCTTTGCTGTGTTACTGTCAGAATGCTTTAATGTACAAATCTGAAATACATTAGGGTTGTCCCAACCTTCACGAAGTGCTGAGTGGGAGAATATAAATCTTGTAGGTTCTTCAAAGCTTAAAAGTCGTTCCTTGTTCTTCAAAATAAGGTCATAAGCAGAAATATCGTCTGAAAATTCACTACCCTTTTTAAGAGCACTATCTATACTTCTACCAGTCTTTTTATCAATACTGAAATAACCTTTATGTACTGACTCTACATTCAAACAAGTTGATTCAAGATATTTCTGGTATGGTGTATCAAAAAGAGTTCTGCAATCATTAAGAACACTTATGTATTCCTCTTCAAACATTCTTCCATATTCACCAAGAAGTTCGTCACCATTTTCATCATATTGACGGTATTTTGAAACTTCATCAATAAAGAAAAGTGAAAGTGTTTTAATACCTTTGTTATAAAGTTTTTCTTCCTTTTCAAAGTGAGAAAGAATGGTTTCTCTTATTTGAATTCGGCGCATATCATTTTCTGAAATATCGCCTACTACCTCACCAGCAATAATAACTTCACCATTAGTAAATGTTACAGTATTTCTTATAGGGTCTATATCCGAAATAACAAATCCCTTATACTGTTCCATTTGTTGTGAAACATAATATAAATCTTCTCCAACACCAAGAATACGACTTTCACGGTTGATTGACTTATTGTAACCTATTTCAAGTTCAATTTTTGCTCGTGGTGGTTTATTTTTAGAAAGAACAATTTTTTCAAGATATAAATATTTATCTGTACCACGGAAATTCTTAACCTGAAAGCCTTTAACTTCGATTTTCTTAACAAGACGCTTATTATAAGCATCAAGAGCATCAAGCACATAAACAAGATTGTGTTGTGTTTTATGTGTCGCTGAATAGTTAAGGCTAAACAACGGATTAAAATTCTTGAGTGCTTTTTGTGTTACATCGCCACCCATTTTTTGTGGTTCATCAAGAATTAAAATAGGTCTGTTTGCTTTAATAACATCAATAGGACGACGTGAACCGAACTCATCACGTTTAGAATAAATAATACGAGCTTCTTTGCTCTTACCATCTTCTTTAAGAGAAGAAGCAAAAGCCTGGGTATTTATAATCATTACATTTATGCCTGAACTTGAAGAAAAGTTATCAAGCTGATTAAGGTTAGAACTATTATAAACAAAGAAACGAACTTTCTTACCATAGTGTTCCATAAAATGCTCTGAAGTTATTTCAAAAGATTTTTTAACACCTTCACGGATGGCAATAGACGGCACAACAACAATAAACTTGCTCCAACCGTAACGCTTATTGAGTTCAAACATAGTTTTGATATAAACATAAGTTTTACCTGTACCGGTTTCCATTTCAATATCAAGACTACATCTACCTAAAGACTTAATAAGTTCACGAGAAAGTTTAATATTGTTCTCACTTTGTAATTCTTGAATATTTTTAAGAAGTTGGTCATCTGAAAGTTGAACAACTTCATTTTTATAACCAATATCATTTATTTCATCATAAGATTCAAGTGATAGTTGCTCTTTTTCTTCCTGAACACCTAAATCTCTTCTGTAACCAACACTCTCTGCAAGACCTTGTCCGTTAAAAACTCTTGCAACTGCTTCAACAGCGTCAGTTTGGTATTGTTGTATTTTAAAATTAAATTTCATTACATCACCAGTTTTTAAATATAGTTTAAATTACAACTGACTTTTTAATTCTTTGATATCCTTACGTTTTGACGAATAATCAACCAGTATAATCAATGATACACACAAATCAAACAACTGATCGTACCATTCAAGTAATTCCTCTTTAGTCATATCATTTAATGTTTCTGTTGCTCTTTTATTCGGGTAATGCCTTATATCTAAAGCATCCATGAGTTTTGAAATATCATCGTACAGATTTGAATAATTATACTGATTTGCTTTTTGACGAATGCTCTCTATGTACTTATAAACACGACACAAAACATCTGCTTTTTTTATAAGATTATCTTTATAACTTGAATGTGTGTATAAATACAGTGCACTATTCAAATCATAAACATCTCCTGTAATATCAGTTGCAATTTCTAATTTTTTATTTTTAACAACAATATAAAAACCTTGTTCTACAGATATTATTTCACAACCTATTTCATCAATTGCTCTATATAAAACGGAATATATCTTACTATCGTTATACATAAGAGAAACAGCCGCACTGCCATATTTAGGGATTTGTATAACATTCAATAAGAATTCAAGGTAATAAATAAACTCTTCTTTTGTTACATTTATGTTTGGCATTTGAGCTTTCCACACAATAGTGTGAATACCTGTGTTTTTTCTGAATTCTTCAAAGTTTTTGCAACCATGATTAAAAGGACAAAAGCAAAAGCCATTTTCAATTGCATCATTTAAAGAACAAATATTATCATTGTTATTTAACATTTCTTCAAATTGTTCGATATATCCATCCATATCAATTTTTGATTGGATAACATTATCAAGAAAATGTTCCATCACAGCACCTTCCTTACTGTATCTGGGCTGTAGGTTGCGAAGATTTGGTCGAAGTTTGTTGCAACGCTGTCGGATGCCATTGAGCTATCACGCATTACGAAGTAATACGGCTTCTGTTTTGCAATAGCAGTAATTGTTTCATCTGTTACATTTTCATCAAAGCAAGCGATGAGGAAATTATCTGCAACATTGAAAACTTTTTTGCCTGCAATTTCAGTTTCTTCAATTTTGCTTGAAAGAAGAACGCCAAGGTCAAGCATAACCTGGAAGAGCAAATCTTCAGGGGTTCTATCTTCTTTAATGTTATCTTCAAGTGTATCAAAGAGGCTTGCTTCAAATTCTTCAGGGTTATAATAAACATCCTTCATATTTGTGCTGTCAAGCTTAAGAACACGGAAACCTATATCAAGATTTGCGGTAGTCATAGGACTTTCTTCCTTGATTTTATCACCAGCACGGCGAATACGTTCTTTTCCGATTTCGCAAATATTTGAATAACCAGCCTTATAGGCTTCAGACTTCTCATCCGTTTCTTCAGGCAACTGAACCATAATAAATTTACGGTTACCACCATCTTCTGCATTCAATTGCATTACAGCGTGTGCAGTAGTCGCAGAACCAGAGAAGAAATCCAATACGATTGAATTTTCACCCGAAGCTATATTTGTAAATAATTTAATCAATTTAGAAGGTTTAGGGAAGTCAAATACACCTATCCCCAATAAATCTTGCAACTCTCTTGTGCCCTTGATTGAAATGAAATCTTTATCCATTAACACAGTCTTAGGCATTTCTGTTAATTTTCGCATTTTTTGATAAATTCTGATAATATCATCAGAACCTTTACGGGCAACCAAATCAGCTATTTGTCTTGATGCTTTTTCTTTCTTACCCCAACGCCAAACGCTTTCAAACCCATTTACAGTTATTGGATATACCTCAGTTAAGTTTTCGTCATTCTCAAGATAGACTTTACAAAATCCATTACTATCTTCGGAGTCTAAATCAACATAAAAAGGGTATCTAAGATTTGGTCTATTTGTGGAATTAAACGCTCTTGCATTTTGGTTTCTCAAGTCCTGAACATTAAACCCACCTTCATCATCATTAAATTGAAACTTTTTCCCTTCTACTTCTATTTCATTTAATGAAACTGCCTCAGCATTTTTGGCATATATTACTACTTGTTCGTGCGTTTTTGCAAAACCACCATATCTTCTTCCTTCGGTTTTAACAATAATAGTAGTTAAAGCGATAAAACAAGAACTGCCAAATATTTCATCACATATCTTTCTAAGATTATCAACTTCGTTATCATCAATTGAAATAAACACAACACCATCTTCAGTGAGCAAATCTTTAGCTATCTTAAGGCGAGGATAAATCATATTAAGCCAATCAGTATGGAAACGACCGTTGCTTTCAGTATTTGAAACAAGGCGATTACCCTCATCATCAAATTGCCCACTGTTAGCAAGGTATTCGTCTGCACTTTCTGCAAAATCATCATTATAAACAAAGTCGTTGCCTGTATTGTAAGGTGGGTCTATGTAAATCATTTTGATTTTGCCGAGATAGGTTTCCTGCAAGAGTTTCAATACATCAAGGTTATCACCTTCAATGTAAAGATTCTCTGTATTATCAAAATTAACGCTTTCTTCACGGCAAGGACGGAGGGTCTTTGCAATAGGTGCATTAGCCAGAAGAATAGACTTCTTCTTATCAGGCCAAGTAAACTGATAACGCTCTTCATTACCTTCTACAACAATAGAAGAAAGTTCCTGTTTGAGCATATCAAAATCAATTGCGTGCTCAATTATTGGTATTTCTTTCCCATTTTCATCGACTTTATATCCCTTAATCACTTCGGTAATACAGTTAGGGAATAATTTCCCGATTTTTTCGATATTTTCATCCACCTTATTCATTGAGTGCATTTTCAACTTACTCATTCTTAAAGCTCCTTAATAATCAAATTGTGCAAAATCAGATAGCAAACTAATTGTTTCTTCAATCATACTTTTGGTTCTTTTGTTTATTGAAATTTTACCTATTTGTACTCTATCAAGATTTTTAAAAGACTCTGGTAAAAATACAGTTTCATACAGTAATCGCAATTTTTCTTCAAAACTAACCGATTTATTTGTACCATTAATATCAATAGAATATGACTCTCCATAATCCAATAATTGGTTACCTAACCAATTTTCTATTTCTCCATTATTCATAATTTCTACATATAATTGAGCAGCTTCACCATTTACGAATTTTAGATATAATTCTGTATTATACATTTTCAAACCAATAATAATTGGCACAAAGCTTAAAATTATTGGGGAACATACACCGAATCCTGTATTCCCATCTTCATGTGTTGGTTTATAACCTGCTATTTTTATCAATTTAATGTATCTTGTTATTTCTCGCAATTCAAAATTAAACTTTTTAATTACAGCATCTGTTACAATATCATAGTAGTGGTAACTTGAGTAAAACTCCAAAGATTCATAAAAACGAATTAAATCTGGGCGAGGTAATGAAACTCGCAAATCAAAAAATCTATCCAAATATCTACACGAATCAAAATCCTGCCCATAAAACTGCTTAATTGTATTTTGCAATTCTATAGAATTTATTGATAAAACAAATGTTATTCTATCATTACTAAAATAGTGTTTTATTCTCTCTAGTAACTTTATAGCAAAACTGGGTTTACATCTATCTAATTCATCAATAAAAACAACCAATCTATCGCCTTTTTCTGCTAATAAAGACTCCAGAAACTCATTTACATCTTTGTGCAAATCGCGATTTTTTTCAATTAAATCAAGGGGATTTTCGCTTTTGGTTAAAGAATCTATTAATTTAGACAAATCAAATTTTGTAAGAGCACTTGAAATACCACCTAATATCCCTAAACAATCTGGACCAGAACTAAAAGTATAAGAATTTTCAAGCGTTTTATACATTTCGTATACTAAAGAAAGTAACGGATCATCATCATTATCATATTCCCAAGCATCATAATATGCAGTAACATGCAATTTGAAATTTGGCGTTATATTGCTATTAAATTTTTTCCATGTAGTTTGTATTTCAAACTTAGTTTCAGCATCAATATCTTTATTGTATTCATTAAATGAATCTATCAATAGTTTAGTCTGTTTTACAAAAAATGTTTTACCGCCCCCCCATTGATTATCAACTGCTATAACACAGTTACCATCAATCGAATTAATTAGATTTACAAATCGGTGTAACATTCTATTTCTTCTAATACAATCTTTTTGATATGTATCAACCAAATTTTCAATTGTTGGTTGCAATTCAAATGATTTCATTTTACTTCCCCTCTACTATACACAGTAACACATATTACATTATAATATATTTTTTTACTTTTTTCAATAAAAAGACTTCTATTTATTCCCTTTACGACTACACTCTACACAAGTCCCTAATGTAGCTCTATTTTTACCACCATACATAATAAACGCAGTTGATTCATCAACCTTTCCGCAGATTTCACATTTAATCCACTTTACCCCTGTTGAATCTAAAACAATTTCTTTTGTTTGATTCATTCTATCTATAATTTCAGATTTTCGCTCCTCGTATGATGCTATAGATTTTGATGGTTGTTGACCTGATATAAAATCATTTAACTTATATGGTATATATGTAAAGCTTTGTTTTCTTTTTTCATAATCTTCATTTTCTTTTTGTTTAATTTTCGCAAGTTGTTCATCTTGTTGTTTTTTCTTCAAAGCACTTATTTTTTCAAGTTCTTTTTTTCTTATTTGAAACATTTTGTTTTTCTTTTCAAACCACAGATTGTAAGAATCCAAAAATCCTTCCAGTGTAATTCCTTTATTTTCAAAAACAATATCTTTAATATAACTTTCTTGCATATATGTCTTAGGATAATTTCTTGACTCTATTTCTCTACCACCTGCAAAATATCTTTTTTCATCAATTTTATATTGACCTACCCTATATGTTTCTGGTTCAATAATGATCAAATCATTGTTAGTTGATTCATTCAATATATATCTTTTCAACCAATAAACTCTATCTTCACCTTGGGGAGCATCTAAGCTATCAATAACGATCCATTGAACAGATATCCCAGCATTTTTGTATTCCTGAGTGATTCTTTCAATATATTTCTCTGAAGTTCTTTGATTTCCTAATTCAATGGCTATTCTCTCATTATCGCTTGTCGTAATGAGAATATGGGTGTAATGATGTTCAAGAACTTTTACTTCCATCTGAACATTATAACCCAGGGAAGCTAAATGGTAATAAAGACGTTTGCAAACCAATTTTATTTCTGAAGGTGTATCTCTGTCATATTCGCTATAATCACAATTCTCATTGCAAACATGTGCAAAATACGCATCCTTTTTATCTCCATGGCAATATCGTAAAATAGGATTGGCACAATTGGGATCCGGGCATAACAATTCTTTACTACTAACACTCCTAACCTTAGTTTCGTAAGAATAGTCAGCAGAAACATCTGATGCGGAAATTTTCTTACCTCTCCACAATGCAAATTCCATTAAAACAACACTCATTTCTTTCCGTTATTTTTAATTTTTCAAGTATTCCCAGGATACATTTTACCATATATTTTGTACTATGAAACGGACTTCTGGCAAAATAAAAGAAAAAAATAAAGTAATAGTAATAAAATACCCTCCACTTATATATGACAAAAAGTGAGAAAAGCTACATAACTTTTTACAGTTTTCGATGAATTTCTACAGGTTGCACAATTTCAGCTATTAGTTATTGGCTATTAGTTATTAGTTAATGACTAACAACTGATAGCTAACAACTAATAAACGGCTACTATTGAAACATTCCCCAAATTATGCTATCATAATTCTAATTACAAAATCAGGAGTATTTATATGAATTATATTAATTACGTCAACATCAAACAAGGTTCAAAATCTCTGCACAGATTTTCTCAGGGCAACACTCTGCCACTCATTCAGAAACCTTTCGGTTTTGCCGCATTCAGTTTACAGACTGAAACCTCTCGTGGAAGTTGGTATTACCACCCCGAAGACCGCTCTGTTGAGGGCATTCGCCTGACACGTCAACCGAGCCCATGGATTAGTGACCACAGTGCATTCACAATGATGCCACAAATTGAAAATCCTTACGTTGATTTTGAAGATTGCTGGTCTGGATATGACCCCGAAGAAGCAATTTTGCAACCGCACTACCTCAAGTGTTATCTTAAAAGACCATTCTGTGATTTTGAACTTACGCCCACTGAATATGGTGCTTGTGTAAAGCTCAGCTTCAAGACGGATTTTGACCGTTTTCTTTCAGTATTGCCTGTTAAATATAACTGCGAATATGAATTTGACAAAGAAAACAACCGTCTTTATTGCTGGACTGACTGCAACCGTGGTAAAAAGAGTCACGACAAAGGTACTCTTAAGGGCTATTACGTTTTTCAATTTGACGAAGATTCTGTTGACTGTGACAAAATTCTGACGGGCAGCAGAGAAACCACGGACACAACGCACAGTCTTCACACAAAAGGCGAAGGCGTGGGTATTCACATTGCACTCAAGAAAAAGGACGTTACATTCAGAGTTGCAACATCTTTCATAAGTTATGAGCAGGCGTTGAGAAATCTCAACTATGACTCTGTTTACGGCAGTTTTGACGAACTTAAAAACGAAAATGAAAAAATCTGGAATGAATATCTCTCAAAAATTGAAATTGATGCTGATGAAGATACAATGAAAACATTCTATAGCTGTATGTACCGCACGTTTCTCTACCCTCACAAGGCTTATGAGCCAGATGAAAACGGCAACCCAATTCACTACTCACCAAGTGCCGACAAGGTTCTCGAAGGTGTAAGATATACTGACAACGGCTTCTGGGATACATACCGCACAAACTACCCATTCTACGCTATTGTTGCAAAGGATATTCTGCCTGAAATTATTGAAGGTTATATTCAGGATTACGTCGACGGTGGCTGGCTCCCACGCTGGACTGCCGGTGACGCTCAGAACTGTATGCCGAGTACTGCTATTGATGCGGTTATTGCTGACGTCGCTACGAGAAACCTTATTTCAAAGGATTTGCTCGAAACCGCTTTCAAAGGTATGGAGCACCACGCCAACAAATCTTCTACGGTTCCTGCTTACGGCAGAGAGGGCTGTGAGGAATATCTTTCGCTCGGTTACGTGCCTTGTGATAAATTCAGCGAAAGTGTAAATCTTACTCTCGATGCGGCTTATTTTGACGACTGCCTTGCTACTGTTGCAGGTATTCTCGGCTACGACGACAAAAAAGAAAAATATCTTGCACGTGCAAAGAATTACAAAAATATTTTTGATAAAGAGACAGGCTTTATGAGACCAAAGGATTCTCAGGGCAACTTTAAGCCAGATTTCGACCCTATAAGATGGGGCGGCGATTACACCGAGGCTTCTGCCTGGCAGACTTCTTTCGCAGTTCAACACGATATTGACGGTCTTGCAGAGCTTTACGGCGGTAAGGATGCTCTCATTAAAAAGCTTGACGAGCTCTTTGCTACACCTGCTCACTACAGAGTTGGCGGCTACAACTACGAAATTCACGAAATGACTGAAATGGCTGTTTGCGATTGGGGTCAATGTGCAATTTCTAATCAGCCGAGTTTTCACATTCCGTTTATTTACACATATCTCGGTTACCCCGAAAAAACCGAATATTGGCTTAAAAGAATTTGTGACGAGGGCTTCTCGTGGAAGGATGATGGCTTCCCCGGTGACGAGGATAACGGTTCAACTGCCGCCTGGTATATTTTCAGTTGCCTTGGTATTTACCCTATTACTCCCGGTAAACCAATTTACACCAACTGCAAGCCTATGGTTGACAACATAAGAATTCTTGGTAAAAAGGTTGATTTCACAAAATTTAGCAACTTGATTTCATATGATGAAATAATGAAAGAAATTGAAGAATAGAGGTAGATTTTTATGCATAAAAAATTAGCACCTACTCCGCCGATGGGCTGGAACAGCTGGGACTGCTACGGTGCGGCTGTAAACGAAGAACAGCTTCTTGCCAACGCAGATTATATGGCAAAGCATCTTAAAGACTACGGTTGGGAATATGTTGTTTGCGACATTCAGTGGTCTGAGCCTACTGCAAACAGTTTTTATTACAACTATTTTGCTCCGCTTTGTATGGATGAATATTCACGACTTATTCCGTCTATTGAACGCTTCCCCTCTTCTGCCAACGGCAAAGGCTTTAAGCCGATTGCAGACTACATTCACTCGCTCGGGCTTAAGTTCGGAATTCATATTATGAGAGGTATTCCGAGACAGGCGGCACACCAGAACTCAAAAATCAAGTGCGAGGGCGTCACCGCAAAGGATATTGCAAACCCTACTTCAATTTGCTCATGGAACCCTGATATGTATGGACTTTACCCCGACAAAAAAGGTTCTCAGGAATATTACGATTCAATATTTGAGCTTTACGCTTCGTGGGGTGTTGACTACATTAAATGTGATGACATTGCCAACACAGAAATGTTCCCAAATAACCCCTACTCTGCAAGAAAAGAAATTGAAATGCTAAGAAAAGCAATTGACAAATGTGGCAGAGATATGGTTCTTAGTCTTTCACCGGGGCCTGCTCCCGTTGAAGAGCACGAGCACCTTGCCGCTCACGCTAACCTTTGGCGTATGACGGGCGATTTTTGGGATGAATGGAGCAAGCTTTACGCTATGTTTGAACGTTGCTACGCATGGCAGGAATACGTTCAGCCGGGTGCGTGGCCTGATTGCGATATGCTCCCTCTCGGCAGAATTCAGATTACCGAAGAGCTCCCTCAATACAGAAACCGTTACACACGATTTACGCACGATGAGCAAATAACTATGATGACTCTTTGGGGAATTTTCCGTTCACCGCTTATGATGGGTGGCGAAATGAGAGAAAATGATAAATTTACTCTTTCTCTTCTTCAGAACAGAGAGCTTATTGATATGCTTAAAAACTCAAGTGGTGCAAGGCAGTTCAAGCGTGAAGAAACCGACGGCAAGGGCGAAATTATATGGACTTCTAAGGGCGAAAACTGCAAATACGTTGCACTTTTTAACACTGACGATAAAGAAAGAGAAATTAGCTTTGACGTTACAAATATTGCAATTGGTGGCACAAGCTACAGCGTTTGGGATATGTGGAAGCACGAAGAATACACCGTAACTGACGGCGAATTTTCGGCAAAAGTAAACCCACATGGTGCAAGGCTTTTTAGAATTGAGTTGAAATAGGGGCAATGCACAATGCACAATGCACAATGCACAATTCACAATGCACAATGCATAATTCACAATGCACAATTCACAATGCATAATTCACAATGCATAATTCACAATGCACAATTCACAATGCACAATGCACAATGCATAATTCACAATGCATAATTCACAATGCACAATTCACAATGCACAATTCACAATGATTTATGCTTTGCTCTCTTTGGTTATCTTAATATTAATCATAAATTTTAATATTTGTTTTTTGATTTTGCTACGGGCAACCAAGCTAAAGCCCCTACGTTTGTAGAAGTTAGTTTGTTGTTTCATTTATTGTTTTTTGGGTGTAGAATTTTTCGTTTGTGGGGTTGCTCAGACGTAATATAAAACATCCTGTCATTTTTGGATTAACTGAAAATGACAGGATGTTTTTGTTATATTTAATTATAAATTTTATTTTTGAGTGTTGTCTTTATTATCCGACGTTGCACTGACCTTCGTTATTCTCCCCAACCGCAACAACTGTGCCATCTGATTTTAAGCCGACGGTGTGAAAATCGCCTGCAGAAATTGCTATTATATCTGCCCAGCCTGACACGTCACATTGACCATGATAATAATCACCTACATATTCAGTAGCGACAACCGTACCATCTGATTTTAAGCCAACGGTGTGATAATCTCCTGCAGAAATTGCTATTATATCCGTCCAACCTGACACGTCGCATTGTCCATCATTATTATCCCCTACAGCAACAACTGTACCGTCTGATTTTAAGCCGACGGTGTGACTGCTACCTGCAGAAATTGCTACTATATCTGTCCAACCTGACACGTCACATTGACCATCATACTCATAGTAATCATTCTCTGTATATTCTGTGGCAACAACCGTACCATCTGATTTTAAGCCGACGGTGTGAAAAGTCCCTGCAGAAATTGCTACTATATCTGTCCAGCCTGACACGTCGCATTCACCACCATATATATGTTTATTACCACCTAAAAATCCAGTAGCAACAACCGTGCCATCGGATTTTAAGCCAACGGTGTGACTATTACCTGCAGAAATTGCTACTATATCTGTCCAATCTGATACGTTACATTGACCACAATCATTCTCCCCTACAGCGACAACAGTGCCGTCTGATTTCAAGCCGACGGTGTGTCTGCCACTTGCAGAAATCGATATTATATCTTTCCAGTCTGAGACGTCAGATTGACCACGACCATTACTCCCCACAGCAACAACTGCACCGTCTGATTTTAAGGCAACTGTGTGATCATTTCCAGCAGAAATCGCTACTATATCGCTGAACTTAATTTTTGGCAAAATTACGTTATTTATAACAAAAACAAGTGCTAATATAACCGCAACAGCCGAAACTGCAGAAACAGAAATAATTTTCTTTTTCTTTTTTTCTCGCCTTATTGCTTCTTGCCTTACAAGCTCTTCTCGCTTTTTTTGTTCCTCTTCTTCCTGACGTGCTTTTTCTGCATCTTGTTTAAGCTTCAACAATTTTTGTTGGCACAAAAGAAGTTTTTCGTTTGAATCTCGCCAACCCTCCAGACCTGAAAGTGCTTTAATTGCCTCTTCAAACTCTGAAAACTCTTTTTCGGTGCCAAACCATTCACGATTTTCATCTAACACCGCACAAGCAGAAGTGTAAATTCTGCTTTTTTCTGCCTCTTCGGCTTCTGCACGCACAACCTCTGCCCTTGCAAAGCACTCTTCTGCCTTATCCTTAGCGTCGTTAAAATCTGCAACCTCTAACAAAAGATATCCTGCCGAAAGAAGCTCTGACTCTGTTGCTTCGCCCTTCATCATAGCAAGGGCTTTTTCATACATATCTCTTTTGCGGTTTTCTTCGTTACGTCTTATAATAAGGTCGTTAAAAGACTTCACCTTTTCTTTTAACGCCTTTTTGCCAAAACGCATAATTTTTTCATAATTATCATTATCGTCAAAAGGTGTGTAAAAGTCTTGCAGTTCTTCTACAGTTGAAACCTCAAGGTCAACGAGAAGCTTGCCGAGATATGCCTCGGCATTTTTGGCATCCTTGTTAAGAACGGCTTCAAAAAAGTCATCTGCCTTTTGCCATTTTTCATCTTCAAGAAAGAGAAAGCCTCGCTCTAAAAGCGGTTTGAAATCTGTATTTTCTGAGTTTAAAACTATTGTTTCTGAAGTAGCTTTTTCTTTTTTGCCTACGATACGTTCAATATTGTCTGAAAGGTCGCCAAAAAACGTTACCTCGCCCATATCGAGTGCCTGCATATTTTTGAACTCTTTAGGCATATCGTAAGCATCCATATTTTTAAAGCACGGAATTAAAACCTTTTTAGAGTCGTCGCCCATCATAGAAATAAAACGGCTCCACTCGTTTTTAACCCACACAGCGTCATAATACTCATACTTTGTACCAATAGCGAGCATTATTTTCGCAGACGAAAGTGCCGCATAAATATATGGCTCGTAATCAACACCCGCAACCTCGCGGAGTGAATCTCGGGCGAAGAATACTCTGTAATCATCTTTTATGAGTCTTGTGTAAATATCCTGAGCAATAAGACTGTCTTC
The DNA here is from genome assembly GCA_045646485.1 of Acutalibacteraceae bacterium. GTDB lineage: Bacteria > Bacillota > Clostridia > Oscillospirales > Acutalibacteraceae > DTU089. The sequence continues at coordinate 41,310 of JAZRKU010000039.1, forward strand.
TGTTCGTGCACCTGTTGAATCGTCAGTTTCTTTGTAACAGATGAAAATGTCATAAGGCTCTTCGCTGTGTGCTATTTTAAGTATTTTTTTCTGAATTTTATCTATTGCCTTTGCCTCGTTACGGTAAACTGTTTTTGCGGTAGCGTCGGCATATTCGCACGCCTGCTCAAAATCATCGTCATCCATAACAGACACAGGCAGAGTACGGTGACAAGTCGGGATTCTTCGACCATTGCCATCCTCTACGTATTCAATACCATATTTGCAAAGCACAAGCCCCCAATAAGCCTCTGCCTCGTCACGAAACTCTGTAATAATACTTTCATAAATGCCCGAAGCTTTATCGAATTCGCTTTTTAAACGAAGATTATTAGCACGTGAAAAAAGTGCTAATTTCTTTTCAGTATCAAGCCTCGGAACTGTTTGCTTCGTCCCGCAATATTCACATTCACAGACGGTTGCGTTTTCGAGAATTTCTAAATCGCCACCGCACATTTTACATTTAAAAACTGCCATAAATCCACCTGTAATTCATTGAATATTTTTATTAATTAAAAATTACCTTGCGTCGAAAGCGTATTCATACGCTCTCGCATTTGTTTAATTTCATTTTCAACTGCAGATATTTCTCCGCCGAGCTGATTCATAGAATTCATACACAAAGACACCTGGGTTTCAAGATAACCCGAATAGTCTTTCATTTTGCGGAATTGACTTATATCCTTAAAAGCATAATAATATTTTGAAAACGGAACAAATAGAATAGTCCAGGTGCTAACACGATTATCGCGAGCACTGCAGCGCAAGCTGTTTTTGCAAAATGACCAACGCAAAACAAGAAAAGCGATGCCGAAAATGAATGACGAAAAAACAGTACAACACAGCACTAAACGCAGAAGTGGTGTGGAAGTTTCTGAATTTGCAATAAAAAACGACACAAGCGATGAAGCTAAGTAACACGCTAATGAAATTAAGTAAGACTTCATAGAGTTTTCGTCACCCAAAGAATCTTTTGAGCCTTTAAGACTTAAATAGTCTTCACGCATTTTTTGATATTGCTTTTTCATTTCTGAAAGCTGTTTGTTTTTATTTGAACATTCTTTTTCGAGAATCTGATATTCATTTCTCCACGTTTTGAGTTGATTAAGCTTTTCTATGCACATTTTATATAACTCAGCAGAATTTTTATAGTCGCTTATACCGCCGAAAATAGCAGAAGCAAGTCTATAATCATCCTCATTTTTTGCGTTACGTAATATTTCTGAAGCAACGTTATATCTGTTTTCTTCATATTCCTGAAAATATTGCAAAAGCTGAGCTTTTAAGTTTTCATCGGCAAAACGAATTGCTTTCTGATAATTTTTGTCGTGCCAATATTCTTTATCAGTTGTTGCAATATCCTGTGTTTTTTTCATTTTAAATGCAATAAGCATTTTGCCAAGATAAGCCATAGCGTTTTCGGGGTCTATGTTTAAAGCCTTTTCACAGAATTCATCTGCACGCTCCCACTCTTCATCTTCAAGAAACAAAAATGCTCTTTTTACGAGTGGCTCTGCAGAAGCACTTGTATTCTGAATAATGGTAGTTTGTGAAAGCGGTTTTTCATCTTCCTTTACCACTACCTTTTTTATTCCGCGGATTAAATCGCTGACAAATCCGATTTTTCCGATATTTTGCGCCTGCAAGTGAGCAAACTCCTCAGGTAAATCGTAAGCATCAATATCTTTATAGCAAGGTATGAGAAGCTTTGAACGGTCTTTTTTCATAAGCTTTAAAAATCTTGACCATTCATTTTTAACCCAAATTGCATTGAAATATTCTTCTTTAGAACCAATTACGAGCATAACCTTCGCACTGTTGAGTGCCGCAAAAATATATGGCTCATATTCCTGACCTAATTTTTCTTCGAGCGTAATTGCTGCGTAAAAAACCTTGAAGCCCTCATTGGTTAAATGATGATAAATATCATTTGCGTAAGCACTGTCAGGTGTTCGTTTGCCGTTTTTGTCAGTTTCTTTGTAACAGATAAAAACATCAAAGGGCTTTTCATTTTTGGCAATTTCGAGTGTTTTTTTCTGAATTCTTTCTATAGCATAAGCTTCTGAACGATAAATAAGCTTTTGTGCACTGTCGGCATACTCAATTGCAGATAAATAATCAGAATCTGTCGTAACCGCTTCATAAGATGTTCTGTGACAAGTGGGAACTCTCGAGTGGGTTTTCGGGTCTTCTACGTATTCAATTCCATATTTACAAAGCACAAGTCCCCAATGTGCCTCTGCAAGAGTTTCATCTATTCTAAGAATTTTTTCATAGATTTCTTCTGCCTTGTCAAAGTCACATTTTAAACGCAGTTTATTTGCCCTGTTAAAAAGGTTGGCAATTGCCTCAGTTCTCGCCGTCGGAACCGTCTGATTTGTTCCGCAATATATACATTCACAAACGGTCGCGTTCTCTTGTATTTCAAGGTCGCCACCGCACATTTTACATTTAAATACTGCCATAAATTCAATGCACAATTACTAATGCACAATGCATAATGCACAATGCACAATTATGCTTTGCCCCCTTTGGTTTTTTGTTTTTGCTTCGCTTTGAGTTACCTCGTTACAAATGCACAATTCACAATGCATAATGCACAATGCACAATTATGCTTTGCCCCCTTTGGTTTTTTGTTTTTGCTTCGCTTTGAGTTACCTCGTTACAAATGCACAATTCACAATGCATAATGCACAATGCACAATTATGCTTTGCCCCCTTTG
>JAZRKU010000040.1:0-8359 GCA_045646485.1 Acutalibacteraceae bacterium
ATGCCAAAGCTTAAAACACATTCAGGCGCTAAAAAGCGTTTCAAACTTTCAAAAAACGGTAAACCTGTACGTGGTCATGCAAATAAGTCTCACATTCTTACAAAGAAGACTACAAAACGTAAAAGAGGTCTTCGTCAGACAGCAGTTGCAGACGCTACAAATACAAAGCAAATCAAGCGTCTTATTCCTTATAAATAAGATTAGAACGGAGGTAAATTTAAATGGCTCGTATTAAAGGTGCGACAATGACTCGCAAAAGAAGAAATAAAGTTCTCAGACTTGCTAAAGGTTACTACGGCTCAAAGAGCAAGTTATTTAAAACAGCTAAGCAAGCTGTTATGAAAAGCGGTAACTACGCTTACATCGGCAGAAAGCAAAAGAAGAGAGATTTCCGTCGTCTTTGGATTGCAAGAATTTCAGCTGCTTGCAAAATGAACGGAATTAACTACTCAACATTTATCAATGGTCTTAAGAAAGCAAACATCGACCTTAACAGAAAAATGCTTTCTGAAATTGCTATTGCTGACCCACAAGGCTTTACAGCACTTGTTGAAAAAGCAAAGGCTGCTCTTTAATAGTTGATTTATACGCTCGGTCAGTGCTCTGACCGAGCGTTAGGCGTTTATTAAGGGCGTAAAAATACAGTCGTATTTTGTCTTGTTTTGAGTGCGAAATTTATTTCATATGTCACTGTAAAATAAATTTTGCATTCAATTTTAAAGGGTGTTTATTATGGAGTTTATCACGTCTAAAGCAAATGAGAAAATTAAATATGCAGTAAAGCTCAGAGATTCAGCTTCATTCAGAAAAGCGGAGAATTTATTTTTCATAGAGAGTGCAAGGCTTGTAAAGGATGCAGCTACGAGTGGTGAAGAAATAGAAATGCTTTTTGTAACAGAGGAAGCAAACAGAAAATATTCTGATTATATTGAATCTATTTTAAAAAACACAAAAAAAGCGTTTTTAATTACACCCGAAATTTCAGAGAAGTTATCGGATGCAAAAAGTTCTCAAGGCGTTTTTGCGCTTGTCAGGATGCTTGACAAATTTGCAAATATAAGTAAAATAAATTACTATGGTAAATATGTGGTTTTGGAAGAAATTTCTAATCCTTCCAATTTTGGTGCTATTTGTCGTACTGCAGAAGCAGTAGGGCTTAATGGCGTTATTATAAAGGGCGGTTGTGACGTTTATAACCCAAAGGTGCAAAGAGCGGCTATGGGTGCGTTGTTCCGTCTTGACGTTATAACTACTGATGATTTACCAGAACTTTTTTCACTCCTTAAAAAAGAAGGAATGAAAATTTACGGTTCTGTACCCGATAGTTCTGCTCTTAAAATTACAGAAATTGAAAAAACGGGTGGAATTGTCTGTGTAATAGGTAATGAAGGCAATGGTATAAGTGAAGAAACAAAAGAAAATACCACGCTTGTAACTATTCCTATGAATGGTTATGCAGAATCACTTAATGCGGCTGCGGCGGCAACAATAATTATGTGGGAAATGGTAAGATGAATATTTGCCCTGCTGAATATTGGATTTGGCTCCAATGCGCTTTAGGTGCAGGAGCAAAAACCGATGAGTTACTTGCTTATTTCGGTGACCCGGAAAAATTGTATAATGCCGGTTCAAAGGAGTGGCGGTTGTCAGGCTTAATGACAGAAAAAAGAATAAATTCATTGAAAAGTATATCGCCGAGTGAAACCTCGGGTATTTTCAGAGAATGTAAGGCGAAGGGGTATTCAATTATAACTCCCGACAGTCAGAATTACCCTGAAAGGTTCAGACAGCTTTGTGATATGCCGTTGGTGTTGTATGCTTTAGGAGATACGTCTGTTCTTAAAGATAGTGTTTCTATAGGTGTTGTCGGAACACGAAATGCAAGTAATTATGGAATTGAAACTGCCCAGAAGCTGTCGTATTCGTTAGCGTCTTGCGGTGTTACAATTGTGAGTGGCGGTGCGTTGGGTATTGATAGCGAGGCTCACGCAGGTGCAATGCTTGCAAAAGGCAGAACGGCAGCCTTTTTAGGGTGCGGTTTGTCTGTGGATTATTTAAAAGAAAACGCTTCCTTGCGACGTGCAATTACAAGATATGGTGCGGTGATTTCAGAATACGCACCGTTTGTGAATGCTTCAAGAACTACCTTTCCGATAAGGAACAGACTTATATCAGGTCTGACATTGGGCACGTTGGTTATAGAAGCAGGAATAAAAAGCGGTTCGCTTATTACAGCAAATTACGCCTTAGAGCAAGGCAAGGATGTTTTTGCAGTTCCGGGTGATATCGTACGTTCTTCGTTTGATGGTGCAAACCATCTTATAAAAAATGGAGCAAAGCCTGTTTTTTCTGCTATGGATATTTTATCAGAGTATGAATATCTTTACGGCGATTTAATAGATTTTACTAAGGCACAAGAACCATTGTCAGCTCTTTCTTACGTTGATTACAGAAAGAAAACTAAAAAAGAAACACCTGCTAAACAGGTGATACAAAAGGAACAAGAAAAGGTAAGTGCTGAGGTTAAAATAAAAAAAGAACTGGATGCATCGTATTCATCTGAAGCAAAAAAGGTTTACTCAGTATTAAATGAAAATCCTACTCATATAGATGATATATTAAGACTTACTTCTTTAAAAATGAGTGATGTGCTTTCTGCACTTACAGAGCTTGAACTTATGGGCGACGTAAAAAGTTCAGAGGGCAAAAAATACAGCATATAATGAAAGGATAAGAGCAAATGTCCAAACTTGTTATAGTGGAGTCACCTGCGAAGGCTAAGACAATAAAAAAATATTTAGGCAAGGATTTTGAGGTTACTGCTTCAATGGGGCACGTAAGAGATTTACCTGCCGCCAAATTAAGCGTTGACGTTAAAAATGACTTTACACCTAAATATGCAATAATCAAGAACAAGGAAAAGCTTGTAAAAGAATTGAAGGAGCAGGTAGCTAAGAGCGAAAAAGTTTTTCTTGCAACTGACCCTGACCGCGAAGGAGAAGCAATTTCGTGGCATCTTGCAACAATTTTAGGTCTTGATTTAAATGAGAAAAACAGAGTTAAATTTAATGAAATTAACGAAACAAGTGTAAAAAGAGGTATCGCAAATCCTGAGTCGGTAGATATGGGACTTGTTGATGCACAACAAGCAAGAAGAATTTTAGACAGACTTGTTGGTTACAGACTCAGTCCGTTTATTTCTCAGAAAATAAGACGAGGACTTTCTGCAGGTCGTGTTCAGAGCGTTGCAGTTCGTCTTATTGTAGACAGAGAAGAAGAAATTGCAAAATTCAACCCTGAAGAATATTGGTCAATTGACGCAAAATTCACTGCGGAAAGAAAGACTTTCTCAGCTACACTTTCTGCAGATGAAAACGGAAAGGTAGAAATTAAAAACAAAGAGGTTGCAGATAAATATTTAGCACGTTTAGAGGGTGCAACTTTTGTTACTGATTCAGTAAAAAAAGGTACAAGAAAGAAGCAACCTTCACCACCGTTCATTACGTCATCAATGCAACAAGAAGCTTCAAGAAAGCTTAACTTCCAGGCTCAGAAAACAATGAAAATCGCCCAGGAGTTATATGAAGGTGTTGACATTGAAGGACTTGGCACAACAGGTCTTATAACTTATATGAGAACAGACTCTCTTCGTATTTCAGAAGAGGCAAGACAGGCTCACGCAGAATTTGTTAAGGCAAATTATGGTGAGAATTATCTTCCTGAAAAGCCAAGATATTTTAAAACCCGTGCAGGTGCACAAGATGGTCACGAAGCAATTCGCCCTGCAAACGTTGAGTTGACTCCCGCAAAGGTGAAAAATAGCCTTACAAACGACCAATACAAGTTATATAATCTTATTTGGTGCAGATATGTTGCGAGTCTTATGGCGGCTTGTGAACAGGCAACTGTAAAAATTGAAATAAAGGGTAGCAAAACACCTGACTCTGCTGAATACTGTATGTTCTTTGCAAGTGGCTATTCAGTGAAGTTTGACGGATATACAACTCTTTATGAAGATAGCTATAATGAGGAGGAAGAAAAAGAAGGTGTTCTTCCTGAAATTAAAGTAGGCGATTCACCGAAGCTTAAAGAGATTAAGGGGAATCAGCATTTTACACAGCCTCCTGCACACTTTACAGAGGCTTCTCTTATAAAAACTCTTGAAGAAACAGGTGTCGGCAGACCGAGTACCTACGCTTCAATTGTGAGCACTATTATTAAGAGAGAATATATCAAAAGAGAAGGTAAGGTTCTTAAAAATACCGAATTAGGTAAAGTTACGACAGATTTATTGAAAGAACGCTTCCCTAAATTTGTTAATACAAAATTCACTGCATCAATGGAAGCAAAACTTGACGAAATTGATAACGGCGAGTGCAATTATGTTGAGATGCTCAGAGAGTTTTATAACGACCTTGAAGAGACACTTGAAAAAGCAAAAGGTGAGATGCAAGGTCAGAAAATTCAATTACAAGAAGATATTACCGATGTAAAATGTGAAAAATGCGGTAGAAATATGGTTGTAAAAAGTGGCCGTTTCGGTAAGTTCCTTGCTTGCCCGGGTTATCCTGAATGTAAAACTACCAAACCACTTGTTGAAGAAACTACAGCAACCTGTCCTGTTTGCGGTGGTAATGTAATCGGTAAAAAATCTAAAAAAGGTTATCAATTCTATGGTTGCAGCAATTATCCACAATGTAATTTTATGACATGGGATAAGCCGACAGGTGAAAATTGTCCGAAGTGTGGCAAATCGCTCTTTAAAGGCAAGGGCGGAATGATTACCTGTTCTAATACAGAGTGCGGTCATTCTTTTAAAGCACCAAGAAAAAATGCAAAGAAATCACAGGAAAATGATGATGAGTAATAAAACTGTTACCGTAATAGGCGGTGGACTTGCAGGTGTAGAAGCAGCTAATCAACTTGCTATGGCTGGAATAAAAGTTAAACTTTATGAGATGAAGCCACAAAAATATTCACCGGCACATAAAAATGAAAATCTTGCGGAACTCGTTTGCTCCAACTCCTTAAAGGCTGAAAGAGTCGGTTCTGCTGCAGGGCTTCTGAAGGAAGAAATGCGCAGATTCGGTTCAATATGTCTTGAAGCGGCAGATAAGGCGAAAGTTCCGGCAGGTGGTGCATTAGCAGTTGACAGAGATGTGTTTTCTGCACTTGTAACTCAGAGTGTGGAAAACAACGAAAATATTACTGTAATAAGAGAAGAAGTAACTGAAATCCCCGACGGAGTTGTAATTATTGCGGCAGGTCCGTTGGTTTCAGATGCTTTAGCTGAAGAAATAGGTAAACTCTTAGGTAATAATTTCCTTTCGTTTTATGATGCTGCGGCACCCATTGTTACTGCTGACAGTATTGATATGGAAAACGCTTTTACACAGTCACGTTATGACCGTGGCGGTGAAACTGACTATATAAACTGTCCTCTTAACAAAGAGGAGTATGAAGCATTTTATGATGCTATTATAAATGCAGAAAGTGCCCCGCTTCACTCCTTCGATAAAAAGAAGGACGTTTATGAGGGCTGTATGCCGATTGAGGTTCTTGCTTCAAGAGGTAAAGATACAATGCGTTATGGTCCTCTTAAACCTGTAGGATTGGTTAATCCTAAGACAGGGCATCGTCCATGGGCTAATCTTCAGTTAAGAAAAGAAAATGTTGAGGGTACTATGTATAACCTTGTCGGTTTTCAAACGAACCTTAAATTTTCTGAACAAAAGAGAGTTTTCTCAATGTTTCCTGCACTGAAAAACGCAGAATTTGTACGCTATGGAGTAATGCACAGAAATACTTTTATAAATTCCCCGAAGCTTTTAAATAATGATTTCAGTCTGAGAAAAGACCCTCGCATCTATTTCGCAGGGCAGATTTCAGGTGTTGAAGGCTATATGGAATCAGCGATGTCGGGAATAATTGCAGGTTATAATGCCGCAAGAAGTATTATGGGTAAAGAAAAAATAGTTCTTCCTAAAATTACAATGATAGGTGCATTGACTGATTATATTGCAGATGAGACGGTAAAGAATTTTCAACCTATGGGTGCGGCATTTGGGATTGTTACGCCACTCACGGAGAAAATAAGAGATAAAAAAGAACGCTATGAAGCTCTTGCAAAGCGTAGTTTGGATTATTTTGATACACTCGACTTGAGGTGAAAAAATGAATTTTTCTGAATTTGAAGAAAAAATCGGATATTCGTTTAAAGATAAAAGTCTTTTGGAGTTGGCTCTTACACACTCTTCTTATGCAAATGAGAATAAGTTAAAAAAGAATAACGAACGTTTTGAATTTTTAGGTGATTCAGTTCTCGGATTTGTAACTGCAGAATATCTCTTTACAGAATATAAAAACCGTCCCGAGGGTGAAATGACAAAGCTTCGTTCGGCGGTAGTCTGCGAAAAATCACTTTTTAAATTTTCAGAACAGATAGATTTAGGGAAATATATATTATTGGGTCGTGGCGAAGACAGTACAGGCGGAAGGAATCGTCCATCGGTTGTGTCAGATGCTTTTGAGGCTGTTGTTGCCGCTATTTATCTTGATGGTGGTATGGATGCGGTAAAGCCGTATATTTTAAGATTTATTAAAGATGCAGTAAAAAGAGAAGCAAGCTTTAAAGATAATAAATCGCTTCTTCAGGAAGAAATACAAAAAGTAAAGGGTAACACTCTCGTTTACGAAGAGGTAGGCGAAGAGGGTCCCGACCATGACAAAACTTTTGTTTTTATAGTTAAATTAAACGGCGAAACAATTGGTGAAGGTAAAGGCAAAAGTAAGAAAGAAGCCGAACAAAACGCAGCAGGCGATGCACTCGGCAGACTGAGCTAAAAATATGAAGCACTCAAACATTTCACTTTTTGTACCCCATGCAGGTTGTCCTAATCAATGCTCTTTTTGTAACCAGAAAACTATTTCGGGCAGTGTAAAAGAATTGACGCCGGAAGAAGTAAGAGTGGTTTTAAAAATGGCTGAGAATGATAAACTTGATGCAAAAAACACAGAAGTTGCATTTTTTGGCGGTAGCTTTACCGCTATAAAACGCGAATATATGATTTCGCTTTTAAAGGAGGCAAAGCCTTTTATAGAAAAAGGTGCTTTCAGCGGAATAAGAATTTCAACAAGACCGGATGCAATAGATGAAGATGTTCTTAATATTTTAAAGTCTTTTTATGTAACTTCTATTGAACTTGGTGCACAGAGTACCGATGACGAGGTTTTAAAGTTCAACAGACGTGGTCACACAAAAGAAGATATTTTTAACGCATCTTTGCTCATAAAGGAATATGGTTTTTCTTTAGGACTGCAGATGATGACAGGGTTATATAAAAGTACAGACGAAACAGATATAAAAACTGCGGAGGATATAATTTCTTTAAAGCCTGATACGGTGAGAATTTATCCTACAATAGTTCTTGAAAATACACATCTTGCAGAGCTTCTCAATAGTGGTGAATACAGTTCACCGTCATTAGAGAAGACGGTTCCGCTTTGTGCAACGCTTTTAGAAATGTTTGACAGAGCCGGTATTAAAGTTATACGGTTAGGACTTCATTCAGGCGGCAACGTAACAGAAGGCTATCTGGCAGGTCCTTATCACCCTGCGTTCAGAGAGCTTTGTGAAGGTGAAATATATTTAAAAAATATAAGAAAAAAGCTTTTTGAAATTAACAAAAGCGAAAAGAAATCTGAAAATAAAAGTGTTACAATATATGTTAACGAAAAAGAGATTTCAAAAGCTACAGGGCAAAAAGGCAAAAACAAAGCAGCTCTTTTAGGTGACGGATTTATCGTCACAATAAAAGGTGCAAAAAATATAGACAAATATGATATTTTAATACAAGAAAATTGAAACGGAGAATACAAAATGTATTTGAAAGCAATTGAATTACAAGGCTTCAAATCCTTCCCCGACAAGACTTTGCTTGAATTCGGAAAAGGCATAACTGCGGTTGTAGGACCTAACGGTAGCGGTAAGAGTAATATCTCTGATGCTATGCGTTGGGTTTTAGGAGAGCAATCTACAAAGAATCTTCGTGGTTCTAAAATGGAAGATGTTATTTTTGCCGGTACTGAGCGCAGAAAACCTGTGAACTTTGCTCAGGTAACTTTGGTGCTGGATAATCAAGATAAGAAGATGGCGGTGGACTTTGATGAAGTGGCCATCAGCCGCCGGGTGTTCCGTTCCGGTGAGAGTGAATACCAGATCAACGGAAGCCGCTGCCGTTTGAAAGACGTGCAGGAAATGCTGATGGATACCGGTATTGGTAAAGATGGTTACAGCGTTATTGGTCAGGGTCAGATCGATCAGTTGCTGTCCACAAAACCACAGGATCGTCGTATGATC
>JAZRKU010000041.1:0-20222 GCA_045646485.1 Acutalibacteraceae bacterium
GTTGATGACTTTGCAGCTGCATACGTTCGTCTTGAGGGTGGCATCACACTTGACTTCCGTATTGCATGGGCAATGCACTGCGACACTCCCGGTGACACAATCATTATGGGTACCGAGGGCGGCTTAAGAATCCCCTCAACAGAGTGCTGGAACGGTTCTATCGGCGGTCCTATGACTATTTATCATAACATTGCCGGTGAATGTGTTGAAACTGTTATCCCTGAGTGCCAAAACGACGCTGACAACTTCGACAAGAAAATCCGTTCTTTCGTAGATGCAATTGAATTTAATCTTCCTGCTCCTGTTCCTTCAAGCCAGATTATCTACAATCAGGCAATTATTGATGGTATTGCCCGTTCATCTGAATTAGGCAGAGAGGTTACAATTGAAATTCCTGAAATCTAATTAAATTTCAAATACAAAAAGAGCTGTAAAAAACTGCGTTCAGTTTTTTACAGCTCACTTTTTATATTGTTTTTATAACAAATCAGAACTATAATTCGCCCTTACTCCGCCAATAAATTTTGGTCTTGTTCGTGCCGCTAAAAGCAACGCATTGCCTATATTTTTGTGAGTAAGCTTTACAGGTACCGCAACACTCTTTAAGTGCATACCAATTAAAACTCCGCCTATATCCATGCCTGCATCTGCCTTTATTGCTTCAACGGCAACAGGATTTTTAAAATGCTTATAAGCAGCAGTTGCAAAAGAGCCACCCGCTTTTGGCACAGGAATAACATTAACCTGTTCTGAAAAAGGTGCGCCGTCTTTTTCTATAATTATTGCTCTGTTAAGATGCTCACAGCACTGAGCGGCAATAAATATACCTTTTGACGAGAACACTTCGTAAAGTGACAAAAAGACTTCTTCGCCCAATTGCGGATTTGAATTTGTACCCATATTATCACCAAGAATCTCACTTGAGGAACAACCGATAACAACAATGTCTCCTTTTGAAAGCTTTGCTTTATCAATCAATTCCTCTGCTGATTCTTTGAGTTGATTTTTAATATTTTCTAAAATTTCCATAATTAATAATATTCACCGAATCTTGTAAGCAAATCAATTGAAGTAACTCTGTCCTCTTCAAGCGTGATGTTTGATTCGCCATAAATTGCAAGCTGAACAGTCTGAGCCGCAAGAGGATAGTCTACAGCCCAATACCACGCAGAACCACTGTAACCTCTGCGAGCTTCTTCACAAGGTGCAACAACCTGAACTACATCATAAGTTGGCCAGGCTTCTGTTATAGCTCTTGTTCCCAACTCAATAACGTCGGCTGTTGAGTAACTTGTTTGTAAATATGGCAAAAACGTAGAAATATAATCATCAAGCTCACTGAGTTTAATATCTTTACATTCGTTTAAAATTGATAAAATAACCTGACGCTGACGACGTGTTCTGCTCACGTCACCGTCTGCATCACAGTTACGGCTACGACAGAAAGCCAGAGCCTCGTCACCGCTTAAGGTTACTGCATCACCTGCTGTTACACTTAAGCCGTATGTTTTATTTACATAGTTTGCTTCATATTGCTGAACAGGAACTGTTACGCCACCCAATTTGTCAATTGCGGCTTTAAAGAGTGAAAAGTTAATGAGTGCATAACCGTCAATTCTGATTTTGAAGTTGTTTTCTATTGCGGGAATAAGTCCGTCTACACCATAGAATGGGAAAGCAGCATTAATTTTATTGAAAGTACCGCCATTACCATCAGGATTTACAATATATGCAAAAGAGTCTCTCATAATTGATGTTATAGTCAACGTTTTCTTCTCGGTATTAATTGACATAATCATTATAGAGTCTGTAAGACCTGCAACTGCATTAGGATTTCTTGTGTCAACACCACAGCACAAAACGTTTATAACGTCATCGTCGTACATTATCTGACCGCCGTTTGTTGCCCATTTTTTCAAGGAATCTTTAAAGCTTCCTGCGGTATCCTCATAAATCATATCAAACACAGGGTCAGACTCCAGCGTTTCAGGCACGGTCTCTTGTGCGTCAAAGTCATATGTTAATGTATCCTGAGCTATATTCTCAGGCGGAGTGGTAATCTGCTTATATTTAACAAAAACCACCGTACCCAGAGCAATAGAAATTACAAGTAATACTGAAAGTGCTACAAGCAGTTTTTTCTTAACCGACTTTTTTGCCTTCTTCACTTTCTTCTCTTTTTCAGACATTTAAATCCTTCTTTCAAGTCAAAAACTAATTTTGCTGATGCTCAAGACATTCAGGACACGAACAAATAACCGTCGCATCTTCAAAAATATAATAGTAATAGTCTTCTGTATCAGTTTCAAAAGCACACTTAGGAATTTCTTTATTCGCTAAATATGTGTAAAATTTCACATCAGCCAAATCGGCACGTTTCAAATAGTTACCGCGTTCGCAACCAATATCATAATCACTGACAACTCTGTAACCGCCTCTTATATCGCCCAACGTGAAAGCTAATGCATCATCATAGGTGAGCACAAAGCACTTTTTACCTGCATATTCTGCAGGAAAGCCCTCTGCCTCTGTAGGTGAAATCTGAACGTGCGAAGCATCTGCCAGACCCATAAGTATTATATCTTGTTTTTTTCCGTTGTCAAGCATTCCGTTCATAGCTTCTTTTACTGCGAACGAAATCATTTCACGATTAGTAAAACAATCATCAATTTTTCTGTTTTTAGAAATATTGTTGAAAACAGGAATCGCAACACCTACAAGAATACTTATAATTATGATAACTACCATAATCTCTACCAAAGTGAAACCTTTTTTTGTCTTTAAAAACTTCATATTCATTCACCTCTGATTTTCATTTTACCATAAAATACACTTGTTTTCAATACGAAAGCATATTCTTCACTATTTTTTAACATTCATAAAGTTTTTTCAGAAGAGCAATTTCTCTTTCGTAACCATCAATATCATTTGGTGTTTCCAAAAAGAATGGTAAATCTCTTAACTTTTCGTGATTTATGATTCTTGTTATTGCCTCAACACCTAAAAAGCCATCGCCTATTTTCTCGTGTCTGTCTTTATGACTTTCAAAAGGATTTTTTGTATCATTAAGATGAACTGCCTTTAACCTGTCAAGACCTATCACCCTATCAAATTCATCAAGAACCTCATCAAGGTTATTAACTATATCATAACCTGCGTCAAAAACGTGACACGTGTCAAGACATACGCCTAATTTTTCATTTAATCTAACTTTGTCAATAATAGTTTTTATTTCTTCAAAGCTTCTGCCGACCTCGCTGCCCTTACCTGCCATTGTTTCAAGTAAAACAACAGTTTTCTGGTCTTCTTTTATTACCTCGTTAAGCATTGAGGATATATATTCTATGCCAATATGAGCACCCTGATTCACGTGACTACCTGGGTGAAAATTGTACATAGCGCCTTCAATATTATCGAGTCTGAAAATATCGTCGAGCATTGTGTTTTTTGCAAATTCACGAAGCCCCTCATCTTTGGCACAGGCGTTCATTGTGTATGGTGCGTGTGCTAAAACTGAAACTATTCCGTTTTCCTTGCGATATTCTTCAAATGCTTTTATATCCGCTAAATCGAGTGGTTTTGCAGCACCACCCCTCGGATTACGGGTAAAAAACTGGAATGTGTTAGCGCCAATTCTTTTTGCTTCTTTACCCATAGCAAGGTAACCGCCTGAGCTTGATAAATGACAACCTATTTTTAACATCTTAATCTCCTAATTTATGAATAAATAAACCGCTTAAAAGTTTTGGTTCAAACCACGTGGATTTTGGTGGCATTATTTTATCTGCATCAGCAATATCCATCAAATCATCAAGTGTTGTAGGATACATCGAAAATGCAACCGTCATATCTTCACTTACACGTCGTTCTAATTCTTTAAGACCTCTTATACCGCCGATAAAATCTATTCTTTTATCGGTTCTCGGGTCACCTATTGCAAGTATTGGTGCCAAAAGATTGTTCTGAAGAATTGAAACATCAAGTCTTAAAACAGGGTCAGTCTCATCGAACGTACCGGTCTTTGCCCTTAAAACATACCACTTTTTATTAAGATACATACCAAAAGTATGCTTTGCTTCAGGGCTGTAAGGAGCTTCACTACCGCTTTCTGTTACTTCAAATTTTTCTTTGATTTTCTCAATAAATTCACTTTCTGTGTTACCATTTAAATCTTTTACTACACGGTTGTAATCCATAATAGAAAGTGTATTTGCAGGGAATAACACCGCTAAAAAGAAATTGAATTCTTCCGCACCATTATAAAGAGGATTTTCCTCACGGCGTTTTTTACCGACGTTAACCGCAGAAGCACAGCGGTGGTGCCCGTCTGCAATATAGAATGAGCCCGCCTCCATTAAAAGCGCCGAAAGCTCAGTATTTATATTTTCATCGTCAATTACCCAAACGGTGTTAGCAACGCCGTCTTCAGTAATAAAATCATAAACAGGTTTATTATTGTTTTTAAACTCATTTATAATTTCGTCTGCCTTTGCACATTCCTTGTAGCAAAGGAATATAGGTCCTGTGTTGGCATCACAAGTGTCAACGTGACGAATTCGGTCAGCTTCTTTATCAGCACGGGTTAATTCGTGCTTTTTGATTTTGTTATTTATATAGTCATCTATTGAAGCACAACCAACAAGCCCTGTCTGCTCTCTGCCGTTCATAATCTGACGATAGATATAAAAACAAGGCTTTTCATCTTGCTGCATAACGCCTTCTTTTTCTAAATTATTTAAATTTTCTTTAGCTTTCAAATAGACCTTATCTGAATAGATATCTACATCTTTTTCTAAATCTATTTCTGCTTTATCAACATGAAGAAATGAATACGGATTACCTTTTACCATTTCTCTTGCTTCTTCACTGTTCATTACATCATAAGGTAATGCCGCAACACGAGAAGCAAATTCTGTTGTTGGACGTAATGCTTTAAATGGTTTAAATACTGCCATAGCAAAAACTCCTGTTCAAAATTATTCGAAACTTATTACTGTATTTTTTTCTGCAGATTCAAAGATTGCTTCCATAAGACGCATAAGTCTTACTTGTTGTGCATGTGTAATAAGCGGTTTGGCACCATTTCTCAAACAATCATATATATTATTATAATAATCTGCCCACTTTACCTCTATTTTTTCAAGCGGAAACTCTTTTATTGTTTCATCGGTTCGGGGTGCCATAGTCTTTGTAATACCTGCACCCGCCTGAATCGGAACTGCGTCAAGCTTTTCCCAATCTTTGATTTTAACGATTTTGCCGTTCAAATCCCAGTCGGTAATAATCGCTGTTCCGTTTTCACCGCAAACATACCAACGCGGTGCTTCTATAAAGTTGTTTGTAAGAACTTCAACTACACAGTCGGGGCCGTCTTTGAACTTTATAAGTGTTCTGAATCCATCATCACACTCATCATTGGTAATGTGTGTAACAGTAGCATAAACCGACTCAATTTTTTTGCCTTCGTTTATCATAAGAATCTGGTCAAGAAGATGAACACCCCAGTCGAATACCATTCCGCCACCGTGAACCTTTTCTTGTCGCCAGTCACCGGGAATACCACGTGAGCCATAAACACGGGAATCAATTGAAAAAACTGTTCCCAATTCATTTTTGTCAATTATATTTTTTATTGTTCTGTAGTCATTATCCCAACGTCTGTTCTGATGAACTGTAAAAAGCTTACCTGTCTCCTGGGAAGCCTTAATCATTTCTGCCAAATCCTCTGAACACATAGTAACAGGTTTTTCTGAAATAACGTTTTTACCTGCCTGCATTGCACGGATTGCAATATCTTTATGACTGTCATTATATGTAGCACAAACTATAAGTTCTACACCTTCGTCAGCTAACACTGCTTCAAAACTGTCATAAGCTTTAACACCGTTTTCTTCTGCCAGCTTACATCTTTCTTCTTTGATGTCGTATATTCCTACAAGATTAAAATTTTCAAATTTTGCTATGTTGTCAGCGTGATATTTACCCATTCCGCCATAACCAACAACGACTGTGTTAATTTTTTCCATATATCCCTATCTCTTTTCTTTTTTGTGCTGAATAAAAATTGATTTTGTTTGAACCTTTCTCTCATTCAGGCACACCCGAAGCGTACAAAAGTACGCGAGTTCGGTGTGTCAAAATGCGAAAGATGTGTCATATCATTTGATTTAAGCCTTAGTTTGCTCAGGTTTCGCTTTTTTGGCACACCCGAAGCGTACAAAAGTACGCGAGTTCGGTGTGTCAAAATGCGAAAGATGTGTGAAATAAGGTTTAAATCCACCAAGCGTCTTTGAGTTCCTCTTTAATTATGCATTTTTTAAGGAGTGCAACAGCTTTTTCAAGACCTTCGTTCTGACTCATTAAGGAATCCTCGTGTTCAATTGAAATTGCATAGTCGTAACCAACCATACGAAGATTACTCATAACATCTTTCCAATACAACTCATCGTTTCCGTAACCTACTGAACGGAAAATCCACGAACGATTAATTTCATCAGCATAAGATTTGGTATCAAGAACACCATTAACTGCTGTGTTAATTTTATCAATTCTTGTATCTTTTGCGTGGAAGTGGAAAATAGCGTCACCCAATGCACGAATAACAGCAATCGGATCCATACCCTGCCAGATAAGGTGAGACAAATCAAGGTTTGCACCTATTTCTTTACCAACTGCGTTACGAAGTTTTAAAAGACTTTCTGTGTTATATACACAAAATCCGGGGTGAAGCTCAAGTGCGATTTTATCTACACCGTGAGCTGTGCTGAATTTAACAAACTCTTTCCAATAAGGAATGAGGACTTCATTCCATTGCCATTCTAAAA
Source organism: Acutalibacteraceae bacterium (assembly GCA_045646485.1). Taxonomy (GTDB): domain Bacteria; phylum Bacillota; class Clostridia; order Oscillospirales; family Acutalibacteraceae; genus DTU089. The sequence goes on from JAZRKU010000041.1 coordinate 6,825, forward strand.
TTTCACCAAAGTCATTTGGCCATGGGCAAGTTACCCAGTTCGGATATTTAGCAGTCTCGCAGTCACCAGGGCAACCTGAGAAGGTGTTAATCTGATGAACACCTAATTTTTCTGCAAGAAGCACTGCCTTTCTTAAATCATCATCAAAGCTTTTTGCAATTTCTTTATTTGGATGCACAGGGTTGCCGTGACAACTGAGTGCACTGATTTCAACATTATATTTTTTGAGAAGTGCTTTGAACTCCTCCAATGCTTTTTCATCATTTAAAAGCACATCCGGATTTGCGTGTGCATTACCGGGGTAACCACCGCAACCGATTTCTACCATCTCAAGACCTAATGACGAAAAATATTTTAATGCTTCTTCTAAAGAAACACTACCTAAAAGATTTGTAAGTACACCTAATTTCATATTATTTAACCACCCTTAAAAATTTTCTTTAAGCCATTTGTAGCTGCGTGTAATATCTTCAAGTCCTGTCGGTACAGGGTCATCGTTTTCTAAAATAACCCAATCAAGACCTATCGCTTTAACACCTTTTACTATATCAAGCAAATCATTTTCACCCTCGCCTAAAGCCATCGGTTTTCTATCTTTGCCATCTTTTATATGGATTAATGCTATATTCTCTTTTTTACTTGTCAAATACTCAGAATTTTTAATCCCTGCACAAAAACTCCAATATGTATCAACTTCTAATTTACATTGTTCGCCGATAATATCCATAGCTGTTTTGCCATCCTTCAAATCAGCAAACTCTTCTGTGTGGTTGTGATAATAGGTGTTCATACCTATTTTTTCTGCTTCCTCATTTGCATAACCTAAAACATCTGCAGTGTTTTTTGCTTCTTCATAAGTTGAGTGCGGTGCACCGCCAACACCTAAATATTTAGTGCCAAGTGTTTTGTGAAATTCAAGGGTAGCTCCGAGATTTTCTTTTTCAAAAGCATCAAGCCCTAAATGTGTTCCGACAATTGTAAGACCTAATTCATCACATTTTTTCTTCAAATCCTCTGCAGAAATTCCTTGATAACCTGCAAACTCTACGCCATCAAAACCAATTTCTTTTACCTTGCCTAAAATATTTAATAAATCATCACCATTTTCAATATGGTCACGAACTGAATATAACTGAACAGCAAATTTCATATTTATAACTCCTTAATCATTAAAGTATACAGGTTTACCTGTTTTTGCAGATTCATAAATTCCTTCAAGAATCCTTGTAACACAAAGCGCCTGTCTTGCGGGTACAGGTACTTCGGTATCATTCAAAATTGAATTAACCCATTTTCTTGCCTCTACATCTTTAGGACTGCCACATTTTACGCCCTCAAAGAATGCAGCGCCGCCACTTTCAAAACTCGGGGTTTCAATAACCTGACGTTGATTTTTTATGTAGTTTATTACTACTTTATCGTCACGAGTATCAACACCGCCCTTGTCACCACAGATTGTGTAACAAGCTTCGTTAGGGTCCGCAACATTAAGCGCCCAACTTGACTGAAGATTTATAACCGCACCATTTTTCATTTTTATAAATCCGAATGCAGAATCTTCAACTGTATATTTTTCAGGGTCCCATGGTCCCCAATCATTACCCTGCTCTTCTTTATCTGCAAGTTTTCTAAATGTCTGACCTACTACCATTTCAGGCTCGTAATTTTCCATTATCCAGAGAGTCATATCAAGAGCGTGAGTACCTATATCGATAAGAGGACCGCCACCTTGCTCGTATTCGTTGAGGAACACACCCCAGGTAGGAACCGCTCTGCGTCTTACCGCATAAGCGTTTGCATAATACATATCACCAAACTCGCCCTTTTCAGCACAAGCTTTAACATAAATATTTTCGGCAGTGCATCTATTCTGATAACCTATAGAAAGTTTTTTACCTGTTCTTTCTGAAGCTTCGCACATTTTTACAGCTTCTTCGTAAGTTTTTGCCATCGGTTTTTCACACATAACGTGTTTTCCGCTTTCAAGTGCATCTATTGTAATAAAGCTATGAGAACGATTAGGTGTACAAACGTGAACAACATCAATTGATTCATCTTTTAAAAGTTCTTTGTAATCCTCATATGCTTTTGCATCAGGTGTACCATACTCTTTCACTGCTTTTTCTGCTTTTTCTAAAATAATGTCACAAAAAGCAACCATTTCCACCTCATCAATATTTTTAAGTGAAGACATATGTTTGCTATTTGCAATACCACCACAACCGATGATACCAACTCTTAATTTCGCCATAAGGTTTACCCCCTATATATAGTTTAATTATACTTTTTTATTATACTACATCTACAATATATTTCAATAGTTTTCTTCTTTTTTACATTAAAATTATTGAAATATATTACCGTTTATTGTATATTATCAAAAGAAGATTTTGAAAGGATTTTTTGATATGGCAAAGAAAAAAGTTTATGCAGTTGCAACTTCTCACTTAGACACTGTCTGGAGTTGGGATTTAGAAGAAACTATAAGAGAATATGTGAAAGCAACTTTAGACGAAAACTTCACATTATTTGAAAATTACCCTAATTACACTTTCTCATTCGAGGGTTCATACAGATATGAACTTATGGAAGAATATTACCCCGAACTTTTTGAAAGAATGAAAAAATATATTGACGAAGGCAGATGGAATGTCTGCGGCTCAGCTTTTGAAAACGGCGATGTTAATGTGCCGTCTCCAGAAGCACTTTTCAGAAATATTCTTTACGGAAACTCGTACTTTGACGAAAAATTCAAAAAACGTTCAGTTGATATTTTCTTACCTGACTGTTTTGGTTTCGGTTGGGCTTTACCAAGTATAATGCATCACGCTAATTTAAAAGGCTTTACAACTCAAAAACTCACATGGGGTTCAGCTTACGGTATGCCATTTAATATAGGCAGGTGGCGTGGTGTCGATGGGAATGAAGTCTTCGCAGTGGTAAACCCCGGCTCATATTCCCGTCCTTTCCAAAAAATCCGCGATTGGGATTTTATCCACAACAAATTAGAGGAGAATGAAAAATTCCACCTTAACTGGGACTATCAATTTCACGGCACAGGCGACCGTGGAGGCTCAACAACAAAAGAAAGTGCCGAACTTTTAGAAGAAGCTGTAAAATTAAATGACGAAAACTTAGAAATACATCCTGCTTCTGCCGATGAAATCTTCTATGACCTTGACAAATTAGAAGAAGCAGAAAAAGCAAAACTTCCTTTATGGAACAATGAACTTGTTATGCAAAACCACGCCGTTGGTGGTTACACTTCACGTGCTATGAGCAAACGCTGGAACAGACATATGGAAGAACTCGGCGATATGGCTGAAAGAAGTTGTGTTTTAGCAGACTTTTTAAATGTCAACGAATACAATAAAAACGCCCTCACCCGTGCCTGGAAACGTGGTATTGCACACCAATTCCATGACGATATGCCAGGTACATCTTGCCAGCGAGTTTATAAACGTTCGTGGAACGATTTATTCGTTTCAATGAACCAATTTAAAAATGAAATGGAGACCTCCCTTTCATCACTCGCTTCGCTTATTGACACCTCATTCTGTAAAGGCAGAGCTGTTGTTATTTACAACTCAATAGAACTCAAAAGAAAGAGTTCTGTCACAGTAAAACTTACCAATTTCAAATCTAAGTATGTAAGAGTATTTGATAAAGATAAAAACGAAGTACCAGCTCAAATAAACACTAAGAAAAATGGCGTTACTGAGATAGTTTTTATTGCAAATATGAATGGTGTTTCATTAAAGGCTTACGATATAAGAGAAAGCAATATACCATCTGATATCAAAACAACTCTTAAAATTAACGAAAACACTTTAGAAAACGAAAAATATATTGTTACTCTTAATGAAAACGGTGATATTAAATCTGTTTTCGACAAATCTATAAATCAGGAACTTTTAAAAGCACCTATAGTTACAGGCCTTTTCAATTATACCGGCTCAAAAGAATGGCCAGCTTGGGAAACGAACTATGAAGAAGCTAACAAAGCCCCCGACAGAATCCCTCGATTAGTTTCAAAAGAAATTGTAGAAAACGGCTCAGCAAGAATTGCAATAAAAGTTACTCAAAAAGATGACCGAAGCATATTTACAAAAATAATTTCTTTAAGTAATGATTCAGAAATTGTAAGTGTTAATAATGAAATCGAATGGCAATCACTTTGCACAATGGCAAAAGATATTTTTACACTTACTGCACTTAATGATAAAGCAACATTCGACTTAGGTTTAGGTGCTATTGAGCGTGGTAATATGAGCGACAAGCTCTTTGAAGTACCTGCTCAGAAGTGGGCAGATATAAGCACACAAGATAATGGATTCGGTGTTTCTATTTTAAGCGAATGTAAATACGGCTGGGACAAATTCAATATTAACACTCTTCGCCTTACAGCAATTCACACACCTAAAAAGAATTATAGAATTGACTCAATGCAATCTATGATGGATTTAGGTCTTAACAGATATTCTTATGCAATATTCGGTCATGCTGGTAATGTTTCAAAAGAAACCCAAAGAGAAGCAAGATTTTTCACCCAACCACTTGTTGCTATTGAGTGTAGCAAACACGACGCCTCTCTTGGCAGTGAATATTCATTCCTCACACTTTCAGATTCTTCTGTTATAGTAAGAGCAATAAAGAAAGCTGAAAACAGTGATGAGATTATAATTCGTCTCAATGAAAGCAGAAAAGAAAAAATCGACAACTTTACACTTTCTGTTGCCGAGGGAATCGAAAGTGCAAAAGAAGTTTATGCAAGTGAAGAATTCATCAGCAACGCAACTGTTACAGACAGCAAATTAATCACTTCATTCAAACCTTATGAAATCAAGACATTTGCTTTAAAGTTAAAAAATCCATCTGTTACAGGCGAAAAACAAACCAAAACCATTATCGACCTTGAGTACAACAAAAGTATCATTACAAAACAAGGTGAAAAAAGCGAATTTGAATATACATTACCTTACGAAATCACACCAGAAAAATTTACAATTTTCGGTGCGGAACACAAGATAAATAAAGATGATAAAAATGTTTTGGTTTGTAATAAACAAAAGATTACTATCCCTGAAAACAGCAAAAAACTTACACTTATTTGTGCTTCATTTAATGGTGATAAAAAGGCAGAATTCAAATCAGACAACGAATCAATTAAAAAATATATCCCCTCTGCATTTGAACGAGTTGCTCGTTGGGATATGTATGACTTTAAAGAAACAGCAAAAATTAAGGATTGCTCAGTTGCATTCGAAAGCACTCATTGTCACAAAAATGGTGAAGATGTATTTGCAAAGCTCATTTATTTCTTTGCTGTTAACTTTGATGTTACAAACAAAAAAGAAATCACTTTACCAGAAGATAGTGACATCTTAATTCTTTCTGCTGCAGTTTCGAACTGTGAATTAGCAGAATTAAAAACACCTGTTTTAGAAGAAGTAGAAAAACGAAAATTCACTTTCAAAATGACTAACGAAGAAAAACAAAATTACAATTTTGAGCGTAGAAAGAAAAACTTGAGCGACCCTGTTTTTCACGAAAGAAAAAATTGGGGTAAAGATTATTAAAATAAAACACCTCGCAACAATTGGTGCGTGGTGTTTTATTTATGTGTCATAACTTACGAAAAACGTCTTATCCGCAAAATGTAATTTTGATGCAGAAGACTTTTTCTTCACCCCGACTGCGTACAAAGGTACGTCGAGCGGGCAAAAACATCTTGTGCGCAAAATGTAATTTTGATGCAGAAGACTTTTTCTTCACCCCGATGGCGTACAAAGGTACGTCGAGCGGGTGAAAAAATGGCTTATGCGCAAAATTATAAGATACCACCAAGTAACATTTTGATGTATGTTACTATAAGACTCGGAATCGCTGTAATGAAATTAGCAATTGTCTGGTCAATTGTACCTACAGGGTCAGTAGGAAGATATGTATCTTCAACATCTTCATTTGCCACTGTCTTTTTAATTGCGTATTCATCTATCTTAGTTATAACTTGTTCTTGGTCCGGATTTGCTTCATCAATGTCTGATAACACGTATGCATCATAGATGAGCTTATTACCGTCAATTGTGATACCTGCGAAGCAACCACCTGCATTAGGATTTGTCTCGTTACCCTCTTCGTCTTTTTCAGATCTTGTTGTAGAATAAACATCTGCACAATCAAAAATCGGGTCCATAGCGTCGCCGTTTACGCCGTATCTCTTAGTACCTGCTGTACTTGGAAGAACATAAATTGTACCATCAGGATTCAAAGCAAACGTTGTTTCAACGCCATTGTAAACCTCTGTTACATAACGTGTATCTTCACAAACTGCATCGCCTTTAACCTGCTTTGTTCTCATATACATATGATCGTGTCCTGAAAGAACAAGGTCAACATCTGTTTTGTCAACAATGTCAATAAGCACTTCACGTAATAAAACTGTGTCAGGCTTGTTGATGTTTTTACCTGCAGAATAAGGTGCACGGTGTGTTAAAAGAATCTTCCATTGTGCATCTGAAGCAGTAAGGTCGTTTATAATCCAGTTTCTTTGTGCCTCAGTCATAGGATACATATCATTTGTGTTAAGAACGCAGAAGTGGGCGTTGCCGTAGTCAAATGAATAGAATGTACCGTTAGTACCGTTTAAAAGACCTTTTGCACCTTGAAGATTAAATGTTGTATCAAACCAGCCAACATTCAATTTGTTTGTTATGTTACCCTCGTGGTTACCTGCAACAGGAGCGAGTGTAAGCTGATTATTGTATTGACTGAATGTTTCGCTGTAGTAATTCCACTCTTCGTTTGTACAGTCGTTAACAAAGTCACCCATATTAACAACTAACTCTGCCTTCGGGAATGTTTCCATAGCAGCGCCCATAACAAGTGAAGCCTGATAGAAGTTTTCATAGCTGCTTGCCTGAACGTCAGAAATTGCGATAAATGTAAATTTACCATCGCCGTTATCTGTAAAGAAAGAACCAACTTCACCCCAAACATCATATTCAAGGCTACCTAAACGATAGTAATAAGTTGTACCTTTTTTAAGACCTGTAGCAACAGCCTTATGATTGTAATAACCCTGGAAGCTCTTTGATGTACCCTCAAATGAAACAGCCTTTTCAAAGCCTGAAACAAGGTAATCAGAAGCTTTAACTACCTGAGCTACTGTGTCACAGTCATCTTCTGTGAACCAAGAAAATCCCCTCTGTGTTTGTGTGTCACCATAAACTGTGCAGCTCTGACGACCAACCTGATAGCCTGAAACGTCAACTGAATCTTCAGCAGAAACGCTGAAGCCGAAACAGGTAACAAGCATTATCACAGCAAGAACAGCCGAAAGCGACTTTTTAACTGTATTTTTCATAACTAACCTCCGGATAATAGTACACATAGTACTGCTATTTTGATTACCTATGTATTATACCCCCGTATACAATATTTGTCAATAAACAATATGCACTTTTTTCCACCAATTTATTGTTGATTTTCACAATGTACAACAAAAGAAAAACTGACAAAGCAACATCCTATGCTTCGTCAGTCAATATACAAATTCAATTAAGAAAGCCTTTTCCGCCTTTTCTTACCAGAATTGTGTCATCCCCTATTACCACAATATCCTTCCAGCAGATTATTATTTCTTCGCCTCTGCCTAAAAAACCGCAGAAGCCGTGACCGCAAAAGACAATTATGCTGACAAGGCAACCCGTGCAGGTATCTATTTCAACGTCACTCACACAGCCTATTCTGCAACCGTCATCAACATTTATTACCTCTTTAGAACGCAAATCTGTAACAGAACATTTCAAAACAATCACCTGAAATATAATTTTAAAGCATTAAATTCCAAAATCATTTTCGATAAGTGAACATCTCGTAAGCTTTGAAAGTCCGTATTTTTTTCTTATTTTATCTCTTACTTCTTCTAACCTTTCTTCCTTTTCGTGCTTCTGGTGTATATCAATATCAAAGAAGGATGCCTGATTAACTACCGAATAAGAGTCCAACAGCTTCGTTCCCGTAAGAGTCAACGCTCTTATAGGATTTTCAGTTATATCTACGTTTTCTTCTATAAGCTTCATTGCTGTCTCTGCCAAATCATAAGCCAAATCAGTAGGCGAATCCAACTGACAAGAGCGCATAATGGTTTTTAAAGAAGTATCTCTTATACCCACCTGTACCCCTGCACACTCCACGTCGTGTTTTCTGAGTCTTGCCGAAACCTTATCTGCAAGAAAGAAAACACAGGTGCGTACATCTGCCCATGTTTTCAGGTCTACCTTAAAGGTCATTCCGTTGCCTATAGATTTATAAGCATCACGATATTGAAAATGATTAACCTTACTGTAATCATATCCGTTAACGTACTGAAAAATAACCTTTCCCTGAAGACCCAATAAATTTTCTAAGACGTCCTCGCCTATAAGGGCAATGTCACCTATTGTATTTATGCCTACTTTTTTAAGTTTTTCTGCAGCTTTTCTGCCCACCGTAAAAAGTTCTTTTGCAGGTAACGGATAAAGAAGCTCTTTAAAATTTTCTTTTGTTATAACCGTTACCGCATCCGGTTTTTTATAATCACTACCCATTTTAGCGAAAATCTTATTATAAGATACTCCTACAGATATTGTTACACCGATTTCCCTTTTTATTACTTCTCGTAATTCATTTGCTATTTTTTCACCCGAGCCAAAAAGTTTTTGTGAACCTGTAACATCAAGCCAGCATTCATCCATTCCAAAAGGCTCTACTAAATCTGTGTACCTGCAATAAATATCAAATATTCTTTTGGAATACTCCCTGTACTTTTCATAATGAGGCTTTACCAAAAGAAGATTTTTGCACTTATTGCGGGCTTTCCAGATAGGCTCTGCTGTTTCCACGCCATATTTTTTCGCCTTTTCGTTTTTAGCCAGAACAATTCCGTGACGGTATTCAGGGTCCCCACACACAGCAAAAGCATAATTATTAAGCTCAGGATTCATCGAAGCCTCTACCGAAGCAAAAAAATTGTTACAATCGCAATGAAGAATAACTCTTTCCATACAAAACCTTCTCGAACAAATGTTTGTTTTAGTATAACAGAGTTTTTCGTTATTGTAAAGAGTTTTTTGAATGGCGTGAAAGAAATTATTACAATTTTTTCTTGAGATTTACATTTTTGTTGTTTTGTGGTTTAATATAAGATATTAAAGAAATATATTTCGACGAGGTAGTTTATGATTTTTCTTATGCTTTTTTTAGCAACATTATTCACGCTTACAGCCTTTTTTGTTTTCAGAAAAGCAAAAAAGGATTTTAAAGGCACAAAAAAACATCTGTGCATTTTTCTCAGCTTTTTATGTCTTGCTACAGGTCTTGAGCTGACCTTGTTCAACGTAAATTTTTACAACGCACCAAAATACGAAGAAAGCTCTCTGGGCAAATATTTAGAATATTACGAGATTAATAATAAATATGTTCTGACTTATGAAAATAGTACCGTGTTTTTCCCTGAAATAAACGAAAATGTTGAAAATATTTATTTTGATATTGCTGATATTTCCACTATAGCAACTATCCCCGTTAAAATACAAATAAGCGACGAAGCGAATTCAATAACATATGAAACTCCCGAACGCTTTGTTTCAGGAAACGTAGAAAAATCCCATTATATAAACATTCACCCTTCAGGTAAAGTTTCTGGTATGAGTGTGGTTTTTGATATACCTGAAAATGAATGTATTATTCTCAATGATATTTCAATAAACACACCACGTCCTTTCTCGTTTTCTTTTTTCAGAGTTTTACTTGTTATAGTTCTTTGTGCTTTCGCATATTTATTTGCACCGAATTCTGATTTCAATAAAATGAATTTTCACAGCAACAAAGAAGCCTACAGCACCTTAGCTACGTTTATTCTTTGCATTCTTTGTTCATTGTTTACGGTTTTAAGTGTCATTAACCCTTTATTTACAGGCGTGGCTTTAACAGAAAACGGACTTGAATTTGTACGGCTACCAATGGAAAACCATAATATGTATGATGAATTGGCGGTTGCAATTCTCGACGGAAAAACATACATTGACAATGGTGACGTGCCTGAATCCTTAAAGGAGTTACCTAACCCCTACGACACTGCACAAAGACAACTCACTTCTCAGCAGACAGGTGACAAATACCGCTGGGATGTTGCATATTTTGACGGCCATTACTATGTATATTTCGGAATCGTTCCACTGCTGTTAATGTATCTGCCATTCAGGGCTATAACGAACTCACCTTTCCCTACCGTGCTGGGAATAGTGCTTTTCGCAACACTTTTTTCAATAGGTGCTTACAAGCTCATAACGCTTATAGCAGAGAAAAAATTCAAAAACATCTCCGTTGGAAACTTGCTTTTAATTTTAACAACTTCAATAATTTCGTGCGGATTAATCTTTTTAGTTAAACGCCCTGATTTTTACGGAATTCCTATTATAACGGGAATGACTTTTTCCGTTTTCGGAATTTACAATTGGCTTTATGGACTATATAATGAAAAAAACAGAAATCTGAGATTTTTTATTGGTTCTGTCTGTATGGCACTTGTTGCAGGTTGCAGACCTCAGATGCTTCTTTTAACGTTCTTAGCAATTCCGTTATTCTTCAGAAAATACATTCTCGATAAAGAAATAAAAACCAAAAAAGGTATAACAGAGCTTGTTCTGTTATTATCCCCCTACATTGTTGTAGCAAGTGGACTTATGTTCTACAACTTCATAAGATTTGGTTCTCCGTTTGATTTTGGTTCAAACTATCAATTAACAACTAACGATGTCACAAAACGTGGTATGAATTCTGCAAGAGTGGGGCTTGGATTTTTCACATATTTATTCCAACCACCCGTTTTCACATCTGAATTCCCCTTCTTGGAAAAAGTTACAATCAGAACAAACTACGTAGGAAAAACCATTACCGAAAACTGCTTTGGCGGTTTAATCACCTCAACACCCATTTTATGGTTTACCGCTCTTCTGGGCAAAGCAAAAAACACTTTAAAAGAAAAAAAGCTTTTCAGTCACACTCTGCTTCTGCTCATTTTCGGTTTCATTATTGTATTTTTCAACACACAGGCAGGTGGTCTTTTACAACGCTACGTGAGCGATTTCGGCTTCATATTCTTCGGTGCGGCAATACTTACAATATTGGCACTTTTCGAAAAAGCAGAAGGCTCCGACGAAAAGAGGCTTTTAAACATTTTAACATTCTGTTCATCATTTTTAAGTATTTTTTACTCTTTTGCTCTTGCATTTTCGGTGTCAGATGTTACAATAGATTCAAGAAATCCTGAATTGTTTATGTTTCTTTACGAAACCATACAATTCTGGCTTTAATAAATTTAAAGGGAAAGAGAAATAAAACTATGGCAAAGTTCAAAAACACTCGCACAATCAAAACACTTTCATTAATTTTCGCAATAGCGTTAATTATCACATCCTTTTCGGGCTGTGGCAAAAAAGAAGAAGAAAAACCGGTCACAACAACCGAAAAAACAACCGTAGCAACTACCCAACCACCTGTTGTTTACCGAAACCCGTTAACAGGTGAAGCCGGTTACAACCAGAGTCTTTTAGGTAACAGACCTGTTATGGTAGTTGTTGAAAATCACCCACAAGCAAGACCACAATGGGGACTCACATCTTCAGACATCGTTTTCGAAATGGTTGCTGAAGGCGGAATCACAAGAATGATTTTAATGTATGCAGATGCATCCTTACTTCCTGAAAAAATCGGTCCCGTAAGAAGCACAAGACATTACTTCTTGGATTTAGCAGAGGGCTACGATGCAATTTTTACTCACTTTGGTCAGAGCACTTACGCTAAAACACAGCTCGCAAACCACGATATTGATAATATTAACGGTTACGTTGACGGCTCTTATTTTTCCCGTGACAAATCAAGAAACGTTGACTCAGAGCATACGGCTTACACAACTAAGGATAACGTTGTAAAAGCTATTAAAGATAAAGAATACCGCACAACGTTAAAGGAAGGCTACACAGATGCTTTCAAGTTCAACATTGACGGCAATGAAGTTTTAAAAGGCGGTTCCTGCGTTAAGGCAGTTGTAAGCTTTTCTGACGGTTACACTTACACCCTCAGTTATGACAAGCAAGAAAACGTTTATTACAGTGCCCTTAACGGTAACGCTTTCACAGACAGCAACGGAACACAACAAAACTTCCAGAACATTGTAATTCTCTACACAGAAATTTCTGCTATTGCAGGCGATACAAAAAAGAGAGTTGACTTCGATTTCAGCGAAGGCACAGGTACTTACATTTCTAACGGCACATATTGCGACATCACCTGGAAAAAGGGTGACAGTACCGATATGTTAAAGCTCTACGATGCAGAGGGCGAAGAATTAAAACTCAACGTCGGCAGAACTTATATTGCTATTTGTGATGATAGCAGAGAAAGCAAAAACACTATTGAATAAACATCAATGGGGATGTAAAAAACTATCCGTTTTTTACATCCCCATCTTTCTTTTCTTACGAAATCTTAATTTGATTTTATATTCGCTCTATGTTATCATTTATCACAGAAAATGGTGGTGGTAAAATGGCAACTAAAATACTTTTGGTTGAAGATGATATTTTTCTTCGTGACGGAATACAGGAAGCATTAAAAAAAGAGGGGTATTCTGTATTTACTGCAGAAGACTGCAAAAATGCAAAATCAGAGTTTGTAAAGGAAAACCCTGACCTTTTGATTCTTGATGTTATGCTCCCGGATGGTAATGGGTTTGACCTTTGTACACTTTTCAGGTCGCTTAATAAAAATGTGCCTATACTTTTCCTTACTGCCTGTGATGATGAGGTTCAAATTGTCCGTGGACTTGACTCTGGTGCAGATGATTATGTTACAAAACCATTCAAATTACTTGAACTACTTTCAAGAATCAGAGCAATTTTAAGAAGAAGCAACAACACAATCCTTAATTCAAGCGATATTACAATAGATATAAGCAATATGACTGTAAAATGCAAAGGGCAGACTGTTTTTGTAACACCTATTGAATTTCAGATTCTTTCTACACTTGTGCGTAATAATGGTGTTATAGTTACAAGAAGTGTACTTTTAGAAAACATATGGGACAGTGACGGAGCGTTTATTGACGATAACACACTCTCGGTTCACATAAGCAGACTTCGTGAAAAAATCGGCGCAGAACATATTAAAACAGTTCGTGGTATCGGCTACAGATGGGAGAATTAAAATGACAACCTTAGAAATTATTTTAATCTTAATTGTAGCTTTGTTGTGCCTTTTGATTTTTACATTCATTATAAAATCAATAAAAACAAAAAAGAAAATAAGTAAATTAACAAATAGCATTGAGAAGTATTTAGAAAATGGTGATTTAAC
>JAZRKU010000042.1:0-105503 GCA_045646485.1 Acutalibacteraceae bacterium
AATTTCGGAAATGCTTCGCATTTGATTGTAATTAAGATTCAATAATCAAAAAGATAATCCTATCATTTTTAGTTGGCATAACACCAATTTTAGATGATAGGATTTTTTATGATGATTTATGATGAAAATGAAACGAAAAAATATCTTCACAAATTGCCTCTCTTCGAAGAGAGGGGGACCGCACGTAAGCGTGGTGGTGAGTTCTTTGAATTGTATTAACTTAACGCAATCAGAGGATGGTAGAGGTTTTAGCTTGGTTGCCGTTTGTAGTGAGCTGAATTAATTGTTAATGTAAAAATAAAACAATAAATTGTCCTCTCTCACGGTAGGGGTTTTAGCTTGGTTGCCCGTCTGCGGTGAGTTGAATTAATTGTTGAACTGAAAATGAAACAACGAGTATTTTTATTGCGAAACTTCTTTTTTGATGTTTTGATATTGCTTCGCTTTCAAGTTACCGCATTGCACTCGATTGAATTGTTGTAACAAAAGATTTTCGCAATACTACGGGCAAGCAAAGCTTAGCCCCTACCATAATAATAAGAAACCGATTCTATCATTTAAAGTTTTTCGTAATCTGAAATGTTAGAACTTGTTTTTTATAATAATCAAAAAGCAAAACTTTGAGAATTGAAAAAGCGCTTAATAATTATTATAACAACAAAAATATCATTGCATTTTCCTATGCATTATGTTAAAATATTTCGGAATGGGGGTTGTCTTATGGCAAACGATGTAATTTTTAAAACAAAAGCATTTGGTGGTTACAACAAAGAAGAGGTTATGACCTATATTAATCGTCTCATTTCAGAGAAAGAGGAGCTTGAAAGCAAGTGTAAAGAATTGACTGAGGTTAACAACAATTTAAAGGTTGAAGTTGAAGAGAAAAAAGAAAAATTAGAAAAACTTGAAGAAGAGGTTGTTTCATTCTCAGAAAAAAGTAATGATATGGTTAAGAAGGTTGAGGATTTAAAAGAAAAAATAACTTCAGCTGAATCAGAAAAAGAAAAGCAAGCTATTGAAATATTAAAACTTAATAATGAACTCAACGAAATTAAAAATAAATCTGTTTTAAGTGAAGAGGATGCTGAAATTCTTAAAGCGGAAAACTTTAAATTAAAAACAGAATGTGAAAAATTAAAAGCAATGGAACAACAAGTTGGTGCTGCAATGCTTGATGCAAGACTTCGTTCAGATGAACTTGTGAAAGAAGCCGAAGAAAAGGCAGAGCTTGTAAGAAAAGACGTTTATGATGCTATTGGCGACACAGCTTTAAAAATAGATGAGCTTTCGGGTGGTATTGCAGAAATTGCAAGTAGCTTCACAAAGGCTGTCGGCGAGATGGAAATGAGAATTAACGTTCTCACAGGCAATATGAGCAAAACTGCTCAGGCACTTATTTCAAATACGTTAGAAACACCTGTAAGAATTCAGAGTTCGGTTACTACAGAGCAATCTGAAATTTATGACGATGTTGTCAACGATATTGAAATGAGTCTTATAGAAGCAGAACAAGAGTTAGAAAATATGAAAGAGTCATTTTCTAATAACGACCAGGAACACAAAGCAAAAATAAAAATTAAAGCAAAACCGGTAAGTGACGAATAATATGAAAGAATATTATCTTAACACAAGCAATATAAATGAATGGGCAGAAGAATTAAAAAAAGGTGACAGGGTTTATTTAAGCGGAACTATTTACACCGCACGTGATGCGGCTCACAAAAAAATAGTTACACTTTTAGATGAAAATAAATCCTTACCCTTTGAACTTCAGAATTCAATTATTTATTACGCAGGGCCAACACCTGCAAAAAACGACCTTGCAATTGGAAGTATTGGTCCTACAACCTCTTCAAGGATGGACAAATTTGCACCGCTTCTTTTGAGTAAAGGTCTTAAAGCGATGATTGGTAAAGGCGGAAGAAGCAAAGAGGTTGTTTCTGCAATGGTAAAAAACAAGGCGGTTTATTTTGCAGCAGTAGGTGGTGCAGGGGCACTTTATTCAGGTGCGGTAACTGAGTGTGAGGTTGTCGCTTTTGAGGAATTGGGCTGTGAATCAATAAAACGTCTTACCATAAAAGATTTTCCGTTAACCGTTGCTATTGATTGTAACGGTAATTCGCTTTTTGAAAGGTGATTTTAATAAAAACATTAAATTATTTTGAGATGTTAAAAAATTTATCGTCTTTAAATTACGAGATGTTTTGCAAAATACTTAATAACCAACCTATAAGCAAAGAAAAAATAGATTTCAATTCATTTCAAGAGGAAATCTACAACAGTTTATTAGGTGAATTTATTTCCCCGATAGAAAGAGAAGATATTTTTATATTACAAAAAAGGCTTGAGGAAGAATTTTTAGAGATTTGTTCCTTTAGCCTTTTTAAAACAGACAAAGCTTCATATTCTGTTGACGTTGAAGAAGTTCTGAGAAATAACGTTGCAATTTTTTCAGAGCTGAAAAACTTCAAAAAACCTAAAAAGCTTCTGAAATTAATAAAAGAAAATAAAAAATCAACTATAAATATTATTATCCCCAAAGTAAAAACCATAAAAAACTCAGAAGAAGTCAAAATAGCAAAATTAGTTTATAAAACTGATATAGAAATTGAAAGAATAGTATTAAATAACAATTAAAAGAAAGTGGAAGATATATGGAATTTACAGATTTAAGAAGACAACTCATATTAAAAGAATTTTCAAGAATGAACGACGTTCAGAAAAGAGCGGTTTTTAATATAAACGGAGCAACGTTGATTCTTGCCGGTGCAGGTAGCGGTAAAACAACCGTTCTTGTAAACAGAATTGCTTATATGATTAAATACGGCAATGCATATGAATCTGATTTTACATACAGAATCCCTACAGAAGAGGATTGCCGTGAGTTAGAGGGTTTAATAGAAAACGGCGGTGAGCCGTCATTTAATTTGAAACCGCTTCTTTCAGTAGATGCTCCGAAACCTTGGCAGATTCTTGCCATTACTTTCACTAATAAAGCGGCAAACGAATTAAAAGAACGACTTGTTACAATGCTTGGTGAAGATGGTAATGATATCTGGGCGAGTACGTTCCACTCTTGCTGTGTCAGAATTTTAAGAAGAGACTGTGACAGAATCGGTTTCTCAAAGCATTTTACAATTTATGACACCGATGACTCAAAAAGAGTTATGAAAGAGGTTCTCAGAATACTTGATTTAGATGAGAAAAGATTACCTGTAAAATTTGTTCTTTCTGAAATAAGCAAAGCGAAAGATTCTTTGATGACACCACAGGATTATATCGAAAGTGCAGGGTACGATATGAACAAAAAGCATATCGGTCAGGCTTTTGAAAAATATGAATCAATGCTTCAGAATGCAGATGCAATGGATTTTGATGATATTATCGTCAATACCGTTAAGCTGCTTAAAAATAATCCGGACGTGCTTTCTTATTATCAGAATCGTTTCCGTTACGTAATGGTTGACGAATATCAGGATACAAACCAGGCACAATATATGCTCACTTCGTTACTTGCAGGTGGCTACAAAAACATTTGTGTAGTAGGTGACGATGACCAGAGTATATATAAATTCCGTGGTGCTACAATTGAAAATATTTTGTCATTTGAAAACCAATATGAAGACACTAAGGTTATCCGTCTTGAGCAGAATTACCGTTCAACCTCCGTTATTCTTGATGCGGCAAATGCCGTTATAAAAAATAACCAGGGCAGAAAAGGCAAAACCCTTTGGACAGAAAAAGAGGGGGGCGACAAAATTGCTGTCAGAATTTTAAACGATGAGCGTGACGAAGGTCGTTTTGTAGCCGATGAAATATTAAATGCCGTAGCTTTAGGCAGAAAACTTTCAGATTTTGCAATTCTTTACAGAACTAATGCACAGTCGAGCAGTATTGAACGTGCACTTGTTTATAATGCTGTGCCATATAAGGTTGTCGGCGGTCATAGATTCTATGAGCGTAAAGAAATAAAAGATGTTTTGGCGTACTTAAGTGTTATTGCTAACCCGTCAGATACAGTAAGACTCAGAAGAATTATAAACGAGCCTAAACGAGGTATTGGTGATACAACAATAAATAATGCCGCATCAATTGCAGATAATTTAGGAATGACTCTTTTTGAGGTTATTTCAAATGCTTCAGAATATCCTATGCTTTCACGTGCAAGTGCTAAGCTGACTGAATTCACTTCGCTCATCAATAAATTAACTTTGTCACTTGAAACAAAAGAAATGGCAGAGTTTTTTGACGACGTCATTAACGAAACAGGTTATATGTCTTCTTTGGATTTGGACAAGGAAACAGCCGAAGAACGAAAAGCTAACGTAATGGAGCTTCTTGCAAACTTACTTCGATATATGGAAGAAAACGAAGACGGTACTCTTACAGGCTTTTTGGAAGAAGTTGCTTTAATGACAGATTTAGATAACTACAATCAGGATTCCGAATCGGTTGTTATGATGACTTTGCACTCTGCAAAAGGACTCGAATTTCCGGTTGTATTTATTGTTGGTATTGAAGAAGGTCTTTTCCCGGGAAATCAGGTTATGTATGACCCGAGCGAGGTTGAAGAAGAAACAAGACTTTGTTACGTTGGAATTACAAGAGCCAAAGAAAAACTTTATCTTACAAATGCACGTTCAAGAATGATTTTTGGTAACACCTCGTTCACCAGACCTTCAAGATTTTTAACAGAAATTCCAACTGAGCTTATGGATGAAAAATCACCATTTAATCAACCACAAAGAACAGCCACTTCATTTGGCAGTACTTATGGCGGTTCGTCTTATGGTGGAGGTAGTTATTCTCGTGGTGGTTCCACTGTTGCACGAAACACATCGCAATCAAAACCAACCGCAATTCCGACAAAATCTGCACCGGACCCGAAATATTCAAGAGGCTTCAGCGGTATCGGTAACAAAACTGCCGGAGCAAGTAACGTTACACTCGACTTTAAGGTTGGTGATACCGTAGAGCATAAAGCCTTCGGAAAAGGGCTTATCGTCAGTGCAAAATCTATGGGTGGAGATATGCTCTTGGAAGTAGCATTTGACAATGTTGGCACAAAGAAACTTATGGCAAAAATGGCGAAATTGACAAAATGCTGAGTTAAGGCTTTGTTATGCTATAAGAAATAATAAAGGCGGAATTTTATGGCGAGTTATGCTGAGAAAAAATGGGGTAATTGTGACAACGCAGTTGCATATCAATTAAACTTTGTTCAGCTTTGTTATGGATATGGTTCTGATATGTATAATGATTATTACAGTTTGTGCGAAAAGTGTGGTTATGCTGTAATTCAAAACAAAGATTATGAATATCCAAAAGGTGGATTTTCTAAAAAAGATTATTACTTGTTAGATACTTATGACTCGGGTGTTTCACAAGAAATGATGGAGTATATGATTGGTTTTGGTGTTGCAAAAGAGAATTTCAGACCGATATACACAAGAAAACACGACGTTGTCTTAGGTTATCAGCTAACACCGGTTTATACATTAAGTCCTATAGGTGAATTTAATGGATACAAAAAACAACTTAAATGTAAAAAGTGTGGTAGATGTGAATATAATTATAAATATGGAGAAACTGATACAAATAGTGTGTATAATAGAATAGGTTTTCCAGTTTATATTTCAGACGCTGTTTTAAAAGAAATTGAAGAGTATCATCTTGCAAAAACATTAGAATATAAAGAAAATGCGATAATTTCTTTATCATTATACAATTATCTTTTACAAAAATATCCGAGAATAGAATGTAGACCAGTGTTCCTGGGTGATGTGACAAGTGACCCGGAATTTTTAAGATTACACAAAAACAGAAGAAAGTTTTTTAAATGAAAACATCCTATCATTTTTAGTCGGTGTTAAAACTAACTGAAAATGATAGGATGAACTTGTTTTTATTGAGTTTTAATTAAAATCAAACGCGAAGCGTTTCCTTTAATTACGAACTACGCGTTCCGAATTATAACAGCGAAGTGCTGTTTCCTACTTCTTAACCTCTTGCATTTTTACAGAAAAATCTTGCATTTTGTAAAATTTGTTTTTATTTTCTTTTATTAAATTGACTATGTTTTTTCAAGATGTTATTATTGTATCAATGCTGAGTGGGGTGATGTTTTGCGTATTTTGTTTTGTGACGATGATAAAAATTCACTTGAAGTTTTAAATGAGACAGTCAGTGAATATATGAATGAAAAGGGGTATAATTACGAAAGTGTTTCAACATCTGTTTCAAGTTGGGTAATGCAAAGTGAAGATGTTTTTGATCTTGCTTTTCTTGATATTCAGATGGCAGAAGTTGATGGATTATCCTTGGCAGAAGAATTAAAAAAACGAAACAGCAATGTGATAATATTTTTTGTAACAAATTACGAGCAGTTTCAGGATGACGCAATGGATTTAAGAGTGTTTCGTTTCTTTAATAAACCGTTAGAAAAATCAAGACTTTATTCAGGGTTAGATAAGGCGATGGAATACCTTAACGACTCTTGTGTAGAAATATATCTAAAAAACTGTGGGGAATACACTAAAATTTTAGTCAATGATATTTGCTATATAAAAAGAGAAAACCGTAAAGTTATAGTTGTTACAAAAAACACTCAATATGAAACAACTGAAAAGCTTGAAGATTTACATCAAAAATTACCCCATACATTTTTTTATTTAGTTCATAAAAGTTTTTTGATTAATTTGCATTATGTAACAAAGTATTCGTACACAGAGGTTTATGTGAATGACACGAGAATTTCTGTAGCAACACGAAAACAAGTTGAGTTTCATAAGTATTGGTTTAATTATCTGAGAGGTAAATAAATTATGGGAGTTTTATTAAATGTAATTCTTCAATTAGTTGAAGGTGTTATTGCGTTTGATTTTTATGAAAGCTTAAAACCAAGTAGCAAAAAATTAAAAAAATTTACTATAATTATTGTTTCGTATTTAGTGATGTGCGGAATTAATTTATTGTTTGACTATAATGCTTTAGTAAATACGATATTTCTTACATTGTTTTCGAGTGCTCTTACAAAGTTTTTGTATAAGCATAATTGGGGGTTTTCCATTTTTTTAGGTTTTGTATTTTGTTCCTGTGTAACAGTTTCTGAATATATACCGTTTTCAATATTCAGTTTTGTTTCAGGAGAAGCGTCGGTAGTTGAATTATTAAGCAGTACCTCTGCCTACATTCTTTTTATAATAATGAGCAAAACAATGCTTTTCCTGCTATTGAAAATCTTATCTGCTTTTATAAATAAATTCTTGTTTAAAAATAGAGTGGATTTATTATCTGTTATTTTTTGTGCCAATCTTTTTATGGCACAGACAGTATTTGTTGTGCTTACCAAGGATTTTACAAGTCCGTTACTTTCAATAGCGAATTTTGTAATGTTTACAGGAATAATAGCCGCATGCTTTTTACAGCGAAAGTTAGAACGGAATTATCACGAAATGGCAGAGCTTAGACTGATTAGACAAAATCAGGAAATTGACAGTAAGTATTTAAAAATTTTAGAACACCAAAACCAAAATTTGAGAGTATATGCCCACGACACCAAAAAACATTTGACAGCAATAAGAAATCTGACTGAAAATGAAGAAATTATAAATTATTTAGAGCAGATGAGCGATGAATTGAATAAATACAATAAAGTTATTTCAAGCGGTAACCACAATTTAGATGTAATTCTTAATAAATATATAACCGAGTGCGAAATAAAGAAGATTGATTTTAAATATGATGTGAGATTATCAAATTTAAAAAGCATTGAAATATATGATTTAGTAACAATTTTAGGTAATGCACTTGATAATGCTTTGGAATCAGCAGTAAATACACCGGAAAAGAAAATTGAACTTAAGACAGATTACAAAAATAATTTTGATGTAATAGTCATAAAAAACAGTTGCGACAAAAAGCCGTTTGAAGAAGAAAATATGTTGAAAACAACAAAGCAGAATAAATCTTTCCACGGCTTAGGAATGAAAAGTATGAAAAATGCCTTAAGTAAATACAACGGTGATTTCTCTTGGGAATATAACGAAGAAAGTAAAATGTTTATTTTAACTGTTATGATAATGAGAGGGTAAATGTTTTTAAAATAAATAATTAAAAACGATTTAGAGTAAATTATAATTCATATTAAACGAACTATTTCAAGGAGTAAAATATGTTGTCGGTTGTGTTTAATCTTTTTCTTTATATTTTTGAAATGTTAACAGCATACATATATTTTTCTAAAAACTATATCAAAAAGAATGTTAATATTTTGACAGTTTTTTTAATAGGTTGCACCTTGTTTATACCTGCTTCTTTTGTATTTACATTTATAGGAAAAGAAAGTGTAAATTATATAGTCTCTTTTTTGGTGAATTTTTTGTTTGCCACTATAATATTTAAAATAAATATTAGATCAGCGCTTTTACAAACCTTGATTTTATTAGTGTTAATGTTTTTTACAGAAATATTTACACTATTTTTATTTTCAAGTGTTTTTGGGTTTTCAACAAATGCATTTAAAAGTGATGTTTTTATTTTTATTATGTTAGCTGTAATCAGTAAATGTTTCTATTTAATATCTTCTCAAATTTTTACTTTTTTTATAAAACGAGATAATATAAACGAATTAAACAATAAGTATTTAGTACCTTTGTATTCTTTTCCTGTTTTGGCGATTATATCAAGTTTATTTTTTACTTATATTGCATTAGAGATAAAACTTTCTCTTCCATATAAAATAGTTATTGTTTCTATTGCACTTTTATTTATAATAACTTGTGTTCTGCTTTTCCTTTATTATCAAAAACTTATTGAAAATGAAAATAAAATCAAAGAACTTGAAACAGAGCAGAAGGTTAACAAAATTAATGAAACATATTTAGATATTTTAGAACACCAAAATCAGAATTTAAAAGTATATGCGCACGACACAAAGAAACATTTGTCAGCGATAAGAAACCTGACTGAAAATGAAGAAATAATTAAATATTTAGAGCAAATGACAGACGATTTGAATGAATACAACAGAGTTGTATCAAGCGGAAATCATAACCTTGACGTGATACTTAATAAATACATAACCGAGTGCGAAATAAAGAAGATTGATTTTAAATATGATGTTAGATTGTCAAATTTAAAAAGCATTGAGATATATGATTTAGTAACAGTTTTAGGTAATGCACTTGATAATGCTTTGGAATCAGCAGTAAATACACCGGAAAAGAAAATTGAACTTAAGACAGATTATAAAAATAATTTTGACATAATAGTCATAAAAAATAGTTGCGATAAAAAACCGAATGTTGAAGATAATACTTTAAAAACCACTAAAGAAAATAAAACGATGCATGGTTTAGGTTTAAAGAGTATGAAAAATGCCTTAAGTAAATACAACGGCGATTTCTCTTGGGAGTATATTGAAGAGGATAAAATGTTTGTTTTGACCGTTATGGTTATGAGAGGGTAAATTAAAACGAGAGTGCGTTCGCACTCTCGTTTGCGTTTTTACAAAATATTCTTGCAAAATGTAATAAATATTGAAATCGCCTTTTCTTTTTTCTAATATAAAAACGAGGTGATTGTAATGAAGAAAATTATTAGTTTAGCATTAAGTTTCACTTTAATTCTTTCAATATTTAATATCTCGGTTTATGCAGTTGAAGATACTACAAGCAAAGATGATATTGAAGGCTTTTGTGAAGAATTAACCGAAATGGTAAACGACTATGAAGATTCTGAATTTATTACCCCTGAAGTTTCAGTTGCCAAAGAAACTGAGGAGCTTTTAGGTGAAGAAACAGAAATTAATTTTTGTAGTAGGTTAATTGTTCAGTCAAACGAAGAAATTAATACATACAATGCAGTTGACGTAGTTAATGGTTTTTCTAACTTCTTTGTAGTTCAATTTGAAAATGAAGATGATACTAATTATGCATATGAACAATATAGTAAAGATGAAAAAATAATTTCTGTTTATTATGATGTTTCATATAACGCCTTAGAAACAGTAACCGAAGAACCTGAAGAAGAGACTCCTGCGGAGCTTACTTACGAAGATTATAAAAATGGTTGGTATTTAAGCAGTACGGGGATAGATGCAGTTTTAGAAAGGTATAAAGATGATGAATTACCTGAAATAGTTGTAGCTGTTATAGATACCGGCTATGATTTTAACAATAATTATTTTAGTGACAGAATAATAAAAACAAATTACAATAATACCAGAGAATATGACGAAAACTCTGAACAGGATTACAACGGTCACGGAACTATGGTTACAAGTATGATTCTGAATTGTACTACAGATAACGTTAAAGTTGCAAATTATCGAATAATAAAAGAGGATGGCACTTTTAGCAGTATCACTATGGCGTCATTAGGTATTTTAAGAGCCGTAAAAGATGGTGTGGATGTAATAAATTGTAGTTTTACTGCTTTTGGAGCAGATAATTATTTTAAAGAAGTAATTAAATATGCTTATGACAATGAATGTGCAATTTTTGCTTCGGCAGGTAATCAGAATACAGATATAGAGCGTGGTGCCGCAAGTGCTTTAAATATGTCAGAATATACTGTTGTAGTTGGTTCTCACGATATGTTTAATGAACCATCAGATTTTTCGGTGAAGGGTAAGTTTGTCAACGTTTTTGCTCCGGGAGAAGATGTTCCGCTTATCACCCTTGATAATGTAGTGAAGTATACGAGCGGTACGTCTTTTTCTTCACCGTTTATGGCATCTGTGTATGCTATGTATTGCGCAACACACACTAAAAACTCTTTTTCAGAAAGAATTAGAATTTTAAAATGCAGTGGTGATGGCACGTTTGAAAAATATCGCGATGACTATTACGGAAGCGGAAATATAAATGCACTAAAACTGTTTGGATTAGATACGATTAAAGAACCCATCTTTAGTCATAATGAGTTTAAATATGACGGACCTGTTTCACTTGAACTTTATGCTGAAGATGGTGCACAAATATACTACACAACAGATGGCACCTATCCGGCAAAGAGTAACGGAACTTTATATACAACACCCATCGAGTTTGAAAACACCGAAATTCGTATCAGAGCTGTTGCGTATAAAAGTAACGAACAAAGTAATTGTGTCACTAAAGACTTTGTTTCCAATATTCTTGGAACAGATGATATGTTTGAAATTACAGAAGATGGAATGATAAGCTATTATTCCGGTGATATCGAGTGTTTAAAAATACCTGATAAAGTAAACGGAATAACCGTGCTTGAAATTCAATATGGAGCTTTTAGAAGTGGAATTCTGAAGTCAGTAACACTTCCTGATACTGTAGAGTATTTAGGTAAAACTTATGATTGTTACGATAGAGTGTCGGTAGATGATGAACAAAGACAACCTTTTAATGGTTGTGAAGATTTGAAATACATCTGGGGGAACAATATAAAAGTTTTAGGTTATCAGGCACTGACGGGAGCGAAAAAATTACGAGAGGTCTTTTTTCCAAATTGTGAGTACATTTTTAAATCTGCTTGCTATCTCACTAGCCTGATAGCAGCTGATTTTCCTAAAGTTAAGTCGATTGAAAATTCCGCTTTTAACCAATGTGCTTCGCTTAGAGCGGTTTATCTTCCAGAATGTGAAAGGATCGGATATGAGGCATTTAATGCTTATGGCTATTATAATAAAACAGCTTGTTCTCCGTTAAGAAATTTTTATGCTCCAAAAGCCAATTTTATGGAAACATTTGCTTCGAGCTCAGAAGTGTGTACTTTGGATTCGGCCAAAAGTACACAATATATGTTTAAAAATAGTTTTTTGATGAGGTTGGATTTGCCAAATATGGAGACGATAGGTGAAGGGTTCTTCCAAAATACTGCCATAAAGATTTTAGAATTGTCAAACGTAAAATATTTACATCATTTACCTGTTACGGGTGAAAGGGGTACTTATTATTGTGATTATTATTTACCTGTAACTATTGAATTATTGTTACCATCAACATTGCAATATGCACTTTCGGCAGAAAATTTTACAACATATCCGGATTTGAAAACTTATTGTGTTTACGGAACAAAAGGTACTTACGCAGAAGAATGGGCAAAAGAAAATGAAATTGAATTTATTGAAATTACACAAGAAACTTCAATAAGAGAAGATATAGAACCTATCTGGGACGAGTGGTCTTATAAGCCGTTAGAGTTTGATGCCCGTGGGTTTAACAGAACTTACCAATGGTATGGGTACAACGGTACAAAAAAAAATGCTGTTGCAATTAACGGTGCAACAGACAAAATCTTTAACCCCGAAGATTACAATCAATATCAATATTATTATTGTGAAATGACAAGCGTTGATGGCGACTCAGTTGTTAACGTAACAAGCGGTACTTGTCAGAATAAATTGTACGAAGCCTTCGCTATGAATGATAGTTTCATAGATTACGAAAAAAATCTCATTTATACACAAGAAAGCTATTGTAAAAATATTTTTAATATTGTTGCAATTCAAAGTGATGTTGATTACACAATAACGCCATCGTATTCTAATGATAAATTTAGTTTATATGGCACAGGTACACAGGTAGTTTTCACTGAATCAGATGGTAGTGTTAAAATCTACACGATAATAGTTCAGGGTGATGTAAATGGTGATAGTGTTGTTGATGTTTTTGATTTAATGGATATTGAATTGACAATGAACAACTTCAAAGATTTAGAGGGGTGCTATAATATAGCAGCCGACGTAAATATGGATGAGCAAATTTCAATCGAGGATTTCTCAAGCGTTGTGAACTTAGCCTTGAATAAAGGTGGTTAGAATGATAGGGTGGATTTGCATTTACTTTTGTTTCAAATTTTCTGGTGTTTTAAAATTAATTAATTCATAATATGAACTAAAACAGGAAACAGAGTTTTTATTCTCTGTTTCCTGTTTTTGGTTTTCGAAAAATTTATAATTTAATCTCAACCGTATGCTCACCAGTTTTGGTGTCAAAAATTACGTCACTGCCAATATTACCGTTGTGCTTAATAATTTTAACGTTTTTGGCTTCAACGCCATCAACAAGAATCTTTTTAGCATCAGATGGAATATAAACAACATTAGGCACTTTGAATTCTTTGTCTTGTGTGTATTTAAGAGTAAAAGTACCATTTACATAGTCGTATTTATATTCATTAATAAAGCCTGTAACTGCTTTCGGGTAAGGTCTTGTAAGAAGCTTTATAAAATCTTCCTGCAAGATGTTATCGAAATAGCACCAATAAGTGTTACTCCATTTATAAGAATCAAATTTGTCCTGTAAAAATCTTATATGCGGGTACCAACCGTCACCCTCAGCACAAGAGCCCCATTCACCAACAAGGCAAGGCACGTTAAGTCTTACCTGGGTGTTTCTGTGCTCGTCAAAAATCATACCAACACGAGAGTTGTTTGCATATTTATAAGCAGGGGTGTCAACCATTAAGTCGTAAGCGTGTGGTCCGAAGCATTGTTTTTCTTCGCGTTTGCCGTTAACCGTGATTGGTGTGTTGCAACAAGGAATACCCATATTTGAGTAGTAGTTGTTATCAACAAATAATATACCATTATCTGTAACTTCTCTTACTGCTTCTGCCATTTTACAAAGGTAGGGGGAGTATTTTTCTTCGTCAAATTTTTTGACAAGCTCACTACAGGGCTTTACAATTTCTGTCATTACTTCTGCTTCAAATTGGTCAAGCGCTTTAGGCTTGTCTTTGCCTAAAGCTTCCTTTGCCATTTCTGTGAGTTTAACTCGCTTATCAAAAATAGAAGTTTTTACAACACTACCAATAAGTTTTTTAAATATTTTTCCACCATCAGCACCGGGGAAGGGCTCGTTTAAAAAATCAAAACCAAATAATGCAGTGTGGTCACCTAATTTACTTGCTACATATCTCCACATATTTGCGTGGTAATCCTGAAGCCCCTTACCATTGTACTTTTTATTTGCCCAGAAATTATCAAAAGCTCTGTGACAAGCCTTACCCCAGAAATAACCCTCTGCCCACACAGCAAATGGCTCTCTCGGTTTGTATTGGTCAAACATTGTTGCCCAAGCAGGTGCACCATCACCGCCACCCGGGTGGCCACCTGAATATAAATCCTGGTGTCCGTCAAGATAAACGTAAATATCATTTTCTGCACACTTGTCCATAAATTTATTAAGTGTCGCAATCAACTTTTCGTTATAGTTTTCAGGCTTTGGCTCCATTTTATCCCAGGTAAAGCCGAGTCTTATCATATTAAAGCCTCGTGCTTTAAACTCTTCAAAAGGGAAGGTTTCAGGGTTGTGACAATAATCATCTGTTTCCTCAAAGCGTGATTTGTCACAAACGTTCATGCCGCTGAAAATTCTTTCTCTGCCGTGCTCGTCAATAAATCGTAAATTGTCGGTGAAAATTTTATCCATAATTAACTCCTTGATTATTTTGTTTCAACGTTTAATGGTTTATATGTAGTGCTGCTTTCAAAGAAATTGTTTGCTTTAATAATTACAGTGTATTTGGTGTCAGGTTTCAAATCATCAACTGTAACAGAAAGCTTTTCAGGCATATTATAGAAATAATATTCAGACCAGAGACCAATTCTTTTAACAATTAAATCCGTCGCCGCTTCTTTCACTGTAATTATGTAGTCGTTGACATAATATTCATCAGAAGGCTTTGCTTGTGTGAATGTGAGAGTGAATTGTTTTTCTGTAATGTCTGAAAACTCTGCCTTGAAATCATCCGGAAAATAAGGTGCTTTAGAGTTTTTGTAACGTATAGCATCTGTATACTTAAAAGAGTCGGGGTCGCAAGGTGAGTCAACCTCCCAAACAAGAGGGAAGAAGTTTTCCGTGAGAATGTCATAAGGGTAAATTCTTACTCTTCCGTCATCATCCGCTTCAACTATCAACATTTGTGCACAGTTATTGTCCTGTGGCGGAACAGTTCCGTAATATTTGTCGAACTCATCAAGCTCAAAGTAACTGAGAGAGCCTG
Source organism: Acutalibacteraceae bacterium (assembly GCA_045646485.1). GTDB lineage: Bacteria > Bacillota > Clostridia > Oscillospirales > Acutalibacteraceae > DTU089. The sequence continues at coordinate 14,989 of JAZRKU010000042.1, forward strand.
TACCAAGTGCTGTAAAGTGCTTTTGGTAAATTGAACGAGGGTCGTTAACAGGCACGTGTGAGTGACCGGAAAAATCAAATACCTGAGGGTAATTCATAAGAATCGGGTAGAGTGATTCATCACCCCAATAAATACTACCGGAAACAGTATCTGTAATATGTGGGTGCTGGAAGAAGAAAATCGGCTTTGTCGGAGCATCTTCACGCGCTTTTTTCAATTCTCTTCTTGCGTAATCTCTTTTTTCATCATTGAAATCACAACCATTTGTAGTTGTAAGACTTATGAAGTGAAACCCATTTATAATTCTGTGGTCGTCGTGTGGTAAATCAAAAATTTCAGTGAATCTCTTTAAAGCTGCTTCTTCGCCACCGTTATCTCTGTTGAATTCGTGACTTGCAAGTGTAAGACAATATTGAGTTTCAGGTTTTTTATTATCATCAAGAGTTTTCTTGAATTTTTTCATCTGTGTTTCTGTACCGCTGTTTGCAAAGTCACCAACAACGTAAATTGCATCAAGCTTTTTATAGGTTTCTGAGCTTTCTGCGATTTCGTATGCGAGCTCAATGCCTCGTTTCATTCTTTTTTCTTCAATGCATTCTTCATCCTTGTAGTGAACGTCACTTACAACCATAAATCTTAACGTCGGTTTAAAATCTTTTTGTAACATTAGAAATACCTCCTTGGCATATACAATAAAATTATAACATTTGCGGTAAAATATTACAACTGTAAATGTGTAGAATTACAGTATTAAAATTTAGTAAAAAGTTTCATAAAATATATTTATTTTTTTGTTTTATTATGTTATACTAACTCGTGGAATTTAAATTTAAGGAGCGTTTAAAAATGCAAATTACAAAAGATACAGTTATCGGTACAATTCTTGATTCTGCACCTGAAACAGCACCATTCTTTTTAGAAATGGGTATGCATTGTCTCGGTTGCCCATCTGCTCGTAGCGAAACAGTAGCTCAGGCTTGTATGGTTCACGGCGTTAATGCAGATGAGCTCGTTTCAAAAATCAATGCTTTTCTTGCAGATAACAAATAATGAGTAATTTAAATCTTACACCAAGACTTGCCGTTACCGCTTCACTTGTAGTAGGTGGCGGCAATATTGTTGATATTGGCACAGACCACGCCTACTTACCGGCATTTTTAATTTTAAATAAAAAGGTTCCTTTTGCTATTGCCGCAGATGTCAGAAAAAGCCCTTTAGAAAACGCAAAAGATACTGTAATTAAATATAATCTTGAAAACAGTGTTGAGTTGCGTCTTTCAGATGGCCTCAGAGAGATTAACCCTGAAGAGGTTTCAGAAATTGTTTTTGCAGGTATGGGTGGTACGCTCATCTCAGAAAAACTGAAAGAATGTCCGTGGGTTAAAAGTAAAAAATATCATTTTATTTTTCAACCGCAAAGCAAGGCGGAGGATTTGAGAGAATACTTATATTCAAACGGTTTTGAAATTAATCGTGAATTAGCAGTAAGCGAAGGCAGAAGATATTACATAGCTTTTGATGCGTATTACACAGGCGAAATAAAGCCGTTCTCTTTAAGTGATTGCTTTATCGGCAAGTTACCCAAAACAGACGAAGCAAAGGTGCATTTGAAAAATCAGTTGAACAGAATTGAGAAAAAATACAACGCTCTGAAAAATAAGAATGAAGATAATAAAAAACTTGAGGAATTAGAAGTTTTAATTAACGATTTAAAAGGTTTTATTTATGGATAAATTAAATTTGATAGCACAAATAATCGGCTTTGGAGGCACAGCACTCACAATAATTGCTTACCAACAAAATAAAAGAAAAAATATTTTGTTATGTACAGTAATTTCTGCATCACTTTTCACAGTTCATTTTATTTTACTCGGTGCCTACACAGGTGCCATAATGAATTTTTTTGCAGGACTCCGTTCACTTGTGTTTATGAATAACACCAAAAAATGGGCGAAAAGCAAAATCTGGGTAGCGGTATTTATGATTATTTACACTGTTGCGTGTATTGCAACGTGGGATAAATGGTATTCAGTTTTACCGCTTATAGCAATGCTTTTAACTACTGTAAGTAATTGGCTGCAAAGCGAAAAGAAAATAAGATTTTTAACGTTCCCTAACTCACCGTGCTGGTTGATTTACAATATTTTAAACGGTTCGGTTGCAGGAATTATTACCGAAATATTTGTGATGAGTTCTTTAATTATTGCAATTATAAGATTTGATTTGAGAAAACCAAAAAATAAGAAGGAGGCTGTGGCAAATGTCAACAGTTAAAGATGTGCTTTCATACTTAAATACAGTTGCACCATTTTCTTCTGCCGCGCCGTGGGATAACACAGGACTTCTTGTTGGTGATGAAAATAAAACAGTGAAAAAAGCTTTGATTTCTCTTGACGTTACAGGCGAAGTAATAGACGAAGCGATTAAAAATAATGCAGATTTGGTTATTACACATCATCCGCTCATATTTGATGCAGTTAAAAGCGTCACAGCAAATACTTTGCTTTATAAAGCTGTTTCTTCGGGCGTAGCATTTATAAGCTGTCACACAAATTTAGATATAGCAGATGACGGCGTAAACGATTGCCTTGCAAATGTGGTAGGAATCAAAAATGTAACTGCTTCTGAGGATGAGTTTTTGAAAATCGGCGACGTTCCCGGAATGTCAGAAGAAGATTTTGTTTCTCTTTTAAAAGAAAAATTAAACTGTAATGTTTTATATAACAGTACGGGTAACAATATTAAAAAAGTTGCATTTTGCAGCGGTTCAGGTGGCGATCTTTTCAGCTTGGCGAAAGAAATCGGTGCAGATGCATTATTGACGGGTGAAGCAAAATATCACGAGTTTCTTGACGCTTCTTTTTGCAATATTTCAATTTTTGCCTGCGGTCATTTCGAAACTGAAATTGTAGTTATTGACACATTAAAAGAAAAGTTGGAAAAAGAATTTAAAGATATCGAGTTCATAAAAGCAAATCAAAAAAATATTATTACTTGTAAATAAGGCGTTCGAGCCTTCGGAAAGGTATATTATGGCACTTGACGGAATTTTTATAAATTTTTTAGTAAATGAAATTTCCGAAAATTTAATAGGTTCAAAGGTAGATAAAGTACACCAACCCACAAAAAATGAGTTGGTGTTAATAATGCGTTCAAGACAAGGTAATTTTAAATTGTTTATGACTGCCGACGCGAATGCTCCTCGCTTCCATATAATAGAAAATGCACCTGAAAATCCGCAGACTCCGCCGATGCTTTGTATGCTTTTAAGAAAAAAATTAGTTGGTGCAACTCTTACAGAAATTGAACAGTACGGGCTTGACAGAGTCGTGCTTTTTAAATTTGATGCTACTAATGAAATCGGAGACAAAGTTAAATTAACTTTAGCTGTCGAAATAATGGCACAACACAGCAATATTATTTTAATAAGCGAAGAAAACAAGGTTATAGATGCAATTAAAAGGGTAGATGCAGAAAAATCTTCATATCGTCTTGTTTTGCCCGGTGCGATTTATAAGTTGCCACCCGAACAGAATAAGTTAGATATAAGAAAAGAAAAAGAATCTGTAATCGCCGATTTGATATTTAATATGCCTAACGTGAAGCTTTCATCTGCAATTTTAAAAATTCTTCAGGGCGTTTCACCGCTATTATCACGAGAAATTGCAATAAGGGTTACCGATGAAGATAAATTTGTAGGGGAGCTGACATCCGAAGAAAAGCAAAAATTGTCAGAAGTACTTGCAAAGTTCAAGGTTATGCTTAACGCAAACATGATAGAACCGACTCTGATACTTGATAAAACCGAAAAACCACTCGAGTTTTCATTTTTGCCTGTTTTGCAATATGGTAGTGATTACAAAAGCATTAAGAAAAATACGTTAAGCGAGTTGCTCGACGGATTCTATTCTGAGAAGGACAGAGTAAATCGTACACGTTCAAAAGCATCTGAGCTTTTTAAACAGCTTGACAGCTTAATAGAAAGAACAGTAAGAAAAATAAATAACCGACGCGAAGAACTAAAAAAATGTGCCGACAGAGAAGAAATTAAAATTAAGGCAGAGCTCATAACTGCTTCACAATATATGCTTAAAAAAGGCGATAGCGTTTACGATGTGTATAATTACTACGATAATAATGCACTTATGAAAATTGAAGCAGACCCGTCATTGACACCAACTCAGAACGCACAGCGGTATTATAAAGAATATAAAAAAGCGTGTACTGCTGAAAATATGCTTATAAAGCTTTTAGAAGAGGGCGAAAGTGAGCTTCAATATTTAGAAAGCGTTAAAGATTTGTTTCTTCGTTCATCACTTGAAAGAGAGTTTAATGAAATAAAAGAAGAGTTGGCTTTGCAAGGCTTTTTAAAGAAGAAAAATAACGGTAAAAAGCAAATGAAAAAAGCGGCATTGCCACCATTAGAATTCAAAACGTCGCAAGGTCTTACTGTACTTGTCGGCAGAAATAATACCTGTAACGATAAATTAACCTTTAAAACAGGCAGAAAGGGCGATATTTGGTTGCACTCACAAAAAGCACCCGGCTCTCACGTGCTGTTAATTTCTGACGGCAAGGAAGTGCCTGACGATGCAATTGTAGAGGCAGCAGAAATTGCCGCATATTACAGTTCTCTTAAAGATTCAACAATAGCGACAATAGATTACACAGACGTAAAAAACATAAAAAAACCGAATGGTGCAAAACCCGGTTTTGTAGTGTATTACACATATTATTCAGTAAATGTAAAGCCTAAAAATCCGCAAATTTAGAAATTTGCGGATTTTTTTCTTGACAAATCTGTCTATTGGTGATAGACTAATATTAGTCTATAGACGATAGACAAAAAGAAAGGGTGGTTTTATGGAAATAAAATTAGGTCTTGTAGAAGCACGTTTTGCAGATATTATCTGGTCAAATGAACCAATCACCACAAAAGAATTGGTTGCTGCTTGTCAGAATGAATTGGAATGGAAAAGAACAACTACTTACACAGTTTTAAAGAAACTTTGTGAAAAAGGCATTTTTAAGACTGAAGATAGTATTGTTACCTCGCTTATTTCTAAGGATGAATTTTATTCTATTCAGAGTGAGCAGTTTGTAGAAGAAACATTCAAAGGTTCCTTGCCTGCTTTTATTGCTGCGTTTACCAAAAGAAAAAACTTAAGCGAAAAAGAGGTAGACGAAATCAAAAAGATGATTGAAAAATTATAGTCTGGGGTAGATGTTATGAGTGCAGTATTTTTATACTTTGTCAATATAAGCATTGTGGCAACCTGGGTAGTTCTGGCACTTGTATTGCTGCGACCTATATTGAAAAAATTCCCGAAATGGATTAATTGTTGCCTTTGGGGCGTAGTTGGCTTAAGACTTTGTTTGCCTTTCAGTTTTGAAAGTGTGTTCAGTCTTATTCCGTCAAAAGAAACAATACCAAATGACATTGCAGTTTCTTTAAATCCTCAGATTGATTCAGGAATTGAAATAATTAACGAAACAATAAATCCTGTTATAAATGACTCGGTTTCATTTTCATCAATGTACTCAGCAAATTCTTTAGAAACACCGCTTAATATTTTGACGCTAATCTGGATTACAGGTATTCTTTTAATGTTTTTATATAGCTTTGTGTCCTTCCTATATCTGAAAATTAAAGTTTTACCCTCTGTTAAGACGGAAGATAAAAAGAACGTAAGAGTTTGCGATAATATTAAAACACCATTTATTTTAGGCGTCATAAAACCTAAAATTTATATTCCCTCAGGTTTAAGCGGGGAGGATTTAAAATTTGTTTTACAACACGAGAATTCACATATTAAGAGAAAAGATTATGCTGTAAAACCATTTTCTTTTCTTGTTTTAGCAATTTATTGGTTTAATCCTGCAATATGGCTCTGGTATATTTTGCTTTGCAGAGATATAGAAGCCGCCTGCGACGAAAAAGTAATTAAAGAGTATGACGACGATTTAAAAAAGCAATATTCAACAGCGTTACTTAATTGCAGTAACACAAAAAGAACTGTTATGGCGTGTCCTGTTGCTTTTGGTGAAGTAGGAGTCAAGGAGCGTATAAATTCAGTTTTAAAATATAAAAAACCTGCATTGCTGATTGTCGTGATTTCTTTGATTTTTTCAATTGTTTTTACCGTTTGTTTCGCAACAAATCCGCATTATAAAAAAATTGAAAATATAATAAACGAAAAAGGATACGATGTAATTTACAGTGACTATACACCTGTTAATATGTATTTTGTAGCCGGTAACATAGTTCAATATATACCCGAAGATGGAAAGAAAAACACACCTTTCCTTAATGGACCTTTAGCCGCAACAGGAGGAGCGCAAATTTATCTGGATTCTGTTGAAAGTTTTCCTGAAAGTGATGAGGTGCTTCTCACGTTAAGTGTTTCATATTCGAATTTATCAGATGAAGGAATTGTAATTTCTCTTTACAAAAATGGCGAAAACGGTAAAGAATATTTTATGAAACAACGCGATAAGGTAAGCTTTTATGATGTAACCGGAGACAGCAGTCAATGCGAGGGAGAGATTGTTTCAGTAGAAAAAGATAAAAAGTTTGTTGTGAAAGTAAAAAAGTCGTGGCTTGAAGGTAGAAGCAATTCTAAGATTTCAATGACGGTAAATATGGGTGAGATTGCTTACCAAAGCACAAAAGTGGATTACGAAATACCCCAAGAACAACAAAATATTATTCTCAGAGAAATTGAAAAAAGAAATGTGAACAGTAATGCCGATAATGTTTTTTCTTGTATGGATTATGATATTGTGAATATAGAAAAAACAGAGAATAAAACAACGTTTTATATGTGGGTTTTATGTCAGGAGTATTATGTTTCTGATATAAACGGTGAATTAGCACTTTCAAAAAGTAACCATTTGCCAATTAAGCTTTCTTTATCAGACGAGAACGGTGGATATATGGTTTCTGAATATTGGGAGTTGTCAGATGAATATACACAAAATGAAAATTTAAGATGTATTTTCTTGAGAAAAAATGATGCTACAGTTTACTTGAAAATGCAAACCGGAAAATGCCTCGCTAAAGCAAAAGAGCATTTTAACGTGACTACTACTTCCATTTCAGAAATAGTAGATTTGCACGATATGAACAGTGGCGTTTCAGGCAGCGTTAATATTTGTGATGATTCCTTTATAGTTTCACTCGGTAGCATATGGTCTTTTGATGAAGGTGTTGCAACCAAAAACTCACACAATAAGCAGATTGCACAGATTTCAAAGTCTCAGAAAACGTTTAATGAATTGTATGATGAAGCAAAAGATGATTACAAAAAATCAGAGGCAGAGAACGTAAAATGGAGCGAGAGCTTAGGTGAAACACAAAAATATGACGTGAAGAACGAATTTGTTTTTGTTGAATTTAAAGAAGGCGTTATTATCGTGAAAATCGGATTTGAAACTGAAAAGGGAGAGGTTTTTGAGATTTTCACAGAGGTTTCTGATGATGATAACGACTGCACTGAAAAAGAATATTTAGAATTTTATAATAGTGTAATTATAAAGTAAAGGGGAGTTGAATATGAGTGCATTATTTTTAACTATTGTAAATATGAGTATTACCGCCACGTGGGTAATATTAGCATTTACACTTTTACGGCCGTTACTTAAAAAAGTTCCTAAATGGGTTAATTGTTTTTTATGGGGAATAGTTGCTTTAAGACTTTGTTTGCCTTTTAGTTTTAAGAGTGTTTTTAGCCTTATACCAACAACAGAAACAATTCCAACAAATATAACATCATCTGCAAATCCGCAAATTGACACAGGCGTGGATGTTGTGAATGGTTTAGTAAATCCTGTTATTACAAATTCTTTTACCCCTGACCCGAGTTACAGTGCCAATCCATTACAGGTGATAGTTGGTGTTGCTTCTTACATATGGCTTATCGGTTTAGCTCTTATGGTGCTTTATTGTGTGATTTCTTACATAGTGTTGAAAATTAAAGTTTCAATATCAGTACACTACAATAACAATATTTATTATTGCGATAATATAGAAACACCATTTATTTTAGGTTTAATAAAACCGAAAATTTACATTCCGTCTGGAGTAAAAGAAAGTGATTTGCAGTTTATTATAGAACACGAAAAGTCACATATTAAGCGAAAAGATTACCTTATTAAGCCATTATCTTTCTTGCTTTTATCAGTTTATTGGTTTAATCCTGCAATATGGCTTTGGCATATTTTCCTTTGCAGAGATATTGAATCTGCTTGTGATGAAAAAGCAATTAAGTTTTACGATAACGAATATAAAAAATTATATTCAACAGCCCTACTTAATTGCAGTACACAAAAAAGAATGATTATGGCGTGTCCTGTTGCATTTGGTGAAACCGGTGTAAAACAAAGAATAAAATCTGTTTTAAATTACAAAAAACCAGCATTCTGGGTGGTTGGTATTGCCATAATCTTAACTGTTTGGTTAACGATTTTCTTTGTGACAAATCCCGTAGAAGAAAATAAAAATAATGAGGAAATACTATCTCAAAACTACACTTATGCAACAGAAAATACAGGCGATTTTACGCTCATTAAAGATAATTACTATTATGCTATAATTGACGAAGTGCTTGAATCTCAGGATTTGGGTCTATATTTAAAAGAAACAACAGGCGATATGAGATTTGTTTGTGAATTGGGAACCTCATTCATACAAGGGGTGACAATAAACAATGTGTTTTATTACAGAGCAGATGACTATATGCTTCATAAGATTGAATTGAAAGAAGATGCGAAATCAGAAATGTTTTTAGATGACCTTTATCACGGGGATAGCTTTTATTCAATTGAAAGTATTGAATTGTCAACCGACAGTTATATTTATTGTGAAGCTAAGCACCGTGGTTTGAGAGAAGAATATCCCGATTGGGATTTGGTTTATCTTAAAATTAATGTAGAAACAGAAGAGGTTGATGAAATCAAAAAAGAGGAATTACCAAAAATAAATTCAGATTTTTTGAGCGTTTTACCTCAGATTGAAAGTATTACAAACGCTACAAAAGAAAACATCTATGTTCAGAGGATGAATTTTAATTTTAAATCTAATGGTAATTTTGATTCTGCATTAATTACGATTCAATTTTTTGATAAAGAAAGCAAAGACTTTGCAAGGATAGCAAACGTACTGATATCAGAAGATATGAGTCTGAGTCTTAATGAGTATACAGAATTCAAGGAAGTGTTTCCTGTTGCTAAAGAAAAGCTTGCAACGATTGATAAGGTCTTAGAAAAGGTTAATGTAATAAGCGGTACCAATTTCTGTCTTGAAAACGTTGAGAAAACACCTGATAACTACCAATTGATTTACTTTGGTAAAGCAATTTTAGAAAATGGTGTTGAACGAGAAGAGCCTTATGAGCTTTACTATGATTCGCTTTCTTACGTTTTTTCTGAAAACAGTAAGGCGAGGTATTTCAAATTGCAGAACGGAGCATTTACTGAGGGTAGCAAACCTACAAAAGATGAGAGGGATATCAAGTTCCTTTTCGAAAAAGAATTCTTTATATTAACACCTTACTACGAAAGTGAGCAACCTCCATACGAAGCTTTTAAGGACTCATGGGGTACTACTGCGGGTGATTTGTTGTTTGTTTCCTGTGATGAAATGTTTGTGGGTTTTGAATCGGCGGTTTTTGTTTCAGAACCAAATTCTGAAAATAATACGTCAGGTACAACTCCAAACGGCGGAAAGCTTGTTACATCTGACACTTTGCCTGAAAATCTGACTTCGCCCGAAGGGTACACGCAACCTTACGTAGACTATTTTACACCTGATGGTAAAAGAGTTTACGAGTATTATGTCTATGAATAAAAACAAAAACGCCCAACGAGTTTTTCTCGTTGAGCGTTTTTTATTAGCCTAAAACATATTTTTTCCATTGTCTTGCAATAAGTTGATGGCCCGCGGTGGTTGGGTGGACTCCATCCCATAAAAGTTCGAAAATATCGCAGTTTTTACTTGCTTCATTAAACATTTCCTGAAGAGGTACAAAAATCAAGCCGAATTCTTCGGCAATTTCTTTTGAAGCCTGCTGGTAAAAAATAATATTTTTTCTTATGAATTCTCCGGGAGCTTCTTCTCTGTGCTTTCCGAAAAACGGCTCCATAATTACAATTTTTGTTTCAGGATTTCTTTCAAGAACTTCTTCTATTAAAAGTCTGTATGTTTTTTTAAATCTTTCGGGCGAAGCACCACAGTTGTGGTCGTACTCAAAAATCATTTCGTTAATGCCAACCAATATGCTCAGAATTGTAGGTTTTAAGTTGAGACAATCTTCAATCCATCTTGCATATAAATCTGCAATTCTGTTGCCACTTATGCCACGGTTATATACAGTAATGTTTTTGCCGAGGTTATCAGCAAGAATTTCACCTGCTAAAATATATTGGTAGCCGTGCCCGTGAATGTGATTCGGGTCAGAGTTTCTGCCTCTGTTGCCGTCGGTTATTGAGTCACCCTGAAAGAGAATAACGTCATTTTCCTTGATTTTCAACATAATTAAACCTCGGTTAAATGTAAGCGGTATGAGTCTCCGTCTTCATCTAAAATATCATAAAGATTAAGACCTGCATTCATAAGATAAGCACCGCTGAACGTGTCACCTGTGGCTTCATCTTTATAAATTGCATTTGGTTTAAGCCCTTGTAATTTAAGCATCTTAAAACCGTGAACAACCTTTTTAATTTGGACAACAGTAACAAGCGCTTCTTTTTTATCTTCTGAAACAAATTGCCATGCGCATCTGTCGTGATTTTCAAAAGGTGTCTCTAATCTGTAGAGGTTACCATAGTGAATAACGTCGTAATATTTGTGGTAGAGCTTTGCTTGTTCTTTGATTTCTGTAATCTCTTCTTCGGTCAATTTATCGGGGTCTAACTCATAACCGAAGGTACCCCATAAAGCAACGTTTGTTTTTGTTTCATAACCTGTTCTTTTACTTGCAGAAACGTGAGCGCCCATTGTTGAAGCTGGATAACACATAGACGTACCGAACTGAATTGTAAGTCTTTCAATTGGGTCGGTGTCATCACTTGTCCATATTTGTGGTGAGTAGTAAAGCATACCGGCGTCAAAGCGTCCGCCACCGCCAGAGCAGTTTTCTAAAAGAAGGTGAGGGAAGTCGGTTGTAAGTCTGTCCATAATTTCATAAGTACCAAGAACGAACCTGTGGAATACCTCTCCTTGCTTTTCAGGTGGTAAATCTGCGTTTGCAACTTCTGTCAAATTACGGTTAAAGTCCCATTTTACATAGTCAATGTCATTCTCAGAAAGAATTTTATACATCTGTGAATAAATATAATCACGAACTTCTTTTCTTGAGTAGTCAATTACGTATTGGTTTCTTGCAATAGAGCTGTCTCTACCTGTTACGTGAAGATGCCAATCTGGGTGTGCACGGAAAATATCAGAATCAGGTGAAATCATTTCAGGCTCAAACCAGATTCCGAATTTGAGTCCCATTGCTTTAACCTGATTTATAAGGTTTGAAAGTCCACCGGGTAATTTATATTCTGCAACGTACCAGTCACCGAGTGAAGATTTATCATCATCTCTGTGACCAAACCACCCATCGTCCATAACAAGCATTTCAAATCCCATATTTTTAGCGTGACGAGCGAAAGAGACTAATTTATCGGTGTCAAAATCCATTCCGGTGCCTTCCCAGTTATTAATAAGGAGCGGTCTTTTCTTTTTCTTCCATTCACCACGAACAAGGTTGTTGGAATATAACTTGTGGAATATTCTGCTCATTTCGCCTAAGCCTTCGTTAGTGTAAACCATAACAGCTTCCGGTGAATAAAATTCTTCTTGTGGCTCTAAAACCCAACTGAAGGTTTCAGGATTAATACCCATTAAAAGTCTTGTCTGGAAGAATGAGTCAACTTCAACATCAATTGAGAAGTTACTGCTGTAAACTAAATTGAAACCATAGCATTCGCCGTAAGTTTCAGTTGCATTTTTGCTTACAAGTGCAGTGAATGGGTTGTGGTTGTGGCTTGAAGAACCACGCTTACTCTTTATTGACTGAATGCCTGTGTGAAGTGGGTGTCTACCTAATGAACGCTCTTTTGCCCATTTGCCATATAAATTGAGCATTTCAAAATCAGCACCAGGTAAATCGACACATAAAGAGTGCACCGCTTCAATAGAAAATGCTTTATCAGAATTGTTTTTTACAACAACGCTTCTTGTAATTGCACCATAGTCCTTGAATACGGTGTAAATAAGAGTAACCTCTGCACCTGTAACCTTGTCGCAGGTTAAAACTTCAAGTGTATCAGCTTCATCGTCGTTATTGAGATAAAGTGAAGGGAGTCCACTTAAAGCCTTTTTACCTTTATAAATTTTGTGACTTACATATCTTAAATCGGTAACAGTGTCACCATTGGCATTTTTAACAGAAAATGCAGAAATTCTGAAATCACCTGCACCATTGGTAGAATATTCCATTGGTGTAACGTCTGGTGAAAAGTTCTTTTCTCTGGCAGTTGGTGAGTCAGGACAGAAAGACGCATAATAACTTCTGTATCTTAATTTTTCAACATTAGTATCAGGAATTGGTGCACCGTAATAGTAGTGAACTAAATAGTCCCCGGTGAAAACACCGAAAATATATGTACTTGTTTTTGTATCTAATTTAAATACTTTGTTTTGTTCATCAAAAATAATTGACATTTTAAAAACTCCTTATTTTGCTAAATCTTTAATTTGTGAAAGTTTTCTCGGAATGTTTATTTCCTGCGGACAATGTTCTGTACATTTTTTACAATCAACACAGTTGTGTGCTCTTTTTCCTTCAGGTATAAGCAGATACGTTTTGTTTAAATCTGCAACGTCTCTTGTTTTATTGTATTCGTTAAATGAATTGAAGCAGGAAGGGATATCAATTCCTTTAGGACATTCGGTAACACAGTATTTACAGGCTGTACAAGGAATAGAAAAATTCTTTCTGAAAAGAACGTTTGCTTCTTCAATTGCTTTCATCTCTTCATTGTTAAGCGGTTTGCATTCGTTGAAGGTATTGATGTTATCCTGAACCTGCTCATATGTTGACATACCACTTAACGTTACTAATACGTTTGGCAATTGTGCAACAAATCTTAATGCATAAGAAGCAGGGGTGCTGTCTGAAAGCTTTTTGAAAACCTCTATAGCCTCATCATTTAATTTTTGAAGTGAGCCACCACGTACAGGCTCCATAACAATGCAAGGGATATTTTTTTCTTCGAGTAATTTGTAAAATTCTTTTGCATTGTCTGCTTCCCAGTCGTAGTAATTTATCTGCAACTGAACAAAATCCCACTCGTAATTTTCTAAAAGTTCTTTGAATAAATCTATGTCACCGTGGAATGAAAAACCCAAATGACGTATTTGCCCTTGTGCTTTTTTCTCTTTTAAGTTTTCATAAGCGTTTACAGAACAAAATGTATTCCAAATATCGCGGTTTAAACTGTGAAGAAGATAAAAATCAAAATATTCTGTTTCGCATTTTTTTAATTGCTCATAAAAAAGCTCATCAACTGTTTTGCCATCATTTTTTATAGCCCAGCCAGGTAGCTTTGTTGCAAGGTTATAAGAGTCTCTTGGGTATTTGTTTAAAATTTTACCTGCAAAAACCTCTGATTCTCCGTTGTGATAAACGTAAGCAGTGTCAAAATAATTAACACCATTCTGATATGCCAAATCCACAAGTCTTTCTGCTTCTTTGAAGTCAATATCTTCTTTGCCTTCATAAAGCTTTGGTAACCTCATAAGTCCAAAACCCAATTTCGATATTTTGCCGTCAATGTTAGAAAAAACGCTGTATTTCATAAGTGATACCTCACAAAAAAGTATTTGGTATCATTATACAATACAGCGTTTTTATTTACAATAGCTAATTAGAGAAATTTGTTTCAATTATTCTGTCTGAGCAGTCAGGGGAATATCTGAAATATTCAATGTGTTCACCTGAATAATAATAATCTGGCTTCGGAATGGGGTAATCTGCATTAAATGCCTCAACAATAATTAATTTGAATTTCATTTTTTCGGGAATAATACTTTTTATATAAACACTTGCCTGTTGACCAATCTCTACGTTTGATGTGTATTCTGCAAGGCCTGCTAAATTAGGTGCCAATTCAATAAAAATACCGTAATTTTCAACACTTCTTATAATTCCGCTTACTGTTTCACCAACGGCGAATTGTGAAGCGTTTTCTTCCCATGTGCCTAAAAGCTCTTTGTGAGAAAGTGTAACACGATTATCTTCATCTATATCTTTTATTATTACCTTTATTTCATCACCAACTGAAAATCTTACGTTAGGGTGTGGGATTCGTGAAACAGAAATGTTGTCAATTGGTAAAAGTGCGTTTATACCGCAACCAATGTCACAAAATACACCGAAGATTTCCAAGTGTGTGACAGCGGCATTTATAATATCGCCAACCTTGAATTCTGGTAGCTTTAATTGAAAAAATCTGTTTTGCAAAACTTTTCTGCTCAGAATTGCAGTAGGAGTTCCGTTGATTTCTTTAATATCGGTAATTAAAAATTTAACGGGTTTGTTTACTCTTGCAATTATTGCAATGTCACGTGTAGTGCCTTCATCAATACCAACAGCACACTCTGAACGTGGAATTATACCCTCAATAAAAACAAAATCAATATGTAAATTATGCTCCTTGTCGCAAAACGATGCTCTTGCTTCAAGAGGAACACCTTTTTTATAAGCATCTTTGAAGTTTTCTAAAGATGAGAGTGCTTTTATATTTTCTTCAGTTTTAATTAAAAAGCCTTCCGGGAAATATAACGACATTTATTATCACCTGTTTCCATTTATTTTAATGTTTACTCTTTAATTTTATGTTGGTTTGTGTTATAATATTTCAAATTGTTTAATTTTTTTATTGAAAGGTGTAGTTTTTAATGGATGTCAGAGTAGGCGATAAATTAGAAATGAAAAAAGTGCATCCTTGCGGTGAAAAAGTTTTTACTGTTTTGCGTTCGGGAATCGATTTCAGACTTCGTTGTGATAAGTGCGGCAGAGAATTTTTGGTTCCGAGGGTAAAAATTGAAAAAAATATAAAGAAAGTAATAAGAGAAGAAAACAATGATTGATAAATTGGAACAGGTTGAATTAAGATTTGAAAAGGTAAATGAACTCCTTTGTTCACCTGAAATTGTGAACGATCAGACACAATATAAAGAATTGATGAGAGAACTTAAAAATCTTACACCTGTTGTTGAGTGCTTCAGAGCTTATAAAGAAGCAGATGAAACAGAAAAAGAAGCGTATACACTTCTTTCTGACGGCACGCAGGATAAGGATTTTAAAGAACTTTTAGAAGAGGAATATAAAGAATCTAAAGCAAAGAAAGAAGAACTTTATTCTGAACTTAAAACGCTTCTTTTGCCCAAGGACCCTAACGACTATAAAAACGTTATTATAGAAATCCGTGGCGGGGCAGGTGGTGATGAGGCGGCACTTTTTGCAGGCTCGCTTTTCAGAATGTACTCTATGTATGCTGAAAGTCGCGGTTGGAAAACGGATGTAATGAATATAAACGAAACGGGACTTGGAGGCATAAAAGAAATCAGTTTTATGATTGAGGGTGAGGGTGCATATTCCCGTTTTAAGTTTGAAAGCGGTGTTCACCGTGTACAAAGAGTTCCCGAAACCGAGTCGGGTGGCAGAATTCACACTTCAACCGTTACAGTAGCGGTTTTACCTGAAGCAGAAGAAGTTGATATTGCAATTGACCCAAGTGATTTGCAAATTGACACATTCCGTGCAAGTGGTGCAGGTGGTCAGCACGTTAATAAAACCGAATCTGCAATTCGTGTTACTCATATTCCTACAGGTACGGTTGTTGAGTGTCAGGATGAAAGAAGTCAGTTTAAAAATAAAGACAGAGCTTTAAAAATTCTTCGTTCAAGACTTTTAGAGGTGGAACGTGAAAAGCAGGATAGCGAAATTGCTGATGAACGTCGTTCACAAGTCGGAACAGGTGACAGAAGCGAAAGAATAAGAACTTATAACTTCCCGCAGGGAAGGGTTTCTGACCATAGAATAGGTCTTACACTTTATAAAATTGAAGCAATTATGAATGGTGATATAGATGAACTTATTGATGCACTCATAACTGCAGATACAGCAAAAAAATTACAAGCATCCGAGGGGTAATTTTGAATACAGAAATTATTAAAATATCTGATACGGATAGTAAAGAAAAGTATGAAAAGGCAGTAGAACTGTTAAAAGATAATCAGGTTGTGGGTATGCCTACCGAAACTGTATATGGTTTAGCGGGTAACGCACTTTCAGAAATTTCTGTTAAAAGAATTTTTGAAGCGAAGGGCAGACCTCAGGATAATCCGCTGATAGTACATATATCTGAGTTTTCAGAGTTATATGACTTGGTGAGCGAGGTGCCGGAAATCGCCGAAAAATTAGCAGAAAAATTCTGGCCCGGTCCGCTTACAATGATTTTACCAAAAAGCGAAAAGGTACCTTCGTGTGTAACTGCAGGGCTCAGCTCTGTTGCGGTAAGATGTCCTTCACATATTGTTGCACGTAATTTAATTAAATATTGTGGTTTGCCAATAGCCGCGCCATCAGCAAATATTTCGGGGAAACCGAGTCCTACAAAAGCAGAACACGTTTTTGCTGATTTGAAAGGTAAAATACCGCTCGTTATTGATGGTGGTGAAAGTGAAGAAGGTGTTGAATCAACCGTTATTTCACTTTGTGGTGAAAAGCCGAGACTTTTAAGACCCGGTAACGTTACTTTGACAGAGCTCGAAAACATCTGTGGCGAAGTTTTAGTGGATGATGCAGTTTTAAATCCTTTAAAAAAAGGTGAAAAAGTTTCTTCACCCGGTATGAAGTATAAGCATTATTCACCGAATGCGACAGTAACTATTTTAAAGGGTGACTACAAAGCATTTTGTGATTATGTCAATGAGAATAAAACTGCAAACACATTTGCTATGGTGTTTGATGGTGAGGGTGAAAATTTAAGCGTAGAATTTATTAATTACGGCAATAAAAATGATTATCGTTCTTTAAGTAATCGTTTGTTTGACTGTCTCAGAGAGCTTGATTCACTTGGTGCAAAAGAATGCTTTGTTCGGTGTCCTGATGAAACAACAGACGACCTGGCGGTTTTGAACCGACTTTTAAGGGCTGCGGCATTCAGGGTAATAGATTTAAATAAAAAGAAGCTCCTTTTGGGACTTACAGGTAAAACAGGTGCAGGTAAATCCACTGTTTCCCAATATCTTAAGGAAATGGGGGCTTATGTAATAGACGGCGATGTTGTCGCAAGAGAAATTCTTGTTGATAATCCAACACTTTTAGATGAGCTTTCAGAGAAATTTGGTTCGGATATTATTGAAAACGGCGTTTTAAACCGTAAAAAGCTTGCAGAAAAAGCGTTTTCTTCACCCGAGAAAACCAAACTGCTTAATTCTATAATGCATCCTGCAATAAACAGTAAAATACAAGCAGAGGCAAACAATGCGTTTAAAAGTTACAGCGTGGTAATTGTAGATGCGGCGGCAATAATAGAATCAGGTTATGCAGAAACGTGTGATAAATTAATTGTTGTGACTGCACCGGAAGAAACAAGAAAAAGTCGCATTATATCACGTGACGTGATATCAGAAAAAGATGCCCTCGTCCGTATAAATGGTCAAAAAGAAGACAATTTTTATTTAAGTAAGGCGGATTACGTTATAAAAAATTACGAGCCTTATAAAATTAAAGAAGAACTGAAACAATTAATAAAAGATATCTTTTAAGGAGTGTTTTGTTATGGCGAATAAAAAACAAGATGATTTAAAAAAGGCTTTGTTTTATAAGTCTGAAAATGCAGGAGCGGTTTTAAAGGATTCTGAAATAAAAAAAGCAGACAAATTCTGTGAGGATTACAAAAAATTTCTCGATTCTTCAAAAACTGAAAGAGAAGCTGTAAAATCAGTTGTAGAAATCGCAGAAAAAAATGGCTACAAAAAATATGATGATTCAAAAAAATATAAAGCAGGGGATAAGTTTTATTATGTGAATCGTAATAAATCAATAATTCTTACTGTTATGGGTAAAAAATCTTTAAAAGAGGGTGTAAAGATTTCTGCTGCTCATATCGATTCACCTCGTCTTGACTTGAAACCAAACCCTCTTTATGAAAGAGATGAGTTGGCACTTTTCAAAACACATTATTATGGCGGAATCAAGAAATATCAGTGGGTTACAATTCCTCTTGCACTTCACGGTGTAGTTGTAAAAAAAGATGGAACTGTAGTTGATATTTGTCTTGGTGAAGAAGAAAATGAACCTAAATTTGTAATTACTGACATTTTACCTCACTTAGGTGCTGAACAGGGCAAAAGAACCTTGTCAGATGGCATCAGAGGCGAGGAACTCAACATTTTAGTTGGTAGCCGTCCTTTTAAAGATGGTGAGGGCAGTGACCTTGTAAAGCTTAATATTATGAAGCTTATTAATGAAAAATACGGCATTATAGAAGCCGATTTCTTAAGTGCAGAGCTCGAGGCTGTTCCGGCATTTAAAGCTTCAGATATTGGCTTCGACAGAAGCTTAATCGGTTCTTACGGTCACGATGACAGAGTTTGCGCTTATCCTGCAGTAATGGCTTCTTTAGCAGTTGAAAAGCCGAACTACACAACGATAACCGTTCTTGCTGATAAAGAAGAAACGGGTTCAGACGGCAACACAGGTCTTAATTCAGATTATCTTGAGAATTTTATTTATAAGTTAGGCGAAATTGAAGGTGTTCAGGGTTATGATATCTTAGCAAAAAGTGAGTGTCTTTCAGCAGATGTTAATTCTGCTTTTGACCCGACGTTCTCAGATGTGTTTGAAAAGAATAACTGCTCAGAAATAAATAAAGGTGTTGTTATCACAAAATATACAGGTGCACGTGGTAAATCTGGCACAAGTGATGCAAGTGCTGAATATATGGGTAAAATACGTGCTATGTTAGATAACGCAGACGTTGTATGGCAAATTGGTGAGCTTGGTAAGGTTGATGCAGGTGGCGGCGGAACAGTTGCAAAATACGTTGCTTCTCTTGATGTTGATGTAGTTGATTTAGGTGTTCCTGTACTTTCAATGCACGCTCCGTACGAAGTTATTTCGAAACTCGATTTGTACATGGCATACAGAGCTTTT
This sequence comes from Acutalibacteraceae bacterium, assembly GCA_045646485.1. Classification (GTDB taxonomy): domain Bacteria; phylum Bacillota; class Clostridia; order Oscillospirales; family Acutalibacteraceae; genus DTU089. The sequence continues at coordinate 34,206 of JAZRKU010000042.1, forward strand.
TGTGAATTCTTTAAACAATAAAAGAGATGATAAAATGAAAAATTTAAAAAGATGTTTAGCGCTCTTGCTTTCCATCGTTACTATTTTTACTTGTTTTTCTTCCACTGTTTTTGCTGAAGATACAACCATTGTTCTAGGGGATATGGACGGCGACGGTCAGGTGAAAATAGCGGATGCAAGAATAGTGCTTTCTATGGCAGCGGGAATAACCCAGGCTGATATTGCAAGGGCTGATATGAATGATGATGGAATCGTTTCGTTAGAGGATGCCCGTGCAGTTTTGGCAATTTCAATAGATTTAGTAGAGTTGCCTGAAAAAACAGGTGACAATCTGATTTCGGACGACCCCGAAAACGAATTTATTAAACTTATTTCAGAGAAATACAACATAAATCCGGATGCACTTGTAGCGATTTATGCGGTTCCCGACAAAGGTAACAACTTTGTTCTTGAATTCAGTAAAACATCCAAAGGCTATAGCAGAAAGCCTGATGATTTAAAAAGAATTTATCAGATTGATTTAGAAAAGAATGTTAACATTGCTACTAAAACAGGTATCGGTTGCGTTGGTTGTACTGCGGCTGAAAGCATTCTGATGTTCAGTCTTGTGAAAAAAGTCATAATGCCTGAATTCCCTGATTATTTTGAATTGTAAAAGACAGACTGAAATAAAAAATTATCCTGTCATTTGATGTTTTATAAACTTCAAATGACAGGATGTTTTTGTTTTTTATACAAGTTTTAATTCTGAAGAGGGTTTTGAGGTTTTCGGTTTATTCAACCACAATACCTTCTTTTGCTCTTTTTTCAGCAAGCTCTTTAACAATTCTTTCTTTTTCTTTACCTGAAATTTTGTAGAAGAACATCGGAATTGCACAGAGTAACATACTGATACCTGGTACAATTGAAACGAGAGAGAACATACCGAAGTTCTGTGCTTTTGAGAGCTCTGTTGCGGCAACAATTGCGTCTGAGCTTAACATATTTTCAGGCTCTAAGCCTATTAACATATAAGCTATAATAATACCGCTTGTTGCGAGAGCATTGCCGAGTTTGTTTACAAAGCCCTGACAGGCAGCACCAAGACCATTATCTCTGAAACCGGTGTTAAGCTCTATGTAGTCGAGGCAGTCGCAAATCATTGCACTTGAAATAACATTGAGAACGCCCAAAGGAATACATGAGATAAGAATAAACGGAATACAAATGTAAAGATTTAAAGTGTACCAACCGATAAGTGTTGTGAAAATACTTGCTACAAAACCTGCAAGACAAGTTGTTATAACAATCTTTTTATAGTCAAATTTTTTCATAAGCATAGGCATAAAGAGCATAGCGCCGAACATACCTACAATAGCACATACCTGGAATATTGTTTTTACAGAAACAATACTTGCTTCAATAGCAGCAGTTCTTTGTTCAGGTGTCATGCCCTCAAGAGGTTTTCCTATGTAGAAGGCATATCTTGCAACGTGAATTGCTGCAGCCTGAACCATATATCTTCCGCTTGAAAGAACACCCATAGCAACAACAAGCATAAGAGGTTTACACTTGAATATTCTTGCAAGGGTAGAGGGTTCGCCTGCTTTCTTTTCTTTTACAGGAATTCTTATTCTTTCTTTTACGTGGAAATAAGAGTTAACGAAAAGAATAGAACCAATAACAGCAACAACCAAAGAAATGATAAAATATCTTGATTTGTTATATTCCATAGGGTCGTTTGCATTTGAGAGTACTTTTGGTAAAACAATACCTGCAACTACAAATAAAACTTCAGGAACAGCAGTACCGATACCGTTGAGGATTTTTGCAAAAGAAATAACCTGACCGCGCTCTTCGGCATCCGGTGCCATAACGTTAGGTAAGCTCCACATAGGAACGTCTGCCATTGTGTTAATCATACCCCACAGAACATAGATAATAGCGGCGTAAATCATTAACTGAGTTTCGCCTAAATCAGGGCAGAAATACATAAGAATAGTAAGAATTGCAAGAGGAACAGCGGAATAAATAATAAATGAACGCATTTTTCCAGTCTTGCCTGAACGTCTGTCGGCTAAAATACCCATCATAGGGTCGTTTATAGCATCCCAGATTCTTGCTGCGAGCATAAGTACAAGAACAAAAATTAATGGTAACTGTAATACGTTAACGTAATAGTCACTTATGTAGCTTGACATCATGGTATATATCATACCCTGACCCATTGCACCTAGAGCGAACATATTCAACTCTTTTTTTGGTACGACGTAGCCTTTTTTCTCTTTCATAAAATCCCTACTTTCACAATAAGATTTTACCATTATATCACATTTGTTTTAGCAAGACAATATTGAAAATAAAACAATGTTCAGCAATTAAAAATAGTTAAAATAAACAAGAAAAAATATTTGTTTCCTATTTACAAATAATACCAAGTTTGATAATATTATTTTATATGAATTATATTTGTATTCGCAAGGAAAAGGGGGCTTTTTTGTGAAAGAAACCACTAACAAACCCATTCCTGAAATTTACAGTAACCTTTATGATGAAAAAGTGAAAAAGGATGCACTTTTTATAATAGTTGGTGACTTGAATTTAAAGGGTAAATACGGCGAGTCGATGATTGCATTTGCAAAAGATAAGCTTGTTGCATTCGATTCGTGCTTTAAAAAAGAATTTATTACTATTGATTACCAAGATATTGAAGAAGCTGAAGTTAAAAGAATGTATGGTAATGCATTCTTTAAGGTGAAGCTGAAAAATGAAAACAAAAAGAAAAATGTGTTGCGTTTTTCTTATGCTGCGGCAGAGGTTGCAGATGCCGCTGCAAACTTTATAAACGTTGTTAACGAAAACGGTTTTTCCGAATCAGAGGTTGAAGTAGTAAAATCTGTTTATTCAAAGCAACGTTCTTTTTGCCCCAAATGTGGCAGAAAGCTTCCGAAGCCTGATGCAGAGTGTATTAACTGCTCAAGCAAAAGTCACATTATAAGCAAGTTTGCAAAATATGTTGTGCCTGAAAAAACTGCACTCGTTGTGTGTATGTTGCTTTCGGTTGTAGCAACGGTTTTATCACTTGTTCCTCCTTATATAACAAAAATAATGGTTGACGACGTTATACCGAACAAGGATTCAAAAAAATTGGTTATTGTTCTTGTATGGTTGTTGGCAGTTTACGTGCTTCAATACATAGTAAACGGTGTCAGGTCATATAAACTGAGATTAACAGGCAATAAAATCACAATAAACCTTAAAAAGGATATTTTTGAAAAAGCACAATATTTACCGATGAGCTTTTTTGATAAGATATCTACAGGTTCAGTAATTAATCGTGTTAACTCAGATGCAGGTACGATTCAGCAGTTTATTATGAAGATTTCGCAAGAGGCGGTAGTTCAGGCGTTTACTCTTGTCGGTCTTGTAGTTATAATGTTTGCAATGAGCTGGAAGCTGGCACTTTTTTCACTCATTCCCGTACCTGTGGTTGTTGTAGTAGGTAAAATGTTCAGTAAAGTTCTGGGTCCGAAATACATGCGACTTTGGAGGAGACATTCAGCCATTTCTACAATGCTTGCAGACTCTATCCCGGGTGTCAGAGTAATTAAAGCATTTACCAACGAAAAAAAGACTATTGAAAAGTTCAATAAGTTTTGTGATGAATGGTATAAAGAAGATAAAAAAGTAGCAATTCCTGCTGCTATATTCCCATCGGTTATTACATTCCTTGTTACTTGCGGTTCGCTTGTAATTTGGTTTTTAGGTGGTAATCTTGTTATTGGTGATGCAAAAGACGTTTCTCTGGGTCTTCTGGTTTCATTTGTTACTTATGCAAGTATGTTTTATAACCCTGTAAACTTCTTTGCGAATATTGGTGACACTTATCAGAATACTTTAGCATCTGCTGAAAAAATTCTCGATATCTTAGATGCAGAACCCGAACACGATTTCGGGCACGACAACGAACTCGAAAGAATGCGAGGTAAAATTGAATTTAAGAACGTCAATTTTGCATTTGACCGTTCTAAAAAAGTTCTTTCAAACATTAATCTTACAATTGAACCGGGCGACATTGTCGGTATTGTTGGTACAACCGGTAGCGGTAAATCAACTCTCATAAATCTTCTTATGAGATATTATGATGAGTATGATGGTGAGATTCTTGTTGATGGTGTAAATGTTCGTGATATTGATATGAAGTATTATAGAAATTCAATCGGCTTTGTTCAACAAGAACCGCTTATGTTCAGAGATACTATTTTTAATAATATTGCTTATGGTAGTAATATTTCTCATGTTGAGCAAGTACTTCACGCCGCGGAGGTAGCAAATGCACACGGTTTTATTTCTAAGCTTCCTGATGCATATGATACAATGCTCGGTGAACGTGGCGTAGGTCTTTCAGGTGGTGAAAAACAACGTGTTTCAATTGCACGTGCAGTTCTTAAAAACCCAAGCATCTTAATATTTGACGAAGCAACTGCTGCAGTTGACTCTGAAACAGAGAGCCTTATTCAGGGTGCTATTGAAAGACTTATAAGCGGCAGAACAACGCTTATGATTGCACACCGACTTTCAACCTTGAGAAAAGCAAATAAAATTGTTGTTGTAGATAAAGGTGAAATTATAGAGTGTGGTACTCCTGAAGAGCTTATGGCACTTAAGGGTAAGTATTATAAATTAATTGAAATTCAGTCTATGGGCGAACAGTTGCAAAAACGTAAGGCTGAAGAGAATTTTGAATAGGGGGGTGCAATATATGCCACGTTATATAGAAGGTCCTGAAATCAGATTAACGCCTGACGATGTGATTTTTGTTGATGTAGAATTTTATACGGGTGAAAAGTTTTCGGGTGTTGAGCTTCGCAGAATGTTCCCTATAACAGGTCTTACAAAATATATTGCACTTGTCGATTCAGAAGGCGAACAAATTGCAATTATCAGGGACTTAAATGATTTGATGCCCGAATCAAGAGCGGTTGCAGAAAAAGCTCTGGAGGAGTATTATATGATTCCGCGAATCACTAAATTTATAAAGATGAGCGAAAAATTCAAAATCTGGATGTGGACAGCGGAAACCGATAAAGGTATTTATACTTTTGAAATACGTAACCATATAACAGCAGTCAAGCCGCTTTATGATGGCCGTGTATTAATAAAAGATGCCAATGATAACCGATATGAAATTCCCGATGTTAAGAAATTAGATAAAAAAAGTCTTAAAATGATTTTACCTAAAATATGAGAGGATGGTTTTTATATGAAACTTCTTATTTCAATTGTAAACAATGAAGATAGTGCAGTGGTTTCATCTGCGCTTACAAAAGAAGGCTTTTCTGTAACAAAGCTTTCAACCACAGGCGGTTTTTTAATGGTTGGAAACACAACTTTTTTAATTGGTGCAGAAGATGACAAGGTAGTGAAAGCAAAAGAAATTATTAAAGAGCATTCACAGAGAAGAACACATACAACCCCGTCAACACAAGCTCTCGGCAGTGGACTTCGTGAGGGAGACCTTGCGTCAGAAGTAGCAGTCGGCGGTGCTATTGTATTTGTATTAGACGTAGAAAGTGTGGATAAATATTAATGAAAAAGTATTTAAAAGAAATAATTATCGCATTAATTGAAGTCGCTTTACTTTACTTGTTCCCATTGGCACCTTTGGGCAAAACGGATGGTCACATAATTCTTCTTTTAGTGTTCACGTTAATTGTTGGTATAGTAGGTACTGCAATTTCTGACAAGAAAATCAAGTTTTTGTTTCCGGTGTTTGCTACTGTAATGTTAGTTCCTACAATGTTTATTTATTATGCACCAAGAGTATACGGCAACATTTTCTGGATGTTTGTATTTTCAGCCCTCAGCGTAATTATCGGTCAGCTTATACGCCTTGTTGTTTTCGGTGTTAAAAAGTTAATTGCGTTAGTGAAAAACAAGAAAAAAGCGTAAGTGTTATGAAGGTTAAACGTCATTTAATTATTTCGGTATCTGTAATATTAGCTTCGGTTGTTTTAATTTTAGGAGTTGTTTTTATGAACGAGAAAAAAGAAACAGAGTTCTACAAAAGTCAACAACTTAGTTTGCCTGCCGGGTTTACATATACCGCTCACACAGGGTGTTGTGGCACAGAAGACAATTCTCTTGATGCAATAAAGTCAGGTGTTGAAAACGGTGCTGATATTGTTGAGTTTGATTTGTATTTCAATAAAGATAATGTGGCAGTGCTTTCACACGATGAGCCTAAAGGTGGCGAGGTAACACTCGATGAAGCATTTAACTTAATAAGCACTTACGAAAACGTTAAAGTTAACGTTGATGTGAAAAAATGTACTGATTTACATGTTGTTTATGACTTGTCAGAAAAGTATGGTATTACCGAAAGGATTTTCTTTACAGGAATCAATTTAGAGGATGTTGAAACAGTAAAAAAAGAATGTCCTACGATACCTTATTATTTGAATTATGAGGTTTTAAAGGAAAGTAAACAGACCGAAGCTTATCTTAACGACCTTGTAAAAATCGTAAAAGACAGTGGTGCAGTAGGAATTAATTTTAACAAGGATTCTGCTACAAAAGAGTTAGTTGACACGTTCCACGACAATGGTTTACTTGTTTCTATTTGGACTGTAAATGAAGAAAAGGATATGTATAGAATTCTTTATTTTGCTCCTGATAATATAACAACAAGAAGCCCTGATGTTTTAAAAACAATTATAAACGAAAAAAGGGGGTAAAAACGAAGGTTTTTACCGCCTTTTTGTTGTGTTTAAAAAAGTTTTTTAATAAGTGGAATTCTTCTGAGAATAAACGTAGTTGCAAATGAAAGAAGAGAAACAACAACGAAGAACAAAGCTAATTTTACATATGGATACGTTGAAAGTAAATCGATTTTTAAAAGCTTAATAATAAAATTTATAAAGAATGGATGTATAAGATAAATTCCCCAGGTGCAGTTAGAAATTTCTAAAATAACGTTGCCGCCCTTAGCATTAAATAATGTAGTAATACCAAAGATAGAAACAGCCATTATTGCTACAAATAAGCTGAGGTATTCAAATTCTTGGTTGTATGGGTTAAGAGCAAGATAAACACCTGAACCAATTCCTGTAACTGCAAAAAGAGGTAAAAGAAGCTTGTTTTGTTTGTATTTTGCCATCAACATACCAAAACAAACGTAGAAAAGATATCCGCCTAACGGAAAGGTTATTCCAACACGAATAATATCTCTGATTTCCGGGAGTAAGACGGTGAACAAAAACAGAAGAAGCGTAACTGTTACAGCATTGTTTCTGCTTTTTTGGAAGAATGAGTGGAAAACGGGGATTACGAGATAAATGCCGATTATAGCGTAAACGAACCACATATGGTCCCACAGATTTGATTCAATTACATTAATAATTGCGGTTTTTAAAACAGTTAAATTAATGGTTTTTGCAGCAAAAACAAGCTCTAAAAGTGCATAAAAAAGACCAACAGTAAAAAGTATTGCAATATATTTACCTGTGTGTTTAAAGCAATATTTATAACTACACTCTTTCTTTTGCATAAGACAATAACCCGTTATCATAAAAAACACGGGAACCGCCCAGAGAAGAAGTCTGTGAACAAGACTTAAATTTGCTTCTAATTGCGGGGCAACTGCAGTTGCATTATGAAGAGGTCCTCTGATTATATGTATCAGAATGATGGCAACAGCGCTGAAAATCCTTAAAATATCAATATTATATTTTCTGTTCATATTAAAAATCCTTTTGTTTTTTTGTCTGTTTATTATATATTATGAGCTTTTGTTTTTCAAGAGGGCAAAGGTTGTTTTTTGTTGTTTATTTGCTTCCCGCTATAATCAATTTTATAATCATCCCAATAAATTAACTCACTGACGGTTACAAATTCGTAGCCGTCATTTTTTAGCTTTTCTAAAATTTTTCTTAATGCTTCGGGTGTGTTTTCAACACCATTATGAAAAAGAATTATTGAACCGTTTTCAGTTCTTGTAACAACTCTCGAATACATTTCTTCTGTAGAAAGTTTTTTCCAATCGAGTGAGTCAACTGACCATTGCACCATTTTCATATTCATATTTTCAGTTATCTCAATACTTTTATTATCATAATCACCTGAAGGTGCTCTTACTAATTTCACTTTTTCACCGGTTATTGATTCAATTTTTTGGTTACAATTTTCAATTTCTGCCTGAACTTCTTCTCTTGAAACTTTACTGAATAGTTTGTGAGTGTCAGAGTGGTTTGCGATTTCGTGCCCGTTTTCATAAAGTTTTTTAACGGCATCGGGGTTAGCGTCAACCCAACTGCCTACAACAAAAAATGTTGCTTTTGCGTTATATTTATTTAATATTTCTATTATTTCATCCGTGTCTTCGCTTCCCCATGCGGCATCAAATGTAATTGCAATCTTTTTTTCGTCAGTTTCAACACAATAAATCGGTAATCGCCTTATCGGGTTATCACTTGTTGTAGCAATACCAGCTACTGTTGCCAGAGATATTAATGCGAGCAATATGATAAAACCGAAAATAAAAATGGTTTTCTTAAAATTTATTACTAAACATTTCATAAAAAATCCCCCTGAAGAAATATATTCATCAGAGGGATAGTCTTATGTTTGATTTTTCTTTTATCTTAAATCAGAAATAATTGCTTCTGCACACTTTATTCCGTCAACTGCCGCAGAAACAATTCCGCCAGCGTAGCCCGCACCTTCACCTGAAGGGAAAACACCCTGAACCTTTGTTGTCTGGAAGAATTCATTTCTGAGAATTCTTATCGGAGATGAGCTTCGTGATTCGGGTGCAGTAAGAACTGCATCATAAAGATTGAAGCCGTTTAATTTTTTGTCAAAATCATTTATTGCACTTGCAATTGTTTCGGTAACTTTATGGGGTAAAATTCTTCTTAAATCAGACGGAGCAACACCCGTCGGACAGGATGGGTTTACAAAACCGAATTTTTTCGTGGGCTCATTTTTGAGAAAATCACCTAAGAGTTGAGCAGGGGCTGTGTAGTTACCGCCACCTTCGTTAAAGGCTTTTCTCTCAATTTCTCGTTGTAAATACATACCAGCAAGTGGGTGGTCTGAGTCAAAGGGAGGCTCAATACCTACAAGTAATGCACAGTTGGCGTTTTCTTTATCACGTGCATATTCACTCATCCCGTTAACAACCATTCCGCCTTCTTCTGAAGAAGCGGCAACAACCGTGCCGCCAGGGCACATACAAAATGTGTAAAGCCCTCTTCCGTGCTCAGGGTGACAAGCTAATTTGTAATCAGCATTCGGTAAAAGAGGGGAGTTGTAAAACTTGCCGTATTGTGCTTTGTTTATGTGTTCTTGCGGATGTTCAATTCTTGTGCCTACTGAAAACGGCTTTTGAGTTATTTCGAAATTTTTGCTATAAAGCATTTCAAAGGTGTCTCGTGAAGAGTGGCCTATAGCAAGAATTACCGCATCAGTTTCAATGTCGTAATGCCCATTTTTATCTTCATAAGAAACACCCTGTAAAGCACCGTTTGCAATTATTAAATCGGTGAGCTTGGTGTTGAATTTTACTTCGCCACCTAAACGTATAACATCTTCTCTTAAATTTTTAACAACGGTTTTTAATTTGTCGGTACCTATATGCGGAGTTGCTGAGTAAAGAATTTCTTCAGGGGCACCGAATTTTGCAAACTGAATAAAAACTTCACGGCATCTCGGGTCTTTAATACCTGTTGTAAGCTTGCCGTCAGAAAAGGTTCCTGCACCACCTTCGCCAAATTGAACGTTGGATTCGGTGTCGAGCTTTCTTTCGTTCCAAAAGGTATAAACGCTTTTGGTTCTTGAGTCAACGTCTCCGCCACGCTCTAACACAAGTGGCTTAAGACCTGCTTTTGCAAGAGTCAGAGCGGCAAACATTCCTGCAGGACCGAATCCTACAACTACCGGTCTGAACTTTGATTTACGTCTGTTCTCAGGCAAAATATATTCATATTTCTGCGTGAGAAACGCTTTATTCGGGAGAAAACCCGCAATAAGATTTTCTTCGTTTAAATCGGTTTCAATGTTTGCAGAATAAACGAGAAATATATTATCTTTTTTTCTTGAGTCAATAGAACGCCTTGCAAGTGAAAAATCTGTAATATTGCTTTCTTTTATTTTAAGAATTTTACTTACTTCTTTTTTTACTTCAAGCTCTGTTGTGCCAAGTGGCATCTTTATTTCGTTAAGTCTTATCATTTTTTTACCTTTTTTTATTTAAATATTTAACAGCACAGGCCCCGGCGAGTCTGCCACTTGTCCAGGCGAAGTGAAGGTTGTAGCCACCACAGTCGCCATTAACGTCGAGTATTTCGCCACAAGCGAAAATACCAGGGTGTTTTTTGGACATAAGTGTTTTTAAATCAAGGTCGCTCGAGTTGATTCCGCCCATAGTAACTTGTGAATAATCAAAATCGCGTACGCCCTGAATTTTAAAATCAAGATTTTTCAGTAAAGCAACAATTGCTTCAATATTTTTGTCGGTTAATTTTCCCGTGAGGGTGCTTTCGGCTATTTCTGCACGTTTCATAACGTAGTATGAGAGCTTTTGCGGAATAAGGCCTGAAAGAACATCTTCAATTCTCACATTTGGTGATTTATATCTTCGTTCAGAAAAGTGGTTTATTAAATCTGATTTTGTGAACTCAGAACAAGTGTCGATAACGGCAAAAATGTTTTTAGCGTTATTTGCGAAATGTGAAACGTTAAGAACGGGGATGCCCGAAAGAGCGTTTTCTGTAAATTGAATTTCACCGAACTCTTCTTTTAAAAGCTTTTTGCTGTTGTATAAAACGAAATTACCTTTAATGCGTAAGCCTTTCAGACTTTTAAATGATTTATCAGAAACGATTAACGCCGTGAGGGCAGGGGCTATTTCGGTGGTTTTGTGTCCGAGTGAGTTTAATATTTTGTAACCTGAACCATCACTTCCGTGAACCTTCTGAGATTTACCGCCTGTGGCAATAATGACTGCATCAAAATTGTTTCCGTTAATTTTGAATTTGCTGTTTACAGGTTTTATTTCTGTAATTTCGCAGTCGTTGATAATGTTGATTTTTAGAGCATTGCAAGTGTTTATAAGTGCATCTCTGACAGAAGCGGCTTGCTCCGAACGGGGGTAAACTCTTCCGTTTTCAAAATAAGGCAAAACGCCTGAAGCCTTGAAGAACTCAAGGGTATCAGAAAATTCACTGTTAAGAATAGATTTTATTAAGGCACGATTACCATAATAGTGTGCTTCGGTTAAATCAGTGTTGCAGAAGTTACATCTTCCGTTACCGGTTGCAAGTATTTTTTTTGCAGGTTTATTTAAATGCTCAAATATTGTCACGTTAAGCAGTAACCCGCATTTTTTAGCCTGGCGTTTTGCTTCAATAGCACAAGCAAGACCAGAAGCACCGCCACCGATTATTGCAATGTCAGATGTCAAAATACTACACCTCCACACATATTTCTGAGAAAATATTATACAATACTTTTTAAAATGATACAATAAGTTTTTTAAAAAATATTTACAAATCAGTTTTGTTTTGATATAATATTACGGATATTGTGGATAAATGTATACACTTGATTTTAAAGGGGTGGAATTTTTGAAACCAAACATAATATTTTATTTTTCTGACCAGCAACGTTGGGATACGTTAACCCCTGATATAATGCCGAATCTGTGGCAGTTTTCTGAAGAGGGCGTACGTTTTACAAATTCATATACTTGTCAACCGGTTTGTGGTCCTGCAAGAGCTTGTTTACAAACGGGTAAATATGCAACTCAGTGTGAATGTTTCTGGAATGGTGTGCCACTTCAGGAAAATGAAAAAACAATTGCAGATTATTTTAACGAAAATGGTTACGATACTGCATATATAGGTAAATGGCACTTAGCATCTGACAGAGGGTCTAAAGGCAGACATTATGAAAAAGTTGCAGTTCCGAAAGAATTGCAGGGTGGCTATAAATATTGGCGTGCTGCCGATGTTTTAGAATTCACTTCACACGGCTATGATGGTTATGTTTTTGACGAAAACGGAAACAGATTGGATTTTACGGGGTACAGAGCGGATGCGATAAATGATTTTGCTCTTGAGTATATTAATAGCCGTAATGAAGATGATAAACCGTTTTTTATGTTTGTTTCACAGCTTGAACCTCATCACCAGAATGACCGCGGGCACTTTGAGGGATATAAAGAAACAATTGAAAATTTTAAAAATCATCCTATTCCCGAAGATTTGAAATTTCTGAAAGGTAATTATAAAGAGGAATATCCTGATTATCTTTCGGCAATTAACAGGCTTGATTATAATTTTGGAAAACTTGTTGAAACTTTAAAAGAAAAAGGTATTTATGACAATACGGTTATAATTTACACAAGTGACCATGGTTGCCACTTCAAAACACGAAATTCAGAATATAAACGTAGCTGTCACGAATCCGCTGTTCACACACCACTTGTTATTGGTGGCGGTGCATATAAAAAGGGTAAGGTAGATGACAGATTGGTAAGTTTAATTGATTTGCCGGCTACAATGCTTGATTTTGCAGATATTTACATTCCTTCAACTTTTTCGGGGATTTCTATTTTAGAACAAGAAGAAAAAGATATAAAACGTGAGAATGTATTTATTCAGATAAGTGAATCACAAGTTGGCAGAGCAATAAGAACCCCAAAATATAAATACTCAGTCAGAGCTCTTAAACCGGGGCTTACAGCGAAAGACTCCAAGGTTTATTATGAAGATTATCTTTATGATTTAGATAACGACCCTTATGAAAAAATGAACCTTGTGAACGATAAGAATTTTAAAGATATAAGAAAAAATCTGGCGAAACAGCTTTCAGACGAAATGGAAAAAGCGTGGGAAGTCAAGCCGAAAATAAAACCTGTATTTTTCAAACGGAAAAAATAACAAAACTCTCGGAGGGAAAATCCAATGAAACGTATTGAAATAGCAAATATTTATAAAACACCTGAACAATTTGCAGACAAAGAAATTACAGTTTGCGGTTGGGTGAGAACACAAAGAGCCTCAAAAGCAATCGGATTTCTTGAAATTAACGACGGCGGTTGTTTTAAAAGCCTTCAGGTAGTTTTCGAGGATGAAAAAATCAATAACTTTAAAGAAATTTCAAAAATCAATGTTGGTGCGGCAGTTATTGTTAAAGGAACACTTATTTTAACTCCTGATGCAGCTCAACCATTTGAAATTAATGCAAGTGAAATTGTTATTGAGGGTGAATCAGCACCTGACTACCCACTTCAGAAAAAACGTCACACATTAGAATATTTAAGAACTATCGGGCATCTTCGTCCGAGAGCAAATACTTATTCTGCGGCTTTCAGAGTTCGTTCAGTTGCTTCGTTTGCAATTCATAGGTTTTTCCAGGAACGCGGATTTATGTATGCGCACACACCACTTATTTCTTGTAGTGACTGTGAAGGTGCGGGCGAAATGTTCAGAGTGACATCATTTGAACTTGACAATATTCCTAAGACAGAAGACGGTAAAGTAGATTACAGCAAAGATTTCTTCTCAAAACCTGCATTCTTAACAGTTTCAGGTCAGCTTGAGGGCGAAATAATGGCTCAGTCTTACGGCAAAATATATACATTTGGACCTACTTTCAGAGCAGAGCGTTCATACACTCAGCGCCATGCTGCAGAATTCTGGATGATTGAGCCTGAAATTGCTTTTGCAGACCTTAGTGATGATATGGATTTAGCAGAAGATATGATTAAGTACGTAATTAATTATGTACTTGAAAATTGTAAACAAGAGCTTGAATTCTGCAATAAATTTATTGATAACGGTCTTATTGAAAGACTTACAACTGTTGCAAATTCTGACTTTGCAAGAGTAACATATACAGATGCAGTTAAAGAGCTTGAAAAGAACAACGATAATTTTGAATTCAAAGCATATTGGGGTTGCGACCTTCAGACTGAACACGAAAGATATCTTACAGAACAAGTATTTAAAAAACCTGTTTTCGTTACAGATTACCCGAAAGAAATAAAGGCTTTCTATATGCGTCTTAATGATGACGGTAAAACAGTTGCTGCAGCAGACTTGCTCGTTATGGGTATAGGTGAAATTATAGGCGGTAGCCAACGTGAAGAAAGATATGATGTTCTTATTGAAAGAATAAGAGAATTAGGTCTTAACGAAGAGGATTACTGGTGGTATTTAGACCTTAGAAAATATGGCGGTACTCACCATGCAGGTTTTGGCCTTGGTTTTGAAAGACTTATTATGTATATGACAGGTATTTCAAATATTCGCGATGTTCTCCCATTCCCAAGAACAACAGGTACAGCAGATTTCTAATTTTTTATTGGAGTAGAATTTATGAATAAATCTTATTTAAAAATGTCAAAAGATGAATTAAAGGCACAGTATGAAGCAGTTTTAGCTGAGTACAATTCTATTAAAGCCCAGAATATCAATATTGATATGTCACGCGGTAAACCTGGTGCAGATCAGCTTGATATTTCCAATGATATGCTTAAAGTTTTTGAAGATGGTAATTTTAAAACAGAAGCAGGTTTTGACGTGAGAAATTACGGCTTACTTCAGGGTATTCCTGAGTGTCAGAAACTTTTTGCTGAGTTGTTGGAGGTTAAACCCGAAAACGTAATTGTTGGTGGTAACTCAAGCCTTTCACTTATGTATGATTACGTAGCACAATGTATGTTTATAGGTGCAGGCTTTACTGCTTGGAGCAAGCAGGGTAAAGTGAAATTTCTTTGTCCTTGCCCTGGCTATGACAGACATTTTGCTATTTGCGAGTCATTGGGTATTGAAATGATTAATATAAAAATGACAAGCGAAGGTCCCGATGTGGATGAAATAGAAAAATATGTTAAAGACCCTATGGTTAAGGGTATGTTTGTTGTTCCGAAATACTCAAATCCGCAAGGTATTACATTCTCAGTTGAAACAGTAAAACGTATTGCAGAGTTAACACCTGCGGCAGATGATTTCAGAATTATATGGGATAATGCATATATCGTTCACGACCTTACAGAAAAAAGTGATGAGTTACTCAATATTTTCTCAGTTCTTCCTGAGAGAAATAAAAATATGGTCGTTGAAGTAACATCAACATCAAAAATTTCATTCCCGGGTGCAGGTGTTTCTTGTCTTGCATCTTCTGATGAAAATATCAAAGAGATTTTAAAACGTCTTACAGTTCAGGCAATAAGCTACGATAAAGTAAATATGTTAAGACACGTTAAATATTTTAAAAATCTTGATGGCATAAAAGCACATATGAAAAAGCACGCAAAGATTCTTAAACCAAAGTTTGATGCAGTTCTTGATACATTGAATGCGGATTTAAAGGGGCTTGAAATCGCTGAGTGGAACGAGCCTAACGGTGGTTACTTTATAAGCCTTGACGTAACAGGCGGAAGTGCTTCAAGAGTTGGTGTTCTTTGTAGAGAAGCAGGTGTTACACTTACTAACGTTGGTGCTACTTATCCATATGGCAAAGATCCGAGCGACAGTAATATAAGAATTGCGCCAACTTTCCCTGAAGCTGATGTTTTAAAGCAAGCTGTTAAAGTGCTTACAGTTTCAGTAAGACTTGCTTGTCTCGAAAATCTTATGAAATAAGAGGTTTACGTTATGATTCGTATCGGTCATGGTTACGATGTTCACGCTTTTGCAGAAAACAGAAAATGCATTATCGGTGGTGTTACAATTCCTTACGAAAAGGGCTTGTTGGGGCATTCAGATGCTGATGTGCTTTTACACGCAATTTCTGACAGCCTTTTGGGTGCAGCTGCTTTGGGTGATATAGGTAAGCATTTTCCTGATAACGACCCTGAATTCAAAGGGGCTGACAGTCTTGTGTTGCTCGGGCGGGTTTGTGGTTTGTTGAAAGAGAATGGTTATAACGTTATAAACGTAGATTCAACAGTTATTGCGCAAGCTCCTAAATTGGCACCTTTTATTGATGAAATGCGTAAAAATATTGCTGATGCACTCGGTGTTGATGTCGATTTTGTGAGTGTTAAAGCTACTACAGAAGAAAAATTAGGTTTTACAGGCAGAAAAGAAGGAATTTCCGCTCATGCTGTATCCTTAATTGAAAAGTAAACATTTTTTTGCTCCCTTGCATATTATGTATTAAACTTAATATGGAAGGGTTTTTTATGGGTAAAAAAGGTATTAAGGTTGGCTCCGTTACCCTTGCAATGAAGGCAAGAGATTTATTGCTTAAAAACGGATATAAAGCATATTTAACCCGCAATCCTAAACCTGAAACAGGTGAAGGGTGCGGGTATATTATTTATATAAATAATTCTGATGAAAGGTGTTTTACAATTCTCAGAAAAAATGGGATAAAGGTTTTAGGTGTAGTGGATATGGGGGATGTTTTATGATTTATCTTGACAATGCGGCAACTTCTTTTCCTAAGCCGATTGAGGTAGTTAATCAGATTCAGAAATCTTTTGTGCTATATGGTGCAAATCCGGGCAGAAGCGGACATAATTTATCTATGAATACTGCAATGGCAGTTTTTTCAGCAAGAGAAAAGTTAGATGAGTTTTTTGATGGCTTCGGCAGCGAGTATGTAAGCTTTACAGAAAACTGCTCTTACGCTTTGAATATAGCAATAAAAGGAATTTTAAATAAAGGAGAGCACGTAATTATATCATCACTCGAGCATAATTCCGTTTTGAGACCTGTTTTTAAATTGACAACCGACGGTTTTATAAGTAGTTCGATTTTTACTGTTACACATAACAAAGAAGAGACCTTGGAAAATCTGAGAAAAGAAATAAAAGGTAATACGAAATTAATTGTTGTTACAGCGGTTTCAAACGTATTTGGGGATATACTTCCGATAAAAGAAATTTCCGGAATTGCAAAATCTGCGGGAGCAAAGCTTCTGGTGGATGGTGCTCAGGGTGCGGGTGTTATACCGTTGAAAATGAAAAGTATGGGTATTAATTGCCTTTGCATACCTGGACACAAAAGTCTGCTCGGACCTATGGGGGTAGGTGCAGTTCTTCACGACGGATGCATAAAAAATACGATAATCGAAGGTGGCACGGGTAGTGATAGTCTGAATTATATGCAACCTGAAAGTTTTCCTGAAAGATTAGAGAGCGGTACTTTAAATGTTCCTGCTATTTGCGGATTAGAAAAAGGTGTCGA
This sequence comes from Acutalibacteraceae bacterium, assembly GCA_045646485.1. Classification (GTDB taxonomy): domain Bacteria; phylum Bacillota; class Clostridia; order Oscillospirales; family Acutalibacteraceae; genus DTU089. Next base: position 51,389 of record JAZRKU010000042.1, read on the forward strand.
AATTATTTCATCTTATGGTGTCAATAACGTTTTCAGAGATGAAACAGAAATTATGAAACCGCTTTTTAACGAGCTTTTTGATATGAGAAATATCATTTTATACAGAGGAGAATATAACGCTGAAAATTTTGCACCACTTGTGACGTTTAATGTGAAGGGTAAGCACAGCGAAGAAATTGCGTCGATTCTTAATGATAATGGTGTTGCAGTAAGAGGAGGCTATCATTGTTCTTTATTAGCACATAAAACTTACAAAACAGAGGCTATCGGAGCAGTTAGAATCAGTCCATCGCGATTTACTACAAAAAAAGATATAAATTATCTAATAAATTTGCTTCAAAAAATTGCAAAAAATAAAATTATGTGATATAATAAATCGGTATATGTGGTAGTATGTTATTTTACGTTTAAAATTTAGAAAGTGGTGGGAAAATGGAGGCTGTTTTTGATTTTTTTGAGAAAATATTCAACGCCTTATTAAGTTTTGATTTCAAAGCCGATTTATTGGATATTATTTTTGTTACTTTTGTAATTTATGAAGCTATAAAATTCATAAGAGGCTCCCGCTCTTTGCACCTTATAAAGGGTATCGCTTTTATGGGTGTGCTTTATCTTCTGGTTAAAGTTTTAAATATGGAAGCAAGTGAATTCCTTCTTTCTTCACTTGTTCAGAATGCACTTATAATTTTCGTTGTTTTGTTCTCTCCTGAAATAAGAGCTATTCTTGAAAGGTTCGGCAGAAGGTCAATCACCGATTTTTCTTTCTTCAATTTCAGAAATAATGGCGCGTATTATGAAGAAGTAACAAATCTTGTTAATGATTTCTGCAAGGCGGCAGGTGAAATGAGCGAATCAAAGACAGGCGCTTTAGTAGTTTTTGAAAGAGAATCACCGTTAAATGATGTTGTAAAATCCGGTACAGTTCTTGATGCGAGCTCTTCCCCTGAACTCTTTAATGGTATTTTCTTCAAAAATTCTGCGCTTCACGATGGTGCTGTTGTTATAAGAAATGCAAGAATTTATTCTGCAGGTTGCATTTTGCCGCTTACACAGAATAATTCAATCAGCAGTGACTTAGGAACAAGACACAGAGCCGCTATTGGTATGAGTGAACAGAGCGATGCAGTTGTCGTAATTGTTTCAGAAGAAACAGGCTACATTTCAGTTGCTATAAACGGAAAACTTCAAAGAGATGTTCAAACAGGTAATCTTCGTGAGATTTTATTGAATAATCTTGTTCCGGATGACAATAAAAAAGATAACATCTTTAAGAAAATAAGAGGTGAAAAGAGTGACAAAGAGTAAAAAAAGATTATCTGATTTAATGAATAATAATAAAATTGTTTTTGTTATCTCTTTTCTTTTAGCAATAACAATCTGGCTTGCAGTTGTTATAAACGTCAGCCCTGAAACAGAAAGAACAATTTCTAACGTAAAAGTGACTATAGATAACACTATTCCTGCACAATTCGGTCTTGAGGTATTTGGTGATACCGAGTTTTACGTAGACGTTAAAATTAAAGGTAAAAAATATCAGATTTCAAGCTCTGCAGTTTCAGCGGAAGATATTGTAGTGGTTGCTCAGACAACAAACGTTGATTCAGCGGGTAAAAGAACACTCGTTTTGAAGGCTGAACCGATTTCAGGAAACGCAGATTATACTATTTCTGAAATATCACAGAGAAGTATAGACGTTTATTTTGATATTCCGAAAACTGTTCAGATGGTAATTGAACCTCAGGTAATAGCAACAGGATTTGAAATTGTTAAAGAGGGCTTTACGTTAGGTGATATTAATCTTTCAAAAACAACTGTTAATATTTCAGGTCCATCAACTGAAGTTAATAAAATTTCTAAGGTTACTGCTCAGCTCGAACTTGATACTTCACTCGACTCAAACAAATCTGCTGATGCTCAGCTTGTTGTTTTTGATGAAAATAATGATACCAATTTTAAATATTTAAAAACAGATATTGAAAGCGTTGTTCTTACAATACCTGTTTTGAGAGTAAAAGAAGTAGGCACTACGGTGTTATTTAAAAATGCCCCCGATGAATATGTTTTAAATCCATTGAAATACACAATTTCACCAACAAGAGATTATTTTAATATTTCTGTTGACGAATATGATAAAACAACTGAATTCCCGTTAGGAACAATTGATTTTAAATCTATTTCTCCTACAAACTACGTATTTGAATTCTTGCGTTCAGATTTACCTGTAGCAGATAACAGTTCTACAGAAAAATATATTGTTAAGCTTGACGTTTCAAATCTTACACAAGATTATTTTACTGTATCGACCAATAAAATCAAGGTTAATAATCCTGATGATATATCTTATAAAATATCCGGACTCAATAAATCAGTTGTTGTTGTCGGTTCAGAAAAAGCATTGGAAAGCATTACAGAAGATGACATTTCAGTAGAAATAGACCTTTCTGATGTAGTTTTAGTTTCAGGTCAGACAACTTCTGTCCCTGCAAATGTTACAGTTAACAGTTCAAATTGTTGGGTTTACGGAACATACACTGTTGAAATTTCTGTTTAAAAAATATTGTTCCGTACTCTGAGTCGGATACACTTGTTTTAAGGTGATAATTATATATGAAGTTTAAAAGAATTGTGTCAATATTTCTTGTTGCAATAACACTTTTTATGTGTACAGGTTGTTCACTTAATTTGTTTTCTACCGAAACACTTTTAAAACCACCTGCACTTTCAGGTAAAAGTGGTGAGGTTCAGGATGCTTTTAACAAGCTTATGAGTGGCAAAACGTTTCAGTTGAAAACTCCTACAAAGGGTGAATATAAATCATCTTTTGTGCTGTATGATATAGATGCAGATAGTGAAGAGGAAGCACTTGTGTTTTACACAGAGTCTTCAACTGACACTACTGTACGTATAGCGGTTCTTGACTGCGTGAAAGAAACCTGGGTTCTTGCTTGCGACATAAAAGGCTCGGGTAGCGGTGTTTACGACGTTTCGTTTCCAGACCTCGATGGGGATTCAAAGTCAGAAATAATAGTTGCATGGTCATTGTTTGACAACAAGATTACCAAAATGCTTACAGTTTATAAAACTAATAACGTTAAGAATTCTCTTCAACTTGAAACTCTTGCGAATGAGTATTTTAACGAGAAAACTTATCTTGATTTGAATTCGGACGGAACAGACGATTTGATTCTTGTTTATCTTGATGATGCAGGCGAGGTTCAAAACTCTTACTTCAGAGCATTTTCGCTTGAAAAGAATTCAGAAATTGTTAAATTCAGTGAGTTGTTGCTTGATTCTTCCATAACCTCTGTGTCAGCTATAAATTCTGATTCTATTACAAGAGGTGACAAGTCATATTCAAGAATTTTTATCGACTGTCTTAAAAGTGACACTTCAATCTTTACCGAAGTTATTTCATGGGATTTGTCACTGTCGCGTGCCTCGAGAGTTATCAGTGATCCGATCAAGAATACCTTGAGAAATGCTAAAATTCTCTCACGGGATATTGACAATGACGGTAATTTAGAAATTCCTGTTACAACTAAGTTTTTTACAGCTGAAAAAGAGAGCGTGGTTGTTCTTTCAGGTGTAACTTATAGTTTTACTATGATTGAGTGGATGAATGTTGCGGGCGATAAAAGTGATGAGGTTATTAAAACTGTTTATAATCCGATTCATTCATTTTTATATGTTTTCCCATGGGGAAACAATATGACTGTTAATTTTGATAAAATTGAAAATCAGACCAATTTTTGTATCTGGAACAGTAAAACAAAAGAAATAGAAGATACGTTATTTTCAATAAAATTTGTCGAAAATAAGAATCTTGAAGATAATACGAGAGAAACCGATGATTCTTTAATATTAAAAGAAACCGAAACAGGAGTGTTTTTCTTTGAAATTACTTCTTTTGGTGAAGAGTTCGGGATAACTGAAGAAAAAGTTAAATCATCGTTTATTATAATTTAGTAGGTGAAAATATGAAAAAAGTATTAATCGCTGAAGATGAGTCAGCAATCAGAGAAATAATTGCAATAACTCTTAAAAGAGCAGGTTACGAGGTTACTGAAGCTTGTGACGGCGAAGAGGCTCTGGTATTATATTCTGAGCATGAAAAAGATTTTGATGTAGTACTTCTTGATATTATGATGCCAAATCTTGACGGACTTGAGGTTTGCAAAAGACTTAGAAAAATCAGCAGCACCGTAGGAATAATAATGCTTACTGCCAAAACACAGGAAATGGACAAGGTTTCGGGACTTCTTATGGGTGCTGATGACTACATAACCAAACCATTTTCACCATCAGAGTTAATGGCTCGTGTTGATAGTGTTTACAGGCGAGTTGCAATGAATTCCAACCAGAATACACAACCTGTTCAGACAGATAAAATCACGATAGGTCCGTTTGAACTTAATTTAAGAAACAGAACTCTTTTCAAAAACTCCGTTCAAATTGAATTAACACAGGTTGAATTTCAAATTATAGAATTCTTTTTCTCAAATCCTGGTAAAGCACTCAGCAGAACTGACATTTTAAAGCATGTCTGGGGTGAGTCATATTACGGTGACGAAAAAGTTGTTGACGTTAATATGCGTAGATTAAGAATGAAAATTGAAGACGAACCTTCAATACCAAAACATCTTGTTACAGTATGGGGAATGGGATATAAGTGGAATTAATTCGTAAAAAATTTAAAGCAATTAAGCCATATTTACAACCAAAAGGAATTACGAAGCGTTGGATAACAAGCACCCTGTTGGTTACAGCAATCATTCTTTTAATTATTTCTGTAGTTTCTGTTATGGCAGTTGAAAGCTATTATAAAAACTATGCCTCCAACGTACTCTACAGCTACGCTAACGATAGTGTTATAACATTCTTTTCTCCTTATTTAGACGGAACAGAAGAAGCTTTTCAGGAAAAATCCATGGAATTCGTAGAAAACTTTTCTGATAAATCAAAAGTAGAAGTTATGGTTGTAAATAAACATGGTGAAGTTGTGGTTTCATCATCGGGATTTATTGTTGAAGAAACATTAGAAAATATGGAAGACGTAAACGACGCCAAAAACTCCAAAACAGGTATAAGCAGCTGGTCGGGCTTCAATTTAAATGGTGAACACGTAATGAGCGTTGCTATGATTTTCCCTACTTCTGACGGCAATTTTAAAGGCGCTGTAAGATTCGTGACGTCACTTTCTGCAATAGATTCACAAATATATGCCTTTGTTGCAATAGTTTTTCTCATTTTCTTTATTGCTTTGGCGTTTGTTACTGTTTCAGGAATTTTCTTCGTAAAAACAATTGTTGTTCCTGTGAGAAAAATCAATGATGCTACAAAAGAATTCACTATGGGTAATATTGATGCAAGAATTGAACTTGCAGGTGATGAAAAGGACGAAATCAACGAGTTAGCTGAATCTGTAAATAATATGTTAAACGAAGTTTCGGCTACCGATAAAATAAAAAATGACTTTATCACAACGGTGTCACACGAGTTGCGTACTCCTTTAACCGCAATTAAAGGATGGGGAGAAATGCTAAGCGAACTCGGACCGGATGATATTGAACTCGCTAAAAGAGGAACTGATATTATTATCAGTGAATCAGAAAGACTCTCGCAGTTAGTTGAGGAACTTTTGAATTTCTCAAGAATACAAAATGGTACTCTTTCATTAAGACTTGAAAAAATTGATGTGTTGGCTGAACTCGACGAAACAATTTTCGTATTCAAAGAAAGGTCGAAGCGAGACGGTATTGAGCTTACTTATTCTGCACCTGAGTTGCCTGCTCCGATGATGGCAGACCCGAACAGAATAAAGCAAGTTTTCGTAAACGTTTTAGATAATGCTTTTAAATATACAGAACGTGGCGGAATGGTAAGTGTAGAAGCATTTATAGAAGATAGTAGCCTGGTTATTCAGGTTTTGGATACGGGTTGTGGAATTGCACAAGAAGACTTACCTAACGTTAAAATGAAGTTTTATAAAGCAAATATTCAGGTGCGTGGTTCGGGAATCGGACTTGCCGTTGTTGATGAACTTGTAAAAATGCATAACGGTACACTTGATATTCAGAGTAAGCTCGGCATTGGTACTACAGTTACTATTGTTCTACCGATTGATGAAGTGAAAATTAATGAAAATATCGGTTTGGTAAATGATATTATAGGAGACGATATAATAGATGTCTAAAGACAAAAAGAAAAATGTTTCAATAGGCGGCCAGGCTTTAATTGAAGGCATAATGATGCAAGGACCTAAGGGTGCCGCAATGTCTGTAAGATTACCTGATGGTGAAATTGAAACAGAAATGCTTGAATTTAAAAAGTTAAAAGACAAGTTTAAGCCGGCAGGCTGGCCTCTTATCAGAGGTATTGTAAATATGGTTGAATCCTTGCTGTTCGGATTTAAGTGTATAGAAAAATCTGCTGAAAAAGCAGGTCTTGACGATGACAATATGGACCCAGAAGAAATGTCAAAGCTTGACAAATGGCTTTCTGACCATTTTGGTCCGAAAATGATTGCTGTTATTTCAGGTGTTGCAATGGTTTTGGGCTTAGCACTCTCTTTTGGTTTATTTGTTTATTTACCAACTTTCCTTGTTGATGTAATTGATAAATATATTTTTAAAGACGCACTCAGTAACCTTCATCCGTTGTTTGAAGGTATTATGAGAATGTTTATTTTTGTTTTGTATTTTTACCTTGTTTCTCTTACACCTGATATAAAAAGAGTATTTATGTATCACGGTGCAGAGCACAAAAGTATTTTTTGTTATGAAAACGGACTTGAACTTACAGTAGAAAATGTAAAAAAGCAGTCAAGATTTCATCCGAGATGCGGAACGAGCTTTATATTTGTAATTCTTATTATAAGTATTTTGATTTCATCAGTTCTCGTTGTGGCTTTTCCCGGAATAGATGACGTAAGACCCGTCTGGATTGCAATAAAATTACTCATAGTACCGGTTACGGTAGCATTAAGCTATGAATTTATAAAATATGCAGGTACGCACGATAATATTTTTGTAAAAATTCTTTCTGCTCCCGGTTTGATGATGCAAAGAATCTCAACAAAAGAGCCTACAGATGATATAATTGAGGTTGGCATAGCTTCTCTAAAAGCTGTTTTACCTGAAGAGCCGGAGGCAGAAAATTGAATTTATATACGTTATATAGAAATGCAGTGAAACAGCTTTCAGTTGCAGGGTGTGACAGTCCTGAGTTTGATGTTCAGCAATTGTTTGATTTTTGTCTGAATATAAATAAAACACAGCTGCTTTTAAGAGCAAATGAAAGTACAGAAAATTTTGATTTTTCTTGTTTTAACGATTGCTTGGAAAAACGAAAAAACAGAGTTCCACTTCAATATATTTTGGGAGAATGGGGTTTTTATAAATATAATTTTAAGGTTGGTGAAGGCGTTTTGATTCCACGTCCTGAAACCGAAATAATTCCTGAATATATTTATTCAAAGCTTCAGAAAAATCCACCAAAAGTTGTTTACGATGTTTGTACGGGAAGCGGTTGTTTAGGAATAACAATTGCAAAGCTTTTTCCTTTGTGTAAAGTTTTTTGTATTGATGTTTCTGACGATGCAATAAAATATGCAGAACTCAATAAAGAAATTCTCGAAGCGGATAACGTTACAGTTATAAAAGCAGATATGTTAGAAGAGGTATCTCCGTTAGGGTTGCCGTTTGCAGATGTTATTATTTCAAATCCGCCCTATATAAAATCAGAAGAAATTTCAACACTTCAGAAAGAGGTGCTTTATGAGCCGAGCTTAGCGCTTGATGGGGGCGAAGATGGTCTGAAATTTTACAGAGCTTTAAAAGAAATATGGTTTCCATTCTTAAATTTAGGCGGTTTTATGATTTTAGAATGTGGCGAAAATCAGGCTACGGATATTCTTGAAATATTCCTGACTAAAGCAAAGGGTGCTAAAATTTTAAAAGATGGGCAAGATATTGAAAGAGTTGTTGTTCTGACAAAGTAAATTAATTATTCTTTATAAAATTGGAGAAATAAAATGATAAGCGTTATAAGACAAGTGATTTCAGGTCAAGCAGATTTTATACATTTGATTATTACCTTAGGTGCGTTGGTATACGTAGTTTTCTGTACTTCACCATTACACGAGTATGCTCACGCCTTTGTTGCCGTGAAATTGGGTGATAATACACCAAGACTTTCAGGGCGTCTTACAATTAATCCTATGGCGCACATTACACCTTTTGGTGCATTAATGATTTTTTTGTTTGGTTTTGGTTACGCAAAACCCGTGCCTGTCAGAATGAGAAACTTCAAAAAGCCTAAAAGAGATATGGCTTTGGTAGCATTGGCAGGACCGTTATGCAATATCATACAGGCGTTTATATATATGTTTTTGTTCGCGGCAATTACTTCGGTAAATGCTGAAAATGAAGGAATAAATTATATCGCATATTTCTTTTTTATGGCGAGTAGTATTAACGTTAGCCTTGGAGTTTTTAATCTCTTACCGATTCCTCCTTTGGATGGCTCAAGAATTGCAACTGCGTTACTCCCGGCAAAGTATTATTTTAAAATAATGCAATATGAAAGACAGATAATGATTGTCCTCTTTATCTTGTTGTTTACAGGTATTTTAACCGGACCTTTAAACTATCTTTCAGATTTAATAATAGCTTTATTGTTTAATATTACACAAATACCATTTATTAGGTGAATTATGGAAAAATTATCTTATAAATTAGAAGTGTTCGAGGGTCCTATGGACTTGCTTTTACACTTGATTGTAAAACACAAGTTGGATATTTATGATATTCCGATTATTGAGCTTGTTGACCAATATACCGACTATGTTCGCGCTATGCAAGATGAAAATATGGATATTGCAAGTGAATTTTTAGAAATGGCAGCAAGACTCGTTTATATTAAAACAGTTTCACTTTTGCCCGTTTATGAAGATGCAGAAGAGCAAAAGAATTTGCTCACTGCAGAGCTTATTGAATATCAGGAATGTAAACTGTTAGCACAAAAATTAGCTTGTATGACAACAGGTTTTGATTATGTCGTGAGAGCTACACCCGAAGATATTGAGCCCGATTTAACTTATAAAAGGCTTCACGAACCATCTGAGCTTTTAAAAGCATATTCAATAGTAGTTGGTAAAAAATTAAGGAAATTACCACCACCGTTAGATTCTTTTAAAACTATAGTCGCTAAAAAAATTGTGTCTGTCGGTTCAAAAATCGAAGCTATTATGAACGTGTTGAAATCAAAAAAGTCTCATAAGCTTTTTGATTTTTATAAATCGGCAACAAGTCGTTCCGATTTAGTTGCGTCTTTTTTGGCAATTTTAGAACTCGCAAAAGATAAATCAATTTATCTTTCAGGCGAGGGTGAAAACGTTAAAATTGAACTATTGGAAGGAAATGAAAACACTTGATTGAAAATAATTTATTAGCAATTACTGAGGCGGTTTTATTTGCCGCAGCAGAACCAATTGAACACACAAGACTCTCTATCGTTTTAGGTACTGACAGCGAGACCACTTTAGAGGTTTTAGAGGTGCTCAAAGAAAAATATGAAAAACCTGAAAGTGGACTCTGTCTTTTAAAATTGGGTAGTAAATATCAGCTTTGCAGTAAAAAAGAGTACATAAACGAAGTTCGTTCAGTTCTTGATTTAAAGAGAAATACTCCTCTTTCACAAGCCGCTTTAGAAGTTCTCGCAATAATTGCATATAATCAACCTATTACAAAGCCCTATATTGAGCAAATCCGTGGAGTTGATTGCTCAGGTGTTGTTAACACACTTTGTCAGCGTGGTTTAATTGAAGAAAAAGGCAGACTTGAAGTTCCCGGCAGACCTGTTCTTTACGGTACTACCGATGACTTTTTACGTTGCTTTTCTCTCAGTGCTTTGTCTGAGCTTGAAGAGTTACCTAACGTTGATAAACAAATGCTGATGTCAGATATCGACTCAGGTCAGCTTTCTCTTTTCGATAACGGGGAGTCAGACGAAGAAGAAAAAGAAGAAGTAAAAGTCGGAGAATAAATTAAACAAAGATTTTTTGAAAGGAGGGTTTTGGTGACTGCTTTATATATAATTCTTGCTGTTATATTGTTTTTTGTAGTTCTCTTTTCTATAAGGGTTAACGTTATAGTTGAAATGAATGAAACAAATAAAGTTGTTTTAAAATATATGTTTTTAAAATTCACACTCGTAGATTCATCAGAACCCAAAAAAGAGAAAAAAACAAAAGATAAAACGAAAAATAAAGAAACTGCTCAGCAGCAATCTGATGCTAAAGAGCCACAATCGGAAAACCAAAAACAGGGTGGCAACAGTCTTTTAAAACAGCTTTATATTGAACAAGGTTATGAAGGTATTGAAAAAATGCTTTTAGCGTTAAAAAATTCTTTAGGTTCATTTTTTTCAAAACTTTATAAAACCTTTACAATTAATGAGTTTTATTTAACTATGCACGTTTCGGGTAGTGACGCTGCAGATACCGCTATAAAATACGGTAAGCTTGCTTCTTGGTTATTTCCTGTTTTAGGTAAATTTGCCTCTACTTGTAAAATGAAAAAATATGATGTAGATATAAGTCCTGATTTCTTAGCTACTAAAAATCAAGCGGATTTGTATTTGTCTGTTTCAGTTGTTCCTTTGCGAATAACAAACGCAGCAATTGTACTTGCGATGCAATTGGTATTCAAGGTGTTATTAAAAATTCTCTTTGCCAATAATAAGGCTAAGAAGAGTGTTAATATAAAAGATGTATCTGATGAACCCGTTTCAGAGGATACTGCAAAACAAAACATAGAACAATAATATTTTAAGGATGGTGCTTTAAATGGAAAAATCAGCAAATGGAATCTTAAAAACAACAATTGAAAAGGTCAGAGATTTAGTTGATGTCAGCACAATTATAGGTGAGCCTATAAATCTTCCTGATGGTCTTACCATTATTCCTGTTTCAAAGGTTACATACGGTTTTGCATCAGGTGGTTCAGATTTTCCATCAAAAAACAACGTTGAACTTTTTGGTGGAGCAGGTGGTGCAGGAATAACAATTAATCCTGTTGCTTTTCTTGTTGTTAAAGACGGCGACGTTTCTATAAAGCATATCGTTGCTAACGATAACGCTGTTGAAAGAGCTGTAACAATGGTTCCTGAAATGTTTGATAAGGTTACAAGCTTTGTTTCAAAATCAAAAGAAGCAAAAGCTGAAACAAAAGATGCAGAGTAATTTAATCTGCAATATAATATAATTTAAAACAAACAACCTGCATATATTTCTATGAGAAAGCAGGTGGTTTGTTTGGTAAAAAAAATATTATCGGTTTTTATTTCTGTTACTATAATCTTGTGTTGTTTTCCTGTGAAAACCAACGCTATTGATTTTTCTCTCTCTGCACAGTCAGCAATTTTAATTGATGCTGATACTTTACAGGTGTTATATGGTAAATCTGAACACCAAAAAAGAGGGATTGCAAGTACAACTAAAATATTGACTTCATTAATCGCTTTAGAATATGGTGAGCCGCAAAAAGAAGTGGTTGCTACAAAAGAAGCGGTAAGTGTTGAGGGAACTTCAATAGGTTTAAAAGCAGGCGATAAAATAACGTTAAAAGCATTAGTCTACGGAATGTTGCTTGAAAGTGGTAATGATGCTGCAAATGTTACAGCGTTTGCTATTTCACAAAATATTACAACATTTTCAGTTCTGATGAATGAATATGCTAAAAAAATAGGTATGACAAATAGCAATTTTACAAATCCGTCAGGACTTACCGATGAAAATCATTACTCAACTGCTTATGATATGGCGTTGCTTACTTCAGTTGCAATAAAAAATCCTGTTTTCAGAAAAATCTGTTCAACGACCTCTGCTACTATTGATTTCGGAACTCCCGAAATATCGAGAAAGCTCTCAAATCATAACAGACTTCTCAGTGAATATGAGGGTGTGTTCGGGGTTAAAACAGGTTACACAAAAGCAAGTGGAAGATGTTTGGTTACTGCTTGTGAAAAGGATTCAGTTACTCTTATAGCCGTGACTTTAAACGCATATGACGATTGGAACGACCATAAAAAGCTTTTTGATTATGGATTTTCTCTTTATGATAAGATTATAGATGTTAATTTAGATGAAATAAAAATCCCCGTTATTTGTTCTGCACCTGGATTTGTGACGGTAGATTTAGCCTACGAACATAACGTTACTGTCAGAGATAATGCAGAAACAGAAATTTTTATCGAACAATTTCTTTACCCGCCTGTAAAAAAAGGCGACGTGGTAGGGTGTGTTGTTTTTAAAGATTCAGAAAATAAAATTATCAAAGAAATCCCTGTGGTTGCTTGTGAAAACTCAAAAGCGTTATATGATGAGATTGAAGAAATTTCGTTTTTTCAAAAAATAAAAAATTTTATAAAAGGACTGTCGGAGAAGAAATGGCAGAAATAAGATTACAAAAATTCTTATCGGAATGTTCTGTAGCATCCCGAAGAAAATCAGAAGAATTAATACGTGATGGCAAGGTTTGGGTTAACGGCAAGAAGGCATCAATTGGTGATAAGGTAGACCCAAAGCGTGACGACGTTACAGTTAACGGCAAAAAAGTAACTGTGGTAAAACAAAAATATTATATTATGCTTAACAAGCCTCGTGGATACGTAACAACAATGAGCGATGAGTTAGGCAGAAAATGTGTTGCAGAATTAGTAGCTGATGTAGGGGCTACGGTTTATCCTGTTGGTCGATTGGATAGAGATTCTGAAGGTATGCTTTTACTTACAAATGATGGTGAGTTTGCAAATAGTGTAATGCACCCGAGAAAACATATCCCTAAAACCTATAGAGTAACCGTGCGTTCTGCTGTTACAAAAGAACAAACAGAAAAATTAGAAGATGGTGTTTTGATTGATGGCAGAGAAACTTTACCTGCAGAGATTGTCGTTTTAGAAAAAAGCGAAAACAGAAGCGTGTTGCAAATAAAGATTTTTGAAGGCAGAAACCGTCAGATAAGAAAAATGTGCGAAGAAGTAGACCTTGAGGTTATAAGATTAAAACGTACGTCAATCGGTTCGCTTAAGCTTGGTATGCTTCAACCAGGTAAATGGAGAGAACTTTCAGCTGATGAGGTTCATAAGCTTGTTACAAACACAAAAAATTGATGGGCAAAATTGACATAACCCCTGAATTAAAGTATAATAAAAAGATATTACACGAAAGGTGTGAAGGCGGTTAAGCCGTTAAAATGATAAGAAGTATGACAGGTTTCGGCAGAGCTCAGGCTTCTGTTGAAGGATTTAACATTACAGCAGAAATCAAAAGTGTGAATCACAGATATTTTGAGTTTTCTGCAAGACTTCCGAGAGCATATGCATTCCTTGAAGATAAAATCAAGAATTTCCTTTCTTCTTATATTTCAAGAGGTAAAGTTGAATGTTCACTTACAATTGAGGCGACTGCCGATGATAGCGTTACTGTTAAAGTAAACGAGCCATTGGCAAAAAGCTACTATGACGCGGTTCGCTTTATAGGCGAAACATTTTCTGTTAATGCAAACGTTTCTGCACAGGATATTGCCCGTTACCCTGAGGTTTTATCAGTAACCAAAAATGCAGTCGATGAAGATGATTTGTGGTTAAAGGTACAGTCCGTTTTGGAAGAAGCGGTTAAAAAGTTTATAGAAATGCGTGAATCTGAGGGCGCAAAGCTTAAAGCTGACGTTCTTTCACGAGCAGACACAATTATTAAAAACGTTGCGTTTGTTGAAGTGCGTTCACCTGAAACAGTCAAAGAATACAATGAAAAGCTTCTTACAAGAATGAGAGAGGTTTTAGACAATGTTCAGGTAGATGAATCAAGAATTCTGACAGAAGCAGCAATTTTTGCGGACAAGGTTGCGGTTGCAGAAGAAACCGTCAGATTAAGAAGTCATATTGACCAGCTTCGTGCTATGATGGAATCAGACGAAGCAATCGGCAGAAAACTTGATTTTCTTGTGCAGGAAATTAACCGTGAGACAAACACAATAGGTTCAAAGGCACAAGATGTTGAAATTGCAAAGGTTGTAATTGATACAAAAGCAGAAATTGAAAAAATCAGAGAACAAATTCAGAATATTGAGTAGGTTGTGGCAATAAATGAAACTTGTTAATATTGGTTTTGGTAATTTAATTAATGCAGATAGAGTAATTGCGGTAATCAGCCCTGACTCTGCACCTGCAAAAAGAATGATTCAGGAGAGTAAAGAAAGAGCTAATTTAATTGATGCTACTCACGGCAGAAAAACAAAAGGTGTTATTGTTACCGATAGTGACAATATTGTGCTTTCGTTCTTGTCTGCCGAGCAATTACTCGCAAGATTTAACGATGAAAAGGGAGGTCGCGAATTTGGCTTTGAAGGATAACGGATTACTTGTTGTGTTATCTGCTCCTGCAGGGTGCGGAAAGGATACTGTTCTCGCAGAGTTGAAAAAGGCAGATGCAAATATAGTTCAATCTATTTCTATGACAACTCGTGCTCCTCGAGAGGGTGAAAATAATGGTATTGATTATTATTTCACCACAACTGAGGATTTTGAAACAAAAATCAGAGAAAATGAATTTCTTGAATATGTTAAATATGGTGTGAATTACTACGGAACACCGAAAAAACCTATAGAAGAGATGGTTGATTCAGGAAAGAACGTTATTTTAAAAATTGAGGTTGAGGGAGCGGGTAACGTAAGAATGCTTTACCCCGAGGCTATTTCAATTTTTATAATGCCGCCATCGTTTTCTGAACTTTCAAGACGTTTAAGAAATCGCGGTACTGAAACTGAAGAGGATATTACTCGTCGTCTTAAAATTGCCGAAAATGAAATGCAAAAGGCGAGTGAATATAACTACGTCGTCATAAATGATGATTTAACTACTTGTGTTGAAGACGTTTTGGCAATAATAAGGGCAGAACGTTTTAAATACTTAAATATGCAAAATAAAATAAATGATATTATAAATAATTAATTTGAAAGGAAGTATTTATTATGCTTAATCCAGATTTAAAAGGTATCCTTAACCAAGGAATCAGTCGTTATTCTCTTGTAACTGCTACAGCAAAAAGAGCAAGAGAAATTGCTATGACAAATTTAGAAGAAAAAAATCTTTCAACCGAAAAGCCTGTTACTGTAGCTCTCGGTGAGATTATTGACGGTAAATATAAAATTGTAGAACCGGAAGAACTTAAGAAATTTTAATTGCTGAAATGTATAACGATTCTTTAATTGCCGAAGTTGCTGTTGAAGGACTTGTTTATCATATAGATGCACCATTTTCTTATATTGTGCCCGAAAACTACAAAGTTTTGCCCGGGTGTAGAGTTTTGATTCCGTTTGGTAACGGCAACAGAAAAAGACAAGGGTTTGTTTTGAGTTTAAAATCACGTTCAGAAACTGATAGTGAAATTAAACTCAAGACAATTGTAGCTGTTCTTGATGATGAACCGCTTTTAAATGATGAGATGTTATCACTTGTTTTCTATCTGAAAGAGCATACATTTTGCACACTTTTTGAAGCCGCAAAAACAATGTTGCCGAGCGGAATAGGTTTAGAGTATGTTTTATCATATATGGTTGATGAATCCGTACCTTCAGCAACAATAGAAAAATTAACTGCAGAAGAACTCGAAGTTTATAATTTTCTGAAGGGGAGCTGTAAATTCCAGAAGAGAGATAAAATACTTTCTTCATTAGGGTTTACAGCTGATTCTGATGTGCTTGAAAAGCTTGTAAAAAAAGGTGTACTTATATCAAATACAGATACAAAACGAAAAATCGGTGATTTAACAGTTAAAAACGTAAGATTAGCATTATCTGAAGAGAAAATCGAGGGTAAGCTCGGTTCGCTTACTGCAAAACAAAAATCAGTTCTTTCGTTGCTTCTTGATATCGGCTCTGCTTCAGTAAAAGAGGTTTGTTATTTTACGGGAGTTACTATTGCGGTAATAAATGCACTTTGTAAAAAAGGCTTTCTTGAATTATATGATTCAGAAGTCTATAGAAGGCCTCGTATTTCTGCTGAAAAAGCCTGTAAACCTATACCTGATTTAACAAAGAATCAAGAGGTTGCATTTATGTGTTTATCTCAGAAGGTAGATGAAGGCAAAGCAGGAGCAGCACTTTTATTCGGTGTTACAGGCAGTGGTAAAACACAGGTGTTTATAAAGCTGATTGAAAAAGTGGTTAATAGCGGTAAAGGTGTTATTGTTATGGTTCCCGAAATCGCTTTGACTCCACAGACAATAAACGTGTTTTATTCATATTTTGGCGATACAGTTGCAGTGTTTCATAGTGCCCTTTCAGCCGGTGAGCGAATTGATGAGTGGAAACGAGTGAAAAATGGTGAAGCTAAAATTGCAATCGGCACACGCTCTGCGGTTTTTGCTCCATTTGACAATTTAGGTCTTATTGTTATTGATGAAGAGCATGAGCACACCTATAAGTCAGAAATGAATCCTCGTTATCACGCTCGTGATATAGCAAAATTCAGATGTGTAAAAAATGATGCGTTTTTACTCTTGTCATCCGCTACACCATCTGTAGAGTCATATTATAATGCGATTTCAGGAAAATACAGTCTTGTAAAACTCACAGAGCGTTTTGGTAAAGCGGTTTTGCCTGAAGTGAAAACCGTAGATATTTCTAACAGTAAAAATATAATCAGTAATGAATTATATTCAGAAATAGAAAGTGTTCTGTCTGAGAAAAAACAGGCAATTCTTTTAATGAACAGGCGAGGGTTTAATACTTTTGCAACTTGCGAGAGCTGTAAAAGTGTTGTTACTTGTCCTAATTGCAGTATTTCTCTGACGTATCACAACGCAAATAATCGTCTTATGTGTCACTACTGTGGTTATTCTATGAGCTTTACTGACGTCTGTCCGTCGTGTAGCAATAAAACAATACGATATGCAGGATTTGGCACACAAAAAATAGAAGATGATATTGAGAATATTTTTCCGAATGCGAAAGTTCTGCGTATGGATGCTGACACTACTATGGCAAAGTATTCTTACGAAGAAAAGTTACAGTCTTTTGCAAAAGGCGAATATGATATTTTATTAGGCACTCAAATGGTGGCAAAAGGACTTAATTTCCCGAATGTTACATTGGTTGGTGTTATTTCTATAGACCAACAGTTATATAATGATGATTTCAGAAGCAGTGAAAAGGCTTTCAGTTTATTGACTCAGGTTGTCGGTCGTTCAGGTAGAGGCGTTTTCCCGGGAAAAGCGGTGATTCAGACGCAACTTCCTGATAATGATATTATTACACTTGCGTCTGAGCAGGATTATGAAAACTTTTTTGCTACAGAAAATGTAATAAGAAAGGCTATGCTTTATCCGCCTTACTGTGATATATGTTCCGTAACGTTTGTAAGTGAGAATTTTTCTAAATGCGCTATGGCAGCAAATTATTTTTTAGAAACAATAAAAAATGCTGTTACTAATGAATACAGTGACGTAAAAGTTAGCGTTCTTGGTCCTATGCAGCCAAAGGTTGCTAAAATAAATAATAAATACAGAAATGTTATTACTATAAAATGTAAAAATAACAAGAGGTTCAGAAATATGATTTCTGCACTTTTAGTTTCTTTTATGAAAGACAAAATGAATAGTGGCGTTAATGTTATTGCAGACATTAATCCGCTTTCTTAGAGAGGTTAGATTTATGGCTATAAGAAACATCAGAGAAGATGGAGATCCTATTTTAAGAAAAAAGGCTCGTCCTGTAACTGAGTTTAATGAAAGACTTTTCGAGTTGCTTGACGATATGGCTGAAACTATGTATGAAGCACCGGGTGTTGGTCTTGCAGGTCCGCAAGTTGGTGTTTTAAGACGTGTTGTGGTTATGGATGTTGGCGATGGTCTTTTAGAACTCGTAAATCCTGAGATTGTTAAAACAGAGGGTGAGCAAACAGGTGAAGAAGGATGCCTCTCGCTTCCTGGGCTTTGTGGTTTGGTTAAAAGACCTATGACTGTTCAGGTAAAAGCACAAAACCGTGAGGGTAAATGGTGCTTTTATAAGGGCGAAGAATTAAAAGCAAGATGTTTTTGTCATGAAATTGACCACCTTGACGGAATTCTTTACAAAGATAATCTTTTAGAAGGTACAATGCTTCAAAGAGTAGATGAAATCGAGAATACAGAAGAGTAATAAGGAGCATTTTATGAAAGTTGTTTATATGGGGACACCCGATTTTGCGGTGAAACCACTTGAGGCTTTAATCGCCAACGGATATGAAGTTTCAGGCGTTTTCACACAACCTGACAAACCGGTAGGCAGAAAAGCGGTATTGACACCACCACCGGTAAAGGTTGTTGCACTTGAAAATAATATACCTGTCTTTCAGCCTGAAACGCTTAAAAACGGTGAGGGCGTAAAAATATTAGAAGATTTAAAGCCGGATGTTGTAATTGTTGTTGCTTACGGAAAAATTTTACCAAAAGATTTTTTGCAGTTTCCTGAATATGGTTGCATAAATATCCACGGTTCTATTTTACCTAAATACAGAGGTGCAGCGCCTATTCAATGGTCTGTTTTAAACGGCGAGGAGTTTGCCGGGGTTACTTCAATGCAGATGAATGAAGGACTTGACACAGGTGATATTCTTTTAGTTGAAAAAACAGCTATTGAACCGAATGAAACATCGGGTGATTTATATGAAAGACTTACTGTTTTAGGCGCTGACGTGCTTATAAAAACTCTTGTTGCAATAGAGAAAAATGAAGTTAATCCTTTAAAGCAGGATGATTCACAAAGTTCTTATGCAAATATGTTAGATAAATCGCTTTCTAAAATAGATTGGAATTTATCTGCTGAGACAGTGCATAATACAATAAGAGGTCTTGATCCATGGCCCGTTGCACTTACAGTTTTCGAAGGTAAAAACCTTAAGTTGTTCCGTTCAAGAGTGTTAGATGGTGAGTTTAACAAGCCTGCAGGAACAATCTTGCAAAATAAAGAGGGACTAGCTGTAGTTTGTGGCGATAAAAAAGCGGTTCTTATTACCGAGGTGCAATCAGAGGGGAAAAAGAGAATGTCAGCTTTGGATTTCTTGCGTGGTGCAAGTTTAAAAGAAAACTCAGTTTTTGAATTTTAATTTATTATTAATAATTAAATGTTAAAATTTTCATTTTTGAACAGTATTATATTATCAAAATGTAATCGGTGGTGTTTAAATGTATTTTTATGATTATTATTATATAGTTCTGGTTCTTCCTGTTTTTATTATTTCGTTAATTATACAGGCAAGATTAAAATCAACCTTCAATAAATATTCAAAAATTGGCAATGCGCGTTCAATTACAGGTGCTCAGGCAGCAGAGCTTGTATTGAGATATTATAATATTCAGGATGTAAGAATTGAGAGAATAAATGGTAATCTTACAGACTGTTATGACCCTACTGCAAAGGTTATAAAGTTATCTGATGCTGTTTATAATAGTCCGAGTATTGCTGCTGTGGGTGTTGCGTGTCACGAAGCAGGCCACGCAGCACAACACGCTGAAAAATATATGCCTATAAGAGTCCGTAACTCAATTTTACCTGTTTGTAATATTGGCTCAAAGCTTTCATTCCCGTTAATGCTTATTGGTATTATTTTTTCTTTTCCACAACTTATATGGATAGGAATCGGTTTCTTCGCTTTCACGTCAGTTTTTCAATTTGTGACTTTACCTGTTGAGTTTAATGCAAGCAGTAGAGCACTCCACGTTGTAGAAGCAACAGGAATTCTGTCATATGAAGAAAAGCTTGGAGCAGGTAAAGTTTTAAAGATGGCAGCTATGACTTATGTTGCAGCTCTTGCAATGAGTCTTGCACAACTTTTAAGATTGATTTTAAGATATGGCGGTAGCAGAAGAAGATGAATATTACTGCGCGACAAGCGGCTTTTTTAACACTGTTAAAAATTGAAAAAGATAAAGCGTATTCAAACATTGCGTTAGACAGTGCTGTTAGGGCGTATTCCCTCGACAGCACTGATTGTGCTTTTATTTCAAGGTTGGTTTATGGTGTTACAGAAAGAAAACTTACGCTTGATTATGTTTTTTCGCAGTACTTAAAGCAACCGATTAAAAAATTAAAAAAAGAACTTCTGGTTATTTTAAGGCTTGGTACATATCAGATTTTGTTTATGGATAAAATACCTGATTCTGCAGCGGTAAATGAAAGTGTTTTGTTAGCCAAAAACAACAAATGCGAGTTTGCTTCGGGCTTGGTTAATGCGGTATTACGAAAAGTATCATCTGAAGGAAGAGCGACTTTAGAAAACCTTTCGGGTGATGAGAGAATTTCTGTTTTCTATTCAACTCCTATTGAGTTAGTAAGGTTTTTAAAATATCATTATAACGAGCAAAATGCAGAAAAAATTCTGATGTCTGCACTTGAACCAAAAAAAATAACAATAAGAGTTAACACATTAAAAATTACAGATGATGAATTAATCAGTCAATTAAAAAATGAAGGCGTGAATTCTGAAAAAACGTTTTTAAAAAATGCCTTAAAAATTGATGCTTCAGGTGCAGTTTATGAGCTTGAGGCCTATAAAAAAGGTTATTTTTACGTAGAAGATATATCTTCTCAAATTTGTGTCAGTGAATTGGATTTAAAAGAAAATTATAAGCTTATCGATATTTGCAGTGCTCCCGGGGGTAAAAGCTTTACGGCTGCCCAATATATGAATGATAAAGGCGAAATTTATTCTTGTGATATCCACCCACACAGAGTAGAGCTTATAAAATCCGGTGCTGAAAGGTTAGGAATTAAAGCGATTATACCAACTGTAAACGACGCAGTGATATATAATGAAAAATTCGAAAATGCAGACTGTGTTCTGTGTGACGTTCCTTGCTCAGGTCTTGGTATAATCGGCAAGAAGCCTGAAATAAAATATAAATCACTTGATGATACTAAAGAATTGATTCCGATACAAAAAGAAATTCTGAGTGTAGCCTCAAGATACGTTAAAAGTGGCGGTGTACTTATATATTCTACCTGTTCAATAAATCCGAATGAGAACAGAAAAGTTTGTGATTGGTTTTTAAATAATAATCCTGAATTTAAAAGTGTAAGGGTAGCACCTGAACTTGAAAGGTGCATTGATGAAGGTGATTACCTCACTCTTATGCCGCATATAAATAATTGTGATGGATTTTTTATAGCAAAATTTAAGAAAGATTAGAGTAGTTAAATGGAAAAACGAGATATAGCATCTCTTTCTTTAGAAGAGTTGAAAATTCAGATAAAAGAACTTGGGTTGCCACAATTCAGGGCAACACAGATTTATGATTGGATTCATAAAAAAGGTGCAACTTCTTTTTATGAAATGACAAATATTGGTAAAAGTCTGCAAGATGAGCTTAATGACAGTTTTGTGATTTTAGGTTGTACTATTGAAAAAAAGTTAGTTTCAAGTTATGATAATACAGTAAAGTACCTTTTCAAGCTTTTTGATGATGAGTATCTTGAGTGTGTTGTAATGGATTATAAATATGGGTTAACAATCTGCGTTTCTACACAAGTTGGTTGTAAAATGGGATGTTCATTCTGTGCGTCAGGTATTGGTGGTTTTAAAAGACATCTGAATCCATCTGAAATATTAGGTCAGATTTATGCGGCACAACGTGATTTGAATGTAAGAATCTCAAGAATTGTTCTTATGGGAATGGGCGAACCGTTAGATAATTATGACAACGTTATTAAGTTTTTAAAGTTAGTTTCCGACGAAAATGGTCTTAATATCGGAATGAGGCACATTTCACTTTCAACAAGCGGAATTGTTCCGAGAATTTTTGATTTATTAGACCTTAATTTGCAATTGACTTTGTCTGTATCTTTACACGCACCAAATAATAAAATAAGGTCTGATATTATGCCGGTAAACAACAAGTGGGATATTGATGAACTGTTGAATGCCTGTAAAATATATGCAGAAAAGACCTCGAGACGTATTTCTTTTGAATATGCTTTGATAAAAGGTGTCAATGATACAAATGAATGTGCGTCAGAACTTTCAAAACGATTAAAAGGAATTCTTTGCCATGTGAATCTGATTCCTGCAAATGAAGTTCCTGAAAAATCGCATAAACGAAGCGATGATAACAATATAGAAAATTTTAAAAAGGTTTTAGAGAAAAATGGCTTGACTGTTACAGTTCGCAGAACTTTAGGTAGTGATATTAATGCTTCTTGCGGTCAGTTAAGGCGTGAAAAAATTTTAGAAACGAGGTGAACGCGATGAAAATTCAATCTTTTACAGATAAAGGTATGGTTCGCGATATGAATCAGGATGCTTTTAAAACAGGAGAATTTCAGAATGGTGGAGCCTGGGCTGTTGTTTGCGACGGAATGGGCGGTGTTGCCGGAGGACAGGTTGCGAGCGAGATTTGCGTTAATGAGGTTTCATCGCATATTGAAAAAGGATATCGTAAAGGAATGAGTATGAAATCTGTTAAAAATTTACTCGTTTCTGCAATTACTGCAGCTAATATAAAGGTTTATGAAACTGCTGAAGAGAATTTACAATATTCAGGTATGGGAACCACAGTTGTGGCAGTTGTTATTTTAAATGGATTTGCGGCAATTGCACATATTGGTGACAGCAGAGCTTATTTCATTAACGAAGAAGAAATTAAGCAAGTAACTAAAGACCATTCCGTAGTACAATTTTTAATAGATACAGGCAGAATAACTGTCGAGCAATCAAGAACTCATCCTGACAGAAACGTTATAACAAGAGCGGTTGGTGTTTCTCCTGAGATTGAGGTTGATGTTGATATAATTCCGGTAAATAAAGGTGATATTGTTCTTGTGTGTACTGATGGTTTATATGAGTATATCACACAAGAAGAAATGTTCAATGTAATTAAGAATACTCAGAATTCTGAGCCTGCAAAAGTCCTTTTGGATATGGCGAATGAAGCAGGGGGAAAGGATAATATAACGGTTGTAACCGTTGAGGGGTAATATTATGGAAAATTATGTTGGAAAAAGATTAGACGGACGTTATGAAATACAGGATATTATTGGTGTA
This sequence comes from Acutalibacteraceae bacterium, assembly GCA_045646485.1. Lineage (GTDB taxonomy): Bacteria > Bacillota > Clostridia > Oscillospirales > Acutalibacteraceae > DTU089. The sequence continues at coordinate 74,466 of JAZRKU010000042.1, forward strand.
GGCGGTATGGCTATTGTTTATAAAGCCTATGATAGTATTGATGACAGAACTGTTGCAATAAAGATTTTAAAAGAAGAATTTTTGGCAAAAGAAGAGTTCAGACGTAGATTTAAAAATGAATCAAAGGCTATTGCAATACTTTCACACCCTAATATTGTAAAGGTTTACGATGTTAGCTTTGGTGACAGACTCCAATATATTGTAATGGAGCACGTTGAGGGTATAACACTCAAAGAATATATTGAACAATGTGGTGTAGTAAATTGGAATGAAGCCTTGTTTTTTGTAATTCAGATTTTAAGAGCATTACAACATGCTCACGATAAAGGTATTGTTCACCGTGATATTAAACCACAGAACATTATGTTGCTTGACAACGGTCTTATAAAGGTTACAGATTTCGGTATTGCAAGGTTTAGTCGTGGTGAAACAAGAACTATAACCGAAAAAGCAATTGGTTCTGTTCATTATATAAGCCCTGAACAGGCAAAAGGTCAGCTTACTGACGAAAAAGCAGATATATATTCAATCGGTGTTGTTCTTTACGAGATGCTTACAGGCAGACTCCCATTTGATGCTGATAATGCAGTTTCAGTAGCTTTGATGCAATTACAGGAAGAAGCAATTCCGTTAAGGAGTATAAATCCTGATATTCCTATGGGATTTGAACAAATCACTCTCAAAGCTATGCAGAAAACCCCGCGTGACCGCTATCAGTCAGTTTCAGAAATGCTTTTGGATTTAGAAGAGTTAAAAAGAAATCCTAATATAAAATTTGATTATCAGACTTATTTTGTAGATGATGAACCTACGAGGTTTATAGGTAAAATCCAGGAAAAAAGTACTATCAGTACTGACAGACAGCCTACGGGTGAATACAGACCTATAAGAGCCTCTGATTATGAAGATGATTATTATGAGGATTATGAAAATAATAATAACAGAGTGCAAAGAACGCGCGAATCAGCACCTGTTCAGGTGAAAACAGAGTCATCTGCAACAAAAAAGAATTTTACAATAATTTTAAGTGTTGTTTTTGTATTTTTATTGATTCTTGCAATTGTTCTCGGTATTTTTATAAAGAACGGAACAATTTCTTTAAGCGGAAAACGTGTAGAGGTTGAAAGCTTTATAGGTCTTGATTATATTCGTGACGTTCAGGGCAATGATGAATATGAGGATGATTATACATTTGAAATCGTTTATGTTGCATCCTCAGATTTTGAAGAAGGTGTCATTACAGACCAGGATCCTAAAGCAGGAGACAGCATTGTAAAAGGCGGAGTTATTAAATTATTTGTTGCAAAATCAGGTGAGGGTAAGGTTATTCCCGATTTAACCAACAAAAATTATAAGGAAGCACGAGATACACTCCAGGCTATGGGCTTTATCGTTACATTACAGGCTACAGAAAGCGATACAGTGCCGGTAGGTAATGTAATAAGCACAAATCCGGGGGCAAATGTAAGTGTTCTTGAAGGTTCTACAATTACTGTTTATTATGCTGTAGATGCAAGTTCAGCAACACAGTTTAAAATGCCTGATTTACAAGGTAAATCTTTAGAAGATGCAAAGCTTGTTTTAGAGAGAAACGGTCTTGAGGTTTCTAAGGTTGAAACAGTTGATAGTAGTATCGCTACGAATTATATTGTAAGTCAATCTCCTGCAGCAGGTTCCCCTGTAAGAAAAGGTGATACAGTAATTCTCACAATAAGCTCAGGCTACACTTCAACTGAAATCAACATCCAGCTTCCTAAGGTTGGTGTTGTAAGTATCAGTGCAACTGTTAATGGTGCAAATACTTTCAGCGAATTAGTTGATACTGATGCATATTCTTCATATGCAATTTCGCTTAAGGGTAATTCTTCAAATGCAGAAATCAAGATTTATCTTGATAATTGTCTTTATTATGAAGCAACCGGCGATTTTACGAAAGACACAGTTAAAATATCAAACACAAAAACTTACACTGTTGCGTTTTATAAAGACGTAATAGGTATGTCTGAGTCAGATGCAATCAGTGTTCTGAATAATTTAGGCTACAAAAATATTCAGGTTATTCGTCAGAGTAGTACACAGCCGGCAGGTACTGTAATTTCTCAGTCACCGACGTATTCATCTGCACCTCACGTTGATGTAGGAACAACTATTGTATTGACTGTTTCAAAAGGTAATGTTGAAGATACTCCGGTTAGTGGTACTGATACATCTAATAATGTAGAAGGCGTGTATTGATAAGATGTCTGAAAAACAATTAAAAGGAATTATTATAAAGGGTATAGGCGGATTTTATTACATTGAAGTTGAGGGTGATATTTATGAATGTAAAGCACGGGGTGCTTTCAGAAAAAAGAAAATATCACCGTTAGCAGGTGATAATGTAGTAATAACAGTAAGAGAAAACGGCGAAAATACTATTGATGACATTTGTGAAAGAAAAAATTTCCTTATCCGTCCGCCTGTTGCTAACGTTGATACGTTAGTTATAGTAGCTTCTGTAAAGGAACCTGTTCCGAGTACAACTGTAATTGACAGATTAACTGCAATAGCAATGAGTAAAGATATTAAACCCTGTGTTGTTTTTTCAAAAAGTGATTTAGGGGATACTAAAGAGCTCGAAGAAATATATGAAAAAGCAGGAATCAGTGTGTGCTCTGTTTGCTGTAAGACAGGTGAGGGTGTAGAGAAAGTAAAAGAAATGATAAAGGGTGGAATCACCGTTTTTACAGGTAATACCGGTGTTGGAAAGTCATCGCTTTTAAATTGCATAGATTCAAGATTTTCTCTTGAGACAGGTGAAATAAGTAGTAAATTAGGTAGGGGCAGACACACAACAAGGGATGTGACACTCCATAAAATTAATGATTTTTACGTAGCTGATACACCTGGTTTTTCTTCGATTGATATAGAAAGCGGAGAATTAATTATGAAGGATGATTTGCCATATTGTTTTCCTGAGTTTTCCCAATTTCTGGGTAAATGTCGTTTTTCAAGCTGTACTCATACTGTAGATAAAGGGTGTAAGATTCTTGAAGCTATAGAAAATGGGCAGATTCATCCGAGTAGACATAGTAGTTATGTTACTATGTTCAACGAGGTGAAAAATATTAAAGAATGGCAGCTGTAACAAAATTTTAAAATTCTCATAATATGTAGTAAACTTATATGGGAGTGATTTTTGTGAAAGTTGTAGTTTGGCAAAGTCCTAAAGCTCTTAAGGGTATTTTAAAATTTGTTTTTAAAATTAAAGATTGATACATAAATAGCGAACAGGCGGATAACTTATAACAAGTTATCCGCCTGTTCTTTGAGGGATGAGAAATTGATAAAGAAAGATGATTTATAAATTAATTATTTCTTTTTTGGCTTCTTTACTTTATTAAGTTGAGAGTTTAATTTGAGTAATTCTTCTTTTGTAATAGTAATATTAGCCATACCTATCATTGATGACATACGAAGAATTGTGAAGCCGCCGAGCATTTGCATCATACTGCCCTTCATTGCTTTGAAATTAATATCAAAGCCGCCACCTTTGCTATCACCATTAGACTTTTTGTTTGCCTTCATTTTCTTTAATAATTTATAACCGAAGAGTGCAACAACGAGTTTTGCTCGCTTGCTTTCAAAAATATCTGAGAGTTTGTCGTTGATTGAAAAATATCCTTCAGGAGCAGTAACGTCAAACCAGTTAAGAATTGCACCTTTTTCTTTTAAGCGGTATTCTTCATTAAAGGTTTCAACTTTTTTAATAAGACTTTCGTCTTTACAATCACCGGCAACAGCAAGAAGGTTGGATTCGCCGTTGTTTGGTACATCAAAGTAGAAGAAGTGCTCCTTGCTTTCTTTTTTGCCTAAAGATACACCGTTGCAGAAAAGTTCAACTTCAGGAAGATTTGAATATACTGTAACTTTAGTTGTTTCTTCAACTCTATCAACGTAGCGTTTACCACAGATGTGAACAAAAGGTTCATCTGAAAGCCATGCTTTGTAAGCATAGAAAGCATCTTTTTTATATTTACGATCGAAAGTCATAAGACCTTTATGGTTCTGACCATTTTCGCCGCCTTCATTTCTTGCGTCGGCACCGAAGTCAAACATGTTCCATACGTGAGTAGCCCACATATATTTACGTGTGAAGAGTTGTTTTATGAGTTCTTCATGATAATATGCCTGATATTCCTCGGTGTAGTCACCCTGAGTCGGGTCAGATGTGTGCCAGTTAAGTGCTTCACAACCGTATTCGCTACAACCAATCGGAATGTTAGGATGTTTAGCGTGGAATTTATCAAACCAAGGTCCGTTCATTGTGGTGTCGCCACCATACCAACCAAAATAGTGGTTGTAAGAAACAACGTCAGGAATCTGAATGTACGGGCTATCCATACTACACATAGAAACACAAGCAATTGTTGTGAGTCTTGTTTTATCTAATTCGTGAACGAGGTCATTGAGAATTTTGTGGTTTTCAATTAAATCCGGGTCGTTTTCACCCGCCATGGTAATTTCATTAGAAAGTCCCCATACAACGATAGAAGGGTGGTTATAGTTCTGGATAACCAATTCTTTCATCTGTGAAATTGTATTTTCTCTACCTGTAGCCATATGGTTAGAAATATAAGGGATTTCTGCCCAGATTACAAGACCTTTTTCGTCGCATAAATCATAGAAGTATTGGTCGTGCTGATAGTGAGCAAGACGAATTGTTGTAGCACCAACTTCTAATATTAAATCAATGTCTTCTCTGTGATGTTCAGGAAGTAATGCGTTACCAAAGCCCCAACGGTCTTGATGTCGAGAAACACCACGAAGAGGGTATTCTTCACCATTAAGAATAAAGCCGTTGTCAGGGTCGATTTTAAACGTACGGCAACCGAAACGTGTGCTTACGTTGTCAAGAATTTCTTCACCATCTAAAATATATGCCTCAGCTGTGTAAAGATATGGGTCTTTTTTACCATTCCAGAGGTGAACGTCAGAAATATTGAATTTAGCTTTTTTATCAGCAACAGTTGTTTCAGCAACTATTTTACCATCTGCATCTTTAATAACGTATTTAAGAGTAGGATTTTCAGTATTTCTTACGAATACTTCAATTTCAATGTCTGCATTTTTATCTTTTATTGTTGGTGTAACCATAATGCTTGGGCTACCATAATAATCTAAATCAAAATGCTTTTCATTAACACCAATAATATTTACATCTCTGTAAAGACCGCCATAAAACGTGAAGTCAGCCATTTGAGGGTAAACTCTGTTGTTTTCAGCGTTATCAACATCAATTTCAATAATGTTTTCGTCTTTGATTACATTTGTAATATTGACTCTCCAGGTAGAGTAACCGCCATCGTGATGTGCTAACTTTTTGCCGTTAACAGTTACATCAGCAGAAGAGTTTGCACCTCTTATTTCAAGATAAACTAAATCAGTATCGGGTAAATCTGATTTTGAAATTGTTTTTTTGTATTTGCAGGTACCACGGTAATAATCAGCACCACCGTCCTGACCATCAATAGCATTCCAGGAATGAGGAAGATTGACATTTTCGGGAGCGGTTTCGGGTTTTTCAAAAATCCAGTCAGCATTAATATTAATAATTTTTCTCATCGGAATCGCGTCCTTTCAGATTTATTTTTCCTAATTTTAATTTTATTATAGCAATAAAGCGGTTTTTCTGTTATGAAAATTTTTGGGGGTTATTGCATAATTTTTATTTTTGATTTGAAATTTTAGTTGAAAATTTGAATGTTTTGTACTATAATAAAGAGTATAGGAAGTGAAATTTGTTTATTTTGTTATGGAGGAGGTGCAGAAAATGTTTTATGATTCAGAGTTACATTTTTTGCAAAGTGTTTTAAAAAAATGTCTTATTCAATCTGTTGTAATCAATGCAAAAGATAATCCGGACAGTAATTTGGATATGGGACTAAGAAAACTTCTTGGTATTGATAACCATTTTGAGAAGCCTTTAAACGAAGTTTTAGGCGGTATTTCTCCTAAAACAATTCATATGCTTGTAGATGGTTATTCTTGTAAGTATATTTATCTTGAACTTCCTGGAGCATCATTAGAAAATATTTTGGTTATTGGACCTTATATGGTTAAAGCATTTGAGCCGATGGAATTACTTGAATTAGCAGAAAAAAATGGTGTTCCGGTAGCTAAAATGCGTGATTTTGAAAAATATTGCAACGGTTTACCGGTCGTAGGTGATGAAGGTCAGTTAATTGCATTGGTTGATGCATTTGGTGAGTTTATCTGGAATGGTGAATCAAATTATAACTTTGCTGAATTTGAGCTTGAAACAAACCTTGAAGAAATTTCAATGATTATTAATAAATCGGTTAACGATAATGAAAATAGCTGGAATTACAAAATGATTGAATCAAGGTATTCATATGAGAACGAGTTTTTATATGCAATAACCCAGGGCAATTATCACAAAGCGAAGCATTTGATTTCAAAGGTTTCACCTGAGAATTTTTTTGAACAGCGCAACTCCGACCCTATAAGGGATTTGAAAAATTATTGTATTATTTTAAATACACTTTTCAGAAAAGCAGTTGAACGTGGTGGTGTACACCCAATTCATATTGATAGTGTTTCTGCAGAAATAGCCAAAAAAATCGAACTTCGCTCTACTGTAGTCGATATACAGAAATTAATGTTCGATATGGTTAAAATTTATTGTCAGCTTGTAAATAAGCATTCTGTTAAGGATTATTCACCAACTGTACAGAAAGTAATCGTTATGATAGAATCTGATTTATCTTCAGATTTAGCACTAAGCGAAATTGCTTCTACGTTGAATATCAATGCAAGTTATTTGTCTACTGTTTTCAAAAAAGAAACAGGTAAAACGATAACCTCATATGTTAACGAAAAGCGTGTCGAATTAGCCCAGGAGCTTTTAAAAACAACAAATTTGCAAATACAGACAATTGCACAGTATTGCGGTATTTTTGACGTGCATTATTTTACTAGGCTTTTTAAAAAAATAACAGGTGTTTCACCTAAAGAATACCGAAATGAAAATAAGTGAGTTGGTTTGAGAATGGAAGTTTCAAAAATTGTTATTACAGGTGGACCGTGTGCAGGTAAATCAACGATTTTAAGTAAAATTCAAGAAGAATTTTCAAAGCTTGGTTACAGAGTGTTGTTCGTACCAGAAACTGCAACTGAACTTATAAGTGGTGGTGTTGCACCGTGGACTTGTAAGACTTCTGATGAATTTCAAAAGTTTTTAATGCAATTACAAATAGAGAAAGAAGAGATTTTTGAAGAAGCAGCAAAAACAATGAATGAAGATAAGATTTTAATTGTTTGTGACAGAGGAATGCTCGATAATAAAGCGTATATGACAGACGCCGCTTTTTCTGAAATTCTTGGAGTGTTAGGTAAAAGTGAAGTCGAGTTACGTGACAACTATGATGCGGTTTTTCATTTGGTTACTGCGGCGAATGGCGCAGAAGAGTTTTACACAACGCTTAACAATTCGGCTCGTACAGAAACGCCTGAACAAGCACGTGAAATTGATAATAAGCTTATTTCTGCGTGGACAGGGCATCCTCACCTCAGAGTAATCAACAACACTACAGATTTTGAGAATAAAGTTAAAAAAGCCATTAATGAAATTGCCACATTTTTAGGTGAGCCTGAGCCACTTGAAATTGAACGGAAATTTTTAATTGAATACCCAGATATCGCCTGGCTTAATTCTGTTGAGAATTGTCAGCAGATTGAGATTATACAGACTTATCTCAAGTCAGATGATGATGCAGAGGTGAGAGTTCGTCAACGTGGTGTAGCAGGAGAATACGTCTATTTTAAAACAATAAAGAGAAAAATCAGTAATCTTAAGCGTATAGAAATTGAAAAAAGACTTTCAAAAGACGAGTATTTAACACTTCTGATGGAAGCGGATACAACTAAAAGGCAAATAAGAAAAACTCGATATTGTTTAATGTATGAAAATCAATATTTCGAGCTTGATATTTATCCGTTTTGGAATGATAAGGCTATTTTAGAAATAGAGCTCAGCGAAGAAAATGCTGAAATAAAGTTCCCTGAAGAAATTAAAGTAATTAAAGAAGTTACTGATGATAGCAATTACAAAAATGCTTCGCTTGCAAAAATATAGAAAAACAGACTGTAAAACTTTTGCTTTTACAGTCTGTTTTTTTTATATCTCTTTTCCTACACAGTAGTCTTCTTTTGCTTCGGTAATTAAAACCGACAATATCTGAGAGCTTCGCTTTTTTGCGTCATAAATTCTTATTGGTGTGTAGTTTTCGGTGTACCCCTCTGAAAAATCAGTTTTATCAGTTTCAAATAGAACGTCAACTGTTTTTCCTACGGCTTTTATAAGATATTCTTTTCGTGTTTCATTTGTAATCTCAGTAAGAATTTTTGCGCGTTCTTCCTTGATTGACTTTGGTAATTGCGGAAGAGAGGCAGCTTTCGTGCCTTCTCTCAGAGAATAGGGGAAGATGTGAGCTTTTTCAAACTTTATTTTTTTAGCGAAATTAACTGTTTCGAGAAATTCTTCTTCTGTTTCTGTAGGAAAGCCTGTTAAAATATCAGTTGTTATAGTTGCATCATTAAAAACGCTTCTTAAGTTTTTTGTCAGTTCTTCATAATCCTCAGAGGTGTAATGTCTGTTCATCTTTTTTAAAACTGAATCTGAACCGCTTTGAAGCGAAATGTGAAATTGGGGACACAGTTTTTTTATATTTGAAAGACGCTCAATCATTTCTTTGGTTATGTGGTCCGGTTCTAAAGAACCTAATCTGACTCTTTTTATGTTATCGTATTTTTCAGCAAGTGCTAAAGCATCAGGGAGAGAGTAGGGGGTATTTTTTCCGTAATCAGATAGATTTATACCAACAAAAACAATTTCTTTGTAGTTGTTTTCATTAAGAGCGTTTAATTCTTTGTCAATCTCTTCTAAGGATTTTGAACGTGAAAATCCACGTGCGTAAGGAATTAAACAATATGAACAATATCTGTCACAGCCATCTTGGATTTTTAAAAAGGCACGGGTATGCTCATCAAATCTTGATATTCCTGTACCTGAAAAGCAATCGTCTCTTAAGTGTTTTTTATGTGCATTTAAAAATTTTGGATTTTCAAGATAGGTGTTGATAACAGAAAGAATTTCTGCGTTGTTTCTGTTACCCATAAGAATGTCGATTTCAGGCAAATCTTCTATAATCTGAGGTTCAGCCTGTGAAGCACAGCCTGTAAACAGGATAATCGCATCAGGATTTATTTTCTTTAATTTCCTGACGGTTTGTCTTACTTTTCTCACACCTTCAGAAGTAACCGTGCAGGAATTTATGATTATTATATCTGCTTCCTCAGGTGTTTTTGTAATGATATATCCATCTGAAACAAGCAGTTCGCTTATTTCTTGTGTCTCATATTGATTAACCTTACAACCAAATGTTGTGAAAAAAACTTTCATAGTTTACCCCTAAAAAAATCGTTTCGGAGTTTTGCTCCGAAACGATTATAACATATAATTTGTTTTTATGCTACTACCGGCGACTTAATTTCTATATTATCGTCATTCAAATCTGAGAAACCACCGGCACCAAACACACCGTAAATTGTTTCATCAATGAATTGACAAATAATTTCAAGAGCTTCATCGGTGCTTGTGTCTGCAGCAGGATCTCTCTTACCAACTCTGCAAAGTGCATATTCAAATCTTTCTCTCATAGCGTTAGCAGATGTTGGTTCGCATATTGTATCTTCTAAGAGAAGAAGAGAATCGTTGTATACGTCACGAAGCTCAGCGATATCTGCCTCATTGTAAAGAGTTGGATCTTCTTCGTACTCAGCGAAAACTAAATCAGCTTCTTCAAGATACCAGCGAGTAATATTTCTTGTGTTACGGTTACCATTGAATTGAGGGAACTGATCAGCCATATCTGCAGTAGAATTAATCTGACCTGAAGCAAGCTTTGCAATAAGCTTAATAACTACGTCGTTTCTACCAACTTCGTGGTGTTGACCTTCAAAGAACCAAACATTATCAGGGAAGAGACAAGTAGAAATGTCGAGGCTTCCATCAGGAGAGATATACTTAGGATCTCTTGTTGCAATGTATTCTTCTGAAAGAACTTCACCGGCTGGTGCATAGGTTGCACCGAGAGAAGTTGAGTCGATATCAATAATAGCATCACTATTTGTAGTAAGGGAAGACTTCATAGCAGAGAAGAAGCAATAGTCCTGACTGCTGTAATCAAGGTTGTAACCGCAAACATTATGTACATAACCGCCGTTTTGAGTTAACTTGATAAGGTTATCGTTAAGATTAAGTCTTGCATCCTGGAATTTTGAAACAGTTGCATAGAGTCTTGAATACTCCGGATCATTTTTGATGAAACTGTATTTTTCAATAACGTCATCATATCTGTCAGTAGGAATCATTGCCCAGAACTGAGGACAGTTTATCATAAGAGTATCAATAATACCATCTACCGCAGCGGTGAGAATATGTTCAACTACTTCTTTAGGGAATATCTTCAAAGCAACGTTTATAAGGTGACCTAATGTTGCGTAACCGTTCATTTCTTTCATAACCATTGGTAAGAATTCCTGGAAGAAGAACTGATCTTCTATATTGAAGTTTCTCATATAGAAGTCACCCATAACGTCAGTACCCTGGAGACAAGAAACAACGTTAAGAACCTTGTTGATATCCTCGTAGTTTGTATTCTTTTTCATTTCAAGATAAGCAGTAAGAATTGTACCACCAAGAGAAATTGTTACAATGTTAACTTTGTCGCAACCTCTTTGCTCTTTAACCATCTGAATGTACTTATCAAGACTTGCAGCAGAAATGAATGGGTCAGAAATAAGTGGGAATGTGAAGAAATAAAGGTTTTCTTCGCCACCAATCTCATCAACAACAGATTTCATAGGAATCATTCTGTAGAAATAATCCTTGTCATCCTGATTCATTTCAGCAACAGGATATTCATAAGTAACTGTTTTGAGGTTCTGAACTGCTTTACCGTCTTTGCCTGAAGCCTGAATTGCAAAGACCTGAGTAACAGTATCATAAACAGCTTCTGAAAGACCTATGTCAGCTTGTGCTAAAAGAGATGAAACAAGTGGACCTGCTAAAGTACCTGCAAGTGTTCCGGGAAGAGTAGAAGAGTCAATAATAAGAAGACCACCGGAAAGCTCTTCGCCGTTTGAGTTAACAGCAGGGTCACCATTTTCATCAGCAAGATAAGAAACTGACTGGCTGATACCCGGGATAATGATTGTAGGAACTATTTCGTTTTGTGCGTTATATTGCTGAGGTTGTTCAACATCAGCTAAAACTTCAGGTGAACCTGAAACAAGGTCAATAAAATCATCGACGCTGTTAACGCTCATAAAAGAAGAAGTAGCGCTACTACCGAGATTAGGATTGAGATAACTTGCAATTGCAAATACACCCGCAGTCATCGCTGAAAAAACGAATGTGGATGCAAGAAGAAAGGCAAGTACTCTCTTGTGTGTCTTTTTCATAGAAAAAGTCCTCCTTACATAATATACTATATTAAAATATACCATATTTTTTCAGAAATGACAAGAAAAACATCGGTTAAAATTGAATAAAATCTACTAAGAATTTTTGTTGACTTTAGACGAAAAAAATCATATAATGAAACTACAACGAATTTTTAAAAGGAGTTAACCTTAGTATGTTTGATTTTTTTACTGTCTACATATCTGCCATAATTTTCGTTTTTGGTACAATAATCGGTAGCTTTCTTAACGTTCTCATTTACAGGCTGCCAATAGGTCTTGATTTTAAAAAGAGCAATTCTATGTGTATTTCGTGTAAGCACAAGTTAGCGTGGTATGATTTGTTTCCGCTATTCAGCTGGTTGTTTTTAGGTGGAAAATGTCGTTATTGTAAAGCAAAGATTTCCGCAAGGTACCCTATAGTAGAAGCACTTAACGGTATTCTTTACGTTCTTGTTTATTTGTTCCTTTGTGGCGGTAACGGTATTGAAGGACTTGGATTTAAGCTTATCGGATATTTTATTGTTGTTTCTTGTCTTGTGGTTACTGCATGGATTGATTTTGAACACGAAATTATTCCGGATTCTATGTGGATTTCTATTTTTATAGGTGGAGTTTTCATTGTTCTTGATTCTGTAATTAAGGGCGAGTTCAGCAAAGAATTTATTATTTCTAAGGTAATTGGTTTATTTACAGTTTCCGGTTTTTTCTTTTTGCTGGGTGCAGTTTCGCAAGGTAGATGGATGGGCGGTGGCGATGTCAAATTAATGGCTGCTGCGGGCTTTGTGCTTGGCTGGAAAGCTGTTATTGTTTCTATGTTTATTGGTGCCTTTGTAGGGGTTCTTTTTGCAATAGCGAGAAAATTATTTGCAAAAAAACAGATGCTCGGAACAATTTCGTTCGGTCCGTTTTTATCAATAGGTGTAGCGGTTTCTGCCTTTTTCGGTGATTCAGTTTTTAATTGGTATCTCAGCTTGTTTGTGTGACATAAACAAAATTTTTACGCATATTATTTAGAGTGAGTGTACAAACCAATTTTGGATTTATACACGTAATAAAAAATAAATAATATGAGGTATTAATATGTTTGTGATATCAGTAACTTCAAAAAAAGCAAAATATGTTTCGTTTGTTATGGTGCTTGTTGTCTTAGCAGGTATCTGTACTGTTGTGTCGCGCATTCAATTAAAACAATTGAACGTTCAGTCGGTTGAAAGTAAATCTGAAACAATTAATTACAAGGCTGGTAACAACAGTGAACGCCTCAAATTTATTTCGCAATTCGGGTGGGAGGTAGAAAGTGAGCCTGACGAAGTGAGTGAAATAATTATTCCTCAGGAATTTGACGATGTTTACAATGAATACAATGAAATTCAGCTGAAGCAAGATTGCGATTTAAGAGATTACAGCGGTAAACGAGTTAAAAGATGGACTTATATAATAAGAAACTACCCCGGCTACACCGAGGATGACACTTGTGTAAGAATTAATCTGCTCGTTTATGATGATATGGTAATCGGTGGCGATGTGTCTTCTACTGAATTATCAGGTTTTATGCATACTTTCAGAAAAGAGTAGTTTATGAGTAAAGAACGATTAGATAAAATTATTGCTTCTTCAGGTCTTTTGACAAGAAGCGAAGTAAAATCAATGATAAAAAAGGGTCTGGTCAAGGTTAATGGTAATATTATAAAGGATTCAGCCTTGAAGTTTGACTGTGAGACAGACGATATATCTGTTGATGGAAATGTTTTGAGAAAATCCAGGTACGTTTATATAATGCTTAATAAACCTAAAGGGGTAGTTAGTGCTTCTGAGGATAAGAAAGATTTAACTGTTGTAGATATTCTTCCCGAAGAATTTAAACGGAAAAATCTTTTTCCTGCTGGCAGATTGGACAAGGATACTACAGGTTTTTGTCTTATAACAGATGATGGCGATTTTGCGCATAACATCCTGGCACCATCGCACCATGTAACAAAGACGTATATCGCCCAGCTTGATGTTGAAATAGATTATGAAAAAGCAAGACAAGCCTTCAAAGAGGGGGTTGTGTTAAAAGACGGAACAGTTCTGCTGTCGGCAGAACTTGAAAAAATAGAAAACCAGATGAAACCCACCTATAAAGTTGTAATTAAAGAGGGGAAATATCATCAGGTTAAAAGAATGTTTTCTTCACTTGGTTCCACGGTTATAAATTTGAAAAGAATTAAAATAGGTGGTCTTTCTTTAGATGAGAACTTAAAAGAAGGCGAGGCTAAACTTCTCACTGAAAAAGAACTATGTCAAATTACCGAAAAAACACATAATGTGGTTGAATAAACAGGTAAATCTTCCACTATTTGGTGATTTTTACTATATGTTTTTTTGTAAAAACTATGTGCATTTTTTAATTATTTGTGTCAAAAAATACACTAAAATTAACATTTTGCATAAAAAACGAATAAAAAAATCTACAAAACACTTGCAATTTTTATCAAAGTTGTGTATTATGTATAATTGTTAAATGGTCATTTTGTTCAAAATATTGTTTGGAGGTCAAAAAAATGTCCAACAGATTATTTCAAAGTGTAATTCATCAGATGAGAGAAGCAGTTGATAAAACTATCGGTGTTATTGATGAAACAGGTGCAGTTATTTCTTGCAGTGATCTCAGCAAAATAGGTGAGGTTAGAAATATTAACCTCAGTGCAGTTTATTCTTCAAATGCTCCCGTTGTAACTGAAAACTGTACTTATCAGAGCTTTGGTGCTCATGTTCATCCTGAATGTGCCGCCTTTATTGAGGGTACAGATGAATTAGCAAAAGGTTATCTTGGCATGCTTTGTGTTTCTCTTTCAAGCATAAAGCAGTACTATGACGAAAAATATGATCGTAGCAACTTTGTGAAGAATATAATTCTTGATAATATTTTACCGGGTGATATTTATCTCAAAGCGAGAGAATTACATTTTAATAATGAAGCATCAAGAGTTGTTATCCTTATAAGACTTCTCGATAAAAATGATGTTTTTGTTTACGATGTAATTCAAAATCTTTTTCCTGATAAAACAAAAGATTTTGTTATCAATATCAGTGAAAGTGATATTGCTCTCGTTAAAGAGGTTAAAGCAGATATTGACAGTAAGGATTTAGAAAAACTTGCGCGTTCAATTTCTGATGCACTTACATCAGAGTTCTATACACACTCTCTTATCAGTATTGGTACAACTGTCACAGGTGTTAAGGAACTTGCACGTTCATTCAAGGAAGCTCAGGTAGCACTTGAGGTTGGTAAAGTGTTTGATACAGAAAGAAACATTGTAAGTTATGACCATCTTGGTATAGCAAGACTTATATATCAGCTTCCTACAACTCTCTGTGAAATGTTCCTCAAAGAGATATTTAAGGTTGGCTCTATTGAGACTCTTGACCAGGAAACCTTGTTTACAATTCAACGTTTCTTTGAAAATAATCTTAATGTTTCAGAAACATCAAGAAAACTTTTTGTTCATCGTAATACACTTGTTTACAGACTTGAAAAAATCAAGAAGCTTACAGGTCTTGATTTGCGTGAGTTTGATGATGCAATTGTATTTAAAGTAGCTCTTATGGTTAAGAAGTATCTTGATGCAAACCCTGTTAAGTACTAATCTACATATTGTACAAAAAAGTTTGTTTAATTCGACAAATGTTAACAAAATTTTAAATTTAGCACATTTTCATTACAAAGGGTTACATTTTGTAATAAAGTGTGCTATAATTATTTTATATTGTATTTTTTACAATTTATCCAAGATGAACAATATATTAATCAAATAAATGGAATTGGGTGCTGAATTTTGATAGAGTTTAAAAATGTTTCAAAAGTGTATGAAGACACAAATACAAAAGCACTTTCTGACCTTAATATCAGAATTGACGATGGTGAGTTTGTTTTCGTTGTTGGTGCCTCAGGTGCAGGTAAAAGTACATTTTTAAAATTAATGATGCGTGAAGAAGTTCCTTCTTCAGGTAGCGTTAAAATTAATGGTTATAAGCTTAACGATTTAAAAAAACGTGAAATTCCTTATTTCAGAAGAACACTTGGTATTGTTTTCCAGGATTTCCGTTTGATTCCTACAATGAACGTGTACGATAACATAGCTTATGCAATGCGTGTTATAGGTTCAAGAGAAACAGAGATAAGAAAAAGAGTTCCTTATCTCTTGGGTCTTGTAGGGCTCAATTCAAAGGCTCGTTCTTTCCCTAATCAGCTTTCCGGTGGTGAGCAGCAGAGGGTTGCTCTTGCACGTGCACTCGCTAACAATGCAAGTATGATTATTGCCGATGAGCCTACAGGTAACATTGACCCTAAAATGTCTTATGAAATAGTTAATCTTCTTAATCATATTCATTCAGATGGTACGACTGTTATTATGGTTACTCACGACTACCATCTTGTAAAGTCGTTCAATCACCGCGTAATTACAATCAAAAACGGTAAGGTTGAGTCTGACTATCCTGATGCTTCTCACATTGACGTTGAGCCATATCATTTTGATAATGCTGAAGACGAAGTTGGAACATATTATTCAGACGATACTACTGTGGATTTTGATTATCTTATGAAAACATATGGTGTTGAAACTGTTGAAGTTGAATCAGAAAATCCGTTTGTTGACATCCCTACGGAGCCTGCTAATTTCCATCCAACAGATTCCTATTCTGTTTTCGGAGGGGAGGACTCAGAATGAAGGGTATAAGATTAGGTTATTTAACACGTGAAGGCTTTAAAAATATCTGGGTTAACCGTTTCCTTTCAGTTGCAACAATATTAGTTCTGGTTGCGTGTCTTATAATTGTTGGTACCGGTTCACTCATATTCTTCAATATTACTGTTCTTCTTGATTTGATTGAGGGGCAGAATGTTGTTATGGTTTACGTTCAGGATGAAGCAAGTGATTATGAGACTGAATCACTCGGATTACAGCTTGAGGGGCTTGATAATATCCGCTCGGTAGAGTTTGTTCCGAGAGAAGAAGCATTTGAAAAACAAAAAGCTCAGCTTGGCGAAAAAGCTGCTCTTTTAAATGGTCTTTCTGCAGAAATTCTTCCTGATGCATATAAGGTTACGGTTGACGACCTTTCAATGTTTGACAGTACTGTTAATAAAATCAAAGGTCTGACAGGTGTTTTACACGTTCGAGAAAACAGTGACCTTGCAGGTAAGGTTGAAACAATCAGAAATGCGGTATCTTATATAAGTCTTGGTGTAATTGCAATTCTTTTCTTCGTTTCTATGTTTATAGTTTCAAACACAATCAGAATTACTATTTACAACAGAAGACTTGAAATAAGCATTATGAAGGCAGTTGGTGCAACTAATTCGTTTATTCGTTGGCCATTCCTTGTTGAAGGTATGCTTTTAGGTCTTATTTCAGCACTTATTTCTTTAGGGTTAGAATATTTAGTTTATTCGGTAGCTCTTATTTGGTTCGGTGATATGATGGCAATGCTTGGTGGAGCACCTGTTGAATTTGTTGATTATATAGGCTTCTTCCTCGTTGTCTTTGGTTTTATCGGTGTTGTAATTGGTACAAGTGGTAGCCTTATTTCACTTAACAAGTATTTAAAGGAGCATAACAATGTTGTTGAAAATGATTAAAAGAAAGAGCGGAAAAATATTTTCGTTACTTATAGCTTGTATTCTTATAATTAGCTCGGTTTCTGTGTCAGCTTATGCAGTTACAGATGCCGAAAGAGAAGAATATAATAAAAAAATTGAAGACATTAGAAATGAGATTGCTGAGAATGAAAAGAAAATTCAAGCTCTTAAAGATGAAGCTGCAACCTATGATGACGAGATAAAAATGTATCAGGATAAAATTGCTCTTCTTCAATCTCAGATTGACCTCTATAATGACCAAATTGCGCTTATTGATGCTGATATCAAGGTAATTGAAGATGAAATTACCGGTATCGAAAATGAAATCAAAGCACTCAATAAGCAAGTAGAAAAACTTGATTTACAAGTAATTGAAATTCAGCAAGAAATTGCAGATACTTATGTAATTCTTGGTGAAAGAATTCGTGCAAGTTATATGTCAGGTCCTAACTCCTCTCTTGAATTTTTATTGACTTCAGATGACTTCCAATATCAGTCTTATCTTGAAAGAATTGAACTTCTTGAAAGAGTTTCTGAGCATGATAACGGGGTGGTTGCTGCCCTTGAGAAAAACATTGCAAATCTTCAGGCAAAAGTAGATGAAATAGAAGCAACAAAGCTTGAAAAAAATGCGAAAATTGAAGAGTTGGATACCAAGGTTCTTGAACTTGAAACTAAAAAAGAAGAACAAGTTGCAGCAAGACAGGTTATCCTTGATGCAGAAGCTGAAATTCAGGCTGATTTAGATAAAGTTATGAGTGTTGTTAACTCTCTTAACGCATCAAGTGCTGAATATGAGGCTGCAATTCAACGTGGCGAAGAGGCAATTCTTGAGTATGAGCATAAGCTTTCCGGTGAAAATGAGAGTTTCGGTAGTGGTACAACAGGAAATATGGTTTGGCCTGTACCTTATAACAACACTTATGTTTCATCATCCTTTAAAATGAGAACTCTCAACGGTGTTACAAAACAGCATAATGGTATTGATATTTGTCGTGGTAGCAGCTCTTACGGTGCAACAGTTGTTGCAGTTAAAGCTGGTACTGTTACAACCGCTTACCACAGTGGTTACAATGGTGGTTTCGGTCTTTATGTAGTTATTGACCATGGTGATGGTGTTAAAACATATTATGCACACCTTTCTAAGGTTACAGTAAATGTAGGTGACTACGTAACACAGAACACAAAGATTGGTGAAATAGGAAATACAGGTTATTCGTTTGGTGCTCACTTGCATTTTGGTCTTATGATTAATGGTAGTTGGGTTAATCCGATGAATTATCTTTCTAAACCTGCAGGTCTTGAAATAAGAGGTTAATAATATTCGTCCCTTTTTCATATAATTTGAAAAAGGGGCGTTTTTATGATTATTTTAATGGTTTGCGAAGAGAACAAGACTGCAAAAATTAAAAGAAGAAAAAAGCCAAAAGAAAAATTGTTTGAGTACTCACGCTCGGGTGTTATTATAAACAATAAACCTCATTACGTTTTAACAGTACCCGAAACAAGTTTAGAAGATATTGAATTTCAAAATCTGCTATCACGTTATAAAGGCTCGGTGATAGTTCCGGATAAGTTAAAGAGTTTTCCTGTATTTAAAGATGTTTCGTTTGATGTAACGCCGTATTTGAAAAAAGTTCTTTTCGAAAGAGTAAAAATACTTTTGTTTTCGGGCGATTATAGAAAAAGCAGTCTTCTTGTTATTGATTCTGATTTTGCCTTGCAAGAAGAATTGCTGAGTTTAGTGCCTTTTGTTAAAAATATGACTGTTGAAACCCTTGATGAGACAAAAAGTGTTGCCTTTTGTGAAAAAAGCTATGTTGAATACGGCTTTAAACCTCAGATAATAAATAAAGTTGAAAAAGAAAAGGATTCTTTCGGTATTATTTTGGATTCTGATAAGGTAAAGGATGGTTTTTTTGAGGTGAGAACCGCTATTGATACTAAACGATTTTATCCCGATGAGGCTTCGTTTGAAGTGCCCGAGGAGCTAAAAATTCTTGAGAATCTGCAAGTCGGTAAAATTATGATATGTGCTGCTTTTAAAGATAAATAATACATATTTAGGTTGACTGATTTTTTTCTATATGTTAAAATCTAAAATAAAAAACAAGGAATTTAATTATGCTTTTTAAAAAGAAAGAAAACAGTGAGAAAGGTTATAGCTTTAAACCGAGAGAATATGACCGTGATGAAAGAATTGCGTTGCAAAAAATAGTCTCCGGTACACCTGTAACAAGAAAATTATTACCACAGGATAAGCTTGTAAAGCTTGTTTATAGTTATGTTGTCCGCAACATAAGAATTGGTTCTAATGCCGCAAACAATGTAAATACTACAAAATATCCGCAGGTCTTTTTCAAGTCTTTGAAAGATTTAATTGTAACAACGGAAAATTTGGTTAAAATAGAACCTTATTGGCGTTTTGACGGGCATGGACCAAGTGCACAATTAGAGGATTTAAACACACGGAAAGATGCGATAATCAAAGGCTTTATAAATGAATCTTTTACAAATTTGGTTTCAGAAATGGAAAAGAAATCTTCACCTAGCCAAAAGCAGAAAATGTTCGATGATTATCAACAATCTCTTATTAATAATAAAGATGTTTTAGGTGAAGAAAATTTTGAATTTTTCAAAAAACTCTGTATGGAAAAATTGAATGTTATAAACGAAGAAGAGGGGCGTGAGTGAAAACTCACGTTTTTCTTTTGTCAATTTGGCAAGGTGTACAAATTTAGGGTGTAAATCTTCTATTTTTCGTCATCTGTTTTATTAAGTATTCTATTGACTTTGAAGTGCTAAAATGTTAAAATTTAAACATAGATTTTTTCTTGAAAAATATGTCTGATTGTTACTGACGGAAAGGGGAAACGTTTTTATTCCCGAGTGGAGCACCACACGGAACTTTCAGGCTATATTGCCGACCGTCTGGGCTCACTTGTTATCTGAACAAGTGCGCCTTTTTATTTTTTGAAAATTATTCTTTGAAAGGATGTTTATATTATGAAAAAAGTTGCTATTATTATGGGTAGTGACAGCGATCTTCCAATCGCAGAAAAAGCCATAAACACTTTGAAGGATTTTAATGTTCCTTTTGAGGTTCACGTTTTTTCTGCACACAGAACACCTGTTGAGGCAAAAGAATTCAGTGAGAATGCTAAGGCAAACGGCTTTGGTGCTATTATTGCCATTGCAGGTATGGCAGCACATTTAGCAGGTGCTATTGCAGCAAACACAACGATTCCCGTTATTGGTATTCCTGTTAAATCTGCAAATTTAGGTGGTATGGAAGCCTTGCTTTCAACTGTTCAGATGCCTTCGGGTATCCCTGTAGCAACTGTTGCTATAGACGGTGGTGTGAATGCGGCTCTTTTAGCACTTGAAATTTTAGCTGTAGCAGATGATGATTTATCAGAAAAACTTATTGCGAAAAGAAAAAATGATACAGCCGTTGTTTTAGAGAAGAATAAAGCAGTTGAGGAAAAGTTCAATTATTGATTTGGAGGTTAAAATATGGGTGGCTTTTTTGGTGTTGTATCAGATAACGATGCAGTTCTCGACGTCTTTTTCGGAACAGACTACCACTCACACCTTGGCACAAGACGTGCGGGTATGGCGGCAGTTAATTCTGAAATAGGCCTTCAAAGAAAAATTCATAAAATCGAAAATTCACCATTCAGAACAAAGTTTGAAAATATATTGAATGATATGAGTGGTAATGCAGCGATTGGTTGTATAAGTGATTCGGACCCGCAACCGCTTGTTATTTGTTCTAATTTAGGTAATTACGCTATTTGTATGGTGGGTGTTATAAATAACATCGAAGCACTTGTTAAGCAATATTTATCATTCAGTGGCGGTCATTTCAGTGGTATGACAGGTGGTAAAATTAATTCTTGCGAATTAGTAGCTGCTATGATAAATCAGAAAAGTACTTTTACAGAGGGTATTAAATTTGCACAGGATGTGATTGAGGGTTCTGCTTCAATTCTTATTCTCACAGAAAGCGGGAAATTAATTGCCGCAAGAGATAAGTTAGGAAGAATTCCTGTTGTTCTTGGTAAACGTGATGACGGCTTCTGTGTTTCATTTGAAGATTTTGCTTTTAAAAAATTAGGGTACGATGATTATAAAGAATTAGGCCCTGGCGAGATTGTTGAATTGACAAGTAAAGCAGTAAAGGTTTTAGCTGAGCCAAGAGAAAAAATGAAAATATGTGCATTCCTCTGGTCTTACTATGGTTATTCAACATCTTGCTACGAAGGCAGAAATGTAGAAGCTATGAGATATGAAAACGGTAAAATCATTGCTGAGGCAGACAAAGAAAAGGGGGTCGCACAAGATATTGATTATGTTGGTGGCGTTCCTGATTCAGGTACTCCTCACGCTATAGGATATGCAAATGAAAGCGGTATTCCGTTTGCGAGACCGTTTATTAAATATACACCAACCTGGCCAAGAAGCTTTATGCCATCAAATCAAAGAGAGCGTAATATGGTTGCTAAAATGAAGCAAATTCCTGTTCACGCTCTTATACAAGATAAAAAACTTTTATTTGTTGATGATAGTATTGTCAGAGGCACACAACTCCGTGAAACAGTAGAGTTCCTTTATGAAAACGGTGCAAAAGAGGTTCATATGCGTTCTGCTTGTCCTCCTATAATGTACGGATGTAAATATCTCAATTTCTCAAGAGCAAATTCAGATATGGAGCTTATAACCAGAAGCACTATTTTTGAACTTGAAGGTGAAGAAGGTTTTAAACACCTTAAAGAATATAGCGACGCTTCAACTGAGCGTGGTCAGAAAATGAGAAAAGCAATCTGCGAAAAGCTTCATTTCGCTTCACTCGAATTCCAATCATTAGAAGGTATTGTTAAAGCAATAGGGCTTCCTGAAGACCGTGTTTGCACTTATTGCTGGAGCGGTAAAGAAGATTAATTCATTTTATAATAAAAAATTTATTTTAAGGAGAAAGAAATTATGAATAATTCAAAATCAGAAAGTTACGCAGCAGCCGGTGTTGATATTACTGCAGGTTACAAGGCAGTTGAACTTATGAAGAAATATGTTGCAAGAACTGTAACTGAAGGCGTTTGCTCAGATGTAGGCGGTTTCGGTGGTCTTTTTGAGCTTCCTGAAGGCCTTAAAAAACCTGTTCTTGTAAGTGGTACAGATGGTGTTGGTACTAAACTTAAGTTAGCATTTATTATGGACAAGCACGACACAGTTGGTATCGATTGCGTTGCAATGTGTGTTAACGATGTTATCTGCTCAGGTGCAAAGCCTTTATTCTTCCTTGACTATATCGCTTGCGGTAAAAATGTTCCTGAAAGAATTGCAGATATCGTTAAAGGTGTTGCAGAGGGTTGCGTTCAATCAGGCTCAGCACTTATCGGTGGTGAAACTGCAGAAATGCCGGGTTTCTATCCTGTTGACGAATATGACCTTGCAGGTTTCTCTGTAGGTGTTGTTGATAAAGAAAATATTCTTAACAATAAAGAAATGAAAGAAGGCGATGTTATTATCGCTCTTCCATCAAGTGGTGTTCATTCAAACGGCTTCTCACTTGTAAGAAAGGTTTTTGATGTTGAGAATGCTGATATAAAAACACCTCTTGAAAGACTTGGTGGCAAATCTATAGGTGAAACACTTCTTACACCTACAAAAATTTATGTAAAACCGATTCTTGCTCTTTTAGAAGAAGTTAAAGTTAAGGGTATTTCTCACATTACAGGCGGTGGCTTCTATGAGAATATTCCAAGAAGTATTCCTGATGGTCTTGGTGCAAAAGTTAACAAGAGCGCAGTTAAAATTCTTCCTATTTTCACACTTCTTCAGGAGACAGGAAATATTCCTGAAAGAGATATGTTCAACACATTTAATATGGGTGTTGGTATGAGTGTTGTTGTTAATAAAGAAGATACGGAAAAAGCACTTGAAATACTTAAGGCAAACGGCGAAGATGCTTATGTAATCGGTGAAATTATTAAATCTGATGATAAAATCATTATTGTTGACTGATTAAGAGTGAGTGTGCTATGAGTAAAAAAAATATTGTTGTTCTTGTTTCCGGTGGCGGAACAAATCTTCAGGCTTTGATTGGTGGAGGTAAGCGTGGCGAATTAGGCAATGGTAAAATTACCTGCGTTATATCTTCAAAAGAGGGTGCTTATGCACTTACAAGAGCAGAAGAAAATAACATTAAGACAAGAGTTCTTGTAAGAAAAGATTTTTCTGATATTGCTTCATACAGCAAAGCAATGCGTGATGCGCTTTCAGAAGAGAAGGCTGATTTAATTGTTTATGCAGGATTTATGACGATTCTTGATGAAAACGTTTGTGATGCATTTCCTAATAAAATGATAAACGTTCACCCGGCTTTAATACCTTCATTTTGCGGTAAAGGCTTTTACGGGCTTCATGTTCATGAAGAAGCATTGAAAAAAGGTGTTAAAGTATCAGGTGCAACTGTTCATTTTGTTACTGCTGAGTGTGATGCGGGTCCTATAATTCTTCAGAAGGCAGTAGAGGTTATGGATGATGATACTCCGGAGACCCTGCAAAAAAGAATTATGCAGGAAGCTGAATGGAAAATTCTTCCGCAGGCAGTCAGACTTTTCTGTGACGATAAAATCACCGTTAAAGACGGAAAAACTTATATTTCAAAATAATTAACTGAAAGGGTATAGATGATATGGAAATTAAAACTATTGTTGATGAACTTAATTCTTTGGCTTATCACGGCAGAGGAATTATGATTGGTAAAAGTGCCAATGGTAAAAAAGCTGTTACAGCATATTTCATTATGGGCAGAAGTGAAAACAGTCGTAATAGAGTATTTATCGAAGATGGTGAAGGTATAAGAACTCAGGCTTTCGACGAGTCAAAAATGACAGATCCACACCTTATCATCTATGCACCGGTTAAGGTTTTAGGTAATAAAACAATTGTCACAAATGGTGACCAGACAGATACAATTTACGAGCTTATGGATAAGCAGATGACTTTTGAGCAATCTCTTCGTACCCGCGAGTTTGAGGATGATGCACCAAACTTCACACCTCGTATTTCGGGTATTATTCATAATGAAAACGGCGATATGAATTTTGCAATGTCAATATTAAAATCTGCAGATGGCGATGGTTCATCTTGTCAGAGATATACATTCGCATATTCAAATCCGCTTCCGGGTAAAGCTAAGTTTATTCATACATATAAGTGTGACGGCAATCCGCTCCCAAGCTTCGAGGGTGAACCGAAAACGCTCAGCTTACCTGACGTTTCAATAGATGAATTAACAGATTTAATCTGGACTAATTTAAATGAAGATAATAAAGTATCTCTTTTTGTCAGATATATTGATTTAGAAACAGGTAAATATGATTCAAGAATTGTAAATAAAAATAAATAAGGAGAATTTAGTGATGAAAGAATTTGAACTTAAATATGGTTGTAACCCAAATCAGAAGCCATCCAGAATTTATATGGAGGACGGTTCTGAACTCCCGATAGAAATTCTTAACGGCAGACCGGGCTATATTAACTTCCTTGATGCTTTTAACAGTTGGCAGTTAGTTAAAGAAATCAAAACAATTTTGGGTCTTCCTGCAGTTGCATCATTCAAACACGTAAGTCCTACTTCTGCAGCAGTTGGTACCATTCTTTCAGACAAGCTTAAAAAAGCGTGTTTTGTGGATGATATTCCTGACCTTGATTCTTCTTTACTTGCTTGTGCTTACGCAAGAGCAAGAGGTACAGACAGAATGTGCTCTTTTGGTGACTGGGTAGCACTTTCAGACGTTTGCGACAAAACAACAGCAGAACTCATTAAAAGAGAGGTTTCTGATGGTGTTATCGCTCCTGGTTATGAGCCGGAAGCTCTTGAAATTCTCAAATCAAAGAGAAAGGGTACATATAACATTGTAAAAATAGACCCTGACTTCGTTCCAATGGAAAAAGAAACAAAACAAGTTTTCGGAATTACATTTGAACAAGGCAGAAATAACTTCAAAATTGATGAAGCACTTTTAGAAAATATTGTAACTGAAAACAAAGAGTTACCTGAGTCAGCAAAACGCGATTTAATTATTGCTCTTATAACTCTTAAATATACACAATCCAATTCAGTTTGCTATGCAGTTGATGGTCAGGCTATTGGTGTTGGTGCAGGTCAGCAATCAAGAATTCATTGCACACGTCTTGCTGGTACAAAAGCAGACACATGGCAGCTTCGTCAACACGACAAGGTTCTTGCACTTCCATTTAAACCTGAACTCGGCAGAGCAGACAGAGATAACGTTATTGATGGTTATATTAATAAAAACGAAGAAGATGTTTGTGCAGATGGCATCTGGCAGAAATACTTTACAGAACAGCCTTCTCCACTTACTCAAGAGGAAATGAACGAATATCTTTCAAAGATTACAGGTGTTGCTCTTGGTTCAGATGCCTTTTTCCCATTCAGTGATAATATCGAACGCGCTAAAAAGAGCGGTGTTTCTTATATTGCAGAACCGGGCGGTTCAATACGTGACGATTTAGTTATTGAATGTGCTGATAAGTACAATATGGCTATGGCGTTTACAGGAATGAGATTGTTCCATCACTAATATTTATTTTCGGAGGAAATTATGCAAGTAATGGTTGTAGGCGGCGGTGGTCGCGAACACGCGATTATCAAAAAGCTTAAAGAGAATAAAGAGATTACTAAAATTTTTGCACTCCCGGGAAACGGTGGTATGAAAGACGATGCCGAATGTATTAACATTGGTGCAAAAGATATTGAAAAAATAGTTGAATTTGCAGTTAACGAAAAGATTGATTATGCGGTAGTAGCACCTGATGACCCGCTTGTGTTAGGTGCGGTGGATGAGTTGGAAAAAAATGGTATTCCTTGCTTCGGACCTTGTAAAAACGCCGCTATAATTGAGGGTAGTAAAGTTTTCTCAAAGAATTTTATGAAAAAATATAATATTCCTACTGCTCAATATGAAGTTTTTTCGGATATTGAAAGTGCTTTAAAATATCTTGAAACTGCACCGATACCAACAGTTATTAAGGCTGATGGTCTCGCTCTCGGTAAAGGCGTTATTATAGCGTTTACGTTAGAAGAGGCAAAAAATGCAGTAAAAGAAATAATGGAAGATAAAGTCTTTGGTGCAAGTGGTAATAATATTGTTATTGAAGAATTTTTAGAAGGCCCTGAAGTTTCAGTTCTTTCATTTACAGATGGCGAAACAGTTGTTCCAATGATTTCTTCAATGGACCACAAGCGTGCGCTTGATGATGACAAAGGTCTTAATACAGGTGGTATGGGTACTGTTGCTCCAAATCCATATTACACCGATGACGTTGCAAAAATTTGTATGGAAACAATCTTTTTACCTACAATCAATGGCATGAAAGCAGAAGGCAGAACGTTTAAGGGTTGTCTTTACTTCGGTTTGATGATTACTAAAAACGGTCCTAAGGTTATTGAGTATAACTGCCGTTTCGGTGATCCTGAAACACAAGTTGTTTTGCCGTTGCTCCAGAGTGATTTGTTCACAATAATGAAAGCGACAACAAACGGTACGTTAAAGGATACTGAAGTTAAATTCGGTAATGGGAGTGCAGCGTGTGTTGTTATGGCTTCACAGGGATATCCTCAAAAGTATGAAACGGGTAAAGAGCTTTGTATTTCTGATGATATTAAAGATAATGTGTATGTAGCAGGTGCAAAACTTGAGAATGATACACTTTTGACTGCAGGCGGAAGAGTTTTAGGTGTTACTGCAGTTGCTGATGATTTGAAATCTGCACTTTCACTAGCTTATGAAAGAGTAAATAAAGTTAATTTCTCAAATGCTTTTTACAGAAAAGATATAGGTAAAAAAGCATTAGATGTATTGGAGGATAAATAAAATGGTTTATCGCGTTTATGTTGAGAAGAAACAGGGGCTTGAGGCTGAAGCTAAGTCTTTAAGATATGATATTCGTCATCTTCTTGGTATTAAATCACTTACAGATGTTCGTATTGTAAATCGTTACGATGTTGAAAATATCGAAAAAGATTTATTTGATTATGCAGTAAAAACAGTTTTTTCAGAGCCACAGCTTGATAATGTCAGTGGTGAATTAGATTTTGGCGATGCAGCTGTATTTGCAGTTGAATTTTTACCTGGTCAGTTCGACCAACGTGCTGACTCTGCTGCACAATGTATTCAGATTATTTCACAGAAAGAAAGACCACTTGTAAAAACTGCAAAGGTTTATGCACTTTATGGCGAGCTTTCTGAAGATGATATTTTAAGAATCAAAAAGCATCTTATTAACCCTGTTGAAGCACAAGAAGCTTCTCTTGAAAAATATGATACTTTAAAGGCAAATTACAGTATTCCTGAAACTGTTGAAACTCTTACAGGCTTTATTTCAATGAACGAGGAAGAGCTTGCAAAGTTTGTTAAAGAATATGGTCTTGCAATGGATAACGACGACCTTATGTTCTGTCGTGATTATTTCCGCAAGGAAGACCGTGATCCGACCTTAACTGAAATCAGAATGATTGACACTTATTGGTCTGACCACTGTCGTCACACAACATTCTTAACAACTATTGATAATGTTAAATTTGAAGATTCTTTAATTGAAGCTGCATATAATGATTATATTGCAAACAGAAAAGAGTTAGGCAGAACAAAGCCTATAAACCTTATGGATATTGCAACTCTTGCAGTTCGTGTCCTAAAAAAAGAGGGTAAGCTTGACAAACTCGATGAATCTGAAGAAATCAATGCTTGTACCGTAAAAATCGAAGTAGAAGCAGACGGCAAAAAAGAGCCTTGGTTACTTCTCTTTAAGAATGAAACACATAACCATCCGACAGAAATTGAACCATTTGGTGGTGCTGCTACTTGTATCGGTGGTGCAATTCGTGACCCACTTTCAGGTCGTTCTTACGTTTATGGTGCAATGCGTGTTACAGGTGCAGGTAATCCACTTAAAAAAGTAAGCGAAACAATGGAAGGTAAGCTTCCACAGAGAAAAATTGTTACTACAGCAGCTTCAGGTTATTCATCATATGGTAACCAGATAGGTCTTGCAACAGGTATTGTTGATGAAATCTATCACGAAGGATACACAGCAAAGAGAATGGAGATTGGTGCAGTTGTTGCTGCAGCACCACAAGAAAACGTTCGTAGAGAATGTCCTGCTCCTGAAGATGTGGTTATCCTCTTAGGTGGCAGAACAGGTAGAGATGGTTGCGGTGGTGCAACAGGTTCTTCAAAATCTCACACATTACAATCTCTTGAAAGTTGTGGTGCTGAGGTTCAGAAGGGTAATGCACCTGAAGAAAGAAAGCTTCAGAGACTTTTCCGCAATAAAGAAGCTTGTCAGATGATTAAACGTTGTAATGACTTCGGTGCCGGTGGTGTTTCTGTTGCTATCGGTGAACTTGCAGATGGTCTTAAAATCAATCTTAATGCAGTTCCTAAAAAATATGATGGTCTTGACGGTACAGAACTTGCTATAAGTGAATCACAAGAAAGAATGGCAGTTGTTGTTGAACCTAAAGATGTTAAGAGATTCTTAGAACTCGCAGAAAGTGAAAACTTAGAGGCTACAGTAGTTGCTGAGGTACAAGCTGAAAAAAGACTTGTTATGGAGTGGAACGGTGCAAAAATCGTAGATATCAGTCGTGAATTCCTTAACTCAAATGGTGCACAGAAGCACATTGATATAATTGTTGAAAAAGGTGAATGTTATGAAAAAGAAGTTAATGGTTCTTTCGCAGAAAATATGAAAGAACTTGCTTCTGACCTTAATATCTGCTCAAAACGTGGTCTTTCTGAACGTTTTGACTCAACAATTGGTGCTGGTACAGTTCTTATGCCGTTTGGTGGTAAATATCAGAGAACACCAATTCAGGCAATGGTACAAAAAATCTCAATGGAGAAAAAGCATACTGACGATTGCTCATTTATGTCATGGGGTTATAACCCATTTATTACAGAAAAAAGTCCATATCACGGTGCTTATCTTGCAGTTGTTGAATCAGTTTCAAAACTTATTGCAACAGGTGCTCCGTTTAAAGACGTTTATTTAACCTTCCAGGAATATTTCCCGAGACCAAATAAAGACGGCAAACGTTGGGGACAACCTTTAAGCGCTCTTCTTGGTGCTTATAAAGCACAGCTTGAATTAGGAATCGGTTCAATTGGTGGTAAAGACTCAATGAGCGGTTCATTTGAAAAAATCGACGTTCCGCCAACACTTGTTTCATTTGCAGTTACAACTGATAAAACTCAGAATGTAATTTCACCTGAATTCAAAAAAGCAGGTAGCAAGGTTGTAATTCTTACACCGGATTATGATGAAAATGGTCTTCCTGTTACTGATTCACTCGTTGCAATTTATAATAAAGTTGCAGAATTAGTAAGAGCAAAGAAAGTTCTTGCTGCTTATACACCAACATTAGGTGGTATTGCAGAAGCAGTACTTAAAATGTGCTTAGGTAACAAATTAGGTTTCACATTTGCTAACGATGTTTCGTTAAATGATGTTTTCAAATATACTTATGGCGCATTTATTCTTGAGGTAACCTCTGATGTAACAGACGGTAAGGCTTTAGGTACCACAACAGATGATTACGCTATTGCTTTAGGTTCCGACAAGGTTTGTCTTTGCGAACTTGAAAATCTTTATGAAGAAAAATTAGAGAGTGTTTATTCTTGTAATATTTCTCACGAAGAAAAAGAAATCGAAAACTTTGAATACAGTGTTGCTGAACACAAATCAGCTTCAATCAAGGTTGCAACTCCTAAAGTTGTTATTCCTGTATTCCCTGGTACAAACTGTGAATTTGATAGTGCAAAAGCAGTTGAAGATGCAGGTGCTAAAGCAGAAATTATAGTTATTAATAACTTAACTGCAGACGGAATTTCAAGAAGTGTAGAGAAATTTGCAAAAGCAGTGAACGAGAGTCAGATGATTTTTGTTCCCGGTGGCTTCTCAGGCGGTGATGAGCCAGATGGTTCTGGTAAATTTATTACAGCTTTCTTCAGAAACGATGCAGTAAAGGTTGCAGTTACAGACCTTTTGGATAATCGTGACGGTCTTATGTGTGGTATTTGTAACGGCTTCCAGGCACTTATTAAATTAGGTCTTGTTCCTTACGGAAAGATTATTGATACAGACGAAAATTGTCCTACACTCACATATAACACAATTTCTCGTCACCAATCAAAAATCGTAAGAACAAGAATCGCTTCAAATAAATCACCTTGGCTTTCTCTTATGAATGTAGGTGATATTGTAAACGTTCCGATTTCTCACGGTGAAGGTCGTTTCTTTGCAAGTGAAGATTTAATTAAAGAACTTGCTAAAAACGGTCAGATTGCAACTCAATATGTTGATTTAAGCGGTAATGCTACAACAGATGTTCAATTTAACCCGAATGATTCAGCATATGCTATCGAAGGTATTACTTCACCTGATGGTCGTGTATTTGGTAAAATGGGTCACTCTGAGAGAATTGGCAGTGGTCTTTACAAGAACGTTGACGGTGAATACAACATCAGAATGTTTGAGTCAGCAGTTAAATACTTTAAATAAGATTTTGTTAATTCAGTAATCCGTATTATTTTACGGATTACTGACTACTTAGAAAGGTGAGATTAAAAATGGCGTATCTTTCAGATATTGAAATTGCACAAAGCTGTAAAATGCAACCGATTGGAAAAATTGCAGAAAAAATCGGCATAACAGATGAATATTTAGAGCCTTATGGCAAATATAAAGCAAAAATTGACCTTTCGTATTTAAAAAATAATAAAAAAGAGGGCAAGCTTATTCTTGTTACTGCTATTACACCAACACCGGCAGGTGAAGGTAAGACTACA
>JAZRKU010000043.1:0-15336 GCA_045646485.1 Acutalibacteraceae bacterium
CAAATTAAAACAAATGAATCAGATAGAACAAATAACGAAAGAAACAGTAGAAACATTGACCGAACCGATACAACCGATTTACTTGATGCTGAAACCAGAACTATACAATGCGATAGCACAGCACATATCGATGACTGGGAAAGCCATTGTAGAAAACACGGATTCAATATTAGAATTACCGACACACGAGGATTTGAATCAGATAGTGGAGGAAACAATAAGACCGTATCTATGGCAGATAACGGATACTACGCAGAAAGAAATGAAGTCGATAAATGGTACACTTATCAACCAGACGAATGTTTTGGAGAAGAAAGTTTGGGAACAGTATTGGAATATAGTGGAGAGATTAAAAACCAAAGAGAAAATGCTGAACAAACTCAAAATGAAATGGGCTGCGATTGGAGCGAGCTTGCCTTTAATACTATGCATCTTATTAATAATATTTCAATGATAGGGAGAGATGATTATGATGACGAAAAGAAACCAAAATGTATTAAAGAACGAAAAAATTATCAGAAAAAGAAAAACGGACATACCCACGATGGTGGTATGCAAATGAGTATGTAAAGGGGGTCGCATAAAGAATAAACAGATAAATGTTGTGTTGCCTTATGAAACGAGGCGACTGGAATATTCCTGAATATGAATTAGAATCATTAGTGAAATGTTTCTTGCCAGATATTCAAGAGTTTTATGCCACAGAAGAGGGCAAAGAATACTTTAAAGAGTATCAGGCGAAGAAAAACTCGAAATAAAAGAAAGAGCCGTTAAAACGGCTTTAAACGAAAAGTACGGCAGAGAGTAAAATCTCTGCCGTTAACTTATTTCATTTTACAATTTGAGTTAGGATACTCACAAAAAAGAATAAACCCGAACCCATCTCCAACTATGAAAAGGTTCGGATTTATACCGTTTGGTGCAGAGAATGGGACTTGAACCCACAAGGTATTGCTACCATTAGAATCTGAATCTAACGCGTCTGCCAATTCCGCCACCCCTGCAAATATTAAGTAAAAGGTGAGAAGTAATTTTAGTACCCTCGCTTAACCTATAGCATTTTAACACAATTAGAAATTGTCGTCAATTGAATATTGTAAATTTGTGTAATATTTATTATAATAAATTGAAAAGCAGATGCAAAAGATAGGTGGTGACGGGTTGAACAACCAAAAAATTAAAAATTCTGTGCTTATTGCACTTTTCAGCGCTCTTATTGTTGTTTGCTCGCTTATTACAATTCCGTCCGCAATTCCGTTCACCTTGCAAACGTTTGCAGTTTTTCTGAGCCTTAATATTCTTGGCGCAAAAAAGGGCATTGTTTCTATTTTTATTTATATTCTTTTAGGTATTGTCGGGTTACCTGTTTTTTCGGGCTTCAACGGTGGAATAGGTGCCCTGTTAAACGTTACAGGTGGTTACATTATCGGTTTTATTTTCTCGGCACTTGTTTTTGGGTTGATTACATCATTATTTAACAAAAATCAGAGAAAAATAGTAAATTTAATTGCTTCTTTTTCTGCTCTTTTAGTTTGTTACTTATCAGGAACAGCCTGGTATATTTTGCTGTTTTTGAAAAATGGCGATAACATCAGTATTATGTCTTCCGTTACGGTTTGCGTTCTGCCGTTTATAATACCGGATGCTTTAAAAATTCTGTTGAGCGTAGCCATAAGCGAAAAAGTCAAAAAGCATTTAAAAATATAACGTGGGCTTTCATTAACTTGAAAACCCACGTTTTTTATTTTTCTTTCGATTTGTTAAGCATTGGTATTGCAATTTTTCTATTAAAGAAATCTATTAATGGTCCCATAAAAAATGCGGTAAGAATTGTGCCGACACCAATAAAAGCAGGTATGTCTTTTAATTCGCCCTTGCCAAGAAGAAAAAGACCTGCACCTAAAATTACACAAACTAAATCGGTTGCAATTCTTATGTATTTGAATTTACCGAGCTTCCACTTGTTTGTAAGAATAAGAGCAATTGCATCATATGTAGAAACACCGAGGTCTGCAGTCATATAAAGCGACGAAGCAAAGCATAAAACAACAAATCCGAAAATGAAGCAGACAATTCTTACTACCATAGAAGCTTCAGGAAAAACTGAAAGTAATGTATTATGAGAAAAATCCACAACGTAGCCTAATAAAAACAAATTTACCATTGTGGCAATATTTATGTAGTGCTTGTCGAACACAAGAGCAAAGAGTAAAAGACAGGCGTTTACTATTACATAAAGCGTTCCGAAATCAATAGGAATCAGCTTTTCCATACCACTCATAAAAGATTGGAACGGGTCAACGCCAAACGCCGCAAGTTTAAAGAAACCAACACTGATGCCACCAACAATAACACCAAGCACGGACATTAAAATTCGTTTTGTTTTCATAGCGTTCTCCTTATCAGAGCAAAAATAACAGGGAAAGTATATAACTATTGTGTGTTAAAGTCAATAATCGAAAAGAATAAAGATAAAAATATTTTTAAAAATTTTAAAAAATATGTTGACAAATGAAGATTTTGGTGTTATATTATTTAAGCACTTGCGAGAGTGGCGGAATCGGCAGACGCGCACGTTTGAGGGGCGTGTGGTAATCCCGTACGGGTTCAAGTCCCGTCTCTCGCACCAAAAATGAGTTCACACTTCAGTGTGGACTCATTTTTTTGTTATGATAAAAACGGGACTTGAACACGAGAGGGTCTGAGCGTTAAGAAAACAGAGCGCAACATAACACGATTATTTGAAGAAATCCCACAGCAAAGTTTTTCGACTCTTTGCTGTGGGACTTGTTAATTTTATTTATTACAAATAGCTTCTACATAGGATTTGACAATATCTGTATAGTATGAATAGAAACTGCAGTTGCTGGTTTTTAGTGTTGACAGAAAAGCCGCTGCTGTTAAATTAGTGATTGCAATTTGTGAATTTGTAAAATTATTAAATTTTCGTTTGCTGTCTTTAGAAATATGAGAAATTCTATTTCTTATTGTTTTCATGTGCTGAAACTCTACAGGATTACTGTTCAAAAGATTATATGGTCCAGAGTTTTCAAAATACAAATTAGCTAATAAATTTATATTGCTTATTGTAGTCCAATCTGGATATTGCTTTGTACCTTTTAATAACCCATATGCGTGTTCGTCATCTTTTGGATTTGAATATCGCGTATATTTATTTCCCTGTAAATCTTCAGCATCACACATATATAGTACAAAAGATTCTTCAAGAAAGTTTTCCCAAGCAAGAAAGATATTCATAAAACAATGTTCAATTATACTATCAAATATTTCTTGGTTAAATATCGTCCCTTCATGTTGAACACCATTCTGAAACAAAAAAGTTGCATCAGCTAACACTTTATTAGTTTTTGTAAAAGTATCGTTGAATTCATTATAAACATCAAGGATAGTTTTCATTTCTTATCCTCGCTTATTCTGAAAGAGCTTTCCCAATTTCTTTTATAATAAAGTTTGTTCTTTTTTTTCTGGAATCTGTGTCAGATGTTGCTCTTGAAATTGAAGTTACAAAATCCAATTGTTCTTTACTCAGCTCTTTTGCGTCTGTATTAACAATCTCTTCTATTCTATCCAAACAGGTTTTTATTTTTGAAATCTGTTTTTCTGATAGTTCTCCCTGAATATGATTAATATTATAATCAAGGTTAGAGATATCGTATTTAATATTATAAAGAGCAAGGAATAATGAATAAAACAAAGCAGGCTTTCTATATTTTGATTTTTTTAGATTTTCGCCAAAGATTTTAGTTATTAAGGTTATTGTTTCATCAAAACGTTCTTCTAAAAGCTCTTTCTCTTCAAAATCATCATCGTATTTTTTATAATAATTTTTTATAGATTTTCTATTTTGAATACCATCAACGAAAGCGATAAATAAATCGGCTGTTAATTCAACCTCGATCATTCGCATTGTTTGATATTCTGTAAAAATCTTATTATCAATCCAAAATCTATTATATTTATAACTAACAGCATATACTAATTGCTTAAAATAGCCATAAAATTCTGCATTTAACAACTCTTGTTTATTTAAAGGTGTTGTGTAGGTATTTAATCGAGCAAATATATCCATAATATCACTATCTTCAACACCTATAAGTGTATCTACAGAAAATTTATAGGTTAATATAGCACTTTGGGCTTCCTCATCTAGTTGCGAAAAGAATTTTTCTCCATATTCCTTATTATGAACTTTTTTTACTTTAAAACCATCGTTAATAAAGTCCATTATTGTTCTCAAACGTTGTTGCCCATCTACAACTTCACGAATTGTTGTTCTATTTTTGATATCAGTAATTTGTCTAATGAAAATCTTGGGGAGAGGTTTATCCCTTAATATACTATCTATCAAAAAAGATTTCGCAACATCTTTCCACACAGAGCGTCTCTGAAATTTGGGGGATAGAATCAATTGCTTTCTTTCGTACCACTCTAAAAAATCATTTACAGTATATGTTGTTGAATCAAAGCCTTTCATACGTATCACCTTTTGCAATATTTCACCTCCAACAATAATTAATTCAAAATATAGTATGTGTAATATTTGAATTTATTACTTATTATGAGGTGATATTTTTTAGAATATTATAAACCATATACTACTGAATTTCAATAGAAATAAAGTGTTCATTTAAGAAAATACAAACTTTCGTACGTCAAACAAATTTCCTTTTTTAGTGATGCTTGTAACATTGTATAACATATCAAAAAGAAAATTACTTTCTACAAGAAAAACAAAAAAATATTTCCGCGTTTCACAATTTAACGATATTTCACGATTTAGTATTGACAACCGTGAATAAATGTGGTATTGTGTTAACAACAAGGAATGAAGTGCACGTCATTTTTTGTAATATGTTAACGAGGTGAATTTAATGTTTATTGAAGAAAGACACCAGGCTATATTAGATTTATTAGAAGAAAAAGGCAGCATTACTACAGCTGAAATTCAAGAAATGTTTGGTGTTAGTTACGACTCTTCCAAAAGAGATTTAAGAATCCTTGAAGAAAAAGGTCTTCTCAAAAGAACGCACGGTGGAGCTATTAAATTAAGACAGGTCGCATTCAGCAACCCCCCTAAAATGACCTGCAAAGACATTGGTGAAATCAAAGATAACTACTTAGCAATTGCTAAAGCAGCCGTTTCTATGATAAAAAACAATGATGTAATTTTTATTACAAGTGCATCTGTTGGTTACCTTATGACACAAAACTTACCTGCTGATATTAAGATTCGTGTTGTAACAAACTCAATTGTAATTGCAGAAGAGTTGAGAAAAAACGATAATATTTCTGTAATTATGCTTGGCGGTGAAATGGATAACAAGGGCAACTGCTACGATGCGATTGCTATTGAAACAATCAAGCGCTTGCGATTTGACAAATGCTTCTTGACATCTGCTTGTATCTCTGCAAGCTTTGGTTTATCAATACAGAAGAGTCAGGCAATTAGTTTTTGGAATGCAGTAATTGATAGTTCAAAACAAGCCATCGGTTTATATCCAACAGAAAAAATCGGTATGGATTCAATTGTAAGTATCTGTCCTGCAAACAGGCTTAACACATTAATAACAGACTGGGATGCATCAGAAGAAGACTTATGCCAATTTGATGACCTTGGAATTGAAGTTGTTATAGTTGATAAAGAATAACTATTTTCTCCCCCACTCCAACCGAGTGGGGTCTTTTTCTGCCCATTTTCCCTCACTTCCTCAAATCCCATCACTCACAACAAAAAGCCCATAAAACACAAGGAAAAGGTGCAAAATTTCGTTTTAAATCCGGGCATTTTTAGGGAATTAGTTTTGAATTTTGGAGTGGTTATAAGAATATTTATTTTGCTTTTCGGCAGGATTTTGTTCCTGGAAATAAAACCTTGATTTTTAAGGTGTTTTGGGTTTTCCAGCCCTTCAAGTCCCGTCTCTCGCACCAAAAATCGACATTCTTCGAAAGAAGGATGTCGATTTTTACTTTTTCACTCTTAACTATTCACTCTTCACTAACAATAGTCGATTTTCGGTGCAGGTAAAAGGTAATAGTGAATAGTGAAGAAGTGATGTTGCCTACGGCAAACTGATTGAAATTTTATCTTTATTATGCTACAATTATAAAAAACTGGTGGTGAATGTAGTGGCTATATACTTTATTGATTATGAAAACGTTCGTGTTGATGGATTAAAAGGTGTTGCAAAATTAACTGAAGACGATTCTGTCTGTATTTTTTATAGCGAAAAAGCTAACACTTTAACCTTTGGCTTACATAAACGCTTAATTGAAAGTAAAGCAAACATTGAATATATAAAGGTTTCGGTAGGTACACCTAACTCCTTGGACTTTCAGTTAACATCTATTTTAGGCTATAAAATTGCAAAAGAAGAAAAACAGGAATATGTTATCGTTTCAAAGGATAAGGGATTTGACAGTACTGTTGAATTCTGGACAAAAAAGAAAATTCAAATTTCACGAGTTGAAGATATAACAACTGATGTTCAGAACCAAAAAAATGAAATTACGCAAGAAATATTAAGCCTTATTGGTTCCGAAAACGAGAAATATATTAAAAATGTTTTTGAGGCATTAAAAGAAAGAAAAAGTAAAGATGGCGTTCACAATTACCTTATGAAAGAACTTCACGATAACAAAAAAGTTACTGAACTCTACAAAAAGATTAAACCGTTATTAAAAGATAAAAGCTGATATAATTTTCATCCCCCCACTCCTCACGAGTGGGGTCTTTTTCTGCCCTATTCCTCAACTTCCCCAAATCCCATCTCCTATATAGCACACAAAAAACCCGTGAAAACTTTTTAAAAATGTCTTCACGGGTTTTCTCTTTTTATTCTACCATTTTATTTTTCTACATTAACAACAAAAGTAAATGAAACACGGCGACATGCTTCCATATCAATTTCGCCATCACTACCATAGATAGGTTTGCTGTTTGACAAGCCTACTGCTTCTAAAGTAGTTGCTAACTTAGTTGTATCTACACCTGTATCTGGTGACAAGCAATAATTCTTAACGTTATTTGCTCTTTCCTCTGATAACGGCAAACCGCTTTCATAGGTACTGTTTGCAAGAGGCGCTGTGTGGCCCTCTACTACTGTTTTAGCAATAAAGCCATCATATTTTTCATTATAGATAATTGTTGTGTAAACTGAGAGGAATTTGTTTATTAACTCTTTACCTTCTGCGGTGATTTCTGCTGAATCTCCGCCGAATAAAACAGATGCATCCATTGCAATTTCACCTGTACGACGGTTAATTGTTACATCAATACCCTGTGCTGTGAATTCATTGTAAAGGTCGTCAAACAAATCGGATTTTTTCTCTGCGATTTCTTCTATTTCTTCTTCGGTAAGTCCGTTAACGTCAACACCCTGGTCTGCCAACACACGTGCTTCTCTGTCTGAAACATCGTCTGTGTAGTAATATTCTTTGTTGCCGTCAAGAAGGATTAATCTGAAATCTGTTATAAGGTTACCGCCACTTGACTGAATGATGTAAGCATACTGCTCACAAAACTCTACCATTTCACCTGTTTCTGCATCTTCATCTGCAAGATACACTGTAATTCTGCCTGCATCATCAATTTTATAAGCAGAATCCTTATAATAACTACCATCTGCCCTTATAGCGTAGTTGCCAAAGCTACCACTAGCAAAATAGTCTAACTCATCAATTAATGCAGATTCTGGTAAAGAATAACCGTAAAGTGTTAATTCGTCATCTGTGTTTTCTGTAAAGCAATACGCCTTTAACTTAAGAGAATCGCTGCCCTTTGAGATTGTCATATAAGGACCTGCGAGTTCAAAATCATAAGTGAATTCTACGCCGGTAAAATCATAGGCAAACGGTTCTTCTGCACCACTTGTCTGAGTGATTTGCTTAAAAGTGATGCTGTCTTGGCTGAGCTCATACGTACAAACTGTGTAAGCGGTTTCATCCTCTGTTGCAAACTCTAAAACTGCAACCTCGTTATCGGTAACCGCATCGAAAACACCATATCTGTAGCCCGAGTCAGAGAAACCAACATTGTCTGAGCCTAAATACACTGATACAGGCACAACGCTTGCACTTTTTGTACCATTTTCAAATCCAATGTCATTAAAAGTAATATCTTCTCTTACTGTTTTAATATCTTTTTCAAGATTATTCAAGGTATAAACACCATGAATCATTTCTGCTGTTAAATCAACAGAATCATATATTTTTGAAGGATCAATTTTATCTACATAATTTGCAAATCTAGCTTCAATCTCATCCTGCGAGGTACCACCGAGCTCGCTGCCTAAATACCAGACAAGTGCTCCGTCCTCTGTTTTTGTTCCTGCATTGCTGTTTGCTTCTCCGCCGCCACATGAGCACAACGAAAAAACGAAAACAAAGCATAACACTGCTGACAAAACCTTTAATAATCGTTTGTTCATTTTTAAAGTCCCCTTTGTTATTAATACTGCCGCCTGTTTATCACATTTATTATGTAGGTATTACAAAACACATATAAAGCACTGAAAACAGAACTATTTAAATATATCATAAAAGATTCTCTTTGTCTAGTTATCCCTACTTAAACTGCAAAATAAGAATATTATTTTAAATCTCTTTTTTCAGAATTTTTCTTTATTTTTTGTTTACACTAATAACAATTCTTTTTTAGGAGTGTTATTATGTTCAAGCACGAAAAGCAGCTTTTTCATCCTGTAGAAATTGAAAAACCAAATCCGCAATATGCGGCACTTTTGCAAGAACAATTAGGCGGTGCAAATGGTGAACTCAAGGCAGCAATGCAATATATTTCTCAGAGTTTCAGAATAAAAAACCCTGAACTTAAAGATTTATTTTTAGATATTGCCGCCGAAGAATTAGGCCATATGGAAATGATTTCTCAGACAATCAACCTTTTAAATGGTCACGAAGTTGATGCTTTGCAAGTTCCCGCAGGTGAAATTCAGACTCACGTTATTTTAGGACTCAACCCTGGGTTAGTAAATGCTTCAGGATACTCCTGGACGGGAGATTACGTAAGCGTAACGGGCGACCTCTGTGCCGATTTGCTTTCAAACATTGCTTCTGAGCAACGTGCAAAAGTTGTTTATGAATACCTTTACAGACAAATTGATGATAAAAAGGTAAAAGAAACAATAGACTTTCTTTTAAACAGAGAAGAAGCGCACAACGCAATGTTCCGTGAAGCCTTTAACAAAATTCAGAATAGTGGTTCTAATCAGGATTTTGGCACTACTAAAGCCGCTAAAATGTATTTCAGTATGTCAGAGCCATCACCCCAAAATAATAGTTTTGAAGAGTTTAAAAATACACCTCCGTCATTTAATTAAAAATTTATCCGTGAGCATTTTGATTGATGCTCACGGATTTTTTGTTTTTCCATTTCACAAATTTTTGTAGTTATTTTTATACAATATACTTAATTGAATAGTTTTATTTTCTGGTGTATAATTATTTATATTTATTGCTTGGGTGATTTTATGGTAAAAATTGGAGATTGGGTAACTCAATACAGTGCTGGTTATTGGCAGATTGTTGATATTATTCCCAAATATGATGAAGATGAGCCAAAAGGAATTTTTAAAAAGAAAAAACAAATAGGTTGCTGGGCGATTGTCAAAAAAGGCTTAACCCCTAAAATGAAGCCCTCAAATCTTTGTGAATGTATTGATATTTCTTGGTGTCAGCCTGTGAGTAGTGATACAACTTTAGAAATTAAGAGCTTTTTTAAGGAAAATGAAAAAGCATTTGAAAAATTTCAGAATGCACCAAGCAAACCAAATCCATATATCAGTAGTATCTGGTTAAATATTCCCGAAGAAATGGAAGCTTCATTTTCTGAACTTCTTGCTTCCCTGCCAGAAAAATTTACTCTGGATGAATTCTGGAAAGCAGCCAAGGATTTCAAAGATTTTGTTTCTAAACCGCCAACAACTCATATTTTAAATTTTGAATCGTATCCTTGGGAATTAGACAAAAAATATAATATTTTATATTTCAATCCTACTTTTAAAAGAGTGCAATAAGGAGAATTTTATTTTATGAACGACAAAAAACTCTACATTTTAACTTATGAACACGGTGGTTATGTTTTATGGAAAGACCAGGTCAAACCACGTCTTTTAAAAATGTTTGAATGGCTTGAAAAATACCCTAAATTAAGAATTGGTCTTGACTACGAATCTTTTACTTTTGATGAGTTTTCAAAGTGCGACAAAGAAGTCGTTGACTTAATAGAAAAATTATTAAAAAAATATCCTGACAGGGTTGGTCTTGGTGCTACTACTTACGGACAACCATTGTCACTTACAATAAATGACGAATCTAATGCCCGTCAACTTTCTTATGCAGTAAAAACTAATTTACATTACTTTAATAAAACACCTGATGTTTATGCTATCTCTGAATTTGCTTTAAACAACCAGACGCCACAATTAATTTCGCTCTGCGGTTATAAAGCAGCCCTTCTCCGCTCTCACGTTATGGGGTATGGTTACCCCAAAACCTATGATAGTGCGTGGGGCAAATGGGTAGGAAAAGACGGAACCGAGATACCTGCTGTGCCAACTTATGATAAACAAGGCAGAGGCTACAACTGCACAACTGTTGACAACTGGATTTTGTCACGCTGGCCGGTTGATTCTGAACTTTATTCTCTTGACGATTTCAAAGAAATGTTCAAAAAATACTCTCCCCTTTTAGCCTCAAGATATGACGATTTAACTCAACCTATTGAACAGATTACTGCCCACATTGAAACACGAGAAGATTATGAATATGCTCTTCTTGAAGATATTCCATCTATTTATGGTGAACCGGTTGACGAATACCTTACAACAGATAACG
This sequence comes from Acutalibacteraceae bacterium, assembly GCA_045646485.1. Taxonomy (GTDB): domain Bacteria; phylum Bacillota; class Clostridia; order Oscillospirales; family Acutalibacteraceae; genus DTU089. The sequence goes on from JAZRKU010000043.1 coordinate 10,873, forward strand.
ATTTCCATGTGCAAATGCCATGGGGCTATTGCGGTAACGAGATTTTCAACGGTTGTCGCCAGGGTGAAGTCAATGCTGTTGAAGCTGAAAGACTCAACGCCTTTTCCCTTATGCTCGGCGGTAAATCTTTTGAAGAAAAATCTGAGGAAGCCTGGAAATATATTCTCGCTGCAGAACACCACGATGTTACAATATGTGGTCTTTTAGATCTTTCTCGCAGATTTATTCCTACTTCATTAAATGCTTCAAAATATGTAAAAGAAAATTCGCTTGAATTTATAAAAGACATTTTTGGCGATAAAAATGGCGAATCTGTTATTGCTATAAATCACCACTCATTCAGCATCTCTGAATGTTTTGAAGTTCCTGTTGAAAAAGATTTTACAGTCTTTGATAACAAAAAAGAACTTGAATGCGAAATAATCGAGAAAAACGGCAAAAAAACGTTGAGATTCCATGCAACGCTCCCTCCGTTTACCATTAAACGATTCACATTAAAAGAATCCACAAGAAATCTGAGAGAAAACTTTTCATTTAATAAAACAAGCGGAGAACTTACTACACCTTACTACAAAATTAAATTAACTGAAAACGGTATTGCTTATATCAAAGATGTTAAAACAGATAACCTCATTTGTGGCAATGGCACAGGCGAACTTTTCACGGGCAACATCAACGGTATTGATTCTGTTTCAAAAGGCGAATGGTCTGTTGAAATCTTCAACAATTCTGCAACCGCAACTCAGAACGGCGAAATTGGTGGAATACCATTTGAATTCACAATGAATTTCTTTGAAAAATCAAAGAGAATTGATTGTAAAACAAAAGTTACAATGAACAACGAACTTGTCGGCAGAACTGATATAACTCAGGGCAGACCTGTTCCTTTCACACTTAATGGTCATCATCATGAAGACAAACTTTGCCTTTCACTTAATGTGAATTTAAGCGAAAACCGCAAAATGTTCCGCGATTTACCTTACTCTATTTCTGAATGGAATGGCGCTTTAAGAAAGACAGAAAAATATTGGTACCCGAATGATGATATTCTCATAGATGTAGAAGTTTCACCTGAGGAATCATTTAATAATACTACATATTTTCACGGAATTTACTGGCTTTGCCTTCGCGATAACGAAAATGGTCTTGCGGTATTCAACAAAGGTTGCATGGGTGCAGCACTTAACGGCAATCACCTTTTAATTCCGCTTATTTATTCAAATGAATATATGTGTGGTACTCGTATTTTAGAAGGTGTTTTTGAGAACGAATTTGCAATTTTACCATTCGGGGCTGAAATGTCAAATATTGAATTGCATAAAAATGCTCTTTGCTACGTTCAGCCACCTGTTGCAGTAAGTGTACCAAAGGGTAATGGTAATTTAAAAGAAACTGCATTTTTTGATATCAAAACAGAAAATGAAGAAATCATTTTAACTGCCCTTTATCCTGAAAATGATTATATTTTAGCTCGTTTCTGCAATTATTCTGATAATAATTCTACTGCTGAAATCTCTTCACTTTTCGGTAAGATTATTGCCGAAACTGATTTACTCGGTAACGAATTAAAATCTGTTACAGATGGCAAATTAGAATTTCACCCTTGGGAAATTAAAACAATAAAAATAGTAAAGGACTAATATTATGGCAGACACAAAACCAATTATAGAGCTTGAGCTTTATATAATTCGTCACGGTCAGAGTCAGGGAAATATTGAAAGAGTTACCGACGGACTCTCTCACGAAGATTTACACGACCCGAGACTTACAGAACTCGGCAGAAAACAAGCAGTTGCTTGTGGTGAAAGATTTGAAAACACAGAATTTGATGCAGTATATTCGAGTGCACTATTAAGGGCAGTAGAAACTGCGACTGAAATTATTAAAAAACAATCGACAGAAAAATGTTTAAAAGTTCTGCCTTATTTAACTGAAGCGGGTGTTTCGCCTGAATATAGCCACTCATCATTTACTGAAATAAATAAAATAAACAAAAATGCTTATCTGGCAGAGGACATTGACCCCACAAAATCACTTTTTTATTATAACAAAACGAGTGATGAGGCAGATTTATTTGAGAGAGCAGAAAAAGCCCTTGAATATATAAAAGCTCACCAACAAGAAGGCGAAAAAATCGCAATTGTAAGTCACGCGGCATTTATAACTTATTTAGTTTTTTCTTTAATGGGTTACAAAAAAGAATGCCCTTTATATGATTTGGATTTTAAAAACACAGGCGTTACAAAAGTCACAATTTATAAAAAAGGCACCAACAAATATGGTGATATTGTTTTTGAATTTATAAACGACACATCACACTTATTCAAGGGAGGGTTCTGACTATGAAAAAACGCTTTATTTCACTTCTTATTGCACTAATTTTACTTGGGTGTATTGGTACACCTGCTTACGCTTCTAACACTAAAGCAACTCTTTACGATATGTATTCTGATAATATGCTCTTTCAACAAAATGCAATATCTAAAATTTCAGGTACCGCTACCAGCGGAAGTAAAATTGTAATTGAAATTTATAACAGCAAAAATGAAAAAATCCTGACTTCCTCTGCAAAAGCTGAAAATAATAGCTTTTCTGTTGAGTTTTTAGCTCCAAAAGGAAGCTTTGAAAGTTATTCAATTGTAGTTAAGGAAAACGGAAAAAAATTTAAAACACTAAAAAATGTGCTCTTTGGTGAATTATGGATTGCAAGCGGACAGAGTAATATGCACTATCCTTTAGGTCAGGAAAAAACCATAAGAACTCTGGAGGATATAGGAACCTTTAAGGCGTCACCATATATCCGTTCAATGATTATGCCAATCTATGATACTGCAATAGATGGCAAAAGTTATTATGAAACTCTCCCTTATGAGCCGCAAAAAGATGTAAAGGGTGCCTCCTGGATAACAGGTGACAGCGAAAATGTATTTGGAATGTCTGCTGTAGGTTACTTTTTTGCAAATAAAATGCTTAATGAATTAAATGTGCCTATTGGTATTATTAATGCACCATTAGGCGGCACACCTATTGCAACCTGGCTTTCGAGAGAAGCAATAGATGAAAATGAGAAAATTAAAAAAGTGCTTACAGAAACCGAACTTTATATAGATAAAGCAAACTGGGGCACTACACAGGATATTTACACAGATTTAACACTTAACTACAACCTCAGAATTGCCCCACTCAATAATTTTGCTGTTTCAGGTTTAATATGGTATCAGGGAGAATCTGATATAATGAGGAATCTGGATTCTGAATTCTATTTTGATTCTTTAGATACCCTTCAGCGAACTTACAGTGAATATTTCGGATTTAAAGATGACCTTATGCCAATTGTTTACACACAGTTAGCACCATACATTTACTCAGAGGGTACTCCGGATTTAACCGAAAGAAATGTAGGCTTTACAGAATTTCAGGAAAAAGATCCTACAAGCAGAGCGGTAGTTACTGCCTATGATATAACCCCGACATTTTTCGCGGAAGTAGGTTGTATTCACCCCGAACCTAAAAAAGATATTGGCGAAAGAATGGGTATGGCGGCTTTGGGTCTTGTTTATGGTAAACGGGAGCATTACACTATTGCGTACATAGATTCGACTGAAATTAAAGATAATACAGTTTATGTAACACTTAAAAATGTCGGTGACGGACTTTTATGTGACGGGAAAACCCTTTTTGGCTTTGCTATTTGTGACGAAACAGGAGTTTTCGTTGAAGCAGAAGCAAAAATTGTAAATAAAAATACTGTTGCAGTATTCAACGACCTTGTTAAAACTCCGGCAGCTGTTTCATACGCTTACAGTGTAACATCAGAAACAGCAAATCTTTACTCAAGTGAAAACGGTAAAAAACTTTTCCCTGTTTCTCCGTTTGTTACCGATAAAAGTTACTCAACAAAATATTGGAAGGAAGCCTCCTGGACTAACTGCGACAGTAAAACCGTGTGGCATAATGACAGTGATGTATTTTCTGGATTTTATGATTCCTGGGTAAGTGAAAATGCCGAGATTTCTTTTTCTGAAGAAAGTGCATTTTCAGGTGAAAACGGACTGACAGTAAAATCTCAGAACGAAGAGTTTTCGGTAAAACCATTTTTAACATACGAGGATGAGAAAAAAGAAGTAAACTTTAAAGATGTGGAAACCGATTACAGTAACTACGGAATTATTTGTTTTTATGTAAAAAACAATGGGGATGAAGAGATTACTTTTGAAGGTGTAAACTTTATTAAAAACTCTTTTATAAGTTACACTCCTCAAATTCTTAACAGCGGAGATAATGATTTTATAATTCCTGCTGATAAAAAGTGGCACAAAATAACTCTTGATTTAACAAAACTCAATTTCCGCGGAAATGAATGTGGGATTGTTTACGGTAATGAAAAATTAGACGAAATAAAAAATGTAGAATTCTGCTTTACAGGAAATGATAATTCTGAGCTTTCTCTTGACCATATACGCT
>JAZRKU010000044.1:0-3309 GCA_045646485.1 Acutalibacteraceae bacterium
AATCTTATTTTTTTAGGTTTTTCAGGAATAGTTTTTAAAACATTCTGTTTATATCTTTTTTCATTTTTACTTATTAGTATTTCTGCATTTACAATTACATCCGCAGTTTTTGCTTGTGTCGGCACAGTTTTTGAAGCTGGCGTATTTTCAAGTATAATTCTATTTTTACCAGACATTATTCTTTTCGGAATTCAGTCAGTTATGGCGAAATTCCTCTACGGTAATCCTTACGGCTTTGATTTCATCCCTGTTAATAACGAAAGATGGAACAATTCTTATGTAGCTACCCTTTCAGAGCAATTTGACTTTTTAAGCCCTGTTTTCTTTATGAAGAGTGAGCTTTCAAAATTTGCTATTATAGAAAGAGAAGAAACAAAAGAAGGTATAAAGCAAGTTATTGAAAACCCAAGCTTTACAAATATAATTCTCTGGGTTATTCTTGTTGCAGCTATTGCATTTTTAGGTATAAAGCTCTTTAACAAACGCAAAGCAGAAATTGCAGGATTTATAGGCACTAACCGAATATTAAACACTTTTGTTTCTTTCCTTGCAGCATTCTTTGCTTTTGCACTTTCAATTTCAGCTATAAGCGAAATTTTAGTTGCAATTATTATTGGTGCAGTTTTATTTGTTGTAATTCATTTAGGTCTTGAACTTGCTGTTTTAAGAGATTTAAAGAAGTTCGTACGTGGACTTTACAAATTACCTATCGGTCTTGTTGCAGTTGCTCTCTTTGTTGTTTCAATTAATACAGGCCTCTTCGGATTTTCTGAAAAAATTCCGAATAAAGAGCAGATTAAAAGTGTTTCAGTAACTATTGTTGGTGAAACAAGTCAATATGGCTTATTTGGTGAAGGTGACAGCTGGTACACTGACTCTAATCTTCAATATGTTCCTGCATTAAACGCTCTCACTGGTGAGCTTACTTCTCTCAGCGATATTGAGTCTGCTATAAAAGTACACGAAGCAATTACTTCCACAGAGGAAAGCGAAAGAACACTACGCAATCACATCCAGTTTTTATACACCTTAAAGGATGGCTCTACCTTTAAACGTAATTTTGAAAATATATCACCAGAAGCTTTCAAAGCAGTACTTTATCTTGAAGAAAGCGACTACTTCAAAAACGCATTAAATACACTTTTTAAGGGTGAAATAAAGTTCCCTGACCCTAAAAACGGAATACGTCTTTCAAGTGAAGAAGAAGCTGTTGCAAACGCTCAGTTTGCTTTACGAGATGATGATTCAACCGTCAGCATTTATTCTAAATATATTGACTCTTATTTCTATGGTACTCTTTCAGAAAAAGACAGAGAAAAGCTTTTAACTGCACTTTATAACGACCTTTCAAAGCGTTCTGTTACAGATAAATATTACCCAGACAGTTGCCCTGTTGCATTTATGAAATTTGAAGGCGATTTCTACTCAGAATACTGGGCAACACTTGAAACAAATACGAGTGAAACAGACAAGGAAAAACCAGAAAAGAAAAAACCAAAAACTCGTTTTGAGCTTTGCGAATTTTCTTCTGACCAGTTAGACCATTTCACATCAAGCTTTTATAATCCTCAGCCATTCTTTGTAATTACTGAGGATATGACAGAAACAATAAAACTTTTAAAGAAATTTAAAATATATGATGATATTATTAAAACACCTGATTTTGTTTCTGCAAAAATTCTCAAGGCATCTACTTGCTATGATGAAATTTACAGAAAAGACCCTTATATTGAAAAATATTTCTCAAGGTATTTTATGACAGCATATACCTCAAGTAGCTTTGAAAAGCTTGATGAATATGGTAACCCTGTTGACTGGAATCGCTACAGCGAAACCATTGACCAAAAATTCAATGGTTATGTTACAAACGAGATAAAAGATGTAGAAAAGCTCTTAAGATATTCTTACACAGCATACGAACAAGATTCAACCGACAGTGGTTATTTTGTAACATTCTACACCTCCACAGGCGACACCTCGCTTTGCTTTATTCCGGAGAATAAACTTCCGCAGGAATTTAAAGTGAAGCTTTGAAAATGCAGAATGCCGAGTGCAGAAGGCAGAATTAAGGAAACGCTTCGCGTTTGATTATAATTTAATATAAATAATAAAAACTACATTCTCTCATTTAAAGAACATTAACTCTAAATGAAAGAATGTAGTTATTTTATAATACTATAATAGCGTCGCAGACCCACAATTATGCATGCTAGATTGTCAAGTTAAGTGCAACAAAAAAATAATTCAGATAAAATCATCTCGTAAGGAGATTTAAAACCAAATCTTTTTCTAGGTCTGTTGTTAATAAGGTTAACAGCAGACCTTAAATCATTATCAGAAACAGTTGCAAAAGAAGAACCTTTAGGAAAGAAATAACGAAGCAAGCCGTTGGTATTCTCATTAGTTCCTCGTTGCCAAGGAGAATAAGGATCACAAAAATAAATCTTCATTTTTGTATCATTTGAGAGTTCTTTGTGATATGTAAATTCAGTTCCATTATCAACAGTTATACTTTTCTTAAGAATCTCTGGTACACACTCAAAAACTTTTTTAGCTTCTTTGTTGAATACATTGTTTCTTAAGTCATCCATTCTAAAAGCTATTAAAAAACCTGTCTTTCTTTCAACAAAAGTTCCGAAGCATCCTGTATTTCGTTGTCCTAAAACGGTATCAGCCTCCCAATGTCCTATTTCTGTTCTATTGTTTGCAGCTTCTGGTCTTTCGTGGATAGATGTAGTGTTTTGTATAGTACCACGCTTTTCTATTGATTTATGCCGTTTGTATTTTCGTTTGAATCGCATACATTGCTTGTATTTTTTCGATAGAAAACCATTATCAACCGCTCTGTAAATAGTGTTGTAAGATATATTGAAATCTTGTTTTTCATAAACAGCTCTACCAGAAATTTGCTCTGCTGACCAACCCATTAAAAGTCTTTCTGTTACATATTCTCTTATGTAAGGGTTTAATATTTTAGGTTTTGGTCCACAATCTCGTTGTCGGAGTTTGTACTCTTTTTGCGCTCTGTTAGCTGAATACTTACCATTTGCATAAGAGTTCCTTTTAAATTCTCGGCTTATGGTTGATGGTGTTCGATTAAGTATTCGTGCTATAGCACGAATACTTAATCCTTTTTCTTTCAAAACCATTGCTTTTTCTCTTTCTTCTATGGTAAGATGTGTATAATGATTCATTTGGACTACTCCTTTTGTGGTTTTTGGTTTCTAGTCAACTCCATTATACCACGAGTTTGTTTAAATGAATCATTATTCTTTTTTAGTGTTGCACTTGTATTGTAAATCTAAAATT
>JAZRKU010000045.1:0-8464 GCA_045646485.1 Acutalibacteraceae bacterium
AAGTGTTGTCTTCCTAAGACCGCTTGGCCTCCGACTTGACTACGTTTATACCTGTGAAAAGTTAGATAAAGAAGAGCAGGTAGGTTGGCTCGAAGTGAATGTCAGCTGTCCCAACGTTCACGGCGGTGGTATGAGCTTCGGTACATCACCTGAGGCAGCGGCTGAGGTTACAAGAGAAGTAAAAAAAGCAACAACAAAACCTGTCATTATAAAGCTTTCGCCAAATGTTACCGATATTGTTTCGATTGCAAAAGCCTGTGAAGAAGCAGGCGCAGACGGAATAAGTCTTATAAATACACTTTTAGGTATGAGAATTGACCTGAAAACCAAAAAGCCTGTAATAGCAAATAAAATGGGCGGTTTTTCAGGTAATGCAATTAAACCTGTTGCTGTCAGAATGGTTTATCAGGTTTATGATGCAGTAAAAATTCCGATTGTCGGAATGGGCGGTGTTTCAACTGCTGAAGATGTTATAGAATTTATGTTGGCAGGTGCTTCTGCAGTAGAAGTCGGAGCAGCCAATTTAATTAACCCTTATGTGTGTAAAGATATTATTGAAGATTTACCAAGGGTTATGGAAAAATATGGTATTAAGAATTTAAAAGATATTATAGGAGGAGCACACTAATGGGTAAGGATGTAATTATTGCCTGCGATTTCAGCAGCAAAAAGGCTTGTATGGAATTTTTAGATAAATTTACCGATAAAAAGCCATTTGTAAAAATAGGTATGGAGCTTTTCTACGCAGAAGGTCCTCAGATTGTTCGTGAAATCAAAGAACGCGGACATAAAATTTTTCTTGATTTAAAACTTCACGATATTCCGAATACAGTAAAAAAATCAATGTCCGTTTTATCAAATCTTGATGTTGATATGACAAACCTTCACGCCGCAGGAACAGCTGCTATGATGGAGGGTGCTTTAGAAGGTCTTACACGTGAAGATGGTACAAGACCTATACTTATAGCTGTTACTCAGCTTACTTCAACAAGTGAAGAAAGAATGAAAAATGAACTTCTTATAAATGAACCTATCGACAAGGTTGTTATGCACTATGCAAAAAATGCAAAAACTGCAGGGCTTGACGGTGTTGTTTGTTCACCGCTTGAAGCAGGTAAGGTTCATGACCTTTGCGGTAAAGATTTCTTGACAATTACCCCGGGTGTACGTTTTGCTGATGGTGATATAGGTGACCAGGTTCGCGTTATGACACCTGCTGAGGCTAAGAAAATCGGTTCTGATTACATTGTTGTCGGCAGACCTATTACTGCGGCAGAAGACCCTGTTGCGGCTTATACAAGATGCGTAAATGAATTTTGTGATTAATTAATAAATGAGGTTTTGTTATGGAAAGTTATAAAAGAGAATTTATTCAGTTCTTAGAAGGTGCAGGCGTTCTTAAATTTGGTGATTTCACTGCAAAAAGCGGTAGAAAAATTCCATATTTCATAAATGCCGGTGATATCAAGACAGGTGAACAAATCTGCAAATTAGGCGAATTCTATGCAAAAGCATATTTTGAAAAAGTAGGTAACAAAAAAACAGTTCTCTATGGTCCTGCATATAAGGGTATTCCGATTGCTGTTTCTGTAGCGGTAGCACTTGCTAAAAATGGTCTCGACGTTCCATTTTTCTTCAATCGTAAAGAAGAAAAGGACCACGGTGAGGGTGGCGTTTTCGTAGGCTACAAACCACAGGAAGGCGAAGAAATTGTTATTGTTGAAGACGTTATTACAGCAGGTACTGCAATAAGAGAGAGTATGTCAATTCTTTCAGGCTTAAAAGGTACAAAGGTTGCTGCAACGTTTGTTATGGTAGACCGTAAAGAAAAAGGTCAGACAGAAAAATCTGCTATGGCAGAGGTGGGCGAAGAATACGGTTTCCCGGTTTATTCTGTAGTTGATGTTTATGATATTATTGAATACCTTGAAGAAGATGAAAAGAACAGAGAAAATGTTGACAGAATCAAAAAATATCTTGAAGTTAATGGTGCAAAAGAATAAAAGGTGAAATTATGAGAAGTGTTATAGATATTCTCGACCTTACAGTAGAAGAGTTAGAAGAGCTCGTTAAGGTTGCAGACGATATTATAGAAAATCCTCAGAAATACAGCGAAAAGTGTAAGGGTAAAAAGTTAGCAACACTTTTCTTTGAACCATCAACCCGTACTCGCTTGAGTTTTGAAGCGGCAATGTATGAGTTGGGCGGCAATGTTTTAGGCTTTTCAGAAGCACAAAGTTCTTCAGCCGCAAAGGGTGAAAGTGTGGCAGATACTGCAAAGACAGTGTCTTGTTATGCGGATATTATTGCAATGCGTCATCCTAAAGAGGGGGCACCGCTCGTTGCTTCTCACAATGCTTCAATCCCTGTTATAAATGCAGGTGATGGTGGTCATAATCACCCGACTCAAACTCTTGCGGACCTTCTTACAATCCATAGAGAAAAGGGTAGATTCAACGATTTAACTGTAGGTCTTTGTGGCGACCTCAAATTCGGAAGAACAGTTCACTCTCTTATAAATGCACTTTCACGTTATAGCGGAATTAAATTTGTTTTGATTTCTCCTGACGAGTTGAAGCTTCCGAGTTATATTAAAAAAGAGGTTTTAGAAAAGAATAATTTAGAATACGTTCAGACTACAAATCTTGAAGAGGTTATGCCTCAGCTCGATATTCTTTATATGACAAGAGTTCAGAGAGAGCGCTTCTTTAACGAAGAAGATTATTTAAGACTTAAGGACAGCTATATTCTTACACCTGAAAAGTTAGTGAATGCTAAAGAAGATTTGTCGATAATGCATCCGCTTCCGAGAGTAAACGAAATAAGTGTAGGTATAGACGACGATCCGAGAGCGTGTTATTTTAAACAGGTTCTTTACGGTAAGTTTATGCGAATGGCGCTTATTCTTAAACTTTTAGAAATTGAATGATTCGGGAGGCGAGTTGTTGTGCGAGTTGATTCTATAAAAAACGGGTTCGTAATAGACCATATTACCGCAGGTAACGGTATGAAAATATATGATTTATTAAGACTTGGCGAACTTTCTTGTCCCGTTGCACTTATGACAAACGTTAAAAGTGCAAAAATGGGTGTCAAGGATATTATTAAAATAGATGCCGACGTTACAATAGATATGGATATTCTGGGCTATGTTGACCCTAATGTAACAATTGATATTATAAAAAATGAAAATCTTGTTGAGAAGAAAAATGTGGATTTGCCCGAAAAGCTTATAAACGTAATTTATTGCAAAAATCCTCGCTGCATTTCTTCTACAGAACAAGAATTACAACATATTTTTAAGCTAACTGATAAAGAGAACAGAGTTTATCGTTGTCTTTATTGCGAAACAAAAGCAAAATAATGTATAAAAATTACTCTTTTGTGAAAAATACAAAAGAGTAATTTTTTTGTTTCAGGTGATTATTATGATGTTTGTAAAAGCGTTTATCATAGGTGGAATAATATGTGTAATTGCACAGTTGCTTCTTGATTTAACAAAGCTTACACCTGCGAGAATTCTTGTTGGATTTGTTGTGGCAGGTGTTATTTTAGGCGGACTCGGCATTTATAAATATATTGAGGAGTTTGCAGGTGCGGGAGCTACGGTTCCTTTAATCGGATTTGGTGCACTACTTGCAGAAGGCACAAAAGATGCGGTTACCAAAGACGGTCTTTCGGGTGTGTTGACCGGTCCGCTTACGGCAGGCTCAGCGGGTATAATGGCGGCAGTAATTTCGGGTGTTGTAGTTTCGTTTTTCGGCAAACCAAAAGCAAAGTGAGTTAAAATCCAAGGGAAATCCTTGGGTTTTATTTTATTTTGTCAAAATTATGAGGAAATTGTTACTCCTACTTGTAATTTGCATAAAAATTTATTATACTATACTCTGTAGAGTTTTCTTTGGGAGGCAAATAAATGGCTCGTTATGGGCTCGATTTAGAGCGTAAAAATAAATGGAATTCTAAAAGAAAAAGAGTGTTCATAGTGTTGTTTTTGTGCTTTTCTTTGTTGTTGGGAACAATGTCAACACTTATATTATGGCGTTCATATAATTATGATTTTAACAACATATTTGGCGAACAGGCAACGCAGACTACAACACCTCAGATGGCAGAAATTACAGAAGCACCAACATACGAAGGTAGTGCGGTGTTTTTCTTAGCAGTTACTTCTGATGATAAAACAGTAGTTCGTTTTATTAATCTTATCTCAGTTGACCTTGCAGAGAAAACTATAAGAGTAGTGCCTGTAGATGCCAATAAAATGCTTGCAGACGGGCAGTTATCTCTGAGTGATGCCGTCATAAAGCAAAGCAGAGAATATCTCATAACCGAAGCAGAAAAGGTTCTGCTTACAACTATCGACAGATATGTAATTCTCACAGAAACGTCATACAAATCGATATTCAACGTGTTTGGTAACGTAGACGTCTTTTTAGAAGAAGAAATTGCTTACGACACAGAAGATATGTTTCTGGAATTAAAACGTGGTAAAAACACGTTAACGCCTGAAAAAGCATATAAATATATGAAATATATTTCAACAACCTACTCAGGTCTTAAAGCATCTGAGAAAAATGCAGATGTTATCGTAGCGGCATTTTCTGCTTTTTATACGTTAGAAAACAACGAAAAGTCAGAAGATTATTTTACAAAGATAATAAATTATTGTGAAACAGACATATCAATAGTAGATTTTATTAACGTCAAAGAAAAAGCAGGTTCAATTATTCCTACATCAAATAAGGAAAAACTGCGTGTTTACGTTGCCGCAACCGTAACGGGTGGCGATTTATATGCAGAAGAAGGAGCATAAAATGAAAAGTAAAAAAATTCGCTTGGTTGCGATAGTTGTATCAGTGGTGATTCTGGCAGGTGTCGTTTCAGTCAGCCTTTTAAATTTGCTGTCAAACGTTCTTAAACCTGCAGAGTTTACTTACGTAGAATTGCCCAGTGGTGCAGATACAGGCTATTACCGTTATGCTTATAATGAATTAAACCAGAACGAGCGTAATATATATAATGTAATTATGCAAAGCATTTATTCTATGCCTGAAAGAATAGAAGTTCCTCCGCTTGAGGAGGGCGACCTTCTTAAAATATTTGAAGCTATTTCATATGATAATCCTGATTTGTTCTGCCTGGGGCTTACAAGTACGTTACAGCGTGAGGGGCAGAAGGTGTTTTTTATTCCGGATTACACTATGAGTTATGAGGATTATTCTCTTAAGCTCTCAAATGCCAAAAATATTGCGCTTTCAATAGTGCAACAGGCAAAGGCTTTTCCGACGCAATATGAGCAGGAGCTTTTTGTTCACGATTATATTATAAATCACTGTACTTACAGCAACGATTTATCTAATTCGTCAGTCAATAATATGTACGGTTGTCTTGTTGAAGGCTATGCATCTTGTGAGGGTTATTCAAGAGCATTCCAATATATCTTAAGTGCACTTAATATTGATAATCGTCTTGTAACAGGTGAAGCTTCTGAAGATGGCTTAACCTATATAGGTCATATGTGGAATTTTGTTGTGATTGACAACAAGGGTTATTTTGTCGATGTTACCTGGGATGACCCTGGTAGCAGTAGCAATGTGTTGCAGCATACTTATTTCAATGTTACTACCGAAGAAATTCTTGTGCGTCATACTAATATAAAGCAACCAATTCCATATTGTACCGATACAGAAAGTAATTTCTTTTATAAAGAGGGGGCAGTGCTTTCAAAAACCACTTCTGATGCTTTAAAGGATTCATTGGAAACAATTATTTTAAAGTCGAAACACAGAGGTTATAGTGCTGCAGAAATTAAGTTTGATTCTGCAGAAACTCTTTCATGGGCTATAGAAGAATTTTTTAATAATGGCGTAGTGTACAGAAGCTATAAAATTACGGGTGTGCTTCAGGATGAAGTGAACTCACAGGTTTATTACAGTGTAAATGAAGAACTTTACACTATTTGTATGTATTTTTAACAGAAAGAAGCGTTATTGATGGATAAAGAGAAAATAGAAAGAGCAATACGTGATATTTTAGAAGCAATAGGCGAAGACCCCGACAGAGAGGGTTTAAAAGAAACTCCGAAAAGAGTCGCAAATATGTATGAAGAAATCTTTTCGGGAATCAGTCAGTCACCCGAAGAGCATTTGAAAATATTCCATGAGCAAGGCAACGAAGAACTTGTTATTGTTCGTGATATACCACTTTATTCTATGTGTGAACACCATCTTTTGCCTTTTGTAGGTAAGGCACACATTGCTTATATTCCTAACGACGGCAAAATTATAGGAATTTCAAAGCTTGCAAGAATTGTTAACGTTTACGCAAGACGTTTGCAGGTTCAGGAAAGACTCACAGCAGAAATTGCAGATTTCTTATATAAGGAGTTATCGGCGAAAAGTGTTGCGGTAATTGTCGAGGCAGAGCATCTTTGTATGACAATGCGCGGCGTTCGTGCAGCAGGGGCAAAAACAGAAACGTCTGCTTTAAGAGGTTATGTAAGAAGTGATGCAAAAGTTCGTGCAGAGGTAATGTCACTTCTTAATGGTGGCAGATAATGTTTTCTATATATAATAGTATAATCGAAAAAAAACGACCGCTTGTAATGGGAATTTTAAATATCACTCCTGATTCTTTTTTTGAATCGGGCAAGAATTTTTTTGCAGAAGCGGCATTTAATACAGCACTGAAATTTGAAAGTGACGGAGCAGATATTTTAGATATAGGTGGGTGCTCAACAGCACCTGGTAAAACGTTTGCTTCGTTTGAAGAAGAATTGTCTCGTCTGAAAACAGTTTTACCATTGATTCCGAATACACTTGAAATCCCCGTATCAGTCGACACCTTCAGACCTGAGATTGCAATGTTTGCTTTGGAAAACGGTGTGCAGATAATAAATGATGAGAGTGGTAGCTTTTCTCATGAAATGGCAGCTCTCGTAAAAGATTTTGGTGCTAGTTGGATTTTTATGCACACGGGTAATAAAACTTCATCTGAAGAGAAGGTTTATGAAAACGGTGTAGTTGACGATGTTATCAGATTTTTTACTTCAATGAAAGAACAGGCACTGTCTTTTGGCATAAAAGAAGAAATGCTTTGTTTTGATTATGGTATCGGATTTGGGAAATCCCGAGAGGATGATTTGACACTTTTAAAAAGCACCGACAAGTTTTGTGATTTTAAGCCATTACTTACGGGTGTTTCTAATAAAAGAGTTATCGGACAAGCTATAAACAAAGATGTTAATGAAAGATTATTCGGCACACTTTCGGCAGAGAGTATTGCAGCCTTTTTAGGGGCGGATGTTATAAGAACTCATAATGTGAAAGCTTGTGTCGATGCAACACGAGTTTCTGCAGCCATAAGAAAGGGTTGTTTTTAGGTGGATAAAATTATTATTAAGAATCTTGCGTTAAAAGCATATCATGGGGTTTTACAGGAAGAAAAAGATAACGGTCAGACGTTTATTCTTGATATTATTGCATACCTTGATTTAACAAATGCACGCTTGAGCGATGATTTGAATGATACTGAAAATTATGCTGAAATGATAGGTACAATAAAAGCGGTATTTTTGGGAGAAAAAAACAATCTTATTGAACGTGCCGCAGAAAGAGTAGCTGAATCACTTTTAAAGAAATACAAAACACTTGAAAGTGTAACAATTGTTCTTAAAAAGCCTGAAGCACCAATTAATGCAGATTTTGATTATGTTGGTGTTGAAATAACGAAATCAAGAGGAGAATTAAAATGAGAAAAGCGTTAATCTCAATGGGAAGCAATATAGGAGACAGAAAGGCATATTTAGATGCTGCAGTTGATGCTTTGAACCATATTCCTACAATTAAAGTTCTCA
Organism: Acutalibacteraceae bacterium; assembly: GCA_045646485.1. GTDB lineage: Bacteria > Bacillota > Clostridia > Oscillospirales > Acutalibacteraceae > DTU089. Next base: position 7,859 of record JAZRKU010000045.1, read on the forward strand.
GGTCATCATCAGTTTACGAAACGTCACCTTGGGGGTTTGTAAATCAAGATAATTTTTATAATTCAGTTATAGAAGTTCAGACATCACTTTCTCCAAATGCCCTTTTAGGAGTTTGTCTCGGTGTTGAAGCTGGTGTCGGAAGAATTCGTGAAGTTAAAAACGGTCCTCGTGTGCTTGATTTGGATTTACTTATTTATGAAGGTAAAGAGAGTAAATCGGCTGAGTTGACATTACCGCACCCGAGAATGTTTGAAAGAGATTTTGTACTTATACCATTAAAAGAACTCTATCCTGATATGAAGGTGTATAATTATAATCTTCAGCATTATTATGAATATTTGCATGAAGAAAATAATGTAACAAAACTTGATTTTTGAGTGTTGATGTGCCGAAAACCCTTGTGTTTTCAAGGGTTTTCTTTTTTCGACAAATGCCGACACACCCGGTGCCGTTGAAGGTGAGATTAAATTTTTTAAAAAAAGTTGAAAAAAAGTGTTGACAAATGGGAAGAGATTTGATATTATATGCAAGCACTCAAGAGAGCGGAGGCACTCGGGGGTGCGAAACGAACCTTGAAAATTAAACAACGATAAAGAAAAAACCCTT
>JAZRKU010000046.1:0-36260 GCA_045646485.1 Acutalibacteraceae bacterium
GAAGATTTTTTATAGAACGGATTTTGGGTCAATCGAGGCAAAAACACAGCAAATCCTTTTCGGATTTGCGAGTATTTTAACGAAGAGTGAACAGAAATCCGTCTATAAAAAACACGGTTCGGATAATTCCTTTCACCCTAGAGTGACTGTATTAAACCACATCTGGTTCGAATATACTCACTCTATAAATAACTATTAAAAAATAAGAATGTTATCCTATCATTTCTGGTCGGCGAAAAACTAACTGTAATGATAGGGTAACTTTATTTTTTATAACCTGATTTTTATTTTTACATATAATGAAATGCAGAGAAATACCGATTTTTCTCAAAAAAGTGAATAATAATTCACTTTTTTTGGTCGAAAAATGTTATATTTTGCCTATATTTTGCAAAAAAACTTTGTTTTATTACCAAACTTTTTTATTCAATGTTACAATATTACAAAAACAATGAAGAAATTTGTTGCATTTTGCCTAAAACGGGTATAAAATAAGCGAGTAAAAATTTATTCTATTTTTAAGGGGTAATTTGAAATGAGTTATGTTCAAAGAGTAATTGACGATGTGGCTAAAAAACACGCTAACGAACCTGAGTTCGTTCAGACTGTTACAGAGGTATTAACTTCTTTAGAGCCTGTTATTGAACAAAATCCTGAATACGAAAAGTATTCTTTACTTGAAAGAATTGTTGAGCCTGAAAGACAAATTACTTTCAGAGTTACATGGACTGACGATAAAGGAAAGGTTCACGTTAACACAGGTTATCGTGTTCAGTTTAATGGTGCAATCGGCCCTTATAAAGGTGGTCTTCGTTTCCATCCATCTGTTTATTCAGGTATTATGAAATTCCTTGCTTTTGAGCAAACATTCAAAAACAGCTTAACAGGTCTTCCAATCGGTGGCGGTAAAGGTGGTTCTGACTTCGACCCACGTGGTAAGAGCGATATGGATATTCTTCGTTTCTGCCAGAGCTTTATGACAGAGCTTTACAGACATATCGGTCCTGACGTTGACGTTCCTGCAGGTGATATCGGTGTAGGTGCACGTGAAATCGGTTACCTCTATGGTCAATACAGAAGAATCAAGGGTGCCTTCAAAAACGGTGTTCTTACAGGTAAAGGCCTTTCATATGGTGGCTCTTTAGTAAGACCTGAAGCAACAGGTTTTGGTGCTACTTATTATGCAGTTGAAGTTTTCAAACACTTCGGTGAAGACATTAAGGGCAAAACATTTGCAATTTCAGGCTTCGGTAACGTTGCATGGGGTGCAGCAAAGAAAATCGCAGAGCTTGGCGGTAAAGTTGTTACAATTTCAGGTCCTGACGGCTACGTTTACGATAAAGACGGCATCACAACAGATGAGAAAATTGATTATATGCTTGAAATGCGTGCATCAGGCCGTGATAAGGTTCAGGATTACGCAGACAAATTCGGTTGCGAATTCTTCCCGGGTCAAAAGCCATGGGGCGTAAAGGTTGACGTTGCTATGCCTTGCGCTACACAAAACGAAATTAATATGGATGAAGCAAAGAAATTAGTTGCTAACGGCGTTCAGTATTATATTGAGGTTGCTAATATGCCAACAACAAACGATGCATTGGAATATCTTAAAGAAAACGTAAAGGTTGTTGCTCCTTCAAAGGCAGTTAACGCAGGTGGTGTTGCTGTTTCTGCTCTCGAAATGGGTCAGAACTCAATGAGATATAACTGGACTGCTGAAGAAGTTGACGCAAGACTTCAGCAAATCATGAAAGATATACACGACCATTCTGCAGCAGCTGCAGAAAAATACGGCCTCGGTTACGACCTTGTTGCAGGTGCAAATATTGCAGGCTTCGTAAAGGTTGCAGATGCTATGATGGCTCAGGGCATTATCTAATTCAGAATGCGTAATTCGGAATTTGTAATTAAATGACAAAAGATAAGTTCTATCATTTAAAGTTTTTCTTAAACTGAAATGGTAGAACTTTTATTTTATTCTGCTTTTTTATTGCAAATGAGTGTATTAAATGTTAATATAAATGTAAATTGCAACAAATTTATTGGAGTGAAGACTATGAAAAAAGCAAGTTTACCGCTTTCAAAAAATTTCAAGGTGGGAGAAATTGATAAAAGAATTTACGGTTCGTTTATTGAGCACTTAGGCAGAGCAGTTTATGGTGGCATTTATGAACCAGGTCATAAAACTGCCGATGAAGATGGCTTCAGAAAAGATGTTATTGAGTCTGTAAGAAAACTGAATGTGCCAATTGTACGTTATCCTGGCGGTAACTTCGTTTCAGGTTATAATTGGGAAGATGGAGTAGGCCCTAAAAATGAAAGACCTCAGAGGTTAGAACTTGCGTGGGGTGTTACCGAGACTAACGAGTTTGGTACAAATGAGTTTTTAAAGTGGTGTAAAAAGGCTGACACAGAGTGTATGATGGCTGTAAATTTAGGAACCCGTGGAGTTGAAGCCGCAAGAGATTTAGTTGAGTACTGCAATCACGACAAGGGTTCATATTTCAGCGATTTAAGAATAAAACACGGTGTGAAAGAGCCTCACAACATAAAAGTGTGGTGCCTTGGTAACGAGATGGACGGTCATTGGCAAATAGGACACAAAAATGCCTACGAATACGGCAGAGCAGCAAACGAGGCTGCCAAGGTAATGAAAATGGTGGACCCGTCTATTGAAACAGTTTTGTGCGGTAGTTCAAACAGAACTATGGATACATTTGGCCATTGGGAGGCAGAAACCTTACAAGAGGCTTTCTGGAATGTAGATTATGTTTCACTTCACCAATATTTTGATAATAAGCTTGATGATACACCAAGCTTTCTTGCAAAAAATATGGTTATGGATGATTTTATTGATACAGTCATTTCAATCTGTGACTATGTAAAAGGCTTAAAAAGAGCAAAAAAACAAATCAATCTCTCGTTTGATGAGTGGAATGTGTGGTATCACTCAAACAACGTACCGTTTGAAAGATGGTCAAAAGCACCATGTCAGTTAGAGGATATTTATAATTTTGAAGATGCGTTGTTAGTTGGTCTGATGCTCATTTCTCTTGTAAGAAGAGCAGACAGAGTTAAAATAGGATGTCTCGCACAGCTTGTTAATGTTATAGCGCCGATTATGACTGAAACGGGTGGCGGAATATTCGAGCAGACTATTTTCTATCCGTTTATGCATTTTTCAAATTTCGGCAGAGGCACAACGCTTCTTTCAAAAATTACTTGTGATAAGCACGATACAAAAGAATTCACAGACGTTCCCGATTTAGATGGTATTGCAGTTCTTTCAGATGAAGAAGATGCTCTCACAATTTTCTCTGTTAACAGAAGCTTTACAGAGGATTACGAGCTTTCTGTAGATATGCTTGATTTTGGTGGCTTTAAGCCTGTTCAACATATTGAAATGGCAGGCTTCGGGTTAAAAGAAACCAATTCAATAGTTTCTGCACCCGTAAGACCGACAAATGTAGATTTACCTCAGCTTGATGGCAGAAACGCAAAAATTCATTTAAAACCACTTTCCTGGAATGTAATAAGATTCGAAAAAGAATAATAAAACGTAAAAAGAGTGAATAATATTTCGTTGTCGACAAAATAAGACACGGATAATTCACTCTTTTTTATATAATAAAGAATATAAAACCGTTTGTGTCGAAACTATTGACTTGACGGGGTCAGATAGTATAATTATCTGGTGTTAAAAGCAAGAAGATTTCTTGCCGGAAGAACTTATTTTTATGGTGTGGAGGACTTGGTGTGAGCAATGTTTCTGTTTTATTTGCAGAGGATTTTAATGAGGTTTCAAAGAGGTTTTGTGGTTATAATAATCTAGGGTTCAGTTATCGCACTTGCGACAAGGATGGTAGTGTAATTTTAGAAGAACTTTCTAAAAATCCTGTTGACGTTGTGGTTATGGATTTCTTTATGAAAAGTATAGATGCATTAGGTGTTTTAGAAAGACTGAAAAGGCTGAATCCGTTAATGAGTCCCGCTATAATTGTTCTTTCAAGCATTGAAAATTCAACAATAAAAAATGAATTTATAAAAAAAGGCGCAGATTACTATCTTAATAAATCTGTAAAAACCGAGGTTCTGATTGCGAAAATAAAAGAAGTGAGAAAGAACAAAGAGAAAAATAAGAATATAAGGGATTCTTACGGCTATTTTACAGAGTCTGAGTCAATAGTTACCAGCTATATTCACGAAATATGTGTTCCCGCGCACGTCAAGGGCTATAACTATCTGAGAATAGCAATAAAATTAGGTGTTGAAGATTTGAGTCTGCTTAATGCTATGACAACCAAGCTTTACCCGATGATAGCAAAAGAGTGTGACGTGACAAGTGCAAGTGTTGAAAGGTCCATTCGCAACGCCATAAAAATTGCATGGGACAGAGGAAGTCCTGATGCTTTTTCAAAATATTTCGGTTATAATTCGCAAATTCGTAAAAAAAGACCGACAAATGCAGAATTTATTGCTCGCATAGCAGATGAAATAAGAGTGAAATACAACGTTTCATAAATTAATTTTAATTCTTTTATTGTGTTGAAAAAATAGTTGTTTTGTGATAGTCTAAGGAGAGAATAAAATAAAGTATTTAAAATAGGGGTTTTAAAATGCTTAGAAAATTTGATTTGTCTCCGTATAAAAAAATATATGACAAAAGTCCTATTGCTTTCGCAGTTGTTACTCTTGTGAAAAATAGTGCGGGTGACGACTATGATTTTCAATATGAATATGCAAATCAGGCTATGGCGGATATCGATAAAATTAAGGTATCAGATATCATCGGTAAGAGATATTCTGCACTTTATAAAAAATACCCGCCAAAATCCACAATGAAAAATCTTGCTGAAGCTGCTCACAATGGTGGATCAGGTACAATTCAGGAATATTGGAATGAAGCAGGGTTCAGTGTATCTATGCAGTACGCACAGGTTTCACAGGGCAGTGTTTCAATAAGCGTTGTAGGCATAAAAAATACAGAGCAAATTAAAAATCAGAATGAACAATTTGTAAACAGAATACCGGGCGGTGTTGTAATAATTGAGGTTACAGATACGCTTCAGTTTATTCATTGTAACGATTGGTATTTTAAAAACTTAGGCTACACAAAAGAAGAGTTTGAAGCACTTGGGATGGATGATTTGAATGCAGGTGTTCATCCTGATGATATACATATTATCAAAGACAGCATTGAGGACTGCTTTTACGGAAAAGATACTGACACATTAACATTCAGAGTAAAACACAAAAACGGTAGCTATAAATATGTTTGTCTTAATACCGCGGTTGTGAAAAAAACAGAGAAAAATCTTACTCTTTATGGTATGTATACAGATGTTGACAAGCACATACGCCTTACAAATAAATTGGCTTACGTGAATGCCGAAATGGATAATATGATTGCCTCTATCCCCGGCGGTATTTCTAAATATGTTTTGACGGGAGAGGGAACACTGAAACGTCTTTATAGTTCACCGGGTATGGCAGAGCTTGTCGGAAAAACACAGGAAGAGTATGAAAGAGATTTCGACAAGGATTGGAAAGAAAATATATATTATGCCGATTTTCCAATTGTTCAGAATAAAATAGTTGAGTGTATAAAAACACTGAAATCAACAGAGTTTACATACAGACTTATTCACAAAGACGGTAGTCTTGTGTGGGTTACTGCATTGGTAAGAGTTATTGGTGAAAAAGACGGCAGACCATTGGCACACGCGGTTTTCCACGCAATGACAAAGAGTGAGGTTCTTTATCAGTCACTTCTTGATAATATTGATACTGTGACAATAGTAAGAGATGTAACAAATAGTGAAATTCTTTATGCAAACAAGGCTGCAACAAATTTACTCGGTGTAGACCAGAAACTTTTGATTGGTAAAAATTATAACGATATTATGAGTTCTGCTCAGATTCCTACCAGGGAGTTTGAAATGGAGTTTGAAAAGAAGGAATCCAGAGAGGTTGTAGTCGGTGATAAGTGCTACAACGTTACTGCAGAAAAAATTGTCTGGAATGACAGAGATTCTATTGCTCTGTTCCTTACAGACATAACAGATTCCTGGTTAGCACGTCAGGAAATTCAGGTTGACAAAGACAGGCTTGACACAATGGTCAGCAGAATTCCGTTAGGTATCTGTGTGTTCAGAGTTGACACACAAGGCAGAGTTTTTGTTGACCTTTGCAATGACACGATTTGCGAAAAGGTTTGTGTGCAAAAAGAAAACGTTCTTTTTAAAGAGTTTGCAAAACTCGATTTACCATTTGAATTCAATAAAGATGATATAGTAACACTTGTCAATGCATTTGAAATCGCCAAAAATCAGATAACACCATTTTTCTTTGATTTCAGAATTAATCATAGCGAGGGCAGAGTTTCTTGGTTTAAGGCTAATTTCCAAAGCGTTCCGCAAGAGGATGGCAGCTTTATTGTTTATGCCGCTTTTGTTGATATTACTCCACAAAAAGATTTGGAGGAAAAATTAGTTCTTAATGCAAAAGAACTCAAAGAAACTGTAGTTAAGCTTCAGGAAAACAAAGAACGCTTGAATGCTGTTTCAAAAAGAGCGGAATTATTCTATTGGGAAATTGAGTTTGAAACAGGTGAAGTTACTGCGCTGTTTGCAAGAGAGGATTCACCAAGCCGTAATTATAATAATGAGGGCTTTGCAACAGACTTTATTGTTCCCGAGGATCTTGAATACTTTAACGTTATGACGGGTATAGCCATTTCAGGTAAGGAGCAGCATGTTAATTTTGACGTGCGTGTTGGCAAGACTGAAGAAAAATCTGAATGGTACAGAATTACTTATGACGTTATCAGAGACGATGAGGGTAATCCTGTAAGTCTTCTCGGACTCGCACAGAACGTTAACGAATTGAAGCTTGAACAAAGGCGTCTTGATGAAGAAATAGAGAACGTAGAAACTGCTACAGAAAGACGAGATGTTCTTTCAACAATGAGGGTTAACCTAACAGATAATTGTATTGAAAGCTACAGCAGTAAGCCTGAAACAAAATTAGATATAAATATTGGAGATAGATATACAGAGGTAATTGAGAAAATTGCTGAACACACAGTTTCTATAACGCAAAGAGAAGAACTATTAAAACAACAGAATATTGATAAATTGCTTTCAGCTTTTGAAAATGGTGAAACAGTAGTTTCTAATGATTACCAGATTGAAACGGTTGAAAATGCCAGCTGTTGGATAAACAGTACAATTCGTCTTTACAAGAACCCTACAACTAAAAAGATGATGTGCTTTATGTATTGCTACGATATAAATGAAATACACGTAACTAAAGAAATAATAAATAAGGTTGTAGAAGATGGTTACGAGCACATAAGCATAATAAACACAAAGACCAGAAAAATTGACTTCTCTATAAGTTCGGGTAATCGTCATTACGACTTTGCTACGGGTTCTGTTTTTGACCGTTCTCTTATGGAAGTTTTTGCTAAGATTACGTCGCTTGAGCAGGCAGAAAATAACTTCGATAATTGTTGTCTTTCAAATGTAATTGAAGAGCTTCAGGAACGCGAGGAGTTTGCATATCCGTTTAACATAAACGTAAACGAGCGAAGAGAACGCAAGCTTTTCACTTATTTGTGGTTTGACGAACAAAAAACAAAGCTTCTTCTTTTAATAACGGATATTACTGATATTTATCAACAGGAAATAAAACGTTCGGAAGAACTTGCTAAAGCACTTGAAACTGCAGTTCTTGCAAACAAGTCTAAGACTGATTTCTTATCAAGAATGAGTCACGAAATCCGTACACCTATGAATGCTATTCTTGGTATGTCAAGACTTGGTGAAGACGTTGCAAAAGATGAAGAAGTTATTACTTATTTCAAAGATATCAATAATTCAGGTAATTATCTTTTAGGTCTTATTAACGATATTCTTGATATGAGCCGTATTGAACAGGGTAAAATGGATATTTATAATAAGTACGAAGATAAAAATGAAATGATACATTCTGTTGAAGTTGTTATAAGACCTTTAGCAGAGGCAAAGAATATTGAGTTTAATATAGTTCAGCAGGGTGAGTCTCCGCAATGGATATATTTAGATAAACTCCGTACTCAGCAGGTATATATTAATATTCTTAATAATGCTATTAAGTTTACTGAGCCCGGTGGAAAAGTAGAGTGGGTTATTAACAGTGAAAAACTCAGTGATAACGTTGTGAAGTTTATTATGACAATAAGAGATACCGGTTGCGGTATGAGTGAAGATTTCTTAGAGCACGTATTTGAGCCATTTGCACAGGAGCATAATAATCTCGTTAATGCCCGTCAGGGTACAGGTCTCGGTCTTGCAATTGCAAAGAGTATTGTCGAGAAAATGGGCGGTACCATTACAGTTGACAGTAAAATCGGTATTGGTACGACCTTCAGAATTGAGTACACAAGAAATTGCAAGATGGTCGGCAGTTCTACGAACTTGGCACAAGAAGCAGATGATGCCAAAAATATTCTTGAGGGTAAAAAGGTATTACTTTGCGAAGACCATCCGCTTAACACACTTGTAGCTACAAGATTACTTGAAAAGATTGGTATGATTGTAGAAACTGCAGAAAATGGTATGATTGGCGTCGAGAAATTCTCAAAATCATCTGAAAATGAATTTTCTGCTGTTCTTATGGATATAAGAATGCCTGTTATGGATGGTTTGGAGGCAACAACAAAAATCAGAGCATTGAACAGACAGGATGCAAAATCTGTTCCGATTATTGCTATGACTGCAAATGCTTTTGCAGAAGATAAAAGTCTGTCAAGCTCCGCGGGAATGAATGAACACCTTTCAAAACCTATTGAACCTAAAATTTTATATAAGACGTTATCTGATTATATAAAGCAATAAAAAAATTTGGGGGCTGCAGATTTGCAATGAAATAGTTGCAAATCTGCAGTTTTTTTCTGATTAAAAATTCCTTGAGAGAAAATAATGGCGAAAATCTTAACCAAAAAACAACATTTTTTGTGAAAGTGTACTATTTTTATTAACATACGTTATTTTTTTTGGCAAATCCTTGCAATTTTGCGTAAAAGTGTTATAATTGGTATTATTAGAAGAATGTGTCATTATGCCATGTTGCTTCTTAAAAATTATAGGGGGCTTTTTTGTGTCTAACAAAGATATCGTTCTTGTTATTGATGACGACAGAGTTGACAGAGAAATTTTAAAGAGTATTTTGTCAACGGATTATTATGTCGTAGAAGCACAAGATGGACAAGAGGGTTTTGAATTTCTTGCAAGACATGAGCAAGAAATTAAATGCGTAGTAGTCGATATTTATATGCCCGGGTTGGACGGTTATGGTTTTTTAAACAAAGTCAATGAAAGTGGTTTGAAAATACCTGTTATTGTTACCACGAGCGATTCCGGTGAAGAAACACAAGTTAAGGTGTTAGCTGAAGGTGCATGGGATTTCATAATGAAACCATTTAACGCCAATATCGTTAAACTCAGGGTTCAGAATGCTATTATGCGTACAGAGTTTTTTGCCTTTAAGAAATTAAAGTACATAGCAGAATACGATGTTCTTACAGGTATTTTCAATAAAGATAAATTCCTGAAGAAAACAAGAATTATGCTTGATAATAATCCAGGCAAGAAATTCGCTTTTATTCGTTTTGATATTGACCGTTTTCAGTTGGTTAACTCTTTTTATGGTGTGAGCGAAGGTGACCGATTCATTAAATATCTTGCTTTGGGTCTTGAAAATCTGGCAAACCAAAGACCTAATTTGTCTTATGGCAGAATAGAAGCAGAGGTTTTTGCACTTTGCGGTGAATATGAAACCGAAGAAGAAGTTTTTGCGCTTATTGAAAAGCATATCGAAATTATTAAAGGCTACAACAAAAACTTTGACATAGTTCCTAATTTTGGTGTTTACTTCCTTGATGACTTAACATTATCCCCCAATGTTATGCTTGACAGGGCAACACTTGCAGCTAAAACCTGCAAAGGCAACTATGTGGATACTATTGGTATCTTTAAGCCTGAAATGAGCAACAGACTTGAAAAAGAACAAGAGATTGTTAATGAAATGGTTCAGGCTCTGGCAGAAGAGCAGTTTATTGTTTATCTGCAACCAAAGTATTCTCTTGAAACAAATGCACCTGCCGGCGCCGAGGCACTTGTAAGGTGGATGCATCCTGAAAAAGGTATGATTTCTCCGGGTCTTTTCATTCCTGTTTTTGAAAAGAATGGTTTTATTGAAAGATTAGACCACTATGTATGGGAAGTTATTTGTAAATATTTAAGAAAGTGGATTGACGAAGGTCTTAAGCCTAATCCTATTTCTGTGAATATTTCACGAGTTGATTTATATAATCCGCAAATTGTAGATTTTATTATAAATCTTACAGATAAATATGATGTCCCTCACGAGCTGTTCCAATTAGAACTTACCGAAACTGCTTATATGGATAATCCTCAGGTTATGAAGCAGGTTGTTTCGGGCTTGAAATCAAACGGATTTACAGTTATGATGGATGACTTTGGTAGCGGATATTCTTCTTTGAGTATTCTTAAAGAAGTAGAGGTTGACATTCTTAAAATAGATATGCGCTTCTTTGATAACACCGGTAGTGGTAACGATGGCAGAAGTGAAAATATTATTGCTTCGGTTGTTCGTATGGCTAAATGGCTTGGAATGCCTGCTGTTGCTGAAGGCGTTGAAAAAGCGGAACAGGTTAACTTCTTGGGTAGTGTTGGCTGTGAATATGTTCAGGGCTTCTATTTTGCAAGACCTATGCCAATAGATGAATATGAAAAACTTGCAAAAGAAAACAAAGAGAAAACTGTTGCTAAAGCAGATGTAAGCGGTGTTCTTACAATGGACAAGTTGTGGTCTTCTGCTCCTGAAATGGAAATACTCTTCTCTAACTCTTCACAGGCGAGTGCTATTTGCGAATTTGATGGTAACAAGTTTACTTATTTAAGAACCAACAATGCTTATAAAGATTTGTTTGGTGCAGATGGTGTTTCTGAGGGTAATCCGTTAGATTACATATTCTACGAATATAAAAACGACGTTCTCGAAGCATTTAAGCATGCGGTTGAGAACGATGAGATTGTTGAGTGTCAATATAAACGCCGTGTGCAACAGGGCAAGGCACTGTGGGTTTCAATGAAACTTCAGTTTATTGGTAAAATTGGCGGAGAGAAATCAATATTTATTGCAAATATTGCCGATATAACAATACAAAAGGATGTTGAAACTGAACTTAAAAAACTAAAAAAGGTAATGAACGGAAACAAAAACAAACCAAAGAAGCTTTTGGTAGTTGATGATTCGGAACTCAGTAGCAGAATTATCAAAGATATTTTTGATGCTAACTACGAGGTTATTCTTGCCAAAAATGGTTTGGAGGGACTTAACCTTTTAAAGGAATACAAAAATGAAGTTGCGGTTGTATTGCTTGATATGGTTATGCCTGTTATGGATGGTAGAGAATTCCTCGAGCACAAAAATGATGATGGTGAAGTAGTGGATATTCCTGTTGTAGTTATTTCAAGTGAAAGTGACGAAGGGCTTCAGGTAGATATGCTTCAGATGGGTGTAAACGATTATATTACAAAACCATTTGTTGCAGAAATTATTGAGCGTCGTGTTAAAAATGTTATCGACTATAATGAGCGTTTCAGAAAGATGGTTAAGGAATACCACGCATCAAAAGATTAAGGTTTAGTGGACATCAGAGGGGATGAGAAAGAGTGGATAAGGAAGTCTTGGAGTCTGTCGGAATAAATTACGACGAGGCAGTTGACAGATTTGCAGGTTCAATGGATGTTTTTGAAAAATTTCTGAAAGAAATGGCAACGATTAACGTAATTGACGCACTGCAGAAAAAGTTGATTGAAAAAGACGTTGAGGGCAGTTTTAAGCTTGCTCATACGTTAAAGGGTAATTTCGGTAATTTAAGCGTTATACCTCTTTATAATATTACTTCTTCTATTGTAGATGAATTGAAGGATGGTAATATAATAGAGGCTCAAAAGCTTTATATTGAATTAGAACAGTCGTATAAAACCGTTATAGACGGAATAAGAAAAGCTATGTAAAAGAAAATACAAAATAAAAAACCTGATTGAAATTAATCAATCAGGTTTTTATTTTGTATTTAATTATCTTTTAATAGCACCAAAAATAAGGTCGAGAAGAAGGTCGATATATATCATAATATCGTGGAGGAACTGATATTCACCAAACTCAACGTCATAACCTGCAGAACCATCAATTTCTCTGACGATTTCGTGGTTACAAACTAAGCAGAAGTTTGATTCTGTGTTATCTCTTACGAATGTGCTGTCATCGTTAGGGGTCCAAGCTGTATCATCGTAAGAATGTTCTTCCATAGTGTCTGGGATTACATCGCCACAACCTGCACAACGTGTGCCGTGAGTTGTACTACCGAGACTAACGTTTTCTTCATATTTGTGGTTAACCGTTACAGCAACGGTACCGGCAAGAGCGCCATCAAGATAAATCTGAACTTCAGTTACATCTACGGTAAGAACTTTAGAAGTTTTTACTGAGAATGAAAAACGATTTGCAACTGAGTTTGAATAATAAACTGTTTCAACTATAGAATTTGTTGAATCTGTAACAGTAACAACAATGCCTGATGGGTCAAATCTTTCGTAATCGTAGTACTCTGTTTTAGAAGGACCTTGTGTAAGAGCAAATGTATAAGGCCCTGCAGCAAAAGCAACTACTGAAAATACTGAAAGAAGCATTGCAACAGCAAGAAGTGTTGCTAATAATCTTTTAGTTTTCATATCATTAAACCTCCGCTACAATTAAATTAAAGCGAATGCTTGAACGATCATTGATACAAGAGAAAGAAGGCTTACAAGAATTTCTGAAGTAGCAAATATTGTTGGATATGTAGCTGTACCTTCGATGTAACGAGAAACTGTATCGCCACAGATTGAGCAAGTACCTGTTTCTGTTTCTGATGTAAGAAGACCTGCGTCATCGTTTGGAACCCAATAAGGAACAGAGTGATCTTCGTTTTTGCAAATCTGACCACAACCTGCGCAAATCTGACCATGTGAATGGTTGTTTACAGGAACGATTTCACCACCGGCATGAGTAACTGTAATAGGTGTGAAGCCACAAGATTCACCTTTGTAGAAAACTTCAACTTCTGTCATATAAACAGTGAGTGGTTGATTTAATTCAACGCTGAATGTGAAGTATTGGTAATCAGTAGCGTATTGAATGCTAACACCTGCTGCATCTTTGATAACAATACCTTCAGGATTGAAAAATTCAATGTCTGTGTAATTTCTTTTTGCTTGTTGTGAAAAAATGGTGTAAGCTGTTGCAGTTTCTTCATCTTCTGCAAAAGCTACTGTTGTCATAGACATAGCAAGAAGTGCTATTGCCATAACAAGAGCAATAATTTTACGAGTTTTCATAACAATTCCTCCAAAATGTTATTTTTTTACTACTGCATTATAACATACTTTTTCAGAAATGTAAATACACAAAATAAAGTGTATTTGTTGTATGTTTTCACTAAATAGCGGAAAAACTGCAAAAAAGTGCAGAAAATCAATTGACTTAAGTGAAAAATGAATATATAATTTAATAAAATATAATAAAATTTAATAAAAAACAAACAAAAGAGGCGAAAAATTTTGTTGATTAAAGGTTTTCAAAAACTTACGCTGCTTGACTTCCCCGGTAAAACAGCGTGTACAGTTTTTATGGGCGGTTGTAATTTCAGGTGTCCGTTTTGTCATAATGCGGGTCTTGTTACAAAGCTTGACACACAGATTATTGACCAGAACGAGGTGTTTGAGCATCTGAAAAAACGTCAGGGAATTTTAGATGGCGTTGCAGTAAGCGGGGGTGAGCCGTTGTTGCAGCCAAACATTGAAGAATTTTTAGGTAAAATCAAAGAGCTCGGTTATGAGGTTAAGCTTGACACCAACGGTAGCTTTCCTGAAAAGCTTAAGAGCATAATCGAAAAGGGTCTTTGTGATTTTGTTGCTATGGATATAAAGAATTCTAAAGAAAAATATCCTGAAACAATTGGTGTGCACGATTTCGATATGACTGCTATGGAAAAAAGTGTGGATATTCTTATGAGTGGTGCGGTTGATTTTGAATTCAGAACGACTGTCACTAAGAATTTTCATACAATAGAAGATATAGAGAATATAGGTAAATGGATTAAAGGCACCAAAAAATATTACCTTCAGAATTTTGTTGATTCAGGGAATCTTATAGATAACGCTGTAGAAGGTGTTTCTAAAGAAGAAATGCAAGAAATGCTTGAGGTTATTAAAAAATACGTGCCTACGGCAGAAATACGCGGAATTTAATGCGTTATTATATATAGTATATGGGGAATTTTAATTGGAGAGAATTTTAGAGTTAAAAAAGGAAATTGAAAAAGCGAAGAAAATATGTGTGTTTACAGGGGCGGGGATAAGCTGCCCGTCAGGAATACCCGATTTCAGGTCTGCCAACGGCCTTTATAACGAAAAAGGCGATTACAAGTATTCACCCGAAGAAATGATTTCGCTTACGTTTTTTGTGAATAACACAAAGCTCTTTTATGAGTTTTATAAAAGTAAAATGATTTACCCTGAGGCAAAACCGAATAAGGCACATTTATATTTTGCAGATTTAGAGAAAAAAGGCAAAGAAGTGAGTGTTGTTACTCAGAATATTGATTCTCTTCATTCTATGGCAGGTAGTAAAAACGTTTTTGAAATACATGGCAACGTAAAAAGAAATTACTGCATATGTTGTAAAGAATTTTATGACGAAGAATATATTTTACAAAGCGAGGGCACTCCGCTTTGTAAAAAATGCGGAGGAGTAGTAAAACCTGACGTTGTTCTTTATGAAGAGGGGTTGGATTCTGAAACGGTTGCAGGTGCAATCAAAGAAATAAGTGAAGCAGATTTGCTTATTATAATAGGAACGTCTCTTAACGTGTATCCTGCCGCATCTTTCATATCTTACTTTAAAGGCAGAAAAATAGCGCTCATTAATAAAAGTGAGACTGATTTTGATAGAAAAGCCGATATTGTGATATATGACGATATTGTGAATGTAATAGAAAAAATAACAGACTGAACACAAGATATTGTGTTCAGTTTTTTCTTTGGGAAATGAAATTTGCAAAAATTGTCGTAAAATGTCCAAAAGAAAACAGGGATATATGTGCATTTTGCATATAAAAAACAATATCTTGTGATTTTAGTTTTAAAAAACTTAGATTTAACCACAATATATTGTATTTTTCTATTGACAATCGCAATTTAATCTGTTATTATCCTATATGCTAACGAAAAACGAAAACAAATTATTTAGAAGGAGTACGGAAAATGTATCAGGTTATCAAAAGAGACGGTAAGGTTTCCGGTTTTGATATAATCAAAATCGCAGACGCAATTAAAAAAGCATTTGAAGCTTGCGAAAAACAATACAATGACAATATTATTGATTTTCTCGCTTTAAAGGTTACAGCAAACTTCGAACCAAAAATAAGCAACAATCTTGTTGCTGTTGAAGACGTTCAGGACAGTGTTGAATCTGTTCTTGTTCAGGCAGGCTACGCAGACGTAGCAAAGGCTTACATTCTTTACAGAAAACAACGTGAAAAAATCCGTAATATGAAATCAACAATTCTTGACTATAAGGATTTGGTTGACAGCTACGTTAAGGTTACAGACTGGCGTGTTAAAGAAAACTCAACAGTTACTTATTCTGTTGGTGGCCTTATTCTTTCAAACTCAGGCGCAATTACAGCTAACTATTGGCTTTCAGAAATTTATGACGAAGAAGTTGCCAATGCACACCGTAATGGTGATATTCACATTCATGACCTTTCAATGCTTACAGGTTACTGTGCAGGTTGGTCTTTGAAACAACTTATTAAAGAGGGCTTAGGCGGTGTTCCGGGTAAAATTACTTCTGCTCCTGCAAGTCACCTTGCAACTCTTTGCAATCAGATGGTTAACTTCTTGGGTATTATGCAGAACGAATGGGCGGGTGCTCAGGCATTCTCATCATTTGACACATATTTAGCACCATTTGTAAAAGCCGATAATCTTGATTATAAAGCAGTTAAAAAATGCATTGAATCATTTATTTTCGGTGTAAACACTCCATCTCGTTGGGGTACACAAGCTCCATTCTCAAACATCACTTTAGACTGGACTGTTCCTGCTGACCTTAAAGATATGCCTGCTATTGTAGGTGGTAAAGAAATGGACTTCACATATGGTGACTGTAAAAAAGAAATGGATATGGTTAATAAAGCATTTATTGAAGTTATGATTGAGGGCGATGCTCACGGTCGTGGTTTCCAATATCCTATTCCTACTTATTCAATCACACGTGATTTTGACTGGTCTGAAACAGAGAACAACAAGCTTCTCTTTGAAATGACTGCAAAATATGGTACACCTTACTTCTCAAACTACGTTAACTCAGATATGGAGCCGAGCGACGTTCGTTCAATGTGTTGCAGACTTCGTCTTGACCTTCGTGAGTTAAGAAAGAAGAGCGGTGGTTTCTTCGGTAGTGGTGAAAGCACAGGTTCTATTGGTGTTGTTACAATCAACTTACCAAGAATTGCATATCTTGCTGAAAATGCAGAAGATTTCTACAAGAGACTTGATAAGCTTATGGATATTTCTGCTCGTTCTCTTAAGGTTAAAAGAGGCATTATCACAAAGCTTCTCGATGAAGGTCTTTACCCATATACAAAGCGTTACCTCGGTACGTTTACAAACCACTTCTCAACAATTGGTCTTATCGGTATGAACGAAGTTGGTCTTAATGCTAAATGGCTCCGTAAGGATATGACAACTAAAGAGACACAGGATTTTGCAAAAGACGTTCTTAACCATATGAGAGAAAGACTTTCTGACTATCAGGAAGAATACGGCGACCTTTACAACTTAGAGGCTACACCTGCTGAAAGTACAACATATCGTTTTGCAAAGCACGACAAGGAAAGATATCCTTCAATTATTACTGCTAACGAAAATGGTACAGCATACTACACCAACTCTTCACACTTACCTGTTGGTTATACAGCAGATATTTTTGAAGCACTTGATGCACAAGACGAGCTTCATACTCTTTACACATCAGGTACAGTATTCCACGCTTTCTTAGGCGAAAAGCTCCCTGATTGGAAAGCTGCTGCAAATCTTGTTAAGAAAATTGCAGACAACTACAGACTTCCATATTACTCAATTTCACCAACATATACAGTATGTTGCAACCATGGTTATATTCCGGGTGAAGTTTACACTTGCCCTGATTGTGGCGAAACAACAGAGGTTTACAGCCGTATTACAGGTTATTACCGTCCTGTTCAGAACTTTCACGATGGTAAAGCACAAGAGTTCAAAGACAGAAGAGTTTATGATATTATTCACTCAAGCTATGAAAAAGCAGACAGAATAGTAGACCACGCTCATTGCTGTCCTGAAGCAGAAACAAAAACTGCAGTAGCAGTTGCAGATGCAACGTTTACACTTTTCGCAACAAAAACTTGCCCAAAATGTAAAATTGCTGCTCAGCTTCTTGAGCAAAAGGGTATTTCTTTTGAAAAACTCTTTGTTGAAGATAATGTAGAGCTTGCTAAAAAACTCGGATTAAAACAGGCACCATCACTTGTTGTTTACAATGGTGATGAAGCAACAGTTATATCTGATTTACCGGCTGTTAAAGAGTTTATTGAGAATATGTAATAAAAAAATAGGGGCTGTTAATCAGCCCCTTTTTAAAACAAAGGTGATTTTATTATGAAGGATATAATCATAATCGGTGCAGGTCCTGCAGGTCTTACTGCGGCACTTTATGCATTAAGAGCAGGTAAAAGTGTTCTTGTTATTGAAAAAAGCACGTTTGGTGGTCAGGTAACTTTTTCACCGAAGATTGAAAATTACCCGGGTATTCCTGAAATGACAGGCAATGAGTTTGCAGACAAGCTTCTTGACCAGGTTTTAGCTATGGGTGCAGAGGTAGAAATGGAAAAGGTTACAGGGATTATAAATGAGGGTAACAGAAAATTAGTTTTCGCAGGTGACAAAAAATACGAGGCAAAGGCAGTAATTATTGCAGTTGGTGTTAAACACAGACAATTAGGACTCGACAGAGAAAACGAGCTTACAGGTAAAGGCGTTTCTTACTGCGCTGTTTGTGACGGTGCATTTTATAACGGTCAGACAGTAGGTGTTGTTGGTGGCGGAAATTCTGCTTTGCAGGAAGCAGTTCTGCTTTCAGATATCTGTGAAAAGGTTTATGTTTTCCAGAACCTTTCTTTTATGACAGGCGAAAAGAAGCTTGTAGAGATTCTTGAAGCCAAGAGCAATGTAGAATTTATGACAGACGTTGTTGTAAGTGGCTTGAAGGGTGACGATGAATTAACAGGCGTAACCTTGAAACACACAAACGGAAGCGAAAAAGAAGTTGCTTTAAACGGCCTTTTTGTGGCTATAGGACTTGAGCCTGCCAACAGTGCTTTTGCTGATATGGCAGCACTTGACGATAACGGTTATTTTGATTCTGAAGAGGCATGTCTTACAAAGACCGAAGGCGTTTACGTAGCAGGTGACTGCCGTAAAAAGAGCATTCGTCAGATAACAACCGCAACAGCCGACGGTGCTTCAGCAGCACTTGCCGCTTGCAGATATATAGATGCGATGTAATTTAAAAATAATGGCGTTATATGTTGGCTTGTAAAGGGAAAGCTCAGCATATAACACCTTGAAATATAAAATGCCAATACAAAACGAAAACAACGATAAGTGTGTAACTTATCGTTGTTTTTGTTTTTATTTTTCTATTCGTTTCTTCGCACTTTCAAGAGCTTTTTGGTAAGGCATTAACATACCCTCGTTCATTTTATCGCCCATTTTAGATTTCATTTTTTCAGAAGAAAGCATACCACCGACTAAATACATAAGAAGCATTCGCTTCCATTGTTTTTGAGGGAAGTCGTATTGGTTATGAGCTTTATAGAATTTGTGGTCGGCTTTCATCATACCCTGCATAATCCAGATTAAATCTCTGAAAACCTTCATACCACCGATTCCGTAAAAGTTCTGTGGCAAAAGAATTTTCTTTTCTAAAGCGTAGTCTAATTTTTTTGCTAACATATCAATGCTTTCGTTTGCATTTTCTTCGTTAGTGGCAATACCGCAAAAGAAGTTGTGACCGACTTCTGCTCTCGCTTCAATTATTGTTCTGAGATTTTCTTCAATGCTTAAGTTACCATTTATAATGTAGCCTACAGGCATACCGATTGTAACAGTTCTGTGCCCGTTACAGAATTGTCTGTCGTCATACATCTTAAAGCGAGCACCCATTGAGTGGTCTTTAATTGTGAATGCGTAAATAATAGAATCAGCTTTTTGTATATCGTTTCTTAAAAATTCATCAAAGTTATCTTTGTAGACACATTTTCCTGAAACAGCACAGTTAAAGCAACCGAGGCAACCACCCTTAAAGGGATAATCCTTTATATTTACAATTCGTGTGTTTTTAGAGCATCTTGCTCTGAAGCGCGAAATCATATTTTTAAGCACTTCATCATTTTCATCGCAGTCTGTAACAATTACTACGTCGCCTGGCTTTTCATCACTGCATTCAATTATCTGTGCATTTGTTAAGGTAGCGGAAGAATTTATTTTAACTTCTTTTTCGTAAAGATTGTTTTCTATGTTGAACATAACGTAGTCGAAGAAGTCTTCTGCCTGCTTCTGTCCTTGCTCAGTTGATAAATCATCCATATCGGCAGAAAGCCCGTTGATATATTTTAATCCTAAGTCAAAGCAGTTATCTTTTATATAGCGGTGTGCAGTAATATCATAAAAATGCTTTGAGGTTGTAAACTGTGTTGCAAATTTTTTTGTCAAATCTAATTTTGCTTCTTTTAAAAGCTCAATAAATCTATGAAGCTGACAAGGTGCAATAAACGTGTAAACAGGGTAGGAGAAAACGAGTAAATCTGCGTTTTCTATTTCTTCAATTGCTTTACTGAAATCTTTTTCTAAAGCCTTGATTTTTTGCCCTGCATCAAGAACAGAAAATTCGTGTTCAGGGTGTAAAATTTTTAAATAATTTGTAGTTTGTAAAGTGATGCTATTCTGTCCCTTAGGACTACCGTTGATAACTAAAATTTTCATAAAATCAGCTCCAAAAGTAAACTTTTATTTATTATATCACAAAAAAGAATTTTTTCAAATTTAACTCAATGTTTGAGTAAGCAAATGGTTCATAGTAATGTAGCATAATGCACAATACCTCTGAATAGCAAATGTTACTCGGAGATGTATTTTTTAATCAATAAATAATCCTTTTATAACAGCTATACCCAATATAATTAAAATATAAGCAAGAATGCCAATACTAAGAAAGAATATTACTGTCATAATAGTACTTGCAACTTTTGGATGTTTTTTAGCAATGAAAAATACGGGAAGAAAAATCATGCTGACGATCAAAAACAATCCGATTGGATATAAGAAACCTTCCCAAAAACTTTCATGCCATATAAATTTTTTTGACAATCCCCGTATAATCAAAATTACAAAAATGAAAACGAAAGTTTTCTTCCAACCTAATCGGTCACGATATTTTTTAAAGTCAAGAAAAAACACTCTTTTCCACATCGTATCAAAAATGTTTAGTTCTACTTCTAAAAAATCCTGTAATGCATTCGGAAATCCCTGACCGTTGTTTTCTTTTTCGTTTATAAGATTCCAATAATATGATTCATCTAATTCCTCTGTGCAAACTCGTTTCTGTTTTATTTCTTTGCTTACCTCAATAGCGCCTTTAAGTTCTTCAATTTGCTTTTCAAGTTCTACAATACTTTCGTCAAGGACCTGTGTAAGTTCAGCATTACCATTTAATAAATCTTTTATTTTGTCAACAGAAATGCCCAATTTTCTGAAAATGATTATCTTTTTTAATCTTGTAATATCTTCTTTTGTGTAATTGCGATAACCGTTTTCTTTTCTTGAAACATTTATGAGTCCCTCTTTTTCATAATAGCGTATATTGGCTCTTGGGGTATTTAATAACTCTTCAACTTCATTGATTTTCATATATTACACATCCTTTCGCCGTTAAGATACACTATAAAGTTACTTTACAGTCAATACTTTTTTTTAAAAATTTTTTCTTAATATACCAAAAAAATATTAAAAATTCAACCATTCTAGACACATCCCATAAAATATAAATACCCACCTAAAAGCGGGCAACAAAATTATTATTCAGTATGCTGTATAAACAATGAAATATTGCCGTGCAATATGAAATAATCCTTATGGATTATGAAGTATTTCACCTTGTTCGATATGAAATAAAATAAATCCCTATACGCCACAGCGTATTTCATATGCGACAGCATATTTCATAAATTCCGCAAGGGATTTATTTCATTGAAAAAACCACTTCCGAAGAAGTGGTTTTTTCTGGTGGAGACGGTGGGGCTCGAACCCATGACCTTTTGACTGCCAGTCAAACGCTCTCCCAGCTGAGCTACGCCCCCATATCTTGAAGTAAGAAGTAAGAGTGAATAGTGAAGAAGTTGTAGACGAAAGGAATTATCTCAAATTTGTGTGATGCAGTTCTGAGTGCCACAGGCTCTCCCGCAGTGGGGGAGAGCCATTGTGTTTTTAAAACAAATAATCAACTACTTAATAATTATTTAATTTTATAATTTGAGTTTTTCGTTTGCTGCCTTCATCATTTCAGGTGAAACCTTAACAACCTCACGGTCGTAGGTGAGAAGTCCGTTGAGTTCGTCTTCAACGTCACTTACCTCTGTGTAAATAATTGCAGAAAGACCTTTTTCTTTCATACATTTATAAATTCTGTCTTCGTAAAGGTGCTTTATTGCAGCATCAAATTTTTCTTGTGTGTAATATTTTCTGTAACCAAAGAATTTTTCTTTGTTATAAGTGTGGCCTCTGAATCTCATTGAGTAACCACCGAATTCTGTAAGACCAATCGGACGGTTGTCGTTACTGTCATATTTCGGGAACATAAACGGGGTGAAATAAATGTGGAAGCTGTTTACGTCACCTGCACCGTGGTCTACCCAGCCACTTGCGTGGTCAATAAGTCTTGTAGGGTCTAATTTTCTGTAGAATTCACACGCTTTAACAGAGTTAAACTGTCCCCAAGCTTCGTTGAACGGAGTCCAGAGAGCAAGAGATGGAACATTATAAAGGTGCTTTACCATTTCTTCTGAATCTTTAAAATATTCTTCTCTGCCTTTTTCATCGGTTCTTGCATAGAATCCGTAGTGCTTTTTGTCATCAGAGATTCTGCCGACTTTTTTATTATTGAAGAGCATACCCAAGAAAGGTAACGTACCAATAGCGAGGAAGTTGTACTTTCCGCCGCCATTAATCATATCCTGCCAGACAATCATTCCAAGTCTGTCGCAGTGATAATACCAACGAAGAGGCTCTATTTTAATGTGCTTTCTTAACGTGTTGAAGCCTAAATCCTTCATTGTCTGAATGTCGTAGATTAACGCTTCATCAGATGGTGCTGTGTACAGACCGTCTGACCAATAGCCCTGGTCGAGAAGACCATTGAAGAAATAAGGCTTGTTATTAAGCATAAATCTTGGTGTGCCATCTGAGTCAACGCCTGTGCTGAATTTTCTCATAGCAAAGTAGCTGTCAACCCTGTCTTCACCTGCGGCGAATTTAATATCGTAAAGATAAGGGTTTTCAGGTGACCAGAGTTCATAATCAGAAAGCTTTACAGAGCCCTTGCCGTTAATAAGCTTTGCAGCACCAATCATTTTGTTTTTATCCATAACCATAACACCAACTTCAGGTATTACGTCATTTGAATAGTTAACCTCAATGTTGAGTTCATCGTTATCAATATCAGGGGTGAGCTTTATATCGGTGATATAATCGTAAGAAACCTCTTCAAGCCACACTGTCTGCCATATGCCTGACTGTGGAGTGTACCAAATACCGCCACGGTTAAAGGTTTGTTTACCTCTTGCTTGACTGCCTGTGTCAGTGGGGTCTGTAACGGTAACTCTCAAGTCGTTTTCGCCATTTAAAATAGCTGCGGTAACGTCAAAAGTAAAAGGAAGATAGCCACCGGTGTGCTCACCAATCGGAGTACCATTTAAAGAAACACTGCATTTATAATCAACTGCACCAAAGTGTAAAAGTACCTTTGATTTTGTTTTTGTAAAGTTAAAAAGTTTTTGATAATAAAGTGTATCGGTAGGTTGAACTAATTTTTCAACACCGCTTAAAATTGATTCGGGACTGAAAGGTACAACAATTTCACCCTGAAAACCGCTGAATTTTTTGTTTTCACCATAAATTGCGTAATTCCATATGCCGTTAAGACAAATGAAACTGTCGCGTTTGAACTGTGGTCTCGGATAGTCGTTAAGTGGGCAGCTTTTTTCTAAAACTTTACCCCATCTTGTCAATAATCTTTCCATAATACCCTCCGAAAAGAAATTTAAAAGTATACACACTTATTTTACCATAAAAGTATGTGATTTTCAATAAAAATCACCAAAATAGTGAAAGTGGAATATTATGTTTACAGGAGGTGGGGTATTATGATTGCAGAGGCTTCGATGCTTATTTTGGCGATTATAGGAATACTCAGCATTTTAAGATTTCTGATATTTAAATTTATAACATTTAAAGAAGATGAATTTACGTTATTAGTGCCCGTTTTTGATGAGGATGAAGCAATTTTTTCAAGGATTGAAAACATGAGAGAATTTCTTGATTTTTCAGGGATACATAAAAAATGCACCATAGTAATTATAAACTACGGTGCACAAAAATGGTTTTTAGAAAAAATAGATGAATTATATGGTTATTACGGATTTTTAAAAATAATTGAAGCGGATGAAGCAGAAAAGGCGTTGAAAGAAATTATAGGTTAGTTAGTTTTAGAGTGAACAGAATAAAACAGGGGTCAGAAAATTTTTACTTTATATTGGGCTGTATGCCAAATAATTTAAAAGCGTTTTTGTTAGCAGTTGTGAGAACTTCTTCTTTTGAAATGTTTTTCACTTCTGCTATTTTTTCTGCAACAAAAGATATATAAGTGCTCTGGTTTCGTTTGCCTCTGTGAGGCACGGGAGTCATATAAGGGCAGTCGGTTTCTAAAAGCAGTCTGTCAAGAGGCAGCTTTTCTGCAACCTCTAAGGGCACACGAGCATTTTTAAACGTTACTGCACCGCCGAGACCTATATATAACCCGAGCTTAAGAGCCTCGTTCATAATTTCAACACTACCCGAAAAACAGTGCAGAACCCCTTGCGGTTTATGCTTTTTCAAAATCTCTAAGGTGTCGTTATGAGCGTCTCTTGAATGAATAATTACAGGCAGATTTATTTCGTTTGCCAAAATAATTTGCTCTGTGAAAAATCTTTTTTGCTCCTCTTTATTATCCTTTACCCAATAATAGTCAAGCCCTATTTCACCAATTGCAACACATTTTTTGTGTGCTGAAAGTGCTTTGATTTCTGCAAGATAGTTGTCGTCTGCTTTATTTATATCTTCAGGATGAAAGCCTACAGCGGAATATATATAGCCGTATTGCTCTGAAAGTTTTATTGATTTTTTTGAAGAATCAATATCTGTTCCGCAGTTTATCACACCCAAAATGCCCGACTCGTGAAACGAGTCGAGCAAGTTAGTTCTGTCTTCATCAAATGCTTTGTCATTGTAATGTGCGTGAGTATCAAAAATGAAGTCCATAATGTAAATTATCCTAACATTGTACCTGCAGGCATACCGTCAACAAAGAGAACTTTAATATCATCTTCGGTAATTTCACCCGCTAAAACCATACCCTTGCTTTCAACACCGCAAAGAGTTCTTGGTTTGAGGTTAGCAACAATAACAACGCTCTTGCCAATAAGGTCTTCGGGCTTGTACCACTGAGCAATGCCTGAAGCAACAGTGCGTGGCTCTTTTGTTCCGTCGTCAAGTGTGAGTTTTAAAAGCTTCTTAGCTTTTTTAATAGGCTCACAATCCACAACCCTTGCAACACGAAGCTCAACCTTGGCAAAATCATCAAATTCAATTTCTTTAAGACCTATAATTGTTTTTTCTTCTGCTTCTTCTTCAACCTGAGGAAGAGAAGCTTCAATTTCAGCCAAGGTCTTTTCAACGTCAAGACGAGAGAAAAGAGGAGTTGCTTCGCCAACTTTATTTCCGCTGACTAATTTGCCAAAGTTGCTGAGTGATTCTAAATCATCAATATTGCAGTTAATCTGAGCAAAAATACTGTCGCTTGTTGAAGGCATAAACGGTTTTAACAAAACTGCAATAAAGCGAATGCTTTCAAGTAAGTTGTAAAGCACAGTGCCGAGACGTGCTTTCTTTTCTTCATCCTTTGCAAGTGCCCATGGCATTGTTTCATCAATATATTTGTTGCATCTTTTTGCAAGCTCAAATACTTTTGAAATAGCATCGCTCATTCTGTAAGTGTCAAGAAGCTTTGTAACCTCAGGAAGAACAGAGAGTGCCATTTCTTTTAACTCGTTATCAATTTCTTCTGCTGCAACAGGCTCCTGAATAACACCGTCAAAATACTTGTTGTTCATAGCAATAGTACGATTGACAAGATTTCCCAGGGTGTTTGCTAAATCTGAATTGAAGCGTTCAATAATTGTGGTGTAGGTTATAGAGCCGTCTTGTGCATGAGGCATTTCTGAAAGAAGATAATAACGGATTGCATCAACACCAAAGCGGTTGCAAAGGTCGTCGGCATAAATAACGTTACCACGGGATTTTGACATTTTATCTTCGCCTGAGAGAAGCCACGGGTGACCGAAAACCTGTTTCGGTAAAGGCTCACCGAGCGCCATAAGCATAATCGGCCAATAGATTGTGTGGAAACGAAGAATATCTTTACCAATGATATGAACGTCAGCCGGCCAATATTTTTTGTACATTTCAGGTTGATTATCAGGGTTATAACCGAGTCCTGTGATGTAGTTGAGAAGGGCATCTACCCAAACGTAAATAACGTGTTTTGGGTCGTTAGGGAAAGGAATACCCCATTTGAAGGTTGAACGGGAAATACATAAATCCTGAAGTCCTGGTTTTATGAAGTTATTTATCATTTCTTTCTTGCGGCTTTCAGGGTAAATGAAGTTAGGATTTTGTTCAATATATTCTTCTAATTGTTTTTGGTATTTGCTCATTTTGAAGAAATATGCTTCTTCTTTTTCTTTTCTTACTTCTCTGCCACAGTCGGGGCATTTGCCGTCAACTAATTGAGAGTCTGTGAAAAAACTTTCGCAAGGTACGCAGTACCAGCCTTCATATTCACTTTTGTAAACGTCACCCTGATTATAAAGCTTTTCAAAGATTTTTTGTACTGACTTTTCATGGTCTTCATCAGTTGTACGGATGAATTTATCGTAAGTTGTGTTAAGACAATCGCAAACGCTTTTGATTTCGCCTGCAACCTTATCAACGTATTCTTTAGGTGAAATTCCTGCTTCTGCTGCATATTCTTCTATTTTCTGACCGTGCTCATCTGTACCTGTCTGAAAAAACACGTCATAGCCCTGCATTCTTTTGAATCTTGCAAGAGCATCAGCTAAAACGATTTCATAAGAGTTGCCGATGTGTGGTTTTCTTGACGTGTAAGCAATAGCGGTCGTAATATAATATGGCTTTTTTTCCATTGTATTTTTCAGTCCTATTCTGTATTTTTATTCAGAAATCAATTCGATTGTTTTCTCTTCAATTCCTGAAGCATTAATTGTAATTTTAATTTTGCCTTTTTTGCCGTTTGTTCTTACCCAAAAGGCTCTGTCGCCACCAACAAGAGGGAATTGGGAAGGACCTATAACAGTAGCAGGGCCATCCACATTAACAGTAACGGCACTATCAACAAAAGGTACTCTGTTGCCATTCTGGTCTTTAACAACGAGTTCAATTCTTGTAGCATCGTAGGTGTCGCCTTCTTTTAATGTATAAGAATCTGCATTAACCTCTAAATTAAGTGATTCAACAGCGGTTCTTACAACAGTAGCAACACATTCGCCGTCCTTGTAGCCTTCAAATCTGTAGGTGATTTGTTGTTCACCCCAACCACCGATGTATTTTGTTACAAGGTCAAACATTCGGTTGAATGAGAGTCTGCCTGTAACCATAGCAGCACCGGCAAGTAAGAAATTGTGAGGAGGCATTTTAAATTGTTCCATCTGAGCCGCAACGAGTGCAGGTTTTAAAAGAGATGCGGTTGTTGCATCTAAATTATCTACCTCTGTTAATGCATCACCTATAAAGTCGGCAGCAACAACAGGTGGATGAGGCAGGTTTTTAAACGGTGATTCGCTTGGGTAAACTGTACTTGTATATTTACCGTTTTTATAAAGTTTAACGTAATCACAGTTAGAATAAATATAAACCTTACCTATAACTCCACCGGGATGCTCACCGATATCCATAGCAGAAGTAACTTCAAGATATGGTTCATGCTCCTGCTGTGAGCGATAAACCGCCGCACCGAGTTTTGGTACACGGAACATATCTGTAACACCGTGATAGCAGATTTTATCACCGCTACCAAAGTCCTTGTGTGTGTTATAGTCAGCCATGCACCAGCCGATAGCACCACTGATTCTGTCATTGCCGTAAGCAGTGTTAAGAACTCTTGTGTGTCTTAAAGCGTGTTCTGTTCTTAAAGCTTCACGGTCGAAAGATTTTGTCGGGAACATATGACCGTTATGCTCTGTAACAAGATAAGGTGCGCTAAATCCTGTAACAATAGCAGGCGGTAAAAGATGAACTGCGCCACCTGAATGTGAAAAGTCATTGTAAGTGTAAACATCTTCAAGCAAGTGGCTGCGAGGCATATTTCTTACGCCACCTGTCTGACGTGTGTTATCAAGAGAACGAGCCATTTTGTTGGTTTCGGTGTAGAATTCGTCACAGTCGAGACCTTCGTTTACACGAACACCCCAGAGAATTACCGATGGGTGATTTCTGTCACGGATAACCATTCTTTTAACGTTGTCAAGGCATATTTCTCGCCATTCACCTTCACCAAGGAATTGCCAACTAGGCATTTCGGTGAATACTAAAAGACCAATTTCATCACAGCGATTAAGGAAGTGAATGCTGTTAGGGTAGTGAGAAGTTCTAACTAAGTTTACACCTAATTTATATTTAAGTAAGTCTGCGTCTGCCTTCTGAACGTTTTCAGGCATAGCGTAGCCAACATATGGATAACTCTGGTGACGGTTAAGACCACGGATTTTGATTTTTTTGCCGTTGAGATAGAAACCGTCTTTTCTGAATTTAACTTCTCTGAAGCCGAAACGAACCTTGTATTCATCTTCGTTATTAAAAGAAACGTAAAGGTCATAAAGCTCAGGGTTATCTATATCCCAAAGTTTGACGTCACTGACTGCCCATTTTGCGTTGATGACACTGCCTTTAACCTTGCACTCTTTTTCGCCCAGGGTATTGCCGTCTTTTTCTAAACGGAATCTGAGTGTGCCTTCGGTGCTCTCAGAGAAGGTGATATCCATATCAAGCACTTTTTTCGGTTGATGAATGTTTAAAGTTCTGACAAAAACATCAGAAATATAAATTTCGCTTACTTCTTCAATCCATACTTCACGATAAATACCACCGTAAACGAGGTAGTCAACAACATTACCGAAAGGAGGAATTTCAGGTCTTTCAGATGAGTCGAGCTCAACAACCAATGTGTTTTTCTTTTTGTTTACAACATCTGTGATATCAAAAGAAAAACGATTGTAAGCACCCTTGTATTCCCCTAAAAATTCATTATTAAGATAAACCTTTGAATAATTGGCAGCACCTTCAAAATGAAGAATGTATTTTTTGCCGTCTTTTTTAGGTAAGTCGAAGTGTTTACGATAGCAGCTTGTAAACTGATAGCATTTTTCGTCAAAGTAGTTAAAAGGAATTTCTTTGTTTGCGTGTGGAATGTCAACAGATTGGAATTTACTGTCGTCATATTTTGCGTCTGTCATTTCTTCAGAGAATGACGGAGCGTATTTCCAATCAAAGTTAAGAGGGTAAGAATTACGCATTTTAATCACCTTTTCCGGCACATAATATACCATTATATTATAATTTATAATTATTGATATTTTATACTATTACAATAATAATGTCAACTTAAGCGAGGAAAAAATAAGAAACTATTTTTAAAATATATCAATCCAAAAGAGAAAGAAGAGAGGACTTTGTATTTTCAACCTTTTCTTCAATTACTGAGTCTAAAAGAAATTCTAATTTCTCACCGATTTCTTCGTTTTTAAAACCACATTTTATAAGGTCTTTTCCGTTTACCTTTAATTGACTTAAAGAGACACATTCGTTATTGCTTTCAATTTCTTCAAGCCACAATAAAACCTGTGCGGATTCTTTACTTATATCTCTGTAACTTTCAGAGAGTGCTCCGCGGTCACTTTTCTTTATAATGAGGAGAGTTCTGACGTCGTCAGAAGTCAGAATTTTCATTTTTTTCTTGAGTTTAATTTTCGTTTTCGGTGGTTCAAAATCGTGGTGGGTTATCAAAAATGAAACACGGGTAATAGTTTTTTTATCAAAACGAAGACGCGTTAAAATTTCTTTTGCCATTTCGCCACCGACAGCAGCATGATTTTTGAACGTGCTGTCACCATTTTCGTTTAACCTGTGTGTCGGAACCTTGCCTAAATCGTGCAAAAGCATAGTGAGCCTTAAAATTTTATCGTTCGCTATTGTTTCGACTGTGTGACAAATGTGGGTAAAAACATCATAGGCGTGTTTTTTACCGTATTGACTGAAATTAATGCAAGGCGCAATTTCAGGAATTATTACAGCAAAAACATCAGAAAACTCTGTGAGAACGTAAAAAACGTTATCGCCGAGGAGCAATTTTGTGAGTTCTGCATTAATTCTTTCTGAAGAAATGTTTTTCAGAAGTTCTTTTTGGCTGTGTATTGCTTTTGCGGTTTCCTTTTCAATAGAAAAGCCTAAGGTAGAAGCAAATCGTAAAGCTCTCATAATACGAAGCCCGTCTTCATCAAAACGTTTTTCGGCATTGCCTACTGTTCTTATTATTTTGTTTTCAATATCAGAAATTCCGTTATATAAATCAATGAGTCCCGAAGAATGTGAATATGCAAGTGCGTTAATGGTGAAATCACGTCTTTTTAAATCCTCTTCAAGACTTTTTGTAAAATGAACATCGGTAGGATGACGGTTGTCCATATACTCGCCGTCGATGCGGAAGGTAGTTATTTCAATGCATTCGTGATTTTTTATAACAGAAACAGTTCCGTGTTTTATACCGGTATCAATTATTCTTTCGTCACTAAAAAGCAGTTTTGTTTCTTCCGGTGAAGCAGAGGTTGTAATATCCCAGTCGCCTACAGCTTTATTCATAATGCTGTCACGGATACTGCCACCGACACAATATGCTTCAAATCCGTTTTCTGTAAAACGGGTTATAATTTCATTTATTACTTCAGGAATTTCTATTTGCATAACATAACCTACTCTGATTTTATATTCTTATTGTATATTATTGTACCAAAAGGTGTTTCTGTCAACAATAAATAGGTATAATAAGCATATAAATACTTAAAAAGTTACAAATTGTAATTTTTGCAATTCTTACAAAAATGATGTCGAAATATATACAACAAATGTTGTGTAAAATACAATTAATGGTGGAAGTAAGTCGATTTCGTAAAATGGATTTGTGCAAGTTTCACAGTTTATTATTGTCAAAATTATTTGACAATACCAAAAAAATGGGTATAATACACATTGCCATAGGATAAAAAGGTGTTTTTGCTCATGGTTCTGAGCCGAGTTTTTTAAAAAGTTCGACACATAATCCTGAACAAGAGGACCTAACAACGGCAACTACCATTATCGCAATAAAGAAAATATGGAGTTGCTTGTTTAAGGAGTATTTATACCATGACATTTTTTAAAAAGGGCGAAGTAGCAGTACACTCACCTAACAGGAAGTTAGCACTTCTTATGGTGGTTGTCTTATTCTTTGTTTCAGTTACTGCATTCGCTAAGCCGTCTAAATCGTATGACATAAAAATACAGGATGGCGAAAAAATTACTAACGTTACTACCTCGCTTACCGATGCTGAGAAGATTCTCGAAGAAAACGATATTCTGGTGAATGAAGCATACGGTGACAAATTGGATTTATCTGATTTTAAAGCGGGTAAAGATGGTTCAGTAATTATTATTAACAGAGGCGTGAGCGTTTCTATTACAAATTATGAAGGCTCAACTTACGCCGTATTTGCTTCGGGAACTGTCAGCGATGCAATCAAAGCTGCAGAAATTACACTTCCCGCAGGTGCTTCAGTAAATTATTCTCTCGACGAACCACTCACAGAGGGATTAGAAATTGAAATTTACGGAGCATATGACATTAAGGTGAAAATTGATGGAGTAGTATATGAAAGAACTGTTTCAGGTAAAACGGTAGGCGATGCTATTTCAAAGGTTGACCTTAATATAACTGAAGATGACTACACAAAACCGTCTTCAGGCACACCTCTTATGAATGGTATTGAAATTGAAGTCATTAAAGTAAAAACGAAGGTTTACACCGTTACAGAGACAATTCCATACACAACAAAGTATGTTTATACCGACACTTTAGCGGCAGGTAAAACTAACGTTAAGGTTGAAGGACAGAACGGCATAAAAGAAATTGTCTATAAAGATTGTTATGTTGATGGTGTTCTTATTGATTCGGTTGTAAAAGAAACCAATATTACAAAAAGGCCTGTAGATAAGGTTTTAGAGGTTGGTACAAAAGCTAACATCAAGCCTTCAACGACACCTTCAAGTACACCGATAAGTGACCTTGCGGTTCCGTCATACGTCAATATTGGCGCTAACGGAATTCCGACAAGCTACAAAAAAGCAATAAACGCAAAAGCAACTGCTTATTGCATCCCCGGCGGTATAACGTCAACGGGCGAAAAGGCACAGACAGGTTATATTGCGGTTGACCCGAATGAAATTCCTTATGGCACAGAGATGTATATTGTTTCTGCTGATGGTAAACGTGTTTACGGTTATTGTATAGCTGCAGATACAGGTAGCTTTGTTAACAGCACCGATTGGACAGTTGACCTGTATATGGATACAGAGCAGGAATGTGTTAACTGGGGCAGACGTGATATTATAATTTATATTTTATAACAAAATGAGACTATGCATTTTTTAAAATTTGCATAGTCTCATAATTTTTGGGGAACACTCTTTTCGGGTGAAAAAAATGAAAAATTATCAATATAGTAAATTAGTAGAAAAAATTACGCCGAAATCGCCACTAAAAAAAGACCTTATAAATGCTTTTTTGTTTGGCGGAGGAATAAGCTGTTTCGGGCAATTGCTCAGAACACTTTTTTTAATGACATCAATGACAATTACTCAGGCAAAAATGCTTGTTTCAATAACTCTTATTGTAATAACAGCAATTCTGACAGCGGTTGGTGTGTTTGATAAAATCGCAAAGGTAGGAGGGGCAGGAACCTTTGTGCCTATAACAGGATTTGCAAATTCTGTTGTGTCACCGGCACTTGAGTTTAAAGCAGAAGGTCATATTTTAGGGACGGGTGCTAAAATGTTTAATTTAGCAGGGCCTGTTATAGTTTATGGTTGTACGGCGGCAAGTATTTATGGGTTTATTTATTGGATAACAACAATAATGGGGATGTAAAGAAGCACAGAGCGCATAAAACCATATAAATCAAGGGGGCCTGCAGGACCGATACCTGCACCCCTATAAATTATCAAAACTTATATTATTAAAAAATTTTCGTTTTATGCTACGAACAAATCTCACCACTCGACGTACCATTGTACGCCTTCGGGCAAGCAAAAACAAGAGTGAAGCCTTGTTTTTGTTCGGTTTATCCGTTCTGCATCTTTTTTAGTATCCCCCTGAAAAGGAGCTGTAAAAAACTTAGCGTTTTTTACAGCTCTATTTATTTTCTTATTACTTCAGCAATTTCAAATTCGATAGCTAAAAATTCACGATATCCTTGAGCCGCTTCAATTTCTATTTCTAATAGATAGTGCTCATTTTGCAATTTTTCGATTGTGTCACTCATCCACCATGGTTTGTCAATTTTGTTTACATCGATATCAGGGGTTTTTATTTCGTAATTATATAAACATATTTTTTCAATATCATCTTCAAATAAGGCGTTTTGGGAATTTAAAACTATTTCTAAACAATTTCTTTTTAGAATTTTTTCTTTGTAGTTAGGGCTTAATTCCAATTCGCTTATTGAAAGTATATGTGCATCGTGTAAGCCTGCTTCCCAATACCAATCAGGAAGTTGCATAGCATTTTTTTCTGTATCTGTATTTTCTTTTGTGTGTTTTTTATTCATAAAATCACCTTGTAACAAAAAAGCACTCTCTAAAAAGGAGAGTGCTAATTTTTTAGTCTTCCAATGCCATTCTGACTTTACATAAAAAGTCAGTTTCGTTAAATGGTTTTGTAATGAAACCTCTCGCTCCGGTTAAAAGAGCCTCTCGTGTTATCTCAGGCTTATTAATCGCGGAATAGACAACAATTCTTGCATCTTTGTTTAATTCTAAAAGCTCGTGCAATAAAGCAAGGTCATAACTGTCGGGAAGCATAATGTCAAGAATTGTGAGCTCAGGCTTGTTCTGAACAAACATCTTTCTTGCTTCAACGGCAGTTGTAGCTTCTGCTATGTCATCAAATCCGGCATTTAATAATGCCTGCCTCATAACACCGCGCGAGAATTCTGCGTCATCTACTATTAATATATTTTTGGTCATTTAAAAACACCTGTTTCTTAAGGGTGGGGGACCCCTGAATAATTATTTGTTTTCGGCTTCTAATTGTGCCTTTAACGCTTTTTCGTAATCTTCTACAGGCATAGGACGGAAGAAGTAATAGCCCTGAGCTTCATAGGCGCCAATGCTTATGAGGAAATCAGCCTGGTCACGTGTTTCAACGCCTTCAACAACAACCTTAAGGTCGAGTGCGTTTGCCATTGAAACAACTGAAGTGAGAATTTTACCAGCTCTTTCATCAGAGGTTGATGTAGGCAAGAAGTTGATATCAATCTTCAGAACGTCAACCTTGATATCTTTAAGAGAGTTAAGTGAAGAGTATCCGCTGCCGAAGTCATCCATAAGAACGTGGAATCCGCCTTTTTGGAGGTTGTAGGTGAGTTCAATTAACTTGTGGTTGTCTGAAATGAATGAGCTTTCAGTAAGCTCGAATTCAATATATTCATGCGGAATATCGTATTTGTCAACAATTTTTACAATGTTCGGGAAGAGATTTGGGTCGTAAAGGTCCGCTCTTGAAACGTTAACCGAAACAGGAAGTATCGGCATACCTTCATCACGCCATTTGGCAAGTTGTTGAGAAACAGTTGAAAAGATGTAGTAGTCAAGCTCTGTAATAAATCCGTTGTTTTCAAAAATAGGAATGAAGCTTCTTGGTGAAATAAGACCTTTTTCAGGATGCACCCAACGAACAAGAGCTTCAGAACCAATGATTTTGCCGTTTCTCATATCAACCTTAGGCTGAAGGTAAATTTTGAATTCGCCCTTTTCAAGAGCCTTTTTCATTTCTGAAATAATTGTGATTTCAATTTCTTCCTGCTCACGAAGTGCTTCATCGAAATATGAAATATGAGATTTATAATTATTTTTTGTTGCCTTTTGTGCAACACCTGCTCTGTCAAGCATATGTCTTACAGAGTATTCTGAGTTTTCTGCAATATATATACCGAAAGAAAGTGTTATATCAAAGTTTAACGGATACATCTTAACAGCCGCAACTAAAGTATCAATTGCGGTGTTTAACAAATCTTCATTTTCATAAGGAACTGAAAATGCAAATAAATCAGATGTGATACGGCAATATGTAGCGTTTTTGATAGGCTCAATTATTTCCTGAAGCTTAACAGCAATAAATTTGAGAATTGAGTCACCCTCAGACGTGCCGAAAAGCTGATTTATAATTTTAAAACTTTCAATATCAAATCTGACAATAGCAAATTTTGTGTCAGAATTTGCTTCAATGATAGCCTGAGTTTTTTCAACGAAGGTGTTTCTGTTAGGAATTTTGGTGAGTCTGTCAATAGAAGAGAAGATTTCAAGCTTTTTAATTGCTTCCATCTCATTGTTGATATTGTTGAAAGTAAGAATAGCGCGTACCTTGAGTCCGTTTTCAATGTGAAGGGTAAGTGCTAATCTGAACCATTCATAAATGTTGTTATCGGTGAGTATTCTTATGTTTACGTAACGCTGGGTTGTTTCGTGAACATCAGTTAAGTTAAGGAAGGAGATAACAGCATCTAAGTCTGGTCTGTAAATAAGACCGACCATTGTTGTGGGGTCGAAAATATCAATATTACAAAAGTCGCGATGTACGTATTCTGAATAGTTGGGGTCTATAAAGGTTTTACCTGTTCGGAAGTCATATTCAGCAGAGAATGTATTTGTTTGACGCATAACAAATGCGTGACGTTCCTCGACTGAAGATGATATTGATTTGAGTTTCTTGTCTTCTGTTTCATAACGAGCAAGAATTGCCTTTACTTTCTTTACGGCATTTTGTGGATTGAAGGGTTTATAAATTAAGTCTGTTGCACCGAGGTCTAAAAGTCGTGACTCGGCTTCAGGTGAATTATCTGTAGTAGAAATGACAACCGGTACATCGGCATAAGGAGTATCTTTTATTTTTTCAAGGAAATAAAAGCCGTCATATTTCGGCATAATAATGTCGAGAATGACAATGTCAACATGACCATCACGCTCGTTAAGAACGTCGATAGCCTCTTTACCGTCACAAGCTTCAATTACGTCAAATTCGTTTGAAAACAGTTTTGATAATATTTTTCTGTTTATTTCGGCATCGTCTACTGCCAAAAGAGTTTTCTTATCCACAGAAAAAACCTCCAGAAATACAGAATTACAAATTGTAAAGTAATATGAAAGATAAGTACAATCTCTGAAAAAACCTTCAGATTTGCGAAAATACACAAAAGTTATGCACTTAATACTACCAATTTAACATATTTTACTAAAAAAATCAATAGAAAATCCCCTTAAAGTGAAAGGATTTTAAAAAAATATTTTAAATATTAATCAAAAACGAAACAAAGTGTTGTGGATTTTGTGATTATGATAAAGAGCGTTTTTCAG
>JAZRKU010000047.1:0-16923 GCA_045646485.1 Acutalibacteraceae bacterium
ATTTGTAGTATTTGCAACTTTTACTGTTGGAGTTACGTTGTAGGTTAATCCCTTTGTTGCAACATATTTACTCTTTACTGTGCCGTTTACTGCACGTACTGCATAGCTGTAGCCCGTTCCTATTTTTACGCTTGTGTCTACGTAGCTTGTTTCAGTTGTTGTTTTTATTGCTTTCCATGAAGAATACTTCTTTGTTGATTTATTATATATTCTCTGATAAACAACATACTTTTCTGCATTTTCTACTACACCCCAGGTTATTTTTATACCTTGTGCTGTGTTTGCGATTGTTGCTGTCGGGGTTTCGAGTGAAGTTGCTACATTGTTTTTATTCGTAACACCACTAATATTTGCTGCATTTGCTATTGTTGTTAATGACACACCATAAAAAAAGCAAATCACAAAAACTAATGTAAAAACTGAAATAATGCACTTTCTCATGATTTTCATCCCCTTAAATTTTTACAATATTATATAACCCGTTCCTCGTTTTGTCAACGATTATCTCGTGTTTTATGTGTTTTAGGGTATAACTAATATAAAATGTATTCGGAGTTGATAAAATGAAATTTAATGATAAATTAAGAATGTTAATCGAAGAAAAAGACTTAACACAAAAAGAACTCGCAACAAAATTAAAAATCCCGGTTTCAACTTTAGGCGGATATGTTCAAGGCACAAGCGAACCCGATTTTCAGACACTCATTTTATTTGCAACTTATTTTAATGTAACTACAGATTTTTTACTCAACCATACACCTAATTCTGAAAAAGCTAAAAACGAAGATGATCTGTTAAGGGTTTATCGTTCGTTAACACCTCTCCAACAAGAGATTTTTTTAGAACAAGGTAAAGCAATTATGAAACATAATAAATAATATTTATAGAAAAAGTTCTATCATTTTTTAGTTAGTGTAACTTTAATGATAGAACTTTTTTAAGTTTTTTCGCTTTGTTTACAATTACGGCAAATGTTTAAAGGTATACCCCTGACCTCTTGCGTAATCTATTATATCTCCCAAAGCATCGGCATTATCTTGTGAAACTGCGTGTAAAAGAAGCACACACCCCGGATGCAGACGTGCCGTTACTGTATTAAAAGCGTAATCTTTACCTTTTTGATTATTGGTATCCCAATCGGCGTAAGCGCTCGACCAAAAAACAGAGGTATAGCCTGCGTTGTTGACTAAATCCAAAGCACTTTCTGAATATGCTCCCTGAGGAAAACGGAAATAGCAAGAAGAATAACCGAATTTTGTTCTCAGGTAATTGTCTACGTTTTCTATTTCTTTTGCCATCTGACTTCTGCTTATGGTTGAAAAATTAGGATGCGTATCTGAATGGTTACCCACAACGTGTCCTTCCAGAATCATACGAGACGTTATTTCAGGAGCAGATTCCAGATATGGCAAGGTAACAAAAAATGCAGCCGGTACCTGCTTTTCTTTTAATACGTCTAAAATTTTCTCGGTGCATCCGTTTTCGTAGCCACAATCAAATGTAAGATAAATTACTTTTTCGCCACTTGTATCTAAACAAAGAGCGTTATATTCGTCGTAAAGTTTTTGCTTGTTTATAGATATTTCGTGAGGCTTTCCACCTTCAGAAACTCCGTAAGAATGGCTCTCGTTCTTTTCACTTAAGCCCTTAAGATTATTGACATCAACAACAGGCACTTGTATTTCAGGCAATGGCTCAAGCCCCGTATAAGTTTTTTGGGTCCCTGTTTTTTTACCGTAAACTGATTTCGGATTTCTGTTTATAGTACCCATCCCCTCAGGTAACGGTACTTCAGTTTCTTCATCACCTTCAGTTACTTCTGTTGTATCAATTCTTTCTGTTGTTTCTGTAAATTCGTCTGTAATTATGATATTTTCTTCATTTGTGCTACCTTGTGTTTCAGTATTTTTTCCACATCCTGAAAATAATAAAACAGACAAAATTAATAACACAGATATAAATTTTTTCATTTTATCATCCCTTTAGAATGGGCTATTGAATTGTAAGTTCAATAGCCCGAAAAGTCTTACTTAAACATATATTGCATATTTCCCATTATTCCGTCAATAGTTTTTGCAGATTTTTTTGCAAGTTTTCTCATTGTTTTTTTAGGATTATTTTTCATTTTACCCATACCGGCAGCCATTGAAGCAGCTGCACCAACAGCCATAACAGCACCGCCGATTTTGAGCATATCTGTAGTTTTTTTATTCATATTTTTCACTCCCCTTTCAAAATTATTTTTTCCGATGTTTAAAAAATTAAACTATCTACATTGCATTAAATAAAAGGAAGTGATATAATATTAAACCAAGTTAAATTTTTACATTAATTTCAGGAGGTGGAAATGATATTATGGAAAAACAAAAAAGGCTTGTTGCCATTAACGATATTTCAGGTTTTGGCAGATGCTCTTTAACAGTTGCTTCACCTATTATTTCTGCTTCGGGAATTGAGTGTGTTTGTATGCCCACTGCAGTACTTTCCACTCATACAGGTGGATTTTCAGGGTACACTTACAGAGATTTAACAAGTGATATGCCACTTATTACAGAGCATTGGAAAAATATTGATTTGAAATTCGATGCAATCTACAGCGGTTTCTTGGGTTCACCTGAACAAATTGACATAGTAAAAGATTTTTTCAAAAAATTCAAAACGGACGGCAACATTCTCATTGCAGACCCTTGTATGGCGGACCTCGGTAAAATGTATGTTCTTTTCAACAAAGAGTTTGCAAAAAAAATGACGTCACTCTGCTCGCTTGCCGACATTATTTTGCCCAATATTACAGAAGCGTGTTTTATGACTGACACAGAATATATCGATGGTGTTCACACAGAAGAATATATTGAAACACTTCTTAACAAGCTTCTTGATTTAGGTGTAAAAAACGTTATTTTAACGGGTGTATCTTTTGAAGAAAATAAAATTGGTGCCGCTTGTATTGATGAACACAGAAAACCACAATATTATTTTAACGAAAAAATACCTGAAAATTACCACGGCACCGGTGATGTTTTCGCAAGTGCCTTTTGTGGTGCTCTTTTAAACAGATTTTCTCTTTATGAGTCAATGTGTATAGCTGTACGCTTCACTTGTGACTGCATTAAAAGAACTAAAGAAAGTGCACCAGACACACATTACGGCGTTGATTTTGAACGCGGAATAACATATTTATTAAAGGAATTAAAAAAGATATGAGCGAATTAAACATTGTACTTGTTGAACCTGAAATCCCTCAGAACACAGGTAATATTGCAAGAACCTGTGCGGCTACAGGTGCAAGACTTCACATAGTAAAACCAATGGGATTTACTATAGACGACAAAAAATTGAAACGTGCCGGTCTTGATTATTGGTATCTGTTAGATATTACATATTATGATAATTTAGACGACTTTTTTGCAAAAAATAAGGATGGTAATTTCTTCTTTTTTACTACAAAAGCAAGACAAACTCATTCAGATGTAACATACACTGATAAATCTTTTTTGTTTTTTGGTAAAGAAACAAAAGGTCTTCCTGAAGAGTTACTTTTAAAACATCCTGATGAATGTGTCAGAATCCCTATGATTGACGATGCAAGAAGCCTCAACCTTTCGAACTCAGTTGCTATAGGCGTTTATGAAGCTTTAAGACAAATGGGCTACCCCGAACTTTCAAATCAAGGCGAACTTCATAATTATAAGTGGTGATAAACACAGGGCTCGGCGAATGCCGAGCCCTGTGTTTTAAATTAAAAATTGAAAGTTGAAAATAAAAAAATTAGTAAACGTTTCGCGTTTGATTTTAATTATATATAGATATTAATTTATTCGTTCATTTTTAAATCTTTAAAAAATGAAGCCAACTACAAACGAGACAAAAAATTCATTGTAGGAATTGCCTCTCTTCGAAGAGAGGCAATTTTTGCAGAAGTTTTTTGTTTCATTTTGAGCCTGTTGAGTAAGTCTGGAAGAAGCAAATTAAAAATTCACTTCTTCACTCTTCACTATTACCTCTTACTTCAATCCGCCGTCCACTGATTGTGTGTTCATCTGTTTACCGATGAAGTTTATTTTTTTAAGTTAATGCACTTCGAAGAACTCTCCACCACGCTTACGCGCGGTCCCCCTCTCTTCGAAGAGAGGCAATTTTTGCAGAAGTTTTTTCGTTTCATTTTGAGCCTGTTGAGTGAATCAGGAAGAGGCAAATTAAAAATTCACTTCTTTACTATTCACTATTACCTCTTACTTCAATCCACCGTCCTCTGATTGTCACTCTGATTTTTAATGATTGTGTTGTCAAGACAATACTATTAGGATTCCTGCAAACGAGAAAAAAACTTCTAAAGGAATTAAAAGCTTAAAAATGAAAAGATCAAAATTCCTTTCTTCTATGCCTATTTTTTTTATCCTTTTACAAGTGTAATAACGCAACATTGCACAAATGAGTGGAATTATTAAAATCCAAATTCCAAGCATTTGAATCGGTATTTGAACATTAAATTCTTCTAAAATAATACCATACAAGCCAATAGACGATGGTATACCTACAATATAAATCCCCATTGTTAATATGTAGACGCGGTTTATGATTTTTTTCATTAGTATAAATCCTCATAACAATCAGTGGAAGGTTCTATGATTAAATTAAATCTTCTGAATAACATAGCAACTCACCCCTGTTAATCTACTAACTATCCTTATTAATTCTTTTAATTTTCCCTTCAAAAATTCTTTCAAATTCTTCAAGAGAACCTTTTGAAAGCAAGCTTTTCTGACACACAAAAACAGATGTTAAATGTTGTAATGGAAACACAACATCATAATATTCGCCATAATCACGAACCTCTTTGACTTTA
This sequence comes from Acutalibacteraceae bacterium, assembly GCA_045646485.1. Taxonomy (GTDB): domain Bacteria; phylum Bacillota; class Clostridia; order Oscillospirales; family Acutalibacteraceae; genus DTU089. The sequence continues at coordinate 4,847 of JAZRKU010000047.1, forward strand.
GAGATATAATTACATACTATTGATTTATCACTTATATACTTAACATCTCCATCTTCTACATTTATTACTACTTTTTTTAAATTCATTCGTTTCTTTTCTTTTGGCGTAAAACAAGCTTTGACAACCAACGGTAAAAGTGCGATATAAATCAATAGTGTAGATATTACCGGAATAAATGCACTGGTTTTTAATGATATGATTAACCAAAACGGAATAGAGAGTAACATAATTACTCTTGCCGTATTACTTAAAGTTCTTATTATTTTATTTATATAATATTTGTACGCCTTACCTGTCAAATACCCATCAAAAACTATCATTGTTTTTCCCTCCTATTATTGTTCATCCCATTCAATCGGCTCTAAATCTACCAAATTGAAGCCACGACAGCAAAAGAATGATTCCATAGTTTGCTACTCCCATATACCAAAACAAATATAACACACATCAAAAAACGTGTCAATTTCTGTTTTTTTCTATATATGACACTTTTCTTGAAATGCTACAAAATTTTTTTGAGAAATTTGTATTTTCGGCAAAACAAATAAAAATCAAGAATGTTTTTTAGCAAACAACACAAAAGCAGGAAACAGAGAAAGAAAACTCTGTTTCCTGCTTTCTGAATTTCCGTTTTTACGATGCTTTCTGCAATTCAAATAATCCGTCTGCTTTTGCTAACATAGTTTCTGCGAATATGCCATATCCGCCCGTAGGGTCGTTTAAAAAAACGTGAGTCACAGCACCTATAAGTCTGCCATTCTGAATAATGGGACTACCACTCATACCTTGTATTATGCCACCCGTTTTTGAAATTAAATTTTCATCTACTACCTTAATTACAAGGTTCTTGTTTTCGCTTGAAATATAATCTATTCTCTCTATTTCAATATTAAAACTCTCTTGTTTTCCGTTTTCAACTGTTGTTATTATCTGAGCCGCACCTGATTTTATTTCATTTTTCGGGCACAATGGATAAAGCGTTTTAGTTTTATCTACATTATTAAAAACACCATAAATCCCCATTGAATCATTCACCATTATTTCGCCCGTTGCACCTTTTTCAAGTACACCGCAAAGCTCACCTGCAGAGCCTGCTTTACCTTTATAGCAACCTGTTATTTTGGCATCAGTCGTTTCACCGCTTAAAATAGGCAGAATTTCACCTGTGTCAATATCACAAACAGCGTGTCCTAAAGAAGCAAATTCACCTTCTTGAGTATAAAAAGTAACCGTACCTATACCTGCAGAGCTGTCTCTTATCCATAACCCTGCTTTATATTGATTTGAAACTGTCGAGTAAACGGATGAAAAAACAACGTTTTTATATTCACCATTTCTTAAAATTTTCATTTTCAACGGTTTGCCGTTACTTTTTTCAATAATCTCAGAAACCTTGCTGTTGCTGTAAACCTTTACGCCATCAATTTCGGTTATTATATCCCCTTTTAAAATGCCTGCTTTCTGTGCCGGGTTTTCATAACCACCCGATGTTTCAACATTTTGCGTATCAACTATTATAACACCGTTACAATAAAGCTTTATTCCTATAGGAAATCCGCCGACATAAACAAGTTGTTCTGTATTATTTGAATTTTTTGCGGTAAAATTATTACTGTAACTGCTATTTTCTTTTGAAAAATTTTCAATTATTGTACCGCCAAATTCATTTATTTTTTCTTTTATGCCCAATTCAATTTTACTGCTTGTAACAGCATTGCCTACTGTGTTGCCGTTTATAACAAAGCACAATATTAAAAAAGCTGAAAAAACAGAAATAAATGATTTAAATAATTTTTTACTCATCTTTTTCACCACCTACTGAAAACATAAATTTGTGAATTAAAAATCCACTCTATTACTGTTCCTTTAAATTTTCAGTTTATGTTATGAAAATAGATGAAAATTTCATTTTTTTAGAAATTTTTCAAAAAAATAAAACCCGAAAAACTTCGGGTTTTATATTGTTTATATTGAAATTTCGTTTGCGATTTTGTAAAGCTCAGGGTCAATTGTCTTTTTCATATTGAGCGCTTCAATAATATCATAATCAACAACATCATCGTGATTAATAGCAACAACTCTGTTACCTATATCCTGCTTTAAAAGTTGCACTGCGTGATAGCCCATTTTACTTGCAAGAACTCTGTCACGAACTGACGGAGAACCACCACGTTGAACGTGGCCTAAAATTGTCGCACGGCTTTCAACACCTGTTTTTTCTTCAATATATTTTGCAAGAGAACCTGCTTCAATTCCTTTAACACCTTCAGCAACAATTATAATAAAGTGGTGTTTACCTGTTGCCATTGTGCGTTTCATTCTTTCAATTATGTAAGAATCTATATCATAATCAATTTCAGGAACAAGAATGCAAGTTGCACCAACAGCAATACCTGCATTAAGTGCAAGGAAACCTGCGTTTCTGCCCATAACCTCAACTACTGAACAACGGTCGTGTGATTCTGTTGTATCACGGATTCTGTCAACCATATCCATAATTGTGTTGAGTGCTGTATCGTAACCGATTGTATGAGATGTTGAAGAAATATCGTTATCAATAGTGCCAGGAACGCCAATACAAGGAATACCCTTTAAGGTTAATGCTCTTGCACCCATAAAAGTACCGTCGCCACCAATTGTAACAATACCGTCAAGACCAAACTCTTTGCACACTTCAACTGCTTTATCCTGTATTTCTGATTGACTGAATTCAGGACATCTTGCAGAATAGAGCATTGTTCCGCCTCTGTGGATTATATCTGAAACAGAACGAAGATTCATTTCAAACATATCGCCTTCAATAAGACCTTTATAGCCTCTGCGGATACCCATAACCTTCATGCCTGATTCGCAACCTGTTCTTACAACTGCACGAACTGCAGCGTTCATACCCGGCGCGTCGCCGCCGCTTGTTAATACACCAATGGTTTTCATAATTCCAAGAACCTCCAAAATTCTTTGTAACAGTTTAGTAGTATATCATAAAATTTTCCAAGATACAATAGAAAAATGTCTGAAATAACAGAATTTATGAAGTTAATTTTGTACAACTACATTATCCTGCCCTAAAATCCGTATTAATTCCTCTTTCAGAGGTGCATTTTCCCATATTAAAAATTCATTTCCTAAAAATTCATATTTTTTTGTATCTTCAAAATATAAATACACGGGTAAATCGCCCTGAAAAATTGAAAGAAGATTTTTGATTTTTGAAATTTCAGCTTCGTTTTCTTTTGATATTTTCAAAAACAATCCACGTTTTTTCTTTTTGTGCCCATCTTTAGAGCTAACCTCTTTTACATTATCAGCAAGAAGAGCTTTGTCTGCAACCTCAATAGTATCGGGAATAAGCTTAATTTCCTCATCCTTGGTTGAAATACGACCTTTAACAAACAAAACCTTTCCTACAGATAAAATATCATTATACTGCTCAAGTGTTTTTGGAAAAACAATCATCTCAAGCATTCCGTATAAATCCTCAAGCTCTACAAATGCCATAACAGCATCGCTTTTAGTTACTTTCTTCTTCATATAAGAAACTATGCCTAAAAACTTCACAGACATTGAGTCGATATCTTTTTCACTGCCTGTTTCAATTTTTTCGTAAAGCTCAGAGGTTTTTACACAACCGATATTTTCACTTATTTCACGATATTCCTCTAAAGGATGCCCTGAGAAATAAAGTCCTGAAACTTCTTTTTCGAAACCAAGAAGTTCACCTTGTGAAAACTCCTCGCATTTTTTGAGTTCAGGCTCAGATACATCTGTGCCCTCAGAGCCCAAAGAAGAAAACAGGTCTAACTGACCGCCTGAATATAAATCACTTTCTTTTGCGGCACACGCCAGAACGTTATCCATATTAATAAGCATTTCACGACGATTCAGACCGAGGTTATCCATCGCACCTGATTTAATTAAGCACTCAAGTGCACGTCGGTTTAATTCGGTTCCGTAAATTCTTTTACAAAAATCCCAATAGCTTCTGAACTGACCGTTTTCATTTCTTTCGTTTTCTATTTTACGGATTAATCCTCTGCCGAGATTTTTGATTCCCAGAAGAGAAAAAACTATTCTGTTTTCAAAAACGGTATAAGCTTCTGAGCTTTTGTTAACGTGTGGCGGTATTATATCTATTTTAAGCCTGTTACACTCGTTAACGTAAATATTTGTTTTACCCTCTTCGCCTATTACGCTTGTGAGAATTGCCGCCATAAATTCTTTGGGGAATTTTACTTTTAAATAAGCAGTTCTGTAGGCAACAAGTCCGTAAGCCGCGGTATGGCTTTTATTGAAGCCATAAGAAGCAAATGATGTCATATCCTGAAAAATATCATTTGCAGTTTTAGCATCTAACCCTCTGCGGACTGCTCCTTCAATTACGAGCTTTCCATTTTCGTCGGTTAAACCATTAATAAAAATTTCTCGTTCATTTTCCATAACGTCGTGCTTTTTCTTACTCATTGCACGACGGACAATATCTGCCCTTCCATATGAATAACCCGCAAGCGTTCTGAACACCTGCATAACCTGCTCCTGATAAACCATACAGCCGTTTGTTTCGTCAAGAATATCCTTTAACAAAGGTGATTTATACTGCACCAAATCAGGGCTTTTACGATTTTTTAAATAGTCATCTATAAAGAACATCGGACCCGGACGATATAACGCAATTGCAGTGGCAATATCTGAAAAACGTTCGGGCTGCATTTTTTCAATCAGGTTAGTCATACCCGCCGATTCGCATTGGAAAACACCTATGGTGTTCCCTTTACATAATTCTCTGTAAACATCAGGTTCATCAAGCGGGATTTTCGAAACATCAAAATCTGGATTGTTTCTTTTTACAAGTTTTTCGCAATCGCTTATAACAGTCAATGTACGAAGTCCCAAAAAGTCCATTTTCAAAAGACCTAACTGCTCAATTTCTGTCATTGTAAATTGTGTTACAGTCTGATCACCATTTTTTGCGAGTGGCACATACTCAGAAACCGCTTCTCTCGTAATAACTACACCTGCCGCGTGTGTTGAAGCGTGTCGTGGCATTCCCTCTATCTTCAAAGCCGTATCTAAAAGAGTTTTTATATCTTTATCACTTTCATACATTTTTTTGAGTTCATTATTTTTTGAAAGGGCAGTTTTCATATCGGGAAAATCACGTGAAATCTGCTTTGCAACAACGTCGCCCGTGCTGTAAGGAAGCCCCAGAGCACGTGCAACGTCACGAATTGCGGCTTTAGCCTGTAACGTACCGAAGGTTACAATCTGAGCAACCTTATTTGCTCCGTATTTTTTAATTACGTAATCAATTACCTCGCCACGTCGTTCATAACAGAAATCTATATCAATATCGGGCATACTTACTCTTTCAGGGTTTAAAAATCTTTCAAAGAGAAGCTTGTTTTTTATAGGGTCTATACCTGTAATACCCAAAGCAAATGCCGCAAGGCTACCTGCTGCAGAGCCACGTCCCGGTCCTACAGGAATTCCGTTTTTATTTGCAAAAGAAATAAAGTCTGCAACTATTAAAAAATAGTCGTCAAACCCCATTTCGTGTATTACCGAAAGCTCATATAAAAGACGCTCCTCATATTCTTCAGGAACAACTCCGAAAAGTTCTTTCAAGCCTTTAATGCATTGATTTTTAAGATATAATGCGTGGTCAGCCTCAGGAACGTCGAAAAGAGGCAATTTTGAAACACCGAATTCAAAATCGAAATTGCACTGCTCTGCTATAATCTGTGTGTTATTTACTGCTTCTTCACAAAACTCAAATGCTTCACGCATCTCTGCTTCGTTTTTTAAGTAAAACTCATCATTTGGGAATGAGAGTGCATTTTCTTCGTTAACCGTTTTATTTGTGCCGATTGCAATAAGCACGCGTTGTATGTCGGCATCTTCTTTACTGATATAGTGAACGTCATTGGTTGCTACAACGGGAATGTTCAGCTTACGGCTTATTTTCATAATTCCGTTTATAACCTCACGCTCTTCAACCATATCGTGATTTTGCATTTCTAAATAGTAATTACCTTCACCGAAGGTGTTTTTATACCAAAGTGCGGTTTTTTCAGCCCCTTCAAAATCTCTTGCAAGAATTGACTTTGCAACCTCGCCAAAAAGACAACCTGAAAGTGCTATGAGTCCTTCTGAATATTGTTCTAATATTTCGTGGTCGACACGTGGTTTTGTGTAAAAGCCTTCAGTCCACGCAGAAGACACCAGCTTCATTAAATTTTTATAGCCGATTTCATTTTTACAAAGCAAAATCAAGTGACTTCTTTCACTGTCTAATGCGTGATTTTTCTGTAAACGGGAACGAGGTGCGACGTAAACCTCGCACCCTATGATAGGTTTTATTCCTTTTTCTTTTGCTTTTTTATAAAATTCGACCGCACCAAACATAACGCCATGGTCAGTTATTGCAAGGCTTTTCATCCCTTGCTCGCTTGCGTAATTTAATAACTCTTTGATTCTGCAAGCGCCATCTAAAAGACTGTATTCGGTGTGAACGTGAAGATGTGTAAAACCGCTCATTTTAACTCCTTTTGTTTTGCTCGTTAAATTATATATTAAAAATACACATATTGTCAAATAAAATAATATGTTAATTTTATATTATTTTTCTTGAAAAGTAATGACAAAGATTGAAAAATATGGTATTATCACTAAGATAACTTTTAACTATAAATTTGGAGAGAAAAAAATGAAGAAATATAATAATCTTTTAAAACTGACAGCTGTTATGCTTTTAGTAGTTGTTTGTTGCACAGGCTGCGGGTTACTTAGCTTTGCAGGGCCTATGAACAACGGTAACGTTCAGCCTACAAATCCACCTCAGGCAAATGACGGTTTTTACACAGAACCTTATTACAGCGAAGATATTACATATTCTGCTACTATATCTGACCCTGATACATCTACAACTACAGCAGGTGCAGGCACTACAGCTAACAACACGCCATCACAGCAAGGCGCTAACAATCACTCTCAAGGTTCAAATACACAAACCAATAATAACAATAATAACAGCGGTAGCTCAGGTTCAACAAACTCTACAGCTACAACTGCTCCTGTAACACCACCCTCTACAACTATTAATACGTTTGAAGATGGTGACTACCTTGCAAATGTTCAGGATGTACTTTTCAACACACAAGATGAAACTACTGCAAGGCAGATTCTCGTTGCTGCAGGATTTGACTACGACCCTGTTCAGGATGTTTACTTTACACAATTAGATTCATGGCAAAGAAACTTTGGATTCAATAGCGTTTACGATACAGCCGCACCAATGGTTGGTATGATTTATTCAACAGCCAAAATCTATTTTACTTATGACGATAAGGATTGGATGATGGAAATCTGGAAGGGTCAATACGGCATTACCGCAGGTGCAGAAATCGGTTTTTATAACAAGCCGACTGACAGAGTTATGAAGCACTTTGATTGTGTTACAGATGAAGAAATGCTTACTATGGCTTTCGACTTTTATAATATGGATGAACTCGTATTTACCCGTGGACCTGAAAAACACTGGTGGCTTACAGGCTTCAAGTTCTTACATATTGGTATTCCTCAGTACATTACACTTGATATGACAATTGAGTTCCCTAACAGAAAAATGGCAAATGCATTTGAGAAAGGGTTAAAAGAAGAGAAGAAAAACCAACTTATGGACCCGATTTCATACACAAGAAAAGGCGATACATTTTACATCGAGTGGTAACAAATATGAAAAACAACGTTAAATTTGCAATTATTGCAGACCCGCACTATTACTCTGAAAAATTAGGTAATTCAGGAATTGCCTACACTATGAGAGCGAACTCAGACCAGAAAATGCTTGCGCACTCAAAAGGGGTAATTGCGGCTGCTTTAAACGAAATCAAAAATTCAGATGCAGAATTTTTACTTATTGCAGGCGATTTAACTAATGATGGTGAGCGCGTTTCTCATGAAGAAATGCGCCATTTTCTTTATGAATTTCAGAAAACAAAGCCTGTTTACGTTATAACTTCAACTCACGACTGGTGTTGCAGCGGTAACGCAAGACGCTATGAGGGTGCAAAGGCTTATGATGACGTAGAAACTTTGAAACCTGAAGAATTGAGGGATTATTACAAAGACTTTGGTCCCCTTGAAGCAATAAGCGAATATTTCACACATCAGAATAAATCCTCTTATGTCGTAAGACCTTGTGAGGGTGTTTCAGTATTTTGTCTTGATGACGACCAGGACGGTAACGGAAATTCCGGCTATAGCGATGAGCATTTCGCCTGGATAGAGGACGAAGTAAAAAAAGCCAAAGAACGTGGCGATTTGGTTTTTGGTATGCAACACCATCACTTTTTACTTACAGAATTTGACCGTGTAATAAACGGAAAAGGCTCTGTAGAAAGAAAAGAAAAGCTTGCAAGGGATTTTGCTGATATAGGACTTTCTGTAGTGTTTACAGGGCACTCACATATGCAACACATAAGAAAAATTGAAACAGCTTCTGGCAACCATTTTTATGAATTTAACGTTGCTTCGATTGGCGGATATCCTGCATCTATGGTTTACTGCACCATTAATGATAAAGGAATTGACACCACCACAAAGCACTTGGAAAAATATGAATATAACGGCAAAGAATACACAAACGCTTATTTAAAAAATCATGCTACGTTTCTTTTTGAAAACGTTTTTGACGCTGCAAGAAACAACAGAAAACTTGAATTTATAACCGTTATTGTAGCAATAGGCATTTCGAAAAAGAAAGCTAAAAAGCTTTGGATGCTTTTAGGAAAGCTGATAAAAACAATTGCTGACGTTACTGTTTCCAAAGCCGCTTTTTGGATTAACTTATTTACATTTGGTAAAGCTATCCCAAGAAAAGACGCTAAAAAATTGAAAGACGTAAAACTCACGTCTATGATTTTTGAAACGTTCCACTCTATTTTAGATGGTTCTGTAACAAAGCACGACGTTGGTTCACCTTATTACAACGTTTTCACTTCAGCACTTTCACTTCCTGCAAGAATTGCAAGAAAGCTGAGAATTAAAAACAGTAATATCATTAGAATTCTGACACACTTAGAAAAAGCGGCACATGAAATAATGACGGGTGGCACAATTGATGCAAATAACGCCTTTTTAGAATTTTAAAATAAAAAATCAACCTGATTTTTATCAGGTTGATTTTTTTAATCTGCTTTTTCTTTGGCTTCTCTACCCTCTTTAAGGAGTTGCTTTAGCATTACAGCATCATCGCTTTTCATAGCATCGCTGTACTTTTTCAATTCTTCAATAAGGTAATCAAGCTCAAAAATCAAATTATCTTTATTCTCAAGAAATAACTCAGTCCACATATTTTCATTAAGATAAGCAACACGTGTAAGGTCCTTGTAGCTACCTGCAGAAATACCTTTTCTCTGACTTGATGAAGGACTTTTAACATAAGCATTCGAAACAATATGTGCAAGCTGAGAAGTAAAAGCGATAAGCTGGTCGTGTTTTTGTGGTGTCATTACAGATACACGTCCGAAGCCGATTGAAATTATTACCTCTCTTGCATTAGCAAGAACTAAAATGTCTTCATTCTCTTTTGGGGTAAGTACAAATGGTGCATTATGAAACATAGTATCTTTTGCATTTTCATATCCTGAAAACTGGGTACCAGCCATAGGGTGCCCACCAATAAAAATAAAGCCGTTATTTTCTGCAATATTGAAACAATCCTCGCAAACACAACGTTTTACACCTGCACAGTCAATAACAACCGCATCAGGCTTAAAATTCTTCGCATTTTCAAGTAAATATTCTTTAACAGCTTCAGGGTAAAGCGGAATAAACACGTAATCGCACTCTGAAAGATTTTCGCCCGAAAGCTCCTTATCTATTACCTTCTCTTTTAAAGCACTTTTTATTGTTGCTTCTGAGATATCAAACCCATAAATTTTATGTTTAGTATTCTTTTTTGCAGCCTTAGCCAAAGAACCACCAATAAGACCTAAACCAACAATACCAATAGTCATAACATTACTCCCGTTATTTGATGTTACGATTTTAGCACCGTGAATAACATTTGTCAATAATCGATATTACTCAAATATTTAATAAACGTTATCGAAAATATCGATTTAACCCACTGTTTATGAAACACAAAATAATACACTCACTCTAAATTGGAGCGAACTAAAAATAAGAACTGCATTCTTTCAGCAAAAGAACGAATGCAGTTCTTATTTAAAACTCAATTCACAATTTTTCTTGATTAGTTACTACATCAAAATCATTATAAAGGTCAGAACACATCATTTGAAGAATATATAGGTCGAAAACGTCGATATAACCATCTTTACAGACGTCAGCAGCAACCTCTTCAACCGACTGCGCAGCGTGGTCGTCACTAAGTGCTCTGTTAACAGTCTCTGACAGGTCATAAACGGTGGCAGAACCATCACGATCTATATCGCCAAGTATTATAACTGTCCACGATTTATCATCCGGAGTTGTAAATACAGAGCCCGTTGTAAAATCAACGTTATCAACTCTTATACCTTCGTAATAAACCTCGTTTCCTTGTGCAGTAAATGGTGAAAGTACAAGATACTGTTCTTCAACGTCTGTATATGAATTAACCGTCTGATTAAAGTAATCGGTCCCTCTTGTTTCATAAGCGTATTTTGCATAGCTGAGTGGTGGTAAATATGTTATTGTGTTCGGCACATGTCCATTTGAAAACGTTGCTGAACCATTACATTTTGTTTCAAGACCTACAAGGAAATAGCTATACCAAATATGTTTCGACCCACCATCATCCCAGGTAACATCTAAAAGATACCAAGTACCATCCTCCATCTGAATAGCATTCCACATATGTCCTACATCATCCTCGTTACCTGCAATACATACACATGGAATTTCAAAATAATCACAAAACATTTTAAACGTCTCTGCGTAACCCTGGCAGACTGCCTCTTTTTTCACAAGTGTTCCATACGGGTCAAAGCAACTGCCACCATTTATAACATACTTGACGCTTGTACAAAGATAATCATGAAGAACTCTTGCGAAAGAATATCTTGATCTGTTAGCTAAATTCAATTCATCAGAAATTCTATGAAACTCATCCCACATTGCCTGATTCACCTCATCATATTGCTCAATTTCATAAACAGGTGTCTCAGGAGTAACTGTTGCATGTGGTGGCTCAACTTCTTTTAAAAGTGGTGCCTTTAAATCATAAATAACAAGACTAACCTCACCGGTTGTTTTACTATATTTATACTTATAACTATAACCATGGTACCAGAATATTTCAGGATGATCTAAAGAAACTGCATACATAATTTTCCTAAAATCAATTGCCGCGAACTCTTCAGCTGTCAAGCTCGGATTATATTCAATAGTAAAAGAGGTTGTACCTAAAGGCAGAGAAACTATATTTTCGTAATACTCTTTCTCGCGCTCAGAAAGAGTTGAATACACTGTGTAATCAACATTAACAGAATCATCATCAGCTTCATCAGAATAATTGTCCTGAACCATTCCGTAAAAATTCTCAGGAGTGTCGAGTGGAGAATATTGTTCTCCCTCACAATATACTGTAACAAAAACGTCATTTGCAAATGCTGTTACTGATAAACAACCTGAAACAATCATTGTTACACATAAAATACAAATTAATTTAAAACTAACAGACCTTTTCATAAGCTTATCCCCTTTTAGCTTTATCGATACAATAGAAAATAAATCTCCGTTTATTTATAATTTCTATCACAAGTAATAAGAAACTTTTACCTTTTAATTATAATAAAGAAATAAAATACTGTCAAGTAAAATAGTTGCTTAGGAATATAAATAATCGTACCGAATTGATAATTCGGTACGATTACATTTCACAAAATCAGGTAAAAAAATAAACCGTAGCACTCGCTACGGTTTTAATGTACCCTGAAAACTGAATAAAGGAAAGCGAAGAAACAAACGAAATGGTCAAGCCCTCGACCTATTAGTACTGCTTAGCTGAACATGTCACCATGCTTACACACGCAGCCTATCAACCTCATAGTCCTTGAGGGGTCTTACTAACT
>JAZRKU010000048.1:0-14435 GCA_045646485.1 Acutalibacteraceae bacterium
TGTAGCTTTTGTCGATTTTCGTCATATATAAATGAGGGGTAAACCTTCGTATTAAAAATACAGGATGGGTTTTATGAGTTCAGTAGTATATGATGTGGCGAAAAAAGATGAAATAAAGGCAAAAGTTATTAAAATTTTAAATGATAATGAAATAGCTTTTGAAGTAACAGAGTGTTGTGGCACCGAAAAAATTTGTATAGATTTAAATGGTGAAAATGAGAGTTGCAATAAACCTTGTTGTAGCAGAGATTTGATTGTTCAAACAAGCAACAAGGATGTATGCAGAATACATCCCTGTGAAATTATTTACATAGCAATAGAGAACAGAAAATCTGCGGTGTATGTTGACGGAAAACGAATTGAAACAAATCTTTCTTTAGAGTATTGGAAAGATACACTCAATTCTAAAACATTCGCTCAACCACACAGCAGTTACCTTGTGAATCTTATCTATGTTGAGGAAGTAACAAAAGATTTTGTGAAAATGAAGTGTAAAGGAAAGGATTATTCAGTTTATACATCTACAAGAAAAGTCAGCGATTTCAAAAAAGCGTTTTTGGAGTTTGGTAAATGATGTGGTTAGAGTGAAAGAAAAAAAGTAGGTTTTCATATCTTGAAACCCTACTCTTTTGTTGTTTTGTTAAATTTGAAGTTATAATTGAGAATGAATCGCATTTAACCAATCTTCGTCAAGATGTAAAGTTAAACTGCGTGCAATGCCGTTCAATCTAATATTAACATTCAATTTACAAAACAATCTTTCTTTTTCGTTAATTGCACTGTTATTTCCAAAAACTACTGCATAATCCAATGATTCTGGTGGTGTGAAATAAAAACGTCTTCGTTGATTATCACCACTTATTTCTAACCAAAAATATCTTTTCCTAAAATTATCGTAATCGTAATATACATGGCATCTACCTTCGTCTGTTTCTTGAAATAATTCATATGGAAAGTCTGAATTCCCAACAAGGTGGAGGAATACACCAGTAGCAGTAGTTGCAATAAAACTGGATTTTATACCAACAAGAGCTCGTCTAATGCTTTCTATAATTTCACTATATCCATCCGCAAGATAAGGATGATACCCAATATGATTTTTGGGATAACCATGACGGATAGCATAAATAAATTCTTCTCTGAAAGTATTCCAAGTATTATTTTTCAAGCATTTAACTGACAGATAATTTTTTTCAAGTTCTTCGACAAGATGCTTTAATTCATCAATTAAAAAGTTGTTTTCATAGGAGATAGTTTTAATTCCGTGAGCGTATGCCAATTTTTCTGCTTCTGCTTGAAAACCGTTAGCAGAAAAATAAACACCTACCTCCATTTTTCTTGGATAAAAATCCCGCGGATTTACTCCATCAGCAACAAAGTAGTTTTCTTGGATATCTTTGATAACACCAATATATTCACGAATGTGGTCTTTTGATAAGTGAGTTTTATAAAACTTTACTTCTCCCAAAAGACGCAGAGGATATGAAAATGGAATAAGTTTATTATAATCACATGGGCAATCAATTTGATGCCAACAGCCACGTCCTTTTAATTCGATAAAACCAGGGCGGATTTCTCGTACTCTGTCATTTGGTTCGCGTGTAACATCAATTATAGAAAATTGATTTTTTTGTAGGAGTTCAGTAATAATTATTTCAAACAAATAACCTTTTAATTGATTTCTAGAATGCCAGTGCTCTCTCTCCATAATAATAAATCTCCTTTTTAAAGCTATGTTAATAAATTTAGGATGGATTATTTCTATGTAACCACTAACCCAAATTTGAATATATATTCAAAAACATTAAAAGTACAATACAAAAGGCAAAACTGCTTTATTTATCGACAAAAAAGTGTATTTTTAGACTATCTTGTATTAGTTTTAATACCTAACAAAAATTAAACAATGTAAAACACTATTTTGAAATATTGACATTCTCAAAATACAAGAGTATAATGTAGAAAATTACTGAAAGGTAGGTGGACGAAATGACAATTAATATTATGTTACGAAACAGAGATGCCATTTTGTCCATTTGCGATTGATGTAATATATCTTTCTGTAAATTTAAAGGCATCTCCGTTTTCGGAGGTGCCTTGATTTTTTGGAGAAAATATTGAAAAGGGGGATAAGAATATGAAATTACATAACTACGGTATGCCCACACTAATTGAAACAAGCACTATTGAAGAGTGTGCGAAATTGTGTGCAGAATTAGGACTTGATTTTATTGAACTCAATATGAATCTGCCACAATATCAGCTTGATAAAATTGATGTTGATTATTTTAAGAGTATTGCTGATAAATACGGCATTTACTACACCATTCACCTTGACGAAAACCTGAATGTATGTGATTTCAATCCTTATGTTGCAGAGGCTTATATAAAAACTGTTGCTGACACTATTGCAATTGCAAAGCAGCTTGATATTAAAGTTCTTAATATGCATATGGCAAAGGGTGTATATTTTACCTTGCCTGACAGAAAAGTGCTTCTTTTCTCGGAATACAAAGAGCAGTATCTTAAAAGTATTGTTGAATTCAGGAATATGTGTGAATCTGCTATCGGGGAAAATGATATAAAAATCTGTATTGAAAACTGTGACGGCTACGAAGATTTCCAAAAAGAAGCGATTGAACTACTTTTAGAAAGTAAAGTATTTGCTTTGACTTTTGATGTAGGGCATAATCACGGCATAGGTGGTACAGATGAAGATTTTATTATGAAGCACAAAGAACACCTGTGTCATATTCATTTGCACGATGCTCAAGGCAGAAAAAATCACCTTGCACTCGGTACAGGTGAAATGGATGTTGAAAAATATATTAACCTTGCAAAAGAGCGAAATTGTCGTGTGGTTTTAGAAACAAAAACAATTGATGGATTGAAACAGTCTGTGGAATGGTTGAAAGGATATTACAATGATTGATTTTATATCAAAAGAACCTATAAACAAAGGTTGGTCGGTTGATAAGAAATATTGTGTCACAACTGCTGACGGAACAAAATATCTTCTGCGTGTTACACCTTTTGAAAAGAGTGCAAACCGTGAAAATATGTACCTTATGCAAAAGCAAGTTGAAAAGCTCGGTGTACCTATGTGCAAGCCTGTTGACTTCGGTAAGTATGACGAAGGTGTTTACATATTACAGACTTGGATTGATGGCAAAGATGCAAATGAAGTTGTTCCACTTCTTGCAGATTCAGAGCAGTATGCGCTCGGTCTTGAAGCAGGCAGAATTTTAAAGAAAATTCATTCAATTCCTGCACCCGCAGACCAACCCGATTGGGAAGAGCGATTCAATAGGAAGATGGACAGAAAAATACAGATGTATAATGACTGTCCTATAAAATTTAATGGTGCTGAACATATTATTGATTACATAGAAGCTAACCGATATTTGCTGGAAAACAGACCGCAATGTTACCAGCACGGAGATTATCATATCGGTAATATGATGATTGAAAATAGCAAAATAGTAATCATAGATTTTGACCGGTATGATTTTGGTGACCCGTGGGAAGAATTCAATCGCATTGTGTGGTGTGCACAGTCAGCTCCGCTTTTTGCTTCAGGTATTGTCAATGGATATTTTGATGATGAAGTGCCAATGGATTTCTGGAAGCTCCTTGCACTTTATATCAGCAGTAATATGCTTTCATCAATTCCGTGGGCAATTCCTTTTGGTGACGGTGAAATTCAGACAATGCTCAATCAAGCAAAAGACGTTCTCGAATGGTATGACAATATGCAGAATCCTGTGCCGAGTTGGTATTTTAAGGGTTACTATTTGCAATATATAGATGGTCTGCCGTATAAAATGAAAGCACCTTTCGATTTCAGTTTTATCAGCCAATACGGAAAGGTGTTCAAAGTGTTTGATGACCAGGATTCGGGTAATATTTGTTTCGGTACGGAAAAGGATGGTGAAAGGTATTTTGTTAAATTCGCAGGTGCACCGACTGAATCCTATAACGGTACTCCTGAAGATGCGGTTGAGCGTTTGAAATCAACCTTACCCGTGTATGAGAATTTGAAATATAAAAACCTTATTGAATTTGTCGAAACTAAAGAAATAAATGAAGGCTTTGCAATGGTGTTCAAATGGGTTGATGGTGACTGTATGGGCAGAATGTACCCTGCAGAACATCGTAGATTTATGAACTTACCTGTTGCGGATAGGCTTACTGTTTTTAATGATATTCTTGATTTTTTGGACTACACAAATTCAAGCGGATATGTTGCAGTTGATTTTTACGATGGAAGTATTATGTACGATGCCGAGAATCGCAAAACAACAATCTGTGATATTGACTTTTTCAGAAAACAACCGTGTATTAACGATATGGGAAGAATGTGGGGGAGCTCAAAATTTCAATCGCCTGAAGAATATAAACTTGGTGCAGATATTGACGAGATAACAAATGTTTACTGTGCCGGTGCATTTGCCTTTGCTCTGTTTGGCAATTACAACCGAAACCGAGAAGATTGGCAATTGTCAGATGATGCGTTTTGGGTTGCAACAAAAGCAGTAAGCGACAACAGAAACGAGCGTTATCAGAGTATAAAAGAACTTAAAAAAGCATGGAAAACAGTTAATTGAATTCATTTTTAATAAACCTAACAAAGAATGGAATTTCTTCATAAGAACCATCAAATTGTCCGTTTAATATGCTTTCATCCAATGCAACATTAGGTTCATATAATACAAAAAATATTAAACATTTCACATTACTATTAGCAGAATAAAAACTTTTCAGTCCTTCAAGGGTCTTTATGACAGCTGATTTAGATGAAGTATCTTTGATATGCTTTGCCTCAACGATAATTTTATTTTGAGCAATTCCAAAGTCAGCCTTCTTTTCGTTTCCGTCAATTGTTATAGTGATATTCTCTGGTTCAATAGTAGGAAACATGGGTCTTAACAAAATATGTATAAAGTTTTGAAAATCATATTCTGTTTCAAGCTTTATCTTATCAAAAGAAAAACAATTCGCTCTTCGAGAATAATTCTTTGGTTTTGATGATGCTGATACAATAATATGGACTATGGACTTAGCTATATCTTTCCATGTACTACCAGCATAAAATGTTTTGATTCCCTGACGTTCAATTTCCTGAATTAATTCTTCTACGGTTTGAGTCTGGGTATTTATTGCAGCTGACGGCAAAATGCTCATTTTAAAATCAATATCTGATAGAGTTTTTTGCTCCCAATCTGTAAATTCTTTGTTAAAATCTTCGCCTTTTTTCCACAAACAGATTCCGTCAAGTTGTTCGACAAGACTTATATCTCCTCTTTTGCTAATATAACTACCATTAGCAGACGAAATTGCAGTTGTATTATCATACGAAATAAATAAATCAACGGGAGGAAACATCAAAGGCAACCATTCATTTATTTCTGACAAAGTTATTGGTTTGCTTGTTATAGCTAACAAATCAATATCTGACCGTATGCTGCCGGTCTTATATCCTCTGGACCCAAACAAATATATTTCTTCAATTTCATTGTGGTTATTGACAATCTCATTGATAATTTCTTGTAAATTCCAAATTTTTGTGCTATCCATTAATATCAGTTCCTTTCAAAACGAATCAAGAACTATTATATACTATGTGTCTATAAAGTCAAATTTTTGTATAAATATCGGAGATAATAATATGAACATCGTCAAAAGACTTAAAACAAACGAACTTTTTATGCTAACAGAGCTTTTTAACTACAAAGATATTGATAATATGATTGCCGAAAACACAAGAGATATTGAAAATGGGGTTATTAATATTTTTGCTTTATTTGATAGGGATAAGATTATCGGTGAACTGAGAGTAAAATACATTAGTGATGATAACCGTTTTGCTGAAAAAGGCAAACGAGCATATTTATATGCATTTCGTATCCACGAAAACTATCAAGGCAAAGGGTTAGGCTCATATCTGCTGAAAAATGTGTTGGAAGCTCTTACGGAAAACGGTTATAGTGAATTCACCGTTGGTGTTGAAGATAATAATGCAAGAGCACGTTATA
Organism: Acutalibacteraceae bacterium; assembly: GCA_045646485.1. Lineage (GTDB taxonomy): Bacteria > Bacillota > Clostridia > Oscillospirales > Acutalibacteraceae > DTU089. The sequence continues at coordinate 6,036 of JAZRKU010000048.1, forward strand.
TGTACAAAAAGACTGGTTTTATTGAACCTATTGCAAGAATAAAAGAAAGCTATCAGGGCGACAGTTATGAATATGATTTGTTACTGAAAAGATAAGTGAAAAATTAGAGTAAACCGCATCGTAGCATACAACTACGGTACGGTTTTTTAGCTTGACGAGTCAAAAATAAGCGTTTTTGTCGAAAAAGCAAGCATTTTTGCAAGAACCATTGAAATGTATGAGGTATTTAAATATTTTATAATAAATAAGAGAATATTTTTATTAACATTATAGAATAAGAGGTGTTTATATGTCTGAAATAATGTTAGATAATTTAGGATTAAGTGCTTGTATAATTAGTAAATACTCAACCGATGATTTATTCTGTGAAGAAGATTATATACACAGCGGTTACAGAACAATACTTGAAAGAAATGAAGAAAACGACCTATGTTGGCAAAACTTTTTGTCTGCTATAGTTTTATGGGACAAAATATATGTCAATCGAGCACATACAAATTCTAGAAGTATGCGTTTGGCTGATATGCTTGAAAAAATTGTTGAAGAACATTTTTCAGGAGATAGCAAATTAAATGAAATTATTGAAAATAAGTTTTTTCTGCCAGATGAGGCAATGTACGGATTATCAGGTCATACCCAATTACAATATCATAATGATTTAAATGATTTTCAAATATATAAAAATAGAGAATTAAAAAGAGCGACATCTTATCTTGATGTTGCAAATGCAAATGGATATGATTTTCTACCACATCCGTTAAGAGCAAAAGTATTACAAGAAAATAATTTGTTTAATAATAAGATTAATTTAACCGAAAAGTATATACAGTCTTTAGAGAAAGATATTCAAGATTTTCTTGAACATATGAATGATTTGTACGAACATCAACTCAAAAAAGTAGATTTCCCGATTCTTTATTCTTTTATCCGTTCTAATGCAAACGAACCGACTGACGAATTAAAAATAGCATTAGAATTAAGAAATAACAAAAATGTTATTAAATTCAGAAAAAGCATTGATAAAATGAATAAATGTTTGAACTCCGGAGATGTAATGGCATATATTGGTAGCTTAAAGGACATTAACGCAATAACCGAGACCATTTCACATGAATTGAACAAAAAACCTATAAGTTACGAAGTAAAGCTAGGTCTATCACCCACATTGGAAAACCCATATTTATTACCCAATATTGAAATGAGCGTCTCTGGTATAATAAACAAAAGAAGTAAAAGAAAAATACATACCACATTTCTGTATGATTTGGCTAGTTTTTCATTAAGAGGAAGAACGAAAAACAAATATTTTAAGTAATTAATATTTTAATCTTTGTAGTGTGTAAGCGAAGCAATATTTGTTGACTACCAAAGCACCGTATGAAGATAGGGACAGAGATAATCTGTACTTATTTCATCCGGTGTTTTTTTATTTCCTTTTCGTGATACCGACGCTTAAAGTCCTTTCCTGTGTTTTGTATTACTGGCATTGCATGCGTAATTATCGATCTGATGAACTGCGTAATATTCCTGACGGTTATTAAGCAATTGCTAAGCTCATAAACAACTTTTTGAACTGGCTTTATGACAATGTTGAAGATTTGTCAGAATAACTAATGAAATAAGTGAAAGTTTGCCCAATAAAATATAAAAAATGAAAACTCTCAAGTCCTGCGACTTGAGAGTTTTTATTTTGGTACGGGTGACAGGACTCGAACCTGCAAGGATCTCTCCAATAGAACCTAAATCTATCGTGTTTGCCAGTTCCACCACACCCGCATATTAACTTTTTAGCGTGATTTTCATCACTATTTTATCACTGATTTTGGCACATTTCAAGCCCTTGCACTTAGAGTATGTTACCTAAATCTTGCGTGTCTGCCAATTCCACCATACCCGCGTATGAATGCAAAATGCAGAATTTACAATGCACAATGCAGAATTCACAATGCACAATGCAGAATTCATGATGTATAAATTTAGTGAGTTTGATTGAAACAGAATTTTTGTGAATTCTGTTTCAATCATTTCTTTTATTATCTTACGCTATAAAGCATTTCTGTGTAGCTCGGATATGGCCAATCTTCACGAGCCACTATGGTTTCTAATTCGTCAACAATAGTTCTTAAAGTATCCATAGCAGGAATCATTTTATCTTTATAATAATTTGCTTCTGCCTGACTTGTTGAGAAATCGTCACTTTTATCTGTTAATTGTTCGAGCGTTTTAAGTGCTCTGCCTAATTTCATAGATAATTTAGAAATTCTGAGTAAAAGAGATTTTTCAACTGAACAATCCATTTCAGTGCCTATAGCAGAAAGAGCGTTTATTTCATTTGCGAGCTTGCCCTTGAATTTTATAACAGCAGGGAGAATATCGCGTTTTGTCATTTCAAGCATTGTGAGTGCTTCGATTTTAAGTGTTTTTGAGTATGTATTGAGTTTAACATCTCGTCTTGAGATAAGTTCACTTTCGGTGAATACCTTGTGTTCTGTGAAAAGCTTAACTGTTTTTTCATCTGCAACATAAGAAAGTGCTTCAGCAGTTGAATTAAGAGCAGGTAAGCCACGTTTTTTTGCTTCTTTGTGCCATTCTTCTGCATAGTTATTGCCGTTGAAAATAATTCTTTCGTGCTTTTTAATGGTTCTCTTTATGAGCTCAAGAACGTCTGTGTCAAAGTCATTTGAATTTTCAAGCTCGTCTGCAAATACTCTTAATGATTCTGCAATGGCAGTATTAAGAATTGTGTTTGTGTCAGCAATTGATGCAGAAGAACCGAGCATACGGAATTCAAATTTATTACCTGTGAATGCAAAAGGAGAAGTACGGTTTCTGTCTGTTGTATCCTGTGGTAATTTTGGAAGAACCCTTGCACCTATTTCAAGGTCTGAAGGCTTTCTTTCTTTATAAAGTTCGCCTTTTTCAAGAGCTTCAAAAATTGCGGTTAATTCATCACCTAAGAATATAGAAATAACTGCCGGGGGTGCTTCGCCTGCACCGAGTCTTCTGTCGTTACCTGCTGTAGCAACAGAAGCACGTAAAAGCTCCTGATAATCATCTACGGCTTTGATAACTGCAGTGATAAAAAGTAAAAATCTTGTGTTCTGAGATGGCGAATCACCGGGGTTCAAAAGATTTATTTTGTTGTCTTCACAAATCGCCCAGTTGTTATGCTTACCGCTACCGTTAATGCCTTCAAACGGTTTTTCGTGAAGTATGCAAACCATATCGTGTCTGTCAGCAACAGTTTTCATCATTTCCATAATAAGCTGGTTGTGGTCTGTTGCAACGTTAGCAGAAGTGAAAATCGGTGCTAACTCGTGTTGTGCCGGAGCAGTTTCGTTGTGCTTTGTTTTTGAAAGAATACCTAACTTCCAGAGTTCTTCGTCAAGCTCTTTCATATAAGCAGAAACACGAGGCTTTATTTTACCAAAATAGTGGTCGTCAAGCTCCTGACCTTTAGCGGCACGGCAACCGAAAAGAGTGCGGTTGCAGAGTTTTAAGTCAGGACGTTTGTTATAAACATCTTTATCAATTAAAAAATATTCCTGCTCGGCGCCAACGGTAGTTGTTACTCTTGTAACCTGTGTTTCGCCGAAAAGTCTTAAAACTCTTAACGCTTGTTTGTCAACTGCCTCCATAGAACGAAGAAGGGGTGTTTTCTTGTCGAGAGATTCACCACCATAAGAGCAGAAAGCGGTAGGAATACATAATGTATCGTCTTTAATGAACGCAAAAGAGGTAGGGTCCCAGGCTGTGTAGCCTCTTGCTTCAAACGTAGAGCGAAGTCCGCCGTTAGGGAGCGAAGATGCATCAGGCTCACCACGAACAAGAGTTTTACCAGAGAACTCAAGCATAACCTTACCACCTGAAACAGGTGTTATAAAGCTGTCGTGTTTTTCGGCAGTAACATCTGTCATAGGTTGGAACCAGTGTGTAAAATGAGTTGCACCCTTTTCTATTGCCCAATCCTTCATAGCGTTTGCTATTACATTTGCTGTGTCAATATCAAGAGTTTTACCATCTTTTATAGTTTTTATAAGAGAACGATAAGTATCTTTGGGTAAACGGCTTTGCATAACGGTTTCATTAAAAACCTGGCAACCGAAAATTTCTTGAATATTTGTCATCCTACACACTCCGTTTTAGAACTAAATTTAAAATAACTATACAAATAAATATACCATTTTTTGTGAAAAATGTCAATCACCAATTGTCTATATGACTTCGTTTTATTGCTCCTGTAATTTTTTGCGGAACGTCTTCATATTGCTTGTTTAATTCTCTTATAAGCTTTTTAACGTCTTCACGTCTTGTGTTTTCGTCAGCAGGGCATTTGCTTTTTATAATTGGCAGATTAAGCCTTTTTACAGCAGCTTCAACGTCGTTTTCACTCAGGTGAATAAGCGGTCTTATCATAGTAATATCTTTTCTTGAAAGATATGTAACAGGTTGAAAACAACCAATTCTTGCTTCGCTGAAAAGATTCATTAAAAAAGTTTCTGCAGCATCATCAAGGTGGTGCCCCAAAGCGATTTTATTGCAACCGAATTCTTTGGCAGTGTCGTGCAGAATTCCGCGTCTCATCCTCGCACAAAGACTGCAGGGGTTATTTTCTTTTCTTACGTTGAAAATTATATCGTAAAGCTCAGTTCTTTTTATCTCATACTGAATGTTGTATTCATCGCAGATTTTCTGAATTTCAGAAAAATCGCCATCAGTATTGTTGAAACGCATATCAAGAGTGATTGCTACAATCTCAAAGCTTTTAGGGTAAAATGTTTTTAAACCGCACAGTGCTTTTAAAAGTAATACTGAATCCTTACCACCCGAAACACCTACAGCGATTTTGTCGCCATCTTCAATCATATTATAAGTATCAACCGCGTTTCTCACGCAACCGAGAATTCTTTGCATTTTTACACCACGCTTCGTTTTAATATGTTAGTATTTTAGATGTTCTACAGGGGTTTGTCAAGTTTTTTAGTTGTAAGTGTGCAAGTTTCAAGTGCAGTTATATTGCATTTTGGTTTAGTAAATATATCGCCACTATAAATGCTTGACAATATAGAAGAATGTGTTTAGAATTGAATAAACAAAGGAGTTGAAGAAATGCCTGTTTTTACAATAGCTTTTTGCATGTTGATTTTTGTGATTTATGTGCTTGATAATTTTTGGGTTATTCCAAAAACTGCAACAGTAACACTTAAGGAAAAACTGTGGACGGGACATAATAAAGGCTACATAAATCGCGCTTTACATCTTTCACCGAAAAGAATTAAAAAAGGTGAAATCTGGCGATTGGTGTCATCGTCACTTCTTCATATAGGAACGTGGCACATTGTTTCAAATATTACAGCAATGCTTATTGTCGGTTATGCCGTAGAGTCACAGCTTGGTTCTATAAAAACTGCAATCTGTTTTTTGGGTTCCGTTCTGATTTCAGGCCTTTTTATGGCGTTTGTTTACAAATTGCAGGAGGGTGAGGGTGCATCAACAGGTATTTATGGCCTTATTGCCGTATTTATTATGCTCGCTATAAAAAACGGGACACTTATGTTTTCGGGGTTGCCACTTGTGGCACTTATTGTTCTTGCCGTTTACACAATCGGCGGAATGCTTGTAGGTAAAGCTACTGCTTTTGAGCATATCTCCGGTTTTGTCGGTGGTTTATTGTTTGGGTTAGTTTTAATTTAAAAATCATAAATGCAAAAATCTATCATTTGAAATTTTCTCAATGATAGATTTTTGTTTGTATTAGCACTTAAAACTTGCCACTTGCATACTCGTAACTAAATTTACTATTGACTAATGAACAGTAGTGTGTTATTGTATAGATGCAGGGTACTGTTTATTGCACAGTACTACTGAAAAATAAAAGGGGTTGATTTTATGAAAAACAAATTTATTAAGGAGCTTACTTTAAGGCTTTTGCCAATTGCGAACTTCGACGATATGCAAGGGATTTTAGAAGATTATTCGGGATTTATGGGGGAAGGCGTAATTCACGAAAAGCCTAAAGATATTGTAAAATCACTTGAAATTGATAAACGCAAAGAGTATATCGGCAGCATAATTTATTTTGCATTATTGGTTATATCTTTTTTTGCTATGAATAGCATAAGGCGAATGAGTTGGAATATGTATGTGTTTTTCTCGATTATTTTGTTATTTCTCAGCATAATGTTTTTGTTCGCTACATATTTTCTTTGGGGTAAGAAATTAAGTCTTGTTTCTCAATATAGTGAATTGAAATCAAAAGATAATTTTGGTGTAATTATTTTGTCAATAATACCATTGATTATAATTGTTGGTTTTTCTTTCTTTATGATTTTTTCTTTAAATCAGTTTATTACATACTCAATACAAATGCTTACGGGAAATATAATAGATATTTCTTTTTTAGTGTTGTTTGTATGTGGAATTATTGATTTTATTCTTATGTTTTTAAAAGGCTCAAAGTACTTTTTGAGTACAACTATAAATTACAGTGCTTTTGCATGTCTTGTACAGTCAGAACTTTTTTGCATAAGTATAATTGATAATGACATTAGTATGAACACTTTGGTCGTTGTTTCTTTCCTTGTTGAATTTTTGGTATTGGCTTTAATAGCACTTATATTAAATAAAAAAATTGGAGTAGCAAGAAAATGAATGCACAAATAAAAAAAGGGATACTCGAAATGTGTATTTTCTGGATTGTTAAAGAAAGCAAATCAATTTATGGGTATGACCTTATAAAAAAAGTAGGGGAGTATTTTAAAGAAGTAAACGAAAGCACATTTTATTCGATTTTAAGAAGGCTTGAACAAAGGAATGCAATAAGCTCAACTGTAGAAAAAAGTACAGAAGGACCGCCGAGAAAGTATTTTTCAATTACTGAGTCAGGTGAACAAGAGTTGCAGGAGCTTATTGAAGAGTGGAATGAACTGAAAATGATAATGGGGAGTTTAGGGATAAAATGAAAAATTGCACCCGAAGAATTTTTATTCTTCGGGTGCATCATTTTTAATAACCAAAAGGATTAAATGGGAATTGTTCGTAGTAATCTTCAGGAACTTGTTGTTGCTGTTGTTGCTCAGTAACTGTCTCCTGATAAACTGTGTTACCTTTATCTTCAACTAATGTGATTTCTGCATCGAAAGTAGTGGCAACTGCACCACTGTTATCAAGACGAACAACAGTAAGAGTTAATTTGTCACCGACTTTGGCGTTTTCAATTGCTTCTAAAATAATGTCAGTATCATCAAGTTTTTTGCCATTAACTGCAGTAATAATATCGCCAACTTTAATGTTTGTTTCATTAACACTACTGTTTGTTGCAATACTTGCTATTACAATTGAACCATAAGGAAGATTATTTTTCCAAGCAAGTGCAGAGTAGGTTGGGTCATTTGATACTGCATAATACTGAATACCAAGCATTGGTCTGTTTGTAACATAACCGTGTTCAATAAGCTCGTTATAAATTTCAAGAACCTTTTCTGATGGTACTGCAAAGCCCATACCCTCGTAGTCAGTTGCAGCAATTTTTGAAGAGTTTATACCAATAATCTGACCAAATTCATTAACTAAGGCACCACCGGAGTTACCTGGGTTGATTGCCGCTGAATGCTGAATACAAGGTAAATCGTAGAAACCATTTTCGGTTGTTGCGATAGGTCTGTCGAGTGCAGAAACTATACCATTTGTGAAAGAACCGAAAAATTCGGTACCGGCAGGGTTACCAATTGCATAAACAGGAGAGCCTACTTTAAGTGAATCTGAATCACCAAAAGTTGCTGCCTTAAAGCCTGTTTTCTTAACGCGTACAACACCTATATCGGTTTTACTGTCTATACCGACAATCTGTGCATCGTATTCTTTTGAATCGTAGAATTGCACCTGAACATTCATACCAGTTCCCGCAATAACGTGTGCACAGGTAATAATATATGTGTAACCGGATTTTTCGCCTACAATAACACCTGAACCTTCGCCTGCTTTTTGATTCTGGTAATAAACAAGAATTGCTACATTAGACTCTTTAACCTCATCGTAAATCTGTGTTGGAGTCATAGCACCCTTACCAGAATATTCCTGTGCCTCATAAGGTGATTTTTCAACGCTTGGAACAGCACCTTCAATTTTCTCAGTGTTAGGTTTTGAACTGTCGCCATTTGTAAATGAATTGTCACCTGAAAGAGATGTACCTATAAGAATAGCGGCAACCGCAATGCAAAGAACAATAAGAATTGTAAAAATTGTTTTGCCTGTTTTAGATTGCTTTTTCTTTACAGGGTTTTCGTAAGTTTGTGCAGGGTAAGTTGTTTGTGCAGGGTATTGTTGCTGTTGCGGCCCAGCATAAGGCTGATTAGCAAAATATGGAGCATTCGCATTATATCCATTAGGTGAAGTAGGGTA
>JAZRKU010000049.1:0-33339 GCA_045646485.1 Acutalibacteraceae bacterium
CACTATAACCTTTTCCCCTGCTTGTAAAAATACTTTTACTTTTTCGGTCTCATCAACAATTTCTTTTGCATTCTGAGGACAAACAACAAAACATTGACCACAGAGAATGCACTCATTTCCAATAATATGAGCCTGATTCCCCGAAAAACGTATTGCCTTAACGGGACAATGGCGAATACACTTATAGCAGTTTTTACAGTTGGATTTTTTTAATGTTAAACAATTAGGCATTTCCCGTTACACCCTTTCCAAAACATTTTCTTTGAAAAATTCTTTGAAATTTTCTCTTGTTATGCCGGTGTGAATATCATCATCTATCTGAACTGTTACGCCCACACGATTACACTTGCCGATACAAAAACTACCGACAAGTGTTATTTCATTTTCTAAATGATTTTCTTCAACGGCTTTCTGAAAAAGTTCAACAATTTCCGCAGAACCTTTCAAGTGGCAAGAACTGCCGACACAAACCTGAATTATCATTTTTATATTTTTCCTTTTACATTATCGTTGAAGAATTCTTCAACTGTTTCTGGTGTTACTGAGAAGAAGGCATCATCAACAGTTACGCAAACGCCTTGCTGACATTTACCCATACAAAATGTGCCGCCTAATTCAACTTTGTCACCTAAATTGTTTTCTTTAACAAGGTACTGAAGTTGTTCAACAACCTGACGAGAACCTTTAATATGGCAGGAACTACCGATACAAACTGTAACTTTCATTTTTTATACCCACTTTCTTATTCGTAGTCAACAACATTTGCCCATGTAAGAAGGAATTCTCTTTCTTTCTCGTTACCCTTTACAGACTGAGAAGCAGCAACTATAGGCATCCATTTCTGTACATACTGCTTTGCAGTGTTACTCTTTTCACAGAATAAATCAAGATATTTCTTTGCGCCTTCAATGTCGCCATTGAGCCAGAAAAGAAGATATGTTCTTGCTGCATCTGCAGAAGCATTACCCTGAGTAGCATGGGACCAGTCAAGAATATATGCTGTGCCGTCTTCTGCGATGATAATGTTTGAAGGGTTAAAGTCGCCGTGACAAACCTTGTTGTGCTTGGGCATACCTTCAAGTCTTGTGTGAAGGTCGTAGCGAGTTGTAGCATCAAGCTCAGAAGCACTGATTTTGCGGTTCATTTTATCTTTGAGCTTATTAAGAAGAGGACAAACCTTTGAATGAACCTCTAACTGAAGGTCAACAAGTAATTCAATATACTCATCTTTCTTTTCTGCATCCTCATCCATAAGCTGCTGAAGTGTTTTGCCTTTAATGAATTCTGAAACGATAGCCCATTTGCCTTCAACCATTGTTACTTCAACGATTTTAGGAATATTAAGTCCTGTTTCTTCAATTCTCGCCTGATTTAATGCTTCGTTAAGAACATCTGATTTTGAGTAATCCTCATCGAAAACCTTAACGCATTTATCCCCATCACGGTAAATAGTTTTATTATTTCTTACTGCAATAACTCTATCGAGTTTCATTTCTGTTTCTCCTCTCTCTTACGCTTTCTTACCATTTGTATAAGGTGTTTTAACTGCGTTTGCAGTCATACCTGTTGCAACATCTGCTGCTGTGGGCTTTGCTTTTTCTGTGAAATGTTTACCATAGTAAGCATTAAGATACATTTCTTTAAGTTCGCTCATAAGAGGATAGCGTGGGTTAGCACCTGTACACTGGTCGTCAAATGCCTGTTCAACCATTTCGTCAAGATTGTCAAGGAACACTTTTTCATCAATGCCGTAATCTTTGATTGTATTTTTGATGCCAACAGTTGCTTTAAGCTCGTTGATTGCTTTAATAAGATTTTCAAGTTTTTCGGTATCTGTATTACCGCCAAGACCGAGATAATCTGCAATTTCTGCATAGCGAGCAAGAGTGTGTGGGTGGTCGTACTGCGAGAATGTACCCAACTTTGCAGGTGCTTCACAAGCATTGAAGCGGATAACCTCTTCAATCATAAGAGCATTTGCTACACCGTGAGGAAGATGGTGGAAAGCACCGAGTTTATGTGCCATTGAGTGACAAATACCAAGGAAAGCGTTTGCAAAAGCCATACCTGCCATTGTTGCAGCATTTGCCATTTTTTCTCTTGCTTCAACATCTGTCTGACCATTTTCATAAGCACGAGGAAGATATTTAAAGATATTTTTAAGAGCCTGTAATGCAAGACCGTCTGTGTAATCTGTTGCAAGCATTGCAGCGTATGCTTCTACTGCGTGAGTTACAGCATCAATACCAGAAGCAGCTGTAAGACCCTTAGGTGCTGACATATGGAAATCAGTATCAATAATTGCCATATTAGGAAGAAGTTCATAATCTGCAAGAGGATATTTAACGCCTGTTGTTTCGTCTGTGATAACTGCGAAAGGTGTTACCTCTGAACCTGTACCTGCAGATGTAGGAACAGCAATGAAATATGCCTTTTCACCCATCTTAGGGAATGTATATACACGCTTACGGATATCAATGAAGCGCATTGCCATATCCATAAAGTCTGCTTCCGGATGTTCATAAAGAACCCACATAATCTTTGCAGCGTCCATTGCAGAACCACCACCGAGAGCAATGATTGTGTCTGGCTTGAATGCCGCCATCTGAGCCGCACCGCTTTTTGCGTTTTTGAGTGTAGGGTCAGGCTGAACATCGAAGAATGTTGTGTGAGCTATACCCATTTCGTCAAGTTTATCTGTAATAGGTTTTGTATAACCATTTTCATAAAGGAAAGTATCTGTTACGATGAATGCTTTCTTTGCACCACGAACTGTGCGAAGCTCATCAAGAGCAACAGGAAGACAACCTTTCTTGATATAAACCTTTTCAGGTGCACGGAACCAAAGCATATTTTCCCTTCTTTCTGCAACTGTTTTGATATTTAAAAGGTGCTTAACACCAACGTTTTCTGATACTGAGTTACCGCCCCAGGAACCGCAACCAAGAGTAAGGGAAGGTGCAAGTTTGAAGTTGTAAAGGTCACCAATACCACCGTGTGATGAAGGTGTATTAACAAGAATACGGCAGGTTTTCATTCTTGCAGCGAATTCATTAAGCTTTTCTGTTTCAGTTACTTCGTTAAGATATACAGAAGATGTGTGGCCGTAACCGCCGTCTGCAACAAGCTGCTCTGCTTTATCGAGAGCTTCTGAGAAAGATGTTGCCTTATACATTGCAAGAACAGGAGAAAGTTTTTCATGAGCAAATTCTTCACTGATGTCAACACTTTCAACTTCACCGATAAGGATTTTGGTTCCTTCTGGAACTGTTACGCCTGAAAGTTCTGCAATTTTTGCTGCAGGCTGACCAACGATTTTTGCATTAAGAGCCCCGTTAATGATGATTGTTTTTCTTACTTTTTCTGTTTCTGCATCATTAAGGAAGTAGCAACCGCGACTTGCAAATTCTGTTTTAACTGCGTCATAGACATTTTCAAGAACGATAACTGACTGCTCGGAAGCACAAATCATACCATTATCAAAAGTCTTTGAGTGAATGATTGAGTTAACAGCAAGAAGAAGGTCTGCAGAGTCGTCAATGATTGCGGGAGTGTTACCTGCACCAACACCGAGAGCAGGTTTACCACTTGAATAAGCGGCTTTAACCATACCGGGACCACCTGTTGCAAGAATAATATCTGCTTCTTTCATTACTGTGTTTGTCATTTCAAGAGAAGGAACGTCAATCCAGTCTATAATTCCTTCAGGTGCACCTGCTGCAACTGCAGCTTCAAGAACAAGCTTTGCAGCGGCGATTGTGCAGTTCTTTGCTCTGGGATGAGGAGAGATTATAATTGCATTTCTTGTTTTAAGTGCAAGAAGACATTTGAAAATTGCGGTTGATGTAGGGTTTGTTGTGGGGATAACCGCAGCAACGACACCGATAGGTTCAGCAATCTTTTTTGTACCGAATGCTTTATCTTCTTCAATAATACCGCAGGTCTTTGCATCTTTATAAGCATTGTAAATGTATTCGGAAGCGTAGTTGTTTTTAATAACCTTATCTTCTACGATACCCATACCTGTTTCTTCTACAGCCATTTTTGCAAGAGGAATTCTTGCTTTGTTTGCAGCAGATGCAGCAGCAAGGAAAATTTTATCCACCTGTTCCTGAGTGTAGGTAGCAAATTTTTTCTGTGCCTCTCTTGTGCGTTCAATAGCTTCCTGAAGCTTTTCAACGCTGTCAACAATTTCGTACTTGATGTCCATATATATCCTCCTAATAATAATTACTGAATTAATCGGGCACTTACTGTGCCCTTGGTTAACTTTGTTATTATTTTAACAACCTTTGTCGAATTATGGAATTCTTAAAATATATAAGCAGTATTATCAAAAATGATAACACCCCCAAAATGCAACAAAAAACCGACTTGAGTTTGTACTCAAATCGGTTAAGTTGTTATTAAATTTAAAGGTGTTTTCTTTTAGATTCACACAAGGCAGTAATAAACTGACGGTCAAGCTTCGAAAGTTTGTAGCCGTTTTTATAAATTAGAATATCTTTATATACCTTTTTGTTATCACCACATTTTTTCTGAACTAAATTGTATCGTTCAAGAAGACTTTTAGGTGCAGGAGAAACCCACATAAATGTTTCGGGATTCATTGACAACAAATCGAACTGACTTGCTCTTTCAAAAATGAAAATTCTTCGGTTAATGTTATCCGGAAGTTCCTCTTTAACAACCTTTGAAAGAGGCATTGACGGAACATATGGGTCGGCGTGAGCGATTTCAATATAATCCTTTAAATCGTCGTAGGATATGTTTTCTTTTTTTGCAAGAGGATTATCTGCACTCACTATGAGAGAATAAGTAAATTCCGTTACTAATTCATACTGAAACCCTTTTTCTTCAAGCATTGATTTAAAATATTTATCATAGTTTTCAGCATAACGGATTATACCTAATTTATAATCATGCTCAAGCATATTACGTATTGTTCGTTGAGAGTTGGTTTCTTTGTAGAATATTTCAGCATCTTCACCTGAAAGTGATTTTGAAAATTCAGCAAACGCTTCAGAGATATAACAAGCTCGAGGAACAGAAATAGAAAACTCCTGTTTCTTAGCAGTGCCTTTTTTATAGAAAGCCTCAACCTGCTCAATCTGACCGAGAATTCTTTTTGCAAAGTTTATGAATTCCTCTCCTTCTGGAGTAAGCTCCATACCTTTGGTGGTTCGCTCAAAAATAGATATACCAAGGTCTGCTTCGAGCTCTTTAATTGAACGGCTTATGTTGGGTGTCGCAATAAGCAAGGTTTCAGATGCTTTACCCAAAGAGCCAAGCCTCGCAACCTCAACGGCATATTTCATATGTAATAAATTCAAACCACATCACCTCTATCATTTTATAATTATATCACTACGTTTTTCAAAAAGCAATAATTACAAAAGGATGTCGCTCTTACGCTTTGAACTATTCAGTCAAATACGAACAAAATATCTCGAAAGCACCGCCATTTAAGGCTGGTTCGGATACGCTTTACCTACTCTAAACTGTTTTGCATTCAGAATTTAATGCGTTTTCTTTTTTCTTTTGAGATTGTTGCACAATAATAAAAAATGCAACACACAAAATAATTTGAACCACGGTTGATATGGGCGTTGCGAGTCCCATACGGAACAGGGATACAGGAACTATTTTACTCATTGCCCAGGAAACGGGAAGTCGTACCCCGATACCACCGATAATACCTTGAATCATTACAAAAGTTGTGTAACCGCAACCGTTGAAGTAACCTATAAATGAGAAAAGGAATGAAACAAAGATACAATCAAACGCATACGCTTTAAGATAATCAGCAGCTAACCTAATAATATCGGCATCTTTTGCGAAAATGCCTGCAAGTATGTTTCCGTGGAAAAACGTGAAATATCCTACTACAACCCCGACCGTCAAAGAGGATGCTATACCGCACCACAAAGCCTTTTTGGCTCTGTTCCTTTTACCGGCACCGATATTCTGTGCAACAAATGCAGACATAGATTGCATAAAAGCAGATGGGAGCAACATAAGAAAAACGACAACCTTTTCTGCTATACCGATACCTGCCGATTCAGTAAGTCCGATTTTGTTTACAAGTGCAATAATTACAAGAAATGAAAAACTGACAAGCAAATCCTGAAATGCTATAGGTGTTCCGAGCTTTAATACTTTCTTTATATATTCACCGTTAGGTTTAATATCTTTTAGTGTAAACCTGAATGGTAACTCTCTTTTACGAATTATCAGTAGTGAGAGCAATACACTTACTGCCTGGGCAAATACTGTTGCAATAGCAGCACCTGCCGCACCCATACTGAAAACTGCGACAAGAAGCAGGTCGCCCAAGATGTTAAGAATACATGCGATTGTAACTGTAAGAAGTGGGATTTTTGAATCTCCGAGACCTCTGAAAATACTACCAAGCAGGTTGTAGGCAATAATAAATATTGTTCCGGCGGAACAAATTACAACATAAAGTACAGTATCAGCAAATGCTTCATTGGGAGCTTGCATTAGTCGGGAAAGCGCCGGTGCAGAAATTAACATTATAACTGTAAAAAGAACCGAAAGAACCCCAAACAGAAAAATACCGCTGGCAATAATTTTTCCTGCCTCATCACTTTTTCTTGCTCCGATTTTTTCGCCTACAAAAACGGTGAGTCCCATAGCAAGTCCTGTAATAACTACGGTTAATGTCTGCATAATATGGCTTCCTGTGGATACTGCCGACACATATACATCGGCAAGTTCGCCACCGAACTGACCAACAATAAGCAAATCGACTGCACCATACATAGCCTGCAAAAACAATGCGACAAGTACAGGTAATGCGAAGTGTATCAGTGGTGAGAAAATTTTCCCTTCTGTAAAACTTTGTGACTTGTTCATATCATATCTCCTTGTTTTAATAAAAATGCCTGATAAGAAACCACACAAAAACAGTTATCTTATCCTGTGAATATACATCCTGCTCATATCAGGTTCTCCGTCTCCTTGTACCATACATAAAAATTCCCATCCGTATCTCTCATAAAAAGAAGTATGGTCTGTCACAAGATATAATGTTTCAATTCCTTTTGACTTCATATCGTCACAGACAAAATTTAATAATGTCCCAGCCACACCCTGACAACGTTTATCAGGTTCTGTATACACGGCACAAACATTCGGAGTAAGTTCTTTTCTGTTATGGAAGTCATTTTCAATCACGCCCAGACCGCCAATGATTCGTGAACCCTCCATAGCGACATACCATTGAGGAACCGAGTTTTTCCCTGTCAGACAGTCATTCATACTCTCAAGATATGCTTTTAAAGGCACGTTCCATTTTTCATGAAACCAATCAGCCATCTGTTCTTTTATTTCAGGTTTATCACTCAAACGAATAATTTGATAATTCATAAAGACCACCTTTGAAAATTATGCTATTTAATGATACTTGTTTTCAGCACTTGTTTCTTCTTTAAAACAATAGCAATAAAGTTCAGATATTTACAAGCCCCTGCTTCAATCGCCTTTTTATCATTTATGGCATATTCATTGTCGCATTGTATCCAATCGTTCCAACATTCTTCATTACTTTCCATTTCATAAATAGAAATAATCTCGCTGTTCCGGGATTTTGATACAATATTTTTCCAGTATTCTATGTCGTGAATATAGTCTAATTGTTCAGGTGTCCAGGATAACAACAATTCTTCTGGAATATTATCATGGCAGTCTTTTTTCATACCGGGAACAACTATATAAATATAACCGCCTTTCTTAACAAAAGGTAAAAGTTTTTCATCTAAATAGTCGATATCTCTTCCGAAATAATTATAGGAATCAGTACTGACAACTGCATCAAAGAACTCTTTTTCATACTTCAAATCTGTAGCATCTGCTTTTACAGCAATAATTTGTTTGTTGGTTAATCCCATTTCAGTAAAGAATTTTTGATTTTCTTGTGGTTCGCTCCAAAGGTCGGTTGCGTAGACTTTGAATCCATATTCTTTTGCTAAAAATACAGATGTGATTCCTTGCCCACTACCTAAATCCATAACAATATCATCTGTTTTAAGGCTATTATCTTTCATAAGCTCTTCTTCTAATTTTAATGGGTTAGGTCCCATAATTTTTTGTCTGATTATATCAATATCATATTTTTCAGTTTTTACATATTTCATTTTTAAAGCTCCTTAATTTTATCTGCTTACAATTTCAAGTTTATAGAACTGATTATATCATACAGTAAAGTGTTTGTAAATTAAGGATTGTTTATTATTCGCTATTATCTATTATCTGAAAAGTTGCAATATTTCAGAGAACAGATAACAGCGAATAGCACCAAAAAGAAAAAACCTTCTTGTCTTCCCGCTGAATAAAACTTTTTAAAACTACCAATTTCATATATTGAATTTTTAGTAAGTAATGGTATAATTAAAACATAAGCACTTAACCAACATTTAGGAGAACAATTATGGAAGTAAGATTTATAAAACCGGAAGAGGCTGCGGATTTTCTCAAGGTTTCTGCCGCATCATTTATATGGAAATTCGATAAAGAAATAGACAACAAGGTTGAAATGCCTGTTCTTGGTGCATTTCACAACGAAAAGCTTATTGCAGGTGCAGAGCTTTACAATTACAAATGCAACTATTGTGGCAATATAATTAACACACTCGTTATTGACGGCATTTGCAGTCAACCTGAACACCGCAGAATGGGTGGTGTCAGAGCACTCTTTGATGAGTTCGGCAAAACTGCCGTTGAGAATGACGTAACTGTCAGCTTTCTCTCACCATTTTCTATTTCCTATTACGAAAAATTCGGGTTTGCAAATCTCAATCGTTCCTTCTCAATAAAAGTACCTTTTAATAATCTTTCTCAATTTGAGCGTAATACCGACGTTGAGCTTTATAACGGCGAACAATTTAAAGAACTGTGTGAGCTTTATAACCAATGCGTAAAAAAAGAAAATCTTATGATTATAAGGGAAGAAAAAAGATTTTTTTGTGACAAACCATTAGAAAATGCAGATTACACTTATATTCACCGTAACAAGTCCGGTGAAGCAGATGCTTACGTTCGCTTTACGGTAAATCGTCCGGAAGAGCTTGTTGCAGAAGAATTATTTGCATTAACCCCTGAGGCACTTGCAGGAATTATCGGTTTTTTACGAAACTATGATAGCATAGTAAAAACCCTGGTTGTAAAAAAGCAGTATCCAGGCTCACCATTTGCTTGTATTGCTGACAGAATAGATAGCACAAGTTATGAATATACAGGTGGCATTGCGGCGAGAATTTATAATTTGAAAAAACTGCTTGAAAACAATGTCTATCCTGAAGAATATGGAAAATTCAGCGTATTAAGCCTTGATGAGCTGGAACAAAACAAAGGTATTTTTGACGTCGAATATAAAAACGGCAAAGCGATTGTTACCAAAAGAGACAGCGGTGATTACGATATTTCTCTCACCCCACCTGCCGCGGCAAGATTGCTTCTTGCAGGTGAAGGTCATACGTCGCAAACCGCAGTTTTTATTGATGGCGTTACACTAAAAAACGATGCCGCCGATTTTTTCAAGGCATTCCCTCACCGCGCAACACATTTTACAGAGTATATCTGCTAAAAGAATTAATAAGAAAAAAATCTCAAGTCCTATGACTTGAGATTTTTGTTTTTGTAGGTTTATTTTTCTAAAGATATTTTATATACCCTCTGTTTCTCCATATTCTCACGATATGCAAAATAATCTTTTGGTATTTTTTCAACATAACTGATTTCTCTTTTAGAGAACCAGATTATTTTCTGTGAGCACCTCACCGACGTGAATTGCTTCAACCTCAAATTCTTTATCAAAAACGTTGTTTTTAATTTCGGCTTTTTCTAAATACTCAAGATGGATTTTGTGTGCGGTGCCGTAACAATTTTTGAAAAGATTGTTTTCTAACACGAGTTTTCCGTGAACGAATTCTTCGGAATTTTCATTCATTACCTTCGGCGTATATCTTATAGTAGGTGCACCGTCAAACGTAGGTCCGAAATCGCAAGCCTCAATTACATTTTTTCTGAAAACAAGCTCTTTTGTATATCCTGACTCAAACCAGAAATTACAATCATCCTCTATAAGAAGTGCAGGACCCCACAGCTTGAAGAATTTATTATTTTCTATAATTACCCTGCCTCGGGTTGTAGCAAGAATTCCTCTGCCGGCAGTCTGTCCGAAATAACAGTTCTGCACGGTTAAATTGGGC
The DNA here is from genome assembly GCA_045646485.1 of Acutalibacteraceae bacterium. Classification (GTDB taxonomy): domain Bacteria; phylum Bacillota; class Clostridia; order Oscillospirales; family Acutalibacteraceae; genus DTU089. The sequence continues at coordinate 10,233 of JAZRKU010000049.1, forward strand.
GTCCAAGAAATATTTTCGACTACGTCTTTGCCCACTTCTGTTTCTGGCAAAATGCCGTCGAGATAAAGTTTTATATCAACATCGCTAAGTCGTGTAAAGCCAACAACCTTTACATTGTAATATGGCTTTAATGTATCCCATTTTATAAATTCTAATTCATCTCCTACATCAAACGCCTGAAATCCCCAGCTTTCGGGATGCATAAAGCGGACAACCACCGAAGACTCTTCATTATTTTGCTCTATGATTCTCAGGTGTGTTCCGTGAACGTTTATATAATCGTCATGTGCTCCGAGGGCTTTGCAATTTATAATTTCTAACTGCCCTTTACAACCTGAAAATTGAAAGAAATCTGCAGTGCTTGCAACAGTCCTGTGAGAAGCAGGGGTAAAATCACAATCAACAAACGAAACATTTTCACAAAACTGTGAAACCATACCTAGTCCGTGCATAAATTTTACTCTTAAATTTTCAAAACGCAGATTTTTACATCTTTCGAAAAAACTGCCGACCTGGTCACGAATTATGTTTCGGGTCTGAATTGTTGTGCCCTCTTTAAAGCAAATCTCAGGATTTTTAAAGCGGACTCTCAGAATATTTTCATTCAACACTTCAATTTCGCTGAAATCCAAATCACTTCGTCTGAAATCACGTGTTTCATAGGTGTTTTCATCAAAAACCTTTATGTGCCTTTTATTACCATGGTAACTGTCTTCCCAATACGGCTTGCCGTTTTTATCATTTTCTCCTATCCAGAAAAGCTCGTTACCTCTTACCTCAAACAAACAATCATCGTTTATTTTTATTTCACAAATACCGTTTTCAGAAGAAAGCACCTTGAATTCTGACATTGTCGGACACGCATAATCAATAACAAGATTTTTCACAGTAACGTTTTCGCAGTGGTCAAAAAGCATTGGCGTCATTTTGCCGTGCACCAAAACAACTGCTCCGTTACCGTCAATTGCAATGTTTTTCTTTTCTTTCAGATAAATCGCCGTAAAGCGTGTACCGTCAGAATTCTCATCCTTTTTAGCGGTATTTGAGCAATAGTAACCCTTAAGCAAAAACGAATCGTCCTGCCTTACGTCATAAACCTTGTTTTTTTCTAAAACTATTGTTTCGTTACTGTTTACTTTTGAAAAAAGTTCGCTTAATTCATTCATATTATCTCTCTATTTTAATTGTTTCTGAAAGTCTTATGTCATTTGACGAAGCACCAACAAGAATTTCAAATTCACCATTTTCAACAACCCATTCAAAATCTCTGTTAAGAAGCTTGAACGAATCAAAGCCGAGTGTAAACTCCACTGACTTTTCTTCACCTGCTTCAAGAGTGATTCTTTCAAAGCCCTTGAGTTCTTTAAGTGGTGTTATTATTGATGAAACTTTATCGTTCACGTAAAGTTGAACAACCTCGTCTCCCGTTACTTTACCAATATTTTTTACATTAACAAGTACTTTGTAATCGAGTTCGGTTAATTTTTCAATTTTTAAATTACTGTATTCAAATTCTGTGTAAGAAAGTCCGAAGCCGAATTCATAACGTGCTCGTCTGCTACCCTCAAACATAACCTCGGTATTATTAGGAAGCACTGTGTAATAACAAGGAATTCTGTAAGAATCCTGAGGGAAAGAAACAGGTAATCTACCTGCAGGATTATTTATTCCGACAAGTGTTTCAGCTATTGCTCTTGCACCTGTTTCGCCACCAAACCACGCAATTAAAATAGCGTCACAAATTCCGCTTTCAACCGACAAATCTACCGCTCTGCCGTTTTCTAAAACAAGTACAACAGGCTTACCTGTTTTTGCTACTGCTTCTATTAACTCGCGTTGTTTACCTGCTAATTTTAAATCTGCTCTGTCGTGCCCCTCACTACTTGTAAAAGTATTATCTCCGCAAACGATAATAGCAATATCTGAATTTCTTGCTATTTCTACTGCTTCAGGAATACACTCTTTTTCGTCTTCATCATAAACTTCAACGAGATGCGGTTGCCCCTCCTGCGTTTCAACGTGGAGGTCCTTCGGAATACCACAACCATTGCAATACTTGATTTCAACCTCATCGTCTAATAATATTTTCAATTCATCAAGTACAGACTTCAATTCATAACCATCAGGCACAGATGAGTATCCGCCCAATCTCTGTCTGTTGGCGGACGGTCCCAACAACGCAATTTTTTTATATCTACCTTTTTCAAGAGGTAATATGCCGTTATTTTTTACAAGTGTCATCGACTTCTTTGCAGCTTCGTGAGAATCATTCAAATGCTTTTCACATCTTATTACACTTTCGTGAAGCTTTTCATCTGTATATGGATTTTCAAAAAGCCCGAGTCTGAATTTTATTGTAAGAACTCTTAAAACGGCGTCGTCTATTCTTTCCATAGGAATTCTGCCTGATTTTACATTTTTTACAATTGTTTCTTCCCAGGTTTTTGTGTCGTAATCGCAACAACCCTGCATATCAAGACCCGCATTGACAGAATCGCAAATTGCATCCTCATCTGTTGCCGCAGTAAAGTGACGGTTAACTAGTCTTACAACAGAACCCCAGTCTGCTCTTACATAACCCTTCATTCCCCATTTTTCACGAAGAATGTCGGTAAGATAATATTTTGAACTTAACACTACCTCTCCGTCAATTGCATTGTAGCAAGCCATAACGTTGTAAGCCCCGGCTTTTTTAATAGCAGTTTCAAACACGGGCAAATAGCTCTGCTCAATTTCGCGTCTGCCCACTCTCGCCTGAGCACAGTTTATTCCGTTCTCAGGAATACCGTGAACGCAATAGTGCTTTGGTTCGCAAACAACTGCGTCGGGTCTTTCTATATTTCCGTCCTGTTGCTCACCTGTAACAATCTGATAAGCAAGCTCAGAAGAAAGATAAGTATCTTCACCAAATGTTTCTTCTACCCTGCCCCAACGTGGTTCACGTGCAACATCAAGGTTTGGCGCTAAAATTTCGTGCATACCTAAAGCACGTGTTTCACTTGCAATAGCTCTACCGATTTTGTTAACGTTATTTCTGTCGAAGCTTGAAGCTAAAGCCAACGGCACAGGAAATACTGTAGCACCCGGCCAGAGAATACCGTGCAGAGCTTCACCCGTAAACATACACGGAATACCTAATCTGCTGTTTTCAACAACAAATTTCTGTAATTTATTAAAAAGTACGGGATGTGAATAGCAATCGTGAATAAAGCCTATTCCTCTGTCTCCCAGAGTTTCTTTTAATTTTTCTTCTAATATTTCTGAATCAGTATGTACTGCACAATGATAAAGTTTATGAGGTTTTGTAGAAAATTCTACACCTCTTATAATATCCATCTGAGCAACTTTTTCTTCTAAAGTCATTAAAGAAAGAAGAGATTTTGCTCTTTCTTCCGGTGATAAATTTACATTTTTGTAATCCATAAAAATACCTCATCGCAAGTAAAAATTCAATATAAAAATTATAGCATTTAACAGCTTTCAAGTCAATTAAATGTAATTGCAATTATTATGAATCTGTGATATAATTCTTTCATCGCAATTCATTCATTATCTGAACCTGTTAAAAGGAAGTGATTTTTTTGACGAAAGCACTTACTCCTGAAAAATTAAAAAAGCAAGCAATAAAACGCGAAAAAGAAATTAAAAAATGGGAAAAAGAGAAAGCCAGACCCAAAAAGAATTTTTATTTTGTTTATCTGGTTTTTATTATTACCCTTATTTACGGAACAGACGAAATCGCTTCACAAATAGGCACGTTAATGAAAACAGAAATCGCAAGTGACCTTTTAAGTAATTTTGGAGAAAGTTCCGTTGGTATTTTAAATATTATTTCCGTTCTGGTGGTTCCTTTTCAGGCGTTAGGTCTTTTGTACAGACCTCTTGCAGACCGTTGGGGCAGAAAGAAATTCCTTATTATAAATACATTCGGAATGAGCCTTGCACTTTTTATAATTTTCTTATCAAATAACCTTATCCTTTATTTTTTAGGTGCGGCAATGGTGCAGTTTTTTATTCCTCACGATATGCATGTTGTCTACATAATGGAATCTTCTCCCTCAAAGCATCGTGCAAGGGTTTACTCGTCAATTAAATTCATTGCAAATATGTCAGTTATGGTTATACCGCTTCTGAGAAGATTTCTTATGGATAATGCTTCTGAATGGAGAAATGTATTTTTCATTCCTGCAATTATAGGTCTGGTTTCTTCCTTTATTGCACTTTTAACTGCGAGAGAGACAGACGTATTTATAGACTCAAGACTTCGTTATCTTAAAATGACTGACGAAGAAAGAGAATTAGAAAAGCATAAAAAATCAAGCGAAAACGCTCAGGGCGGTTTGGTTCACGCTTTAAAATTTGCTTTCAGACACAAGCAGTTAAAATGGCTTTACATTACGTCAGCAATTGCTAATTTAGGTTTTATTTTCACTATAGATTATCAGGTTATTTTATCTTACGGTTATGCACAGAATTTTGTTGAAAACGGATTATTCGCATCTTTAGGTGAAGAGGTTATGAACTATGTAAGCATAGGTCCCGTAACCGCAGCAATTTTTATGTTCCCTGTTGGTTTATCTGTTTCACAGGTTGTAATGGGGTTCGTTTCAGACTGGAAAGGCAGAAAACCTGCCGCGGTTGTTACCGCTTTAAACTGTCTTCTTGCTTTCATTACTTTTTATATTGGGGCAAGACTCGCCTGGGAGCCATACGTTGTAGGCTTCTTCTGCGGTGCGGCAATAGGCAGTTATTACTCAACAAACGATGTTTTAATTATGATGATTGGTGAATCTTCGCCAACAAATCTTCGCTCTTCTTGTATGTCCGCTCAGTTTATAGTCACCGGTATAGGTGTAGCTGTTTCTTATATGATAAGCCTTCCGCTTACTACAATTTTAGGAAACTCAACAATAGGAATAGTGGCATTCTCACTATTAGTACCAGGGTTTGTATTTGCTCTTTTCTCTCTGATAAAAAAGGCAAACGAGACTATGGGTATTGATATGGACACTGTAACCGGTGCCGAATGGGACTAAATAAAAATGTAAAGGGGTAAATTTTTATGTCAGCAACTATTTTCGAAAGAATTTTTGCATTACTCAGTGTAATAATTACACTTTTAGGTTCTTTCAATTTCGGAGAAACAACTGTTCGTCCTGATGACGAAATCAAATTCACCATCAATGCAAATGCACCGACTGATACAGTTTTACCAAATGTTGTTAATAACGTTAATGTCTGGTCAATTGAAGGTAATCCTTTTAAAGATGCAACAATCAACAACGAAAACAATATTTTTGAATTTGTAGATTACGTTCAGTTTATGCAATGTTCAGGTGGTACTGAAACAAGAGATTTATTTGTAGACCCTCTTGATAAAACAGTTCTTGATGACTATGACTTCACTGTACTCATTGATAACTGCAGAGGTGTTGTTAATTTAGGTGCAAAGCCATTTCTTAAATTAGGCAGCGTTCCGCTTAAATATTCAAAGGATGCTACAACAGAACACGGCTTTGGTATGAACCCATATCCACCTGATGACTACGATGTATATTACAATTACATTCACGCTTTAGCTACTGCTTTAGTTGAAGAATTCGGCAAAGAAGAAGTTGCTTCATGGCGTTTTGGTGTTATGACAGAATATGAAAACAATGCCTGGTTCAAAGCACCTGACGGTAAGGCAAAAACTGCCTTTGTTGAATACTGCAAGCTTTATGACTACACGGTAGAAGCTCTTATTTCTGCTATTGGTGAAGATGTTTACGTTGGTGCTCACTCAATGACAGTTACAGAAGGGCTTTGGGACGAAAGAGATTTTATTGAGCACTGTGCTGTTGGCACAAACTACAAAACAGGTGAAAAAGGAACAAGAATCTGTTACCTTTCTGCATCATTCTATGACAGCAATCCTTGCGCTTACACAAGCGGTTTCGACCTTCCCGGAACAATTAACCATATAAGAGAAGCCGCTGAAGAATTCGGCCTCACAGATTTAGAATATGGTATTGATGAAGGTAGAATTCTTGAAGGTACAGTTAGCGGTGTAAACAGTTCTGAGCTTCACACAAGAATGGTAGGCTACACATATCAGGCTGCTTATGACGCAAGACTTATTACTCAGATGTTCAACAATGATATCAGCTATTTCTCTTCTTGGGGATATCTTTCAGGTGGTCTTCTTTCAGGTAACCCTACTGTAAGCTATCACGTTGCTAAAAACGCCGCTTTATTTGAAGGTGCAAATCTTTTACCTACAGCTAAACAACAATCAGGTAACATTCAAGGTAGTGATATTGGTGCTGTTTCTGCTATTCACGAAGAAACAAACACAATACGCGTTATGGCTTATAACTTCAAAAACGACCTCGATTACGATGCAAACATCAAAGTTCAGTTTGCTATTAACGCACCAAAATATATAGGCAAAACTTTCAACGTCAAAGCTTATGTTATTGATGATGACTGCAACTATTTTGATGAATGGGTTGAAGACAGAAAAACTTACAACATTACTGATGATTGCTTCTCATGGTCACCACAAGACCCTGCAATTGATGCTCCTACAACCTTAATGGATCCTGCAAAACGCGAGATTTATTTCAACGAACTTTATCCTAAATACACAGAAGCATCAAAATTAGAACCCGTATATTCAACCGCTACAGTTGATACGACAGGCAAACTTATTCTTAATACAGAATTAGACCCTCACGCTGTAGTATTCTTTGAAATAACTCCTCAATAAGCTTATGACAGAAATCAAATTTGCAAAAACACAAACCGATTTAGAAGCAGCACTTAATATAAGAAGAACTGTTTTTATTGAAGAATTTAACGTTCCCGAGGATATTGAACTCGACGAATTTGACTCTATCGACTCCCGGTGTGAACACATTCTGGTTTTGTATAAAAATATTCCTATAGGCACTGCCAGATGTAATTTAGTTTCAGAAAACCAACTTAAAATTCAAAGATTCTGTTTTTTACCCGAGTACAGAAAAAATGGATTTGGAAAAATGCTTTTGAATTTTATTGAAACAGAATTCTCTAAAAGAGGATATAAATATTTCTTCTTGGAAGCAAAATTTTCTGTTCATCAATTTTATGAAAAGTGTGGTTATAAAAAAGTAGGAAATGTGTTTTCTGAGGCCAATGTTCCGCACATAAAAATGGAAAAAGCACTTGCTTAATTTAAAAACAGCCTGAAAAAATGATAAGTTTTTTCAGGTTGTTTTTTATTGTCTTGACTAAAATTTTCAGAAAAGTTATAATATTAGTATAGTATTTTTAAAGGATATTTATATGAAAAATGAATTCACTATAACGGGTATGACTTGTGCGGCTTGTCAGGCAAATATTGAAAAAACAGTAAAAAAACTTGATGGTGTACAAAGTGTATCTGTTAATCTTTTAAATGAAAATATGTCGGTTTCTTATAATGAAAAGGTCGTAACAGATGACAAAATAATAAGTGCCATTATTTCTATCGGCTATGGTGCGGCACTAAAAAATAACGATATGCACGAAAAAAGCAGCATAAGAACTGATTGGGATAAAAGAAAAAAAGCTGAAAGCGATAAGCAACATTCTATGAAAAAAAGGCTTATTTCTTCTGTTTGCTTTTTAATTCCGCTAATGTACGTTGCTATGGGTGGAATGCTAGGTCTTCCACTGCCACAAATTCTTTCGGGAACAGAAAACGCCTTAGTAAACACATTAACACAGTTAGCTCTTACCGTGCCTGTAATGATAATAAACAAAAAGTTCTTCACTTCAGGCTTTAAAGCCCTATTGCACAGAGCTGCAAATATGGATTCGTTAGTTGCAATAGGTTCGTCGTGCGCTTTTATTTATGGCTTGATTTCATTTTATTATATGTGCTATGGTGCAGGAAACGGTAATTTTGATTTAGTTCACAAATATTCTCACGAGCTCTATTTTGAATCTGCCGCAATGATTTTAACTCTTGTTACAATCGGCAAATATTTAGAAACACGCTCTAAAGCAAAAACCTCTGATGCGTTAGGCAAGCTTATTGATTTAGCACCGAAAACCGCTAATGTAATAAGAAACGGCTCTGAAGTTACCATTTCTGCTGAAGAAATCAAATCAGGCGATATTCTTATAATCCGCCCGGGTGAAAGCATTGCTGTTGACGGAATTATTATTGAGGGCGAAGCATCAATTGACCAATCTGCAGTTACGGGCGAAAGTTTACCCGTAGATAAAGCGAAAAATGATGAAGTAATATCTGCTACCATTAATACAAATGGTACATTCAAGATGGTTGCAACCAAAGTCGGGAACGATACTACTCTCGCACAAATAATTAAATTAGTAGACAATGCAAGTAATACAAAAGCTCCGATTGCAAGACTTGCTGATAAAGTCAGTGGTGTTTTTGTGCCGATTGTTATCGGAATTTCTATTTTGACCTTTATAGCCTGGCTTATAAGCGGTGAAGCTTTTGATTTTGCACTTTCTATGGGTATAACCGTTCTCGTTATTTCTTGTCCATGTGCATTGGGTCTTGCGACACCCGTTGCCATTATGGCAGGAACGGGTAAAGCCGCAGAAAACGGAATTTTAATTAAATCTGCTGAAGCACTTGAAACCTTGTCATCTGTTGACACAGTTGTACTTGACAAAACAGGAACAATAACCTCGGGCGAAATGTCGGTTTCTGATATATACGTTTTAGATAAATCACTTACAGAACGTGAATTTTTATCTTTTGCATATTCGTTAGAAAACGGAAGTGAGCATCCCCTCTCAAATGCAATTAAAGAAATGGCACGAAAAGAAAAAGCAGAGCTTATACCCTCAACTGAATTTTCTGCCGAAATAGGAAAAGGTGTAAGTGCCACTATAAACGATGATTTTTGGTTTGCAGGAAACTATAAATTTATGCTTCAACACGGAATTGCTGAAGGCGAATTCAGAGAAAAAAGCGAAGAATTTATGAAGCAAGGAAAAACAAGTATTGTTTTCGCCAAAAACAAAAAGGCTGTTGGTATAATAGCTATTTCTGACACAATAAAATCCACAAGCAAACAAAGCATTGAAGCATTCAAAAAATTAAATAAAAAAGTTATAATCTTAACGGGCGATAATTTTTCTGCCGCTGAATTTGTATCAACTGAAGTCGGTGCAGATGAGTTTATTGCAGAAGTTTTACCTACTGAAAAAGAAAAATATATAAGCGAATTAAAAGAACAGGGTAAAAAAGTTGCTATGATAGGTGATGGTATAAATGACTCCCCTGCACTTATCACTGCCGATGTAGGAATAGCAATTGGTAAGGGCACCGATATTGCCATAGATTCCGCCGATATAGTTCTTATGAAAAACTCATTAACAGATGCAGTAACTGCTTTTGAATTAAGCAAAGCGGTGCTTAACAATATTAAATTGAATCTTTTCTGGGCATTCTTTTACAACGCACTTGGTATTCCTGTTGCCGCCGGTGTGCTTTACCCGTGGTTCTCAATAAAGCTCACACCTATGCTCGGTTCACTTGCAATGAGTATGAGTTCATTATGTGTTGTTTCAAATGCTCTGCGTCTCAGATTTTTTAAAACGAAATTTACTTTTTCTGATGATTCAGAAAAAGTAAAAGAAATAAATATTACCGAAAAAAAGAAAGAAGAGATTACTATGACAAAAACAATTTTAGTTGAAGGTATGATGTGCAATCATTGCAAGGCTCATGTTGAAACCGCTCTAAAGGGCGTAAGCGGTGTTACTGACGCTCAGGCTGATGTTGAGAACAAATCGGCTACTGTAACACTTTCTGAAGAGATTGATGTAAACCTTTTAATTGACGCCGTGAAAAATGCGGGCTATGAAGCAAAGGCACAATAATTTCAATAAAAAATAAAAGCCACCGTAAAGCATTGTAAGCCTTACGGTGGTATTTTTTATGTATTCAATTTTTAATACACCCATTCTCCTCTGAGTGCGGCTTTGATTTTCATCTGGCCGTTTGAAGAATCAAAAAACTGAGTGCGTCCGTAATCCTTACCAACATCTTCTGCCAATATCGGAATACGAAGCTGCTTTAAAGTTTCTTTTACTGCAACAATATTTCTTTCACCGATTGAAGAAAGAGAGGTATTGTTAAAGCCGGGGAACATCTGTGCTCCACCCGCAATTTTTGCTTTGATTCTGAACTTATTTGCACCCAATTGCTCCATTTTTTTCAATAATTCAGGAATCGCTGTATCTGCAAACTTCCACAATTCTTTGCCTGAAGGGTTAAAGCCCTCACTTGTAGGCAACATTATATGTGAAAGACCTGCAACCTTTACAGTTTCGTCGTAAAGACAAATTCCTATACAAGACCCCAATGCATAGGTAACAAGAATATCGCCGTCTTTGGCAACATTCAAATCAGATATGCCTACAACAACATTCTGACTCATATATCTGCCAACCCCAAACTTTCCATAATTTTCTTAAGAGAGTCTACATCAGGAATCAAAATAATTTGTGATGATGCGGCATCTTCTTTATCAAGCTCATCTTTAATAAAGATGATTTTATCGCTTATATTTGCATAATAAATTGCAGGAAGGCTCAACACAGAACCAACCATATCAACTGAGAGTTCAGGTGGTGAAATCTCAATAGCAAGACCTGTGAGCTCTGCAATAGCATTAACGTAAGAAGCAGCAATAATATTACCAACCTCTTTAATTGCAGACTGACTCATTTCATCGAGATCAAAATTATCATCTATATCCATTCCTAAAAGATTGGTTAAAAGAATCTTTACAAAAGGCTTATGAATAAGGAACATAATCATACCTGAAACATCACCTGTAAGCGACATTAAAATACCTGCAAGAACGTTTTCAGGACCGCCCAAATTAGCTACAACTTCGTTATAATCAAGAATATTAATCTGAGGAACATTCATATCGATAGGTCTGTCGAGCATTGAGGATAACGCAGAAGCTGCGTGACCTGAGCCGATATTTCCGATTTCTTTTAATGCATCAAACTGCATTTCATTCAATTCATAATTTTCGAATGCCATAATTATCTCCTAAGTTGATTTATTGTTTGTTGATTTTCTTCTGCAGTTGAAACCACTCTTGCTGCCAACTGAAAGGCTCTTTGAACTGTTATCATTTCTGCCATTTCGTCTGCAAGATTAGTTCCTGATTGTTCGAGTGCGCCTTGTATTACCTGTCCTTCATTGTTTTCAACAGCAACCGCTTCACCGCTTTTATTTGAAACTGCATAAAGGGTACCTGAAGCAGGAACTAAATAATTAGGATTTTCGAATGTAAAAAGACCAATCTGATTTGTAAGGTTTGAGGTATCAAAATTATTTGTACCCTCTTGTTTGGTGAGAACAATTCTTTGGCCGTTTTTGTCAAGCACAAAGCCACCTGTTGCAGTAACAAGATAGCCTGTTTCACCATCCATACCTATACTGAAATTACCCGCTCTTGTGTAGCCGACAACACCATCCTGCTCTACAGCAAACAAAGCGTTGCTTACAATAGCAAAATCCAATCCATAATTAGTTGGAACAACTGAGCTTTGGTTAAAATTAGTGTCGTTAATTTCAGATTTAACACCATTGCCTTTTTCAGGATCAGTAGGTGTATTTACATACATCTCATCATAAATAAGAGATTGAAATGATATATTCTGAGGTTTGTAGCCAACAGTACTTACGTTAGCAACGTTATTTGCAACGTTATCCATTGCCTTCTGATTTGCAAGAAGTCCGCTTGCACCGGCATAAAATGCTGTTCTCATAAGTTACACTCCTTTAGACTTCGAATGCTTTTATACTGAAGCAATTCTTGAAGATGCGTTCTGATCCATCTGGTCAATTATTTGTATTGCTGAGCTATAAAGCTGGAAAGACCTCTGAGCATCTATAAGTTTAGTAAGTTCTGTATTCATATCAACGTTTGAAGACTCTAATGCACCCTGAATTACCGTAAAGCTTTCAGCCGCCACTAAATCACCGGGATTCTGCACGAGGAAGGATGAATTTTCAAGCTTTGTTGCCGTAATTCCCTCTGCAGGCTTATTAATAAGAAGAGTATCAATATAATTACCATCAGCCGAGGTTATTGCACCATTCGGAGCAACCTTAAATCCGCTCTCGCCAATATATATTTCACCGTTTTGCCCTAAAACTCTGCCAACGCCGTTAAGCACAAGGTAGCCCTGTTCATCAAGGTCGAAGTTACCGTTTTTGGTAATTGCCGTCTGTCCGTCCGGTGTGCGTACATTAAAGAAACCATCACCATTGATTGCTATATCAAGCTCTCTGTCGGTCTGTTCTATAATACCCGGGTCCATAATTGTATGAATATCCTGAACTATAGTTGCTGCGTGCCCCACACCATCGCCTAAAACAGTAGGTTCGCCATTCTCCATTCTTACCATTAATTCCATTTCAAAAGAAGATGTTTCAACTCTATCTGTTTTATAGCCGGGTGTTTTTATATTTGTAATGTTATTACCAATAACATCAATTTCATTCTGTCTTGTAAGAATTCCTGAAGCGAGTGTGTAAAAACCTGAATACATAAGTTTTCCTCCATCGTTTATGGTATAAAGAATATATCTTAATCACATCTATATTCTTTCATAATTTCATACATTTTGTCAAGAGCCTTTTTACGAATTTGAGAAACTCTTTGTTGTGAAATATCTAAAACCTCACCAATTTCTCTTAAATTAAGATTTTCATAATAATAAAGAGAAATTACTTGTTTTTCTTTCGGGTCTAACTTGTCAACCGCCTTTGCAAGCTCACCGCGAAGTTCATTTTCTAATAAATCGCTGTCAACCTGAGATTTTGAGTTATCCATCGACTTCTCAATAACGCCTTCCCAGGCCTGTTCAATCATTTCTTCAAAAGAAATTGTGTCGATTGAAGAAATCTCTACTATGCGCTGATTTAACTGTTGCTCTGTTATTCCCAGATATTCTGCCAACTCACTGTCTGTAGGCTCTCTCATAAGCTTTTGTTCTAAGAACTTTCTGCCCTGAGAAATTTTATTCTGTGCGTCCCACGCTCTGTTAGTCAGCCAATTTTGTTTACGCATATATTTTAAAATTGAACCGCGGATTGCTAAATAACTGTAGGTATCGAAGCTTGCGCCTCTTGATGGGTCGTAACGCTCCAGACAATCAATAAGAGCAATTACCCCCTGATTGAAGAAATCTTCAAACGGAACGTTTGATAACAGAACAGAACGCATACTGTAAATAGCTAAATTCACGAGGTTAAGATAATGCATAACGAGCTTGTTTCTCAAGTCGACACTACCCGTAGCTTTGAATTCGTTCATAACTTTTTCGGGATTATCTAATTTCACTTCTTTAATTCCGCTGAAGCCGTTCATAACTGTTATCACCCCATTCGTTTTAAACTAATTACATCGGCATAAGTGTTATTGTGCCGAGAGATTGAATTTGCACCGAAGTGTCAATATCGTTAAATGACAAAACGGTTATATCGGGATAAAATTGGTCAAGTAACTTTTTAAAGTAAATTCTTACAACAGGCGAAGTAATAATTATCGGCTCCTGAACGAGCTTTTTCATTTGATTTATCTGCTCTGTTGTGCTTGTAACTATTTTCTGAATAACGTCAGGCTCAAGTGCTAAATAAGCACCGCCCTCAATCTTTTTAATACTTTTAATAATCAAATCTTCTATTTCAGAATCAAGGCTAACCACCTTTAACTGCCCTGCAATAGAGAACTTGTGTGTAATTGTTCTTCTTAACGCTTGTCTTACATATTCTGTAAGCATATCCTGGTCTTTAACATTAGGCGAATAATCGGCAAGTGTTTCGAGAATTGTTTCCATATCAAGAATCGGAATACCTTCTCTTAAAAGATTTCTGAGAACTCTCTGAAGCTCATTGAGAGAAACAATTGCAGGAACTGTATCTTCAACAATACTTTCGTTGTTTTGCTTGAGATTTTCAACCATTCTTTTAACTTCTTGTCTGCTAAGAAGCTCGCTTGCGTGCTTTCTTATAATTTCAGACAAGTGTGTAACCATAACAGAAGTCGGGTCAATAAGCGTATACCCTGCAATTTCTGCTTTAATCTTCTTATCATCACTAATCCATTTAGCGGGCATACCGAATGCAGGTTCAACGGTTTCTATACCATCAACGTCGTTTTCGGGAATTTCTGCAGGAACAAGCCCTAAATAGTGGTCAAGTAAAACCTCACCTATTGCAACAGACTCGCCTTTTAATTTAATTTCATATTGGTTAGGGTTAAGCTGTGAGCTGTCTTTAAGACGTATTGCAGGAATAACCATACCCATTTCATCGGCAAAGTGCTTTCTTAACATAACAACTCTGTCAAGGAAGTTACCACCGCTGCTTTCATCAACTATAGGCAAAAGACTGTAACCAACTTCGACACAAATTGCATCTACGTTCAGAAGATTATAAACGTTATCAAGATTCTTGTAATAGCTTACTTCGCTTGTAATTTCTTGTGTAGTAGGCAAATCTGTTAAATCTGCACCCTCTGCACCTGCAGGCTTTGCTTTTCTTAAAAGTGTTATACCCAAAGCAATAAGTACAACAGAAATCATTAAAGTCTGTGGTACCGGGAAACCGATAAACGTAAGGAATGGTAAAACTATACCCGCAATAAGCAAAACAAACGGTTGATTTGAAAATTGCTTGATAACATCTGAGTTAAGGTCAGCTTCAGACGATGAACGAGTAACAACAAGACCTGTCGCCATTGAAATTAAAAGCGACGGAATCTGGCTCATAAGACCATCACCAACGGTTGAAGTTGAATAAGTCTGTATAATTGCCATAAAGTCGCCTTCACCATTAATAAAGCCAACAAGTACGCCACCAATAAGGTTAATAAGGGTAACAATAATAGAAATAATCGCGTCACCTTTAACGAACTTGGTAGCACCGTCCATAGCGCCGAAGAAATCGGCTTCACGTTGAATTTTGGAACGTCTTTCTCTTGCCTGTTCTTCAGTAATAAGACCTGAACTGAGGTCAGCATCTATAGCCATTTGCTTACCCGGTAAAGCGTCAAGTGTAAATCTTGCTGAAACCTCAGCAACACGTTCAGCACCCTTTGTAATAACAATAAACTGAACTAAAACCAAAATTAAGAATATAATAAGACCAACAACAATATTACCTTGAATAACGAATTCACCGAAGGTTTTAACAACTTCGCCTGCATACCCTGCGTTTGTAAGAATTGAACGCGTAGATGAAATATTAAGACTCAGGCGGAAAACCGTTGTAACAAGCAACAATGAAGGAAATATTGCAAATTCCAGAGTCTCTTTTATATACATTGTTATAAATAAAATAACTAAAGAAATAGTGAGATTAAGTATAAACATAAAATCAAGAAAAGCTGTTGGAAGCGGAATAATCAAAAGAGAAACAACCGCAACCATTAAAAATGCAACTGAACTTGTTTTAAGTCTCGATTTTATATTCATTTACTTTAACCTCCTTTTCTTTTATTTTTTCTTGGTTTTTTCTTTAAGATTATAAACGTATGCTAATACCTTAGCAATCGCTTTGTAGAATTCTTCGGGAATTTCATCCCCGACCTCAACTGCGTCGTAAAGTGCACGTGCCAATGGTTTGTCTTCAGTAACGTAAACGTCATTTTCTTCTGCTACCTTAACAATTCTCAATGCCAATTGGTCCATACCTTTAGCAACAACTCGAGGTGCTCTGTCTTTATCTCTTTCAAATTTTAATGCAACCGCAAAGTGAGTAGGGTTACGGATAACAACGTCTGCTTCAGGAACGTTCTGCATCATACGCTGACGTGAACGTTGCTGCTGCAGGTTTCTCTGTCTGCCCTTAATTTGCGGGTTACCTTCAATTTGTTTATATTCGTCTTTAATTTCCTGCTTACTCATCTTCATATTCTTTTCATATTCCCACCACTGGTAAAGGTAGTCGGCTGCTGCTAAGAATACAAAAGCAATACCTGATTTCAACACCACGTCCATAACTATTTCGCCTGTTTTATTAATTGCCGTAACAGGCAACATATCAATAAGTGCGGGTAGTGTTGCTACTTCGTCTATAAGTACTGTGTAAGCTATATAAAGTAAAACTATTATTTTAAACAGTGATTTTATTAACTCAACCACCGCTCTTAACGAGAACATTTTTTTAATTCCGTTCAAGGGATTTATGCGGTTGAATTTTGGTGCAAACGCTTTCGATGAAAAAAGCATCTTAGTCTGTGCCATTGTTACAACTATTGCTACAAGCATTGATATTAAAACTAATGGCATTGCACATTTTAAAAACACCATACATAAGTCAAAAAATGTTGAGCCTATATCTGTAACAAGAAACGTTTCTTTAGTACCTGCCAAGCTTATATATCGCTTGAGCATATCTTGTGTTGAAGAAAAAATAGTTGGTGCAAAAACTTTAAGTGCATAAAATGAAGCAATAAGCGAAACCGCCGTAACAGCATCCTTACTCAGAAAGACGTTACCTTTCTTTCGTTCGTCCTTTCGCTTTTTGGGCGTCGCTTTTTCGGTTTTCTCACCCGCCATTTTTTAACCACCACTTTTCACAGTAAGAATCTGATAAAACTAAACCGACGTAAATAAATTGTAAAGATTATCATTTAATATTCCGACATAGTTTTCCATAAAATTGCCTACCGGAACAGCAAAAATGAAGAGTAATAAAAATCCGAGAAAAATTTTCAACGGAAAGTGAATTGTAAATATATTAATCTGAGGTGTTAATTTCATTAACACACCCAACGTTACTTCTAAAACAAACGTTGCTACAATAAACGGCGCGCAAAGCTTTATTATAAGCGAAAATGCAGAAACAAACATTGTCATAATAAACGTTGCTGTGTCTTGCCCGATTGTTACTGCACCAATTGAAACAACATCATAAGACGAAACCATTATTCTTATAAAAGTAAGATGGCTGTCGCTTAAGAAGAAGTAAAGCACAAAAAGCAACTGAAATAAGTTACCTGATATTGACGCTTGTATGTTTGTAGCCGGGTCAAATGCCTTCGCCATAGAAAGACCGAAGCCCATATCAATAATGTCACCGGCTGCAAAAAGCATATAATAAAATATCTGAAAAACAAGACCTGCTGCAAAACCGACTAAAAACTCTTTGAGCATTGCAAACAGGAATACAAGTCCCTCGAAAGATTCAATCTGCGTTACATCAAGTGTCGGAGTAATTATGAGTGTAAGACCTAATGCTAACCCGATTTTAACAGCCGAAACAACGTTTTTTCTCGCAAGCAACGGATTAAAAAACAACATAGCTCCCATTCTGCAAAAAACGAGAATATATGCACCAAGGCCTTCTATTAAAACTTGCCCTGACATCTGTTATAACCCCGCCATATATCCCAATATATATTGGAAAAATTCCTGAAGGTTTGATATCATCCACGAACCGGCTGCAATGAGTATAACACCAATAATAAGTATTTTAGGTGCGAATGAAAGGGTTTGCTCATGAATTTGTGTTGCTGCCTGAAAAATAGCAATAATCAGACCGACTGCCACGCTTATTATAAGCATTGGTGCCACAAGCTTTATTATGAGCAAAATTGCTTCTCTGAAAATGATAAGTGCATCATCCTGTGTCAACTGAAGCTCTCCTTTCAACATTTTTTTAAGCCTTGCTAATTGAAACTCGTTATAAGCATTTCAATCAACAGACTCCAACCGTCTACCACCACGAACAGCATCAGCTTGAACGGTAGTGAAATCATTGACGGTGGCAACATAACCATACCCATTGACATAAGGGTACTCGAAACTATCATATCAATTATCAAAAACGGCAAGAACAACAAAAAGCCCATTGTAAATGCACGTTTTAATTCACTTGTTATAAATGCGGGAACAATAACTGAAAGATCTAATTCTTTTAAAGATTCAGTGTCGCCGCCTTTAACTACATCTTCATCACCCGACAAAGAAAGGAATAAATCCAAATCTTTATCCTTTGTTTGTTTAAGCATAAACTCTTTTATAGGGTCCTGCATTTTATCCAAAGCAACCTCTTCTGTTATCTTCCCTTTTTGCAGGGGTTCAATCGCCTCTGTGTTTATTGTAGAAATAACAGGGCTCATAACAAAAAGTGAGAGTGCTAAAGCAAGTCCTATAATAACCTGATTAGGTGGAGTCTGCTGTAAACCGATTGCATTTCTCAAAAACGATAAGACAATTACGATTCTCGTAAAGCTCGTCATCATCATCAGCAATGATGGTGCTAACGCAAGTAACACAAACAAGAACAAGAGCTGTAATTCGCTCATTGCACCATCTTTTGTGTCACTGCTGACATCAACACTTACTGAAGCAGCATTTGCAGTAACTGCAAAAATAATAGTAAAAACAGTTATGGCAACTGTTAATGCTATTAGCCGTCCCCACAACCGTTTTATCTGTTTCGAACGAGGGGAATTTTTCTTCGCCGAATTAATGGGATTTTTTTTCATCTTCGACATCTCCCTTCCCCTCAGTCTTTTTATTTAATAAATTGTTGTAAGCGTCTGTGAAGAAGGTCATAAAACTTGCTCCATTAACTTGCGAAACAGCATTTTCAGGGAAAAGTGAAGCATCCATTTCTTCAATCTTTGTAACGCTTTGTGCTGTAAATGCCAAAAGAAATACTTTATCGGAAACCTTTACTAAAGCGAGTGATTGGTCTTTGCTCACCATCATTCTTTCAATTATTTCAATATTTTTCGCGTTACCATACTTAGGCTGGTATTTTGTCGAAATAAATTTAGAGAAATAATAAGCACCAACAAAAACGGCAAGCATAAGGACCAAAGTACCAATTCCCATAAGAATTGTTTCTACACTCTGTCCCATACAAAGTCCTCTCTTACTATAAATCTTTATTTAAAATTATAATGGTAATATCTTAGTAACTGTCTGAACAATTCTGTCTTGCTTGAAAGGCTTAACAATGAAGTCAAGAGCACCTAATTTAATAGCCTCCATAACCATTGATTCCTGACCCATAGCAGAACACATAACTACTTTTGAATTAGGATCAAGTTGTTTAATTGCAGCAAGAGCTTCGATACCGCTCATGTTAGGCATAGTAATGTCAAGAAGAACTAAGTCAGGTTTGTGTTCCTGATAAAGTTCAACAGCCTGAGCACCGTCTGCCGCTTCAACAAAATTTGTGTAACCAACACCACTTAAGTGATTCTGAATCATTTTTCTCATGAAACCTGCGTCATCAGCTAACATAATTTTATACATAAAAATTTCCTCTTTTCTTATTATAATTTTTATTATAATGAATTACCAAGTGAATCCAAAAGTTCTTTCGCGCCTACAATTTCTGTAACACGAACACCAAAGTTATCGCCAACAACAATAACATCGCCATAAGCAAGTAACTGTCCGTTAACAATAATTTCTGCAGGAGCACCGGTTTGTTTGTCAAGTTCAATAACAGTACCTTGACCAAAATCCATAATATCTTTAATCTTCTTTTTAGACCTACCAATTACAACTGAAATGTCAAGTTGTACTCCCATAAGCAAGTTAAGATTTCCGCTATATGGATTTCCTGCCATTCCGACCTTTTTACCAAAATCAGGGAAATCTGCCGTTTTGATA
The DNA here is from genome assembly GCA_045646485.1 of Acutalibacteraceae bacterium. Taxonomy (GTDB): domain Bacteria; phylum Bacillota; class Clostridia; order Oscillospirales; family Acutalibacteraceae; genus DTU089. The sequence goes on from JAZRKU010000049.1 coordinate 29,889, forward strand.
GTAACTGACGGGTCTTGCTGTTGCATCATCGGCATTCCGTAACCCATAGGTGGTTGTTGCATCTGCATTCCGTAATACGGATTTTGCATATTAGGCATCATACCCTGTGGGTACTGATTCTGATACATTGGTTGTTGCATATATTGTTCCTGACCGTACATAGGTGGTTGACCTTGCATTGGCGGAACCTGTTGATATGCTTCTTGTGCCATTTGTTGCACAGTTGGCTGTTGTGGTTGTGTAGGAACTTCAGCTACCGGAGCAGGAGCAGGTGCCGGAGCAGGTGCTGGTGCTGGAGTAGGTGCTGGAGTAGGTGCTGGAGCAGGTGCTTCTTCAACAGCAGCTTCTTCCTGTTCACCTGAAATTATAGAAACAATTCTCTTTGCCAAGTCAATTGATAAGTAGGAAGTAAATACTGTATCAACAATTGTTTCACCTGTAGTGTCTTCCTCAATATTCAAATTAAATGAAACAGCTACAACATTCTCTTCAAGGTGACCCTCTGCCTCAAAAGATTCAAGAACATCTGTACGAGATGTAACAAGCTTTGATTCAGGAGTTGAAATATTAACAGTCATACCAAGGATTTCTGAAAGAGCCGTTGCAGATGAACCCATCATCTGGTTCATAACCTCACAAGCAGCACTAAGGCTCATATCGTCGAATTCAAATTCTTCTTCAGACCCCTGAGTATAGTCGTTACCCATAAGAATGTCTAAGATTATTCTCATATCGTTTCTTCTGAGAATAATTACGTTAGCACCTTCGATACCCTCAACATAGTTAATTTTAACTAAGATTGCAGGTTCAAGTTTTGAATAGTCAATTGTGTCAAAAGTATTTAATTCAACATTAGGAGTTGTTATTAATACCCTCTTATCCAACATTGAAGATACCGCAGTAGCCGCAGCACCCATGCTAATATTTAAGACTTCACCAATGGCATCGAGGTCATCCGGTGTTAAAAATTTTTCAGTATCAGTCTTCAATTGTTGCATCCTCCCTTTGTTTATTTTCGTTCTGGTCGCCTAATGACTTAACAAGTTTAATTGCCTTCTTGTTGTTAGATTCGCCCATTCTTGCAGAATACCACGGCATTCCTTCAATATGGACTTCTATGTCGTCATCAATACGCTTATTTAACATTAAAACATCATTTACTCTTAAGTCTGTTACCTCTTCGAAAGACATTGTGCATCTGTCAAGATAAGCTTCAATATTAAGGTCAGAACGCTTAAGGTAATCCATAAGAAGTTCTTGTTTTTGTTTTTCCTTATCCTGGTCTTGCTGTCTTACACCCTGAGAATATTTCTGACTCAAGTTGTTAATGACTTCTTCAAATTTATCAGCAGGCATACATAAGTTTGCCGTACCTTCATAAAACTCTTCTTTTATATCAAACGAAACGATAAGAACTATATCCTGAGGCGAAAATGCCTGAATTAATCTACCGTTAGTCTGTATGCCTTTAAAAGAAGTTTCAAGTGGGAAATAGGTCTGCCAGGCATCCTTCATAGTCCTTGCAACCTTTGTCATTACGTGTTCAAGTAGCGCAGTCTCTATTTCCGTATAATCTCTTTGTAATATTGTAGGTTCACCGCTTCCGCCCATCAAACGGTCAATTAACATATAACCGAACGACGTCGGGAATTCAAGAAGCATTGTTGTTTCGCCGTAGCTTGAATTTTCAGGCTCAAAACCTATAATACCTACTAAAGTACTGTCAGGAATTGCGTTATTGAATTCAAAATATCGTTGTTCTTCTGTCTGACTGACGTTAACCTCACAAATACTGTGAAGAGCATTTGTGAAATAAGAAGAAATAATTCTTGCGAATGTTTCAAGAAAGTTGTTTAACGATTTAAGCTGGTCCTTAGTAAACTTTTTCGGTGAAGCGAAGTTATAGGTTTTAATTCGCTCTTCCGGCTCGGACTCAACCGGAGCACCGCTTTTCATACGCTGTAAAAGTTCATCAATCTGGCTCTGGGATAACGCTTCTGCCATTCAGCTACTCAACTCCTTTCTTGGAAAAAATTTTTTCAAAATTATTTTTTATCATCAGATAACTGTGGAAGTAAAACATCATTTACATCGCCTTGCTTTGGATATTCATCATTATTATAAAGCTCTTCAAGAGCGCTGTAAATATTTGTATTTACGTTACTGTCTTTACCGATAATAACAAGCTCAACACGACGGTTCTTTCTCATGCCATCTTCTGTAGCGTTTGATGCCACGGGGAAGTTGTCACCATAACCCATAACAACGAGCTTCATATTATCTATTTTTTTATTTAACTCAAAATAGTTTGCAACAACTGCAGCTCTTTCGCCTGAAAGACGCCAGGTTCTTTCAGGGTCCTGCTCAATTGCAGGATTTGCAGTGTGACCGCAAATATTTATAAGCTTAATTTCATCTTCATATTCTTTTAAGCCGTCGCCTATAAACTCAAGCACCTCGTAAGATTCTTCTCTCAAGGTGTATTCATTCGCTTTAAAGAAAATTGCACTATCAAATCTTATGTAAATTACGTCTTCAATTTTTGCAATTGAAACTGAATCCTGCATCTGACTTTGTTCAACATATTCCTGCAATTTTTCAAACAATGTATCCATCGGAGCATCGTCTAATTGCTGGTTATTTCCTGAACCATTACCGCCACCTTGCTGAGTTGCATCAATAAGGTCTTCAAGAACCTCTTTATCAATATTCTGAAATGATTCAAGGAAAGCATTGAACTTTTCTTCGTTAATAGTTGACATACTAATCATTAAAACGAAGAAGCAAAGAAGCAAGGTAACCATATCGGCGTAGGTATTAAGCCACGCCTGACCACCGCCGCCACCGCCGGACGATTTTCTTTGTCTTGCCATTTTAAACCAACCTTTACATAGTTAATCAGGTAATATTATTTCTTACCTTTTTTTCCGCCGTCATCATCTGATGAACCACCATCACCCGGATTAAATTTCTTTTGCTTATATTCCGGTAACATATGTATAAGTCTTTCTTGCACGAGTTTCGGGTTTTCACCAGCCTGAATAGCCTGAACGCCCTCTGCTATAATTGTCATACAAAGATATTCTTCTTCGTGACGAACTCTTAATTTATTTGAAATAGGTAAAAATAATGCATTCGCTAAAATAGAGCCGTAGAAAGTAGTAACAAGCGCAACCGCCATGTTAGGACCTAATGTATCAATATCGCTCATATTCTGGAGCATATTTATAAGACCTATTAATGTACCAATCATACCGAACGCAGGACCGAGTTCTGCACCTTTGTCATAAAAAGCTCTGTCTGAACTATGACGATCATCAAGGTTTGCAAGCCAACAATCCATTTGTTCTTTAACTTTTTCCTGGTCAACCGAGTCAACTACCATCTGAAAACTGTTTTTCATAAAGGCATCGGTCATTTCGTTTGTATCTTCTTCAAGTGCTAAAAGACC
>JAZRKU010000050.1:0-174296 GCA_045646485.1 Acutalibacteraceae bacterium
CTATTTCCACTAATTTCATAGATTCAGTTGTTTCTTGTTTAATTAAATATTCAAAACTCTTATGTGTTGTTTCTTTCGAGCATAGAAAAAATAAAATTATGCTTATAAATATGATTAGAACCACTAAAAAGCAATAAAAACATCTTCGCATTTTCATACAATTCATAACATTCATTTTCTCCACCTCACTGAGAACAATCAAACAAACTATCATCTACAGGTAAGCAATTCATCTGACAATCCTGACAATGTTATAGTTGTTTTTGTGCCTTTTTCATCTTCTATTTCCATTGAATAATCATCATAACAATCAGAAATACAAGTATAATATGTTACAAAAGTTTTTTCTAAATGTTCTTTTTTTTGCTCTGTACAAACAAAGTTGTTGTTATCGCTATCCTTTATAGTTAAATAACCGCCATCACAATTAAATACCGTGATGAAAAATTCGTTTTCTTCCTCATATTGATAAACGATAAGCAAAATATTATTGCTGAAACTTTTATTTACAATATTCATATTTGCACCATTTCCTATTTTCCACCCATCGTTACATTTGGGCAATATCAAATAGGTGTATTCATCATCACGATTATTACGTTTCTCGGCTACAACAAAATCTGTTTTTTCACCCTGAACAACTTGTGTTACTTGTAATGAGTTTCTATAAAGATAATTAAATACACTTTGAGGAGATTTGAAACTCATAAAAATATTTTCAAAAGGGAAAAAAGATAAAATTACTACTAAAAGTTCTGTTGCAACCAAAAAAGAAATTACTTTTAATGGTGTTGTTTTTTTGATAAAAATATTCTTTTTGTGCAAAATAAAAAATACCAAAAATATAATAGGAATAGCAATTATTGTTCTGACTAAAGTAAACATTTTAAGCCTCCTATTTGTTAACTTGCATAACCTGGTTTTGGGATTGCATACGGTGCAGTTTGATATGATCCATTTGTAACGGCATATAACATAAGAATCATTTCTGAATTAATAGAAGACAATCATAGAACCGTCCTCTGATTGTTCGTTCTGTTCTTTGCATTAACAACAAAATAAATATACCATATCCTCAAAACAATGTCAATTTTTGCCATTCACCTATATATGACACTTTTCTTGAAATGCTACAAAAATTTTTTGAGAAATTTTTATTTTTGGCAAAACAAATAGAAATCAAAGGCGTTTTTAGGCATTAACAAACAAAGCTTCGCAATGAAAACCTGCATTGTTTCATTTATAGTATTTTTTTAATTCAAATGGTGTCGAAGAACCCTCCACCACGCTTACCCGCGGTCCCCCTCTCTTCGAAGAGAGGCAATTTTTGCAGAAGTTTTTTCGTTTCGTTTTTAGTTTAACAATTAATTAAACTCACTGTAAGCGGGCAACCAAGCTAAAGCCCCTACTATTGTGGGAGTCAATTCGTTCGTTCATTTTTATTATAAATTATTATAAAAATCCTATCATTCAAAATTGGTGTTACGCCAACTAAAAATGATAGGATTATCTTTTGGTTATTAAATTTTTATTACAATCAAATGCGAAGCATTTCCGCAATTATTCATTATTCAATATTCATCATTCATTATTCAATAATTGTAATTTTAATCCCGACCACAGGTCCCGAAATTTTCAATTTTCAATTATTTCGCTGAGCTATATGCAACGCCGTCCTTCATATTTATGCCCTTTGCATCCATAAGCTCGGTTACGGTTACTAACTGATATCCGTTCTGTATGAGCCACGGCACAATTATTTCGGTTGCTGAGGCTGTTGAATCATATAAATCGTGCATCAGAACTATTGAACCGTCTCTCACGTTGTTTTTGATGTTTGCGACTATCTTTGAAGAATTTCTGTTTTCCCAATCCCTTGTGTCAACCGACCACATAATTATAGGATAAGCGGTGTTGTTTTTTACTGTGCTGTTATTATAAGAACCGCCCGGCGGACGCATAATAACCGGATTTTCTCCCGTTATTGCTTTCACCTTTGCATCTGTGTCGGCAAGTTCTTTTTTTACACCGGCACCGGAAAGAGATGTGAGTGTAGCGTGATTATAGGTATGGTTACCTATTTCGCATTTCAGGTTATAAGCCCTTTTTATTTGTGATTTATAACTGTTAACCCTTGAGCCGACAACAAAAAACGTTGCTCTTGCATCATATTTTTCAAGTGTATTTAAAACTCTTGTTGTTACCTCGTTTGACGGACCGTCGTCATATGTCAGAGCTACCATTGGTTTGTTCAAATCCAACACCCTTGCAGTTTTAGTATTTGAATTTCCGCTTACTAATCCGGAAGCTGATTTTGCTCTTATTACGTATGCATATTCTTTTCCTACGGCGATATTTTTATCTGTATAACTCAATACATCTGAACCGACCGTTGCTATTGAAGAATATCTTCCGTTAATTTCTCTTTTGTAAATAATGTAAGACTGCGCACCACCAAGGCTTTCCCAACTGAGAACAATTTTTTCACTCTTTAAGCATCTTGCAGAAATTAATCGCGGAGAAGCGAAAAATGATGCGGTAACACCGTTATTGTCATAACCGCTCTTTACGTTTTTATAAAGAGCTACAACCGTGTAGGTATATGTGTTGCCTGAAACGGCTGTTGTGTCAACGTATGAATAAGTCGAATTGTTTTTTGTTACATGTATTCTGACCCAATTGCCCGAAGCATTTTTTCTGTAAACTGCATATTTTTCTGCAAGTGCGGCTTTGTTCCACGAAATTTTCAAACCGTTACTCTGTGCAGTAATTCCGCTTAACACAGGGTGACTGAGGCGATAGGTTGAAACGCCTTTGTTGTAGCTGCTTATATTTTTATCAGACACAGCTCTTACTGTATAAGTATATTTTGTTCCGACCGTTACACTTTTGTCAACATAAGTCAGATATTTATTTGAAACGTCTGCTATTTTAACCCAGCTACCGCCATTGACTCTTCTGTAAATTCTGTATTTTTGCGCACCTGCAATTTTATTCCAATAAATCTTTATTCCGTTTGTAAGATTCTTTGCAGAAGATACCACCGGCTCACTTAAGAATATATTTTCTCTGTCTTTAACGTAACTGCTCTTATAATCGTTTTCTGCTGCAACTACGCAATAACACGCTTTTTCACCACTTATGGCAGTTTCATCCACGTAAGAAAAAACGTTGCTTCTGACTGTTTTTAATCTCACCCACGAGGTTGCACCTGCAGGCTTTTTATAAACTCTGTAAACTGTTGCGTTTTTAACCTTTGTCCAGCTTACGTTTACACCATCTGTAACGTTTTTCAAAGTAACCTTAGGTGAAGCAACGTAGTGAACCGAAACTCCTGTCTTGTCACACGCACTTTTCATTTCACCGTTAACTGCTCTTACGGTGTAAATATATTCAACACCCGATTTTGCACCTGTGTCAATGAATTTATTTGTTCTTTCGCCCTCTGCAAACGAAATAAATCTCCATTTGCTTTCAGCTGTTTTTCTGTATATATTATAGCCTGCAGCATTTTCTGTTGCAGTCCAGCTTACTAAAATTCCCGAAACGGCACTTTTTGCAGATTTAAGAGTCGGCTGTGTGAGAAACACGTTAAATTCTATTCCGTTTGCTTCGGCATATTTCTGTGCCTCTGAACCGGCTCTGCCCCAGATAACAAAGCCTTCTTTTTTTACTTTTTCGCCATTTTCATTCATTATGTAGCCCAATGAAAACTCACCAATTTTTACAATGGTTTTCGGAACTACCACTTCAGTTACGTTTTCGCATTTCAAGAACGCATCTGCTGAAATACCCGTTACCATAATCCCGTTAAAATCCTGTGGTATTTCTACTCTGCCTTCGGCATTTTCATCATAAGCCTTAAGAGAACAGGTCACTCCGTTTTCATCCACTTCAAATGAAGTCCCTTGCGAATAATTTGCAAACACAAAAGCCCCTGAACCCAGAAGCACAGTAATTAATAATATAACAAGGCATACCGCCGTTTTTTTCTTCATAAAATCACTTCTTTTTGAATTCGTTTGATTTCGACGTTTTTCGACACTGTATATTATACACCACTTCTTTTCACACTTCAACAAAAATAGGCGTTTTATAAAAAAATTTACAATATTTTTTCAGTTTAATTGTAAAAAAGAAATAATTGTGGTAGAATATTATAAATATTCTAAATTTTAAGATTGGGAGCTATTATGACTAAAACTATTATGAAAAAATATGCCCACCTCATAGCAAGAGTGGGTGCTAACATTAAAAAAGGGCAGCCCGTAAGAATTATTGCAGAAGCTGACCAATTTGAATTTATTAATATTCTTGTGACAGAGTGTTACAAAGCAGGTGCTTCAAGAGTTGATATCGACTGGACTTATCAGCCTATTACAAAAACAGACTACAAATACAGAAGCTTGAAATCGCTCTCAGAGGTTCCCTTGTGGAAAGAAGAAAAATTAAAGCTTATGGTTGAAGAGATTCCTTGCAGAATCTACATTGAAAGCGAAGACCCCGACGGGCTTAAGGGGATTAACCGTGACAAAATGCAAAAGTCACAAATGGCAAGATATAAAGTTACAAAAAAATACAGCGACGCTCTTGAAAACAAGGACCAATGGACTATAGCCGCTGTTCCTTCTTACGCCTGGGCTAAAAAAGTCTTTCCGGCTGAAACAAAAAGAAATGCTTACAACAAGCTGTGGGACGCTATTTTAGAAACCGTTTACGTAACAAAGGATAACGACCCCATTAAAGAATGGGAAAATCACAATAAAAATTTAAAAGCACGTACAAAATGGCTCAACGAGAAAAAATTTGATTATTTGGAATACAAAAGTTCAAACGGTACAAATTTCAGAGCTGACTTAATTCCTGAAGCACACTGGTGCGGTGGTGGCGAAGAAACTCTTTCGGGTAACTTTTTTAACCCTAATCTTCCGACACAAGAAGTTTTCACTTCACCTAAAAAAGGTTTTGCCGAGGGTACCTTAGTTTCAACAAAACCTCTTTCATATCAGGGGCAGTTAATTGAAGATTTTAAAATCACCTTTAAAGACGGTAAGGCAGTTTCGTGGGATGCAAAAGAAAATAAAGATTTGCTTGATAAAATGCTTTCCATGGACGAGGGTGCACCTTACCTCGGCGAATTGGCACTTATTCCACAAGACAGCCCTATTGCAAACACGGGCATTCTTTTCTACAACACTCTCTTTGATGAAAATGCAAGTTGTCACGTCGCTTTAGGCAGAGGCTTCTGCGACACAATTGACGACTTTCAGCATAAAACTCTTGAGGAATGTCAGGCTCTCGGCGTTAACGACAGTATGATTCACGTCGATTTTATGATTGGTGCTGACGACCTTGATATTACAGGCTACAAGGACGGAAAAGCATACCCAATTTTCAAAAACGGCAATTGGGCATTTTAACAGAAATTCAAATTAATTTTTGCAGGTGATAATTATGGCAATGGGAAAACCCAACAAATGGAAAACAGACCGATTTTTAAGGGGTGAAAAAGAACCTTTAAAGTTTTCTGAAGACGGTAAATTCAGAATTTTACATCTTACAGACATACACGAGGTTATGCCTGAAATGGATGACGACGACAACAGAGAAATTCCTGAAAGCAGAGATAAAGAAACCTTAAACGTCATTGAAAAATGCCTTGAAGAGGCAAAGCCCGATTTGGTTGTTTTCGGTGGCGATAACATAAGCGGTTATTGGGAAGAATTCAACTACGATTTAATTCACAGAACAATAACAAAAATTGTTGAGCCTATTAAGAGAAGAAATATTCCTCTCGCTCTCGTTTTCGGTAACCACGACGGCGAGGTTGGTTTTTACACCGATATTCAGATGATAATGTACAGCGATTACGACAACTGCCGTTCTTGCCTTAACGACGAGGACGTTTTCGGTTGCGGCAACTGTAACCTCACAATAAAAAGCTCTGACGGCAAGAAAAATGCTTTTTCAATCTGGCTTATAGACTCAAACGACTATATGAACGCAGAAAACGGTGACTCAGGCTACGCCTTTGTTCACGAGGACCAGATTAATTGGTACGAAAAAAAATCTGCTGAGCTTGCAAAAGAAAACGGTGGCACCCCTGTTCCTGCAATTCTCTTTCAGCATATCCCCGTACAACAAGAGATTCTTGAATTAACAGAAGTTTCTGAAATGGGTGAAAACGTTGTTGAAAAGGACGGCAAATATTATTCATTCGGTGAAAAACTTATTTCGGGCAGACTCAGAGAATACCCTTGCCCTCCTTATATGAATATGGATTTCACCAACCAATTGAAGAGCTGGAAAAAAATGGGAGATATAAAAGCAGCTTTCTTCGGACACGACCACGTGAACGACTTCCATATTAAGGTTGACGGAATAAGCCTTTATCAGACTATAGGCTGTGGTTATTTTACATATGGCAGAGAGCGCGGAGGCAGACTTATTATTCTTGATGAAAATAACCCTGAAAATATTGAAACAAAAACCATTGAAGTAGCAAGAATAACAGAAACGGAGATTTAATTTTATGACAGAAAACAAAGACGTTGCTTTAATTTTAAATAAATTTGACGAGTATTTAAATAAAAATCTTATTAAAGAAGCCGGCGAATATTTAGAAACTGAAATAAAAAAAGCAAAGGAACAAAACGATTCCTTTACAGAAATGACTTTACATAACGAGGTTGTTTCTTTCCACAGAAGAACCGGCGAGCAGGCAAAGGCTGTAAGTGCAATAAATGAAATTTTAGAGCTGATTGAAAAATTTGAACTCAAAAATTCTGTTTTAGGTGCAAATATGTATCTTAACTGTGCTACTACGCTCAACTTTTTCGACAGGACCGCCGATTCGTTACCTCTTTTCGAAAGAGCTTTTGAAGCATATGTAAATACTATTCCTGAAAACGATTATCGCTTTGCAGGCTTTTACAATAACTATGCCTTAGCGTTATATGACACTGAGAATTACAACGAGGCTTTAAGATATTTCAGAAAGGCTTTAAACATTCTTTCTCTTTACAAGGGAAATGATTCAGAAATGGCTGTTATATTCTCTAACCTTTCTCATCTTTTTGAAAAAACCGATGATTCAGAAATGGTTGAAAAATGCATTTCTTCTGCATTTATGGCTTTAAAGGATTATGACGGTGAAACAAACAACAATTTTATTTTGCATTGCGAAAAATGTCTTGAAGCCTTCAGATATTTCAAAAAAGATGAATTCGTTAAAGAAATTGACGACAAATTGAAAGAAATCAATAAATAATATACTGTATTATATTGACAACATTTTCGATTTTGGATAAAATTATTTAATAAACGTTTTGAGTGATTATATGGGAAATATTGCAATTTATGGCGGTTCATTTGACCCGCCTCATAAAGGACACGCTCTTTTGGCTGAAAACTTAGCAAAAGAATGTAACGCCGACAAGGTTATAATTATTCCGGCATATTCTTCGCCCTTTAAAGACGGAACCATTGCCGAAGGTACTGACAGACTTGCTATGTGCCGTCACACATTTACCTCGCCTATTTTTGAAATTTCAGCAATTGAAATTAACCGCGAGGGAAAAAGCTACACTGTTGACACCATAAAAGATATAAAAAAATATTACCCCGACGACAACCTGTTTTTGTTTATGGGTGACGATATGTTTTTAACTCTTGGTAATTGGTATAAATACAAAGAATTGCTTTCATTGTGCACTATAGTTACCGCCTCAAGAACAGATGATGCAAGTCATCTGAGTCAGATGAAAACTTATGCAATTACAACTCTTAAGCTTCACGAGGGTGATTATATAATTTCAAAAGAAAAACCCCTTGAAGTAAGCTCTACACTTTTAAGAACGATGCTCAAAAACCGATTAGACACAAGCAAGTACCTTACTATAGACGTTATTAAATACATCAATAAGAGGGGGCTTTATTTATGAAAACCAATTCAGAATGCATTGAAATTATAAAAGGCAGACTCACCGAGCAAAGATTTATTCATTCACTGAACGTTGCCGAGTGTGCAAAGGAATTGGCTCTTAAATTTGGTGCAGACCCCGAAAAAGCATACACTGCAGGTCTTATTCACGATTCGTGCAAAAATCTCGAATCAAGTGAGCAGTTGAAATATTTATTAGAAAATAAGATTGAACTTTCAGAATATGAATTAGCTGCTCCGAAATTATTTCACGCTATTTGCGGTGCCGTTTTTGCTGAAAAAGAGCTCGGCTGCTCTGATGAAGAAATTCTTACGGCAATACGCTACCACACCACCGGCAGAAGCGGTATGACTCTTATGGAAAAGGTTGTTTTCATTGCCGACTTCATAGGTAAGGAGCGAAATTACGACGGTGTTGAAATAATGCGCGAAAAAGCATCGCGCTCACTCGACGAAGCAATAGTTGAAGGCTTAAGCTTTACAATTATTGATTTAATTCAAAAAGAAAGACTTGTTCACCCTGACACTCTCGGAGCATATAACTCTGCTCTTGTAGCGTTAAAATCCGAAAAAGGAGAAAAACTTATATGAGCATGGAACTCGCAAAAAAAATTGTAAAAGCACTTGATGATAAATTAGCAAGAGATATTGAAGTAATTAAAACTGATGAAGTTACAATCGTTGCAGATTATTTCATTATTGCAACTGCAAACTCAAACACTCACATAAGAGCGTTGGCAGATGAAATAGAATATCAGCTCGAACAAGAGGATATTCGCCCCGACCATATTGAAGGCAGAGCAACCGGCTGGGTGCTTATGCAATACAGTGGCGTTGTTGTTCACATTTTCCTTGAGGATTCAAGACAATATTACAACCTTGAAAGACTCTGGGATGATGCATCAAAAATAGATATTTCTCAGTTATTAAACTGATTTGTCCGATAAAAAGAAAGGAATTGATTTAAATGAAGTACGATTTTTCCGCTATTGAACAAAAATGGCAGAAAAAGTGGGAAGATGCAGGTGTTTTTCACGCTGAAGACGGTAGTGAAAAAGAAAAGTTCTATGCACTTGTAGAGTTCCCTTATCCAAGCGGTGCCGGTATGCACGTTGGTCATATTAAAGCATATTCAGGTCTTGAGGTTGTTTCAAGAAAAAGAAGAATGCAGGGCTACAACGTTTTGTTCCCTATAGGCTTTGATGCTTACGGTCTTCCTACCGAAAACTATGCAATTAAAACAGGTATTCACCCAAGAAAAGTTACCGATATGAACATTGAAAAATTCTCAAGCCAATTAAAAAGAGTTGGTTTCTCTTTCGATTGGAACAGAGTTGTTGACACAACCGAAGAGGGTTATTATAAGTGGACTCAATGGATTTTCCTCAAGATGTTTGAAAAAGGTCTTGTTTTCCGTGACAAAACTCTTGTTAACTACTGCCCTTCATGTAAGGTGGTTCTTTCAAACGAAGACTCTCAGGGTGGTAAATGTGATATCTGCCACAGTGACATTGTTCAGAAATCTAAAGACGTTTGGTACTTAAGAATTACAGAATATGCTGACAAGCTCTTAGAGGGTCTTGAAAACGTTGATTATCTTCCTAACATCAAGCTTCAACAGGTTAACTGGATTGGTAAATCAACAGGTGCATTTGTTAATTTCTCAATTAAAGACACAGACGAAAAATTAGAAATTTACACAACTCGCCCTGACACTTTATTTGGTGTTACGTTTATGGTTATGGCACCCGAACACCCTCTTATTGACAAATATGCTTCTAAAATTGGCAATATGGATGAGGTTGTTGCTTACAGAACTGAATGTGCAAAGAAAACAGAATTCGAAAGAACACAACTTGTAAAAGAAAAAACAGGCGTTCGCCTTTCAGGCTTTTCTGCTATTAACCCTGTTAACAATAAAGAAATTCCGATTTACATATCTGACTACGTTATGATGGGCTATGGTACAGGCGCTATTATGGCGGTACCTGCTCACGACGAACGTGACTATGACTTCGCAAAAAAATTCGGTATTGATATTATTGAGGTTATCAAGGGTGGCAACATAGAAGAAGCTGCTTACACAGGCGACGGCGATATGGTAAACTCTGAATTCCTTAACGGCTTTACAAATAAAAAAGATTCAATCGCAAAAATGCTTGAAGTCTTAGAAGAAAAAGGCATTGGTAAAAAAGGTGTTCAGTACAAAATGAAGGACTGGGCATTTAACCGTCAGAGATATTGGGGTGAACCAATTCCGATTGTTCATTGTGAAAAATGCGGAATTGTTCCTGTGCCATATAACGAATTACCTTTAAGATTACCTGAAATAGATAACTTCCAGCCTGGTTCAGACGGCGAAAGCCCTCTTGCTGAGATTGAAGAATTTGTTAACTGCTCTTGCCCGAAATGCGGTGGTAAAGCAAAAAGAGAAACAGACACAATGCCACAATGGGCAGGTTCTTCATGGTATTTCTTAAGATATATAGACCCTAAAAACACAAAAGCACTCGCAAGTGAAGACAAATTAAAATATTGGGGTCAGGTTGACTGGTACAACGGAGGTATGGAGCACGTTACACGTCACTTAATCTACTCTCGCTTCTGGCACAAATTCCTCTACGATTTAGGCGTTGTTCCTAACTCAGAGCCATATGCAAAGAGAACTGCCCAAGGTCTTATTTTAGGTCCTGACGGCGAAAAAATGAGTAAATCAAAGGGTAACGTCGTTGCCCCGAATGAGGTTGTTGACCAATTTGGTGCAGACGTTCTTCGTTCTTACGTTCTCTTTATGGGCGACTATGAAAAAGCAGCACCTTGGTCTGAAACAAGCGTTAAAGGTTGCAAACGTTTCATTGACAGAATCTGGAATCTTCAGGAAATTGTCGCTGACGGCGATGGCTATTCAAAAGAATTAGAGGTATCCTTCCACAAGACAATCAAAAAGGTTTCAGAAGACATTGAAAACATGAAGTTCAACACAGCAATTGCCGCTCTTATGGCTCTTCTTAACGAGATTTATGATAAGGGTTCAATTACAAAAGGCGAACTTAAAACATTCCTCACATTAGTTAACCCATTTGCACCACACGTTTCTGAAGAAGTTTGGGAAGTTATGAACTTTGGTGGTTTACTTGCTATTGCACCTTGGGTTTCTTATGACGAAGCAAAAACAGTTGACTCAACAATTGAAGTTCCTGTTCAGATTTGCGGTAAACTCCGTGCAACAGTTACCATTGCAAAGGATGCTGACTCTGCAACCGCAATCGCCGCTGCTAAGGCAGACGAAAAGGTTAAAGAAATGTTAGACGGAAAACAGATTATTAAAGAAATCTATGTTCCGGGCAAGATTATAAATATTGTTGCGAAATAAAAAATTGAGGCTGTAAAAAACTTACGTTTTTTACAGCCTGTTTTTTATTTTCCCAATTCCACTGTTCTCTCATATGAACGACTTACTGCGTTTATAACGTCAGCTCTGAACGAGCCGTTTTCAAGTGCCGTAACACCTTCAATTGTACTGCCCGCAGGGCTACAAACTGCATCCTTCAATTTGCCCGGATGTTCTTTTGTTTCCATTACCATTTTCGCAGAGCCCAGAAGTGTTTCCGCTGCATAAAGAAGTGCTTTATCTCTTGGCAAACCGCACTTTACGCCACCATCTGCAAGTGCTTCAATAAACATAAACACAAATGCAGGACCGCAACCTGAAATTGCACTTGCGGCATCAATTTTTGCTTCGTCTATTTTATCGAGCAGACCGGCTTTTTTAAGAATCACGTTGAAATCGTCGAAATCCTCTTCCGTAACGAATTTATTACCTGTGTAAAGAATCATTCCCGTACCGACAGAAGCAGGTATATTCGGCATAATTCTTATAATGGGATAATTGCCTCCGCACATTTCGCCCAAATCTGAAAGATTTATTCCTGCCGCCATAGAAACTATTACAAAGCGGTCGCTTCTGCTTTTGAAAATCTCTTCTAATTCATAACAAACGCTTCTTAAAACCTGAGGTTTTACACCTAAAAATATATAGTCGCAGGTTTTTGCTATTTCTTCGACTGTAGCAATATTAACGTTGTTTTTTGTTGCAAAATCTGTTGCTTTATTGAAATCTGCATCTGAAACACAAACGTATTTTCCGCCGATTGAATTTGCCGCTGCAAGTGCCAGAGCACCACCCATATTGCCACAACCGATAAAACCAATTCTCTTTTCCATAAATTACACCTCTATCGAATCTGACCGTCGCCTTTTATTATATATTTATACGTCGTGAGCTCTTCAAGACCCATAGGACCTCTTGCGTGAAGCTTCTGAGTAGAAATACCCATTTCACAGCCCAAACCAAATTCTCCGCCATCTGTAAAACGGGTTGAAACGTTAACGTAAACCGAAGAAGAGTCAACACCCTTTACAAATATATCTGCATTCTTTTTGCTTTCGGTAACAATTGCCTCGCTGTGCATTGTTGAATGAAGCGAAATGTGCTCTACCGCTTCATTTACATCTTTTACTACTTTAACTGCTAAAATATAATCTAAAAATTCTGTATCAAAATCTGCTTCACCGGCACTTGTGCCGTCAATAATTTTCTTTGCTTTTTCGCAAAGTCTGAGCTCTACGGGATTTTCGTTTCTTGAGTCAACAATTCTTTCTTTAACAAGAGGTAAAAATTCCTCTGCAATTTTTTCATTTACGAGTAAAACCTCTGCCGCATTACAAACAGAAGGTCTACTTGTTTTCGCATTTTCAATTATGTTAAGTGCTTTATTAAAATCAGCATCTTCATCAACATAAATATGACAAATTCCCGTACCTGTCTGAATACATGGAACCTTTGCATTTTCTGTAACCGCCTTAATAAGCCCTGCTCCGCCACGTGGGATAAGTAAATCTACATAGCCTACTGCATTCATAAGCTCGTTTGCGCTTTCTCTTGTTGTGTCCTGAATCAGGTTTATAAAGGTTTCTGGAAGATTAGCTTTCTTCAAGCCCTTTCTCATAGCATTAACTATTGCATTGGCAGACGAAAATGCCTCTTTACCGCCACGAAGAACACAAACATTACCACTTTTTAATGAAAGTGCCGCCGCATCTGATGTTACATTTGGTCTGCTTTCATAAATAATTGCAGTAACACCCATTGGTACTGTAGTTTTTTCTATTACTATTCCGTTCGGTCTCTCAACTCTGTTGAGAACCTTACCTACAGGGTCAGGTAACAAGACAACTTCTTTTATTCCGTTTGCCATTCCTGCAATACGTTCTTCTGTAAGTGCAAGTCTGTCAAGCATTACATCAGAAATTGTGCCCTTTGCTTTTTCTAAATCGCTTTTGTTTGCACTTAAAATTTCTGACGAATTTTCTACTAATGCCTCTGCCATTTTTAAAAGAGCATTATTTTTTTCTTCTGTAGTGAGTGAAGCAAGCTGTGTCTTCACCTTTTTCGCTTCAATTAAAATCTCTTTTGTAGTTATCATCGTTTACACCTTATTCTGACTTGAATCTCGTTCCGATTTTTTCACCGTCTACAATACTATAAAGCACACTCGGATTTGAGCCGTTTGCAATAATCATATCTGTTCCTTTTTTCATACAGAGCTTTGCGGCATTTAATTTTGTAACCATTCCACCTGTACCGAGAGAAGAGCCTTTTCCGCCACCCAAGGCTTCAATTTCAGGTGTAATTTTTTCTACTACAGATATAAGCTCTGCGTTCTCATTCTTATGTGGGTCCGCAGTATAAAGCCCGTCTATATCAGAAAGAAGCACCAACAAATCCGCTTTCATGCTGACTGCAACTATTGCACCTAAGGTATCATTATCGCCCACGGCAATTTCTTGTGTTGAAACTGTATCGTTTTCGTTTATAATAGGCAACACGTTGAGCTCAAGAAGTCTGTTCATTGTGTTCTGAATATTGTGATAACGCTCATCATCTTCTAAATCGAGACCTGTAAGAAGAATTTGTGCAACTGTATGATTATATTCTGAAAAAAGTTTGTCGTAAGCATACATAAGCTCACACTGCCCTACAGCAGCAGCCGCTTGTTTTGTCGGCATATCGGTAGGCTTTTCTTTTAAAGAAAGCTTACCAATACCCATTCCTATAGCACCCGAAGAAACGAGAATTATTTCGTGCCCTGCATTTTTAAGGTCACTCAATACTTTACAAAGCTCTTCTACATGGCGAATATTTATATTACCTGTGCTATGTGCCAAAGTCGATGTGCCGACTTTTACTACTATTCTCATTCTTTATTTTCCCCATCTTCTGCACCTGACGTGCGTTCTTTTAATTTACCCGCTCTTGAAACCGCAAGGTCTTCCATCATCTGTTCACGTACTTTACCGTTAACGTTGAAGAACATTAGACTTATTCCTTTACAAGTTCTGCCTATTGCAGGAGCTAAAGTAAATACTGTCCATATAGCATTCAGCATCCATGGGTCTGTTTGCGGAATAACTACCCCATGAGAGTTAAGAAGCGGTTCATATTTAATTGCCGCAATAATAAATCCGCTTAAAATAGATGAAACGTTGTTACCCACTAACGTTATGTAGCCCATAGCGGCACTCATCATACCTTCGTTACGGATACCTGTTTTCCATTCAACATAATCATACATATCGCCCGTTAAAGCGGAGTTGCAATACCTTTGAACGCTGTTCATTGCACCCGCCAATGTAAGCCCTATTACGATTATTACTAAGTTTACAAAAGAATTTTCTGTTGGTGAAAATCCTATTAAATACATAACAAGATAAATTACACCACAATAAAGATAACTGAGCACAGCAAGATTTTTAAGACCTATTTTCTTTGTCCATTTTGTAGCAAACGGCAAAACAAAGTAACTCGGAAGTCCTGTGAATATACCCGAAATTGCGGCATTTGAAAGCTTGCCCGTACAGTTAAGCCAGAAGTAGTTAGAAACGTTCTGACCGACTGCCTTACCCATTCCAAAAAAGTTTTTGATAAGTAAAACCCACATAGGTCTGCACGACGCAACCTGCTTTACAGATTTAAACACTGACGTGCTTTTCATTTCTTCTCGTGAAGCGAGAGGAACACGCTCTTTTAAGGTAAAGAAACCGTAAACTCTGAAAATAATTACCATTGCAATGAACACTAAGGCACCGCCTAAATAAATGCTTCGTGTAGGAATTGTTCTCGGTAAATAGTCTACAAAAAACGGGAAAAGCGACGGAAGCCACACGCCTAATAAATCGGCATACGTATCTGTTGCTATCAATTTATTTCTTTCGTTGACGTTTGGTGTTAAGTTATAAAGAATGGCAGTATATGCAGGATTATAAAACGAGTTAGAAATCGAACCTACATATTTTATGAAGAAGAACCACACAAAAAGTGCAACCTGTGAAAGTCCCTGAGGCAAAATCCACGGGACTAAATTTGAAAATATCCAGAATGGTAAGGTGAGAACAAAATAAGGTCTCACCCTGCCCCAACGTGTTCTTGTTCTGTCTAATATGGGGCCTGAAATTGCATTGTCAAAAGTATCGAGAATACTGCAGACGGAATCTGCAAGACTCAAAGTAACAGGGCTTACTCCCTGGAAGGTGGTGTTATAAAAGAACATATTATTACCTGAGAAGGTTTCCCAGTTCTTGTCACCAAATCCCGAAATAATATAAGCCGCCATTTCTCTTGGGCCTAAATATTCTTTTTCTTGCTGTTGCTTTTGCTTCTGAATGTCTTCTTCTGAAATTGTTGTGTTAGTAGTTACGGTATTTTCTGCCAAATCTGTCACCACCCATAATCAATCAGTTTTATTTTAACATAACATAGTATGTATTGTAAACAAAAACTAAAAATCTTTTAATTCTCTTTTTAATCGTGCCACAGGAAGCCCTACGACGTTGAAATAATCACCGTTTATTTCTCTTACTAATAAACCGCCTTTACCCTGCACACCGTAGCTGCCTGCCTTGTCAAAGCATTCATTTGTGTTTATGTATTCGTTTATTTCAGAATCACTCAACTCATAAAACGTAACTCTTGTTTCCTGGCTGAAGGTTTTTTGCTTTTCGCCTTTGATTATTGTTACACCCGTAAAAACAGAGTGTGTCTTTCCGCTGAGAAGACTAAGCATTGAAAATGCGTCATCGCGTGATTTCGGTTTGCCTAAAACATTGTCATTCAGACAAACTATTGTATCTGCTGAAACGATAATTTCATTTTCAAACTGCTCTTTTACTGCTTCGCCTTTAACCTTTGAAAGATATTCGGCAATCTCTCTGCCAACTAACCCTTCTTTTATAGTTTCATCGCAATCACACGGATTCACAATAACGTCTTCTGTTATCATTTTTATAAGCTCCTGCCTTCTTGGTGAAGCAGATGCGAGTATAATTTTCATCTTTTTTCCTTCTTTTAACATTATGGTGAGTATATTTTATAGTCGGATAATTCCTTTCACCCTACAGAAACATATTTTTTAAGTGTATTAAGTCCCCACCTGCAAGCCATTTCAGGCTCTTCACAGCCTTCAAACTCTAAAGTTACGTAGTAGTCGTAGCCTGAATTTTTCACGAGTGAAAGACACTGAAAAACAGGTACGTCGCCGTGACCTAAAATTGCACCTCTTAAATGTGTTCCGCCACGTGTGGTGAAAAATCCATCGGTCGGAGCGATATTATTACCACTTTTAACGTGAAAATCCTTTGCGTGAACAAATGAAACGTAAGGCATTAATTTACCGAATGCAACAACAGGGTTTTCATCGGCACAAAGAAAATTACCCATATCTAAAAGCAACCCGAAGTTGCTGTCTGCAACGCCTGTCACGATTTTTTCTACCCTGTCGCTATCCTGACAAAAATAGCCGTGGTTTTCCATCATAGTGCGTATTCCTTTTGTTTTAGCGTACTCTGTAACCACCTTACAGCCCTTTATCAAAGACGGTAATGCTTCTTCAAAGCCTTTTATTTTTCTTTCGTCGCCTTTAAAACCTGAGGTACCGTCATGGCGCATTCCGGTAACACCAAGAATTTCAGCAACTTCTACTTCATATTTTAAACGGTTTATTTCCTCATCAATATCATTATTTAAAAAGTCTGCACCTATTGAATACTGAACAGGAACTATACCAACTTTTTTACATTCTTCATTTAATTCTTTTGCATATTCTTTTTTATCTTTGTTTTCCGGAGGATTGATTTCTGCAAATTCAATCCCGTCAAATCCTATTTCTTTTGCTATTTTTATAAGGTCTTTTTCTACTACACCATTTTTACCGATAAGCCCACTTAAGCTGTATGTACTGACTGAAAATTTCATTCTCTGCGACCTTCTTCCATATTTTTTGCATTGTTTACTACTTTTTTTCGTATTATTATATAAGAGTGAGTCCAAAAAGGAGAGATATTTTTGAAAATTGAAGCTATTGGAGGCGAAAAAATTCTTGTCGCCCTTTCCGATAAAGATATGACTGAGCTTGACATAACCTATGATGAAATGGACTATTCAAACATAGAAACCCGTCGGGTTATATGGACTATTTTAGACGAAGCAAAACGCTCTTTAGGAAAATCCATTGACACAGACGGGAGAATATTAATTGAAGTCACACCGAGTGATGACGGCGGTTGTGTTATGTGCTTTACAACACTACCCGCCAATGATTATAAATCAAAGAAAAAACTGATAATCAAAAAAGATGCAGAGCCAATTATTTTTAAAGCACTTGATGAAAATGCTTTTCTGGATGCACTTAACGTATTAAAAAATCCACTTGCTTCTTTTAAGCATTCAGAAGCTTTTAACTATTGCAAAAATCTTTATTTTATCGTTTACCCCAAAATAACAGACACAGATAGAATCACCTATCTTTTAAGTGATTTCGGTGAAATTTTCTTTGGCGAAAACGAACTTTTAAGCCGTATATATGAATACGGCGAAAAAATTAAGCTTTAAGAATATCAATTGCTTTTTTTACATCATCAGACTTAAATATGTAACTACCTGCAACAAGAACATTTGCACCCGCATCTTTACACAGAACGGCTGTTTTTTCATCAACTCCGCCATCTACCTGAATATCGGTTGACAAGCCTTGTTTTTCAAGCTCTTCGCTGAGAGCCTTGATTTTAGGGAGTGTTTCGCTCATAAAGCTCTGACCGCCAAAACCAGGCTCAACTGTCATAACAAGAACCATAGCAAGCTCTTTAAGATATGGGAACACTGTTTCAATGGGTGTTCCGGGTTTTACTGCAAGTGCCGCTTTTTTACCGGCACTTGTTATTTTTTTAATGGTTTCGTTTACATCGCTGTTGCTTTCAACGTGAAACGTTATTAAATCTGCGCCTGCCTTTATAAAGGCATCTACATAATCTATGGGATTGCTTATCATCAGATGACAGTCAAAAACTGCACCCGTTACTTTTCTTATTGACTGCACAACAGGCACACCTATTGAAATATTAGGGACAAAATGACCGTCCATAACGTCAATATGAACGTACTCTGCACCGCCAGAAACAACTTTTGTTATTTCTTCTGCCAATTTACCGTAATCGGCAGCAAGGATTGAAGGCGAAATTATAATTCTTTTTTCTTCTGTACTCATAAGATAATCCCCTTCTCTTTTGCAATTGCTTTTGATTTTTCTCTGTCCCTTGCGATTTGATTTTTCAGTTCGTCCAGATTTGAAAATCTGATTTCTTCGCGTATTTTTTTGAGAAGATGAACGTCTATATTTTTATCATATAAATCGCCGTTATAGCCCACAATATTTGTTTCACTGCGTTCTTTTGAGTTGCCCACCGTCGGTCTTATTCCTACGTTTGTAACCGACGGATATTTTTTGCCGTCAATTATTGAGTATGAAGCATAAACACCAAACTGCGGAACAACAAAATCCTCTGTAAAAAACTGATTTATCGTAGGCGAATCTATAGTTCTGCCACGTGCGTCACCGTGAACCACAACAAAATCGTAAGAAAATTCTCTGCCTAACATATCATTTGCGGCTTCTATGTCGCCCTGTCTTATGGCTTTTCTTATTCGTGTTGAAGAAATCGGTTCACCTTTATATTCTACAGCGTCACTTACAAACAATTTAATATTTTCTTTATTACAGAGCTCTCTGAGTTTTTTTGCGTCACCCGAAGCACCCACACCAAAACGGTAATTGAAGCCACAGGAAAGCATTGTCGCCCCGATTTTTTTGAGTAACACTTCATAAAAGAATTCTTCATAAGAGAGGCTCATAATATCCGAAAAATCCATTGTAATCGGTTCAACGCCCCATTTTTTCAGTAATTCTTCTCTTTTATTTTCTGTAATTAATTCACCGGGTGATTTTTCAGTCAGAACTTTCTGAGGGTGCTCATTGAATAAAAGCACCGCAGATTTTCCACCTGACGAAATCACCTTATCTATTACCATTTTATGACCTGAATGAAAGCCGTCAAACGTACCGAGGGCAACGGCTAATCCGTCACTATTTTTCACCATAAATATCTCCTAACAGATATTATCTTTCAACATAAACTCTTTTAACCGTAAGATTTTCGCCTGAAGCGAGAACCTCGCCGAGTCCTAAAAATTCGTTTTCTGAATAAACTCTTAAAAGACCCTCGGGTAACTCACTCTTTATTCTGCTTTTCATAAGCTCACCGCCGTTTTTAAAACGTACGCCCTGAGCCTTTGTTACAGAAATTTCAGGATACTCTCCGAGCACCTTTTCAAGTGGTAAAAGTATTTCGGAAAGTCTGTTCTCATCTCTGAGCTTTTCAAGCTCGTCTAAGGTTACACATTCGCTCTCACTTATTCCGCAGGCAAAGCTTCTGTTAAGCGAAGTCATAGTCGCACCTGTTCCTAAAGCCGACCCGATATCGCTTATTAATGAACGAATATATGTACCTGCCGAGCATTCTGTGTAAAGTGAAAACTCGTTTTCTGAAATGCGTTCGACCTCTAAAACGAAAATTTCACATTCACGTTCTTCTCTTTCGACCTCTATTCCCTTACGGGCTAACTCATAAAGTCTTACACCATCTTTTTTCAAAGCAGAATACATTGGTGGCACTTGCTTTATTTTACCCCTGAATTGCGGTAAAATTTCTGAAATCTGCTCTAAGGATGAAGTTTTTTTGCTTTCTTCTGTTATAGTGCCCCAGATATCAAGTGTATCTGTTACAAAGCCTGTCTTAAAAGTTGCCTTATAAGCCTTTTTGTGTGTCGGCAAAAGCTCTATAAATCTTGTAGCACCACCGAGAGCAATAGGTAACACACCTGTTGCCATAGGGTCGAGCGTTCCTGTGTGCCCACACTTTTTTTCACCGACAATTCCTCTTACCCTCTTTACGGCTAAAAAAGAAGTCATATTTTCGCCCTTTTTCAAGGGTATTATTCCTGTCATACGTTACATCCTAACGATAAACTGATTGATTCTAATATCTTGGCCTTTGCTGTTTCGTAATCCTCTTTCACTTCACAGCCTGCCGCACCTGCGTGACCGCCGCCGCCGAGTCTTGCGCAAATAGCAGAAGCATCTATATCGCCTTCTGTTCTCACAGAAATGCCAAATGCTCCGTTTTGCTTTTCTTTGATAACTGCACCAACCAAAACGCCCTCAATCTGACGTGGCAACGCAGTTATGGGGTAACATTCGTGCTCATTTGAACCGCTTTCTTCATACATTTTCTGCGTAATGGTTATAATTGCACATTTATCATCAAAATGATATTCAAGTGTCTTTCTTGCCAACAAATCAAGCTTCAAGAAGCTTTTAGATTTAGTTTCAAACATAACCTTGTTAATCATTTTTGTGTTAACGCCTATATCAACAAGTTCTGCTACTGCTCTGAAGGTTTTGGCGTTTGTATTCTGATAACGGAAGCAGCCTGTATCGGTAGAAATACCTGTATAAAGACAATTTGCAATATACTCGTCAATTTCTACACCTAATTTTTTTATAACCTTAAACACAATCTCGCAAGCTGCTGCTCTGTCTTGCAAAAGAAGCTTTTCTGCAAAATATGCGTTTGACATATGGTGGTCTATGCAAAGATTGATTTTATCACCATATTCTGCTGCTAAATCCCCTAAAAGGTGTACATCAGCAACATCTACTGCAATAACAAAAGGATTTTCACCAACATCATCACCGCTGAAACCCTCTGTAATATAAGAGAAATCCTTTGACATTTCGTCACTGCATTTAAAATTTCTTTTTTTACCAAGTTTTTTAAGTGCTGCCATCAATGCAAACGCACTGCCTAACGTATCGCCATCGGGGTGCTCGTGTGATAAAACAAGGAAGTTGTCATTTGCTTTTAAAATTTCAACGCATTGTTTTAAATCAATAACCATATCTGACATCCTTTCGAAATCCTCTTCGTGAAAAGTGTATTTAACCGCTTATAGCTATAATACATTCTATGATGACTGTGTCAGATGACACAGTCACCATGAGGATTATTCGTCATCAACTAATCCCTCTAATTTTTTAGCAATATTCATACCGTATTCTATTGAATCATCGGCAATGAATTTTAATTCGGGAGCTTTTCTTAAACGAAGTCTTTTGCCAACTTCTCTGCGAATTAAGCCTGACGCATTTGTAAGTGCCTTGACTGCCTGCTTTGCAACGTCAATACCCTCAATAGCACTAACATAAACCTTTACATAAGAAAGGTCTCCTGTAACCTCTGCTCTTGAAACACTTATAAGATGCTCTGAAATTCTCGGGTCTTTAAGCTCTCTCATAACTGCGGCAAGCTCTCTTTTAATATCTTCTGCCGCACGGTCTTGTTTATATGTGCCCATTATTAATTTTCTCCTTTCTTTCAAAGAGAATTGTTATCAGTCCTTATATTCTTCAACAATATAAGCTTCTAAAATGTCGCCCTCTTTAATATCGTTGAATCTCTCAAGACCGATACCACATTCGTAACCTGTTGCAACCTCTTTAACGTCGTCTTTAAATCTTCTTAAGGATGAAATTTCGTCTTCAGAAATAACAATACCATCACGAACAACACGGATTTTTGAGTTTCTTGTGATTTTACCGTCGATAACGTAAGAACCGGCAATCATACCTGATGAAGAAAGCTTGAAGACGCTTCTTACTTCTGCTTTACCCATTTCAACGTCTCTGTACTTAGGTGCAAGCATACCCTTGATAGCCGCTTCAATTTCTTCAATACAATCGTAAATAACTCTGTACATTCTCATTTCAACGCCGTCACGTTCAGCGTTTGCAACTGCAACTGCATCAGGACGAACGTTAAAGCCGACGATAATAGCATTTGATGCGTTAGCAAGCATAACGTCTGATTCGTTAACCGCACCAACACCGCCGTGAATAACTCTGACTCTGACTTCTTCATTTGTGAGCTTTTCAAGGCTCTGACGAACTGCTTCAACTGAACCCTGAACGTCTGCTTTTACAATAACGTTAAGGTCTTTGAGTTCACCAACGTTAATTGAATCAAAGAGAGTATCAAGAGTAACCTTCTGGAATGACTTGAATTGCTCTTCTTTGTTGTGTTGTTTTCTTTGTTCAACAAGCTCTCTTGCTAATTTTTCGTCAGATACGCAGTCGAACTGGTCGCCACCTGTAGGAACCTCTGCAAGACCTGTAATTTCAACAGGAACAGACGGACCTGCTTCGTTTACCTTTCTGCCCTTGTCGTCTGTCATTACACGAACTCTACCTACTGCTGTACCTGCAACAATAATATCACCTGTTTTTACAGTACCGTTCTGAACAAGTAATGATGCAACAGGACCACGACCCTTGTCGAGTCTTGCTTCAATAACAATACCTTTACCTGCTCTGTTAGGGTTAGCTTTTAACTCTTTCATTTCAGCAACGAGAAGAACTGACTCTAAAAGTTTGTCAATATTCATTCTTGCTTTTGCAGAAACAGGAACACAGATAACGTCGCCGCCCCATTCTTCAGGAATGAGCTCGTGCTCTGTTAATTGCTGCATAATTCTGTCAGGTGAAACGTCAGGTTTATCCATTTTATTAATAGCAACAACAACGCTTACACCTGCTGCCTTTGCGTGGTTAATAGCCTCAATTGTCTGTGGCATAATACCGTCGTCAGCCGCAACAACAAGAATTGCAATATCTGTTGCCATAGCACCACGAGCACGCATTGCAGTAAACGCTGCGTGACCGGGGGTGTCGAGGAAAGTAATTTCCTGACCGTTAAGATTTACTCTGTAAGCACCTATGTGCTGAGTAATACCGCCTGCTTCTGTTTCTGTAACAGATGTGTTTCTGATAGCATCAAGAAGTGATGTTTTACCGTGGTCAACGTGACCCATAACTACTACAACAGGGCTTCTCGGAAGAAGGTCTTTTTCGTCGTCCTTACTGTCGTCAATAATTCTGTCTTCAATAGTAACAACAACCTCTTTTTTAACCTTTGCACCAAGCTCTGTTGCAACGATTTCAGCTGTATCATAATCTATTATTTCATTAACAGAAGCCATTACACCGAATGCAAAAAGCTTTTTAATAACTTCTGCCGCTGTTCTTTTAAGCATAGCAGCAAGGTCGCCAACGCTGATTTCTTCAGGAACAGTAATAACAAGGGTTTTCTTTGCTCTTTCTGCTTCGATTCTCTTGTGTCTTTCTGCTTCAGTTTCTTTTTTACCTGAACGCATACCCTGTTTTCTGTATTGCTGACTCTTCTGCTTTAATTTTTGCTTTGTAGCGTTGTTATCATTCATTGAATGTGCAGGAGCAATGTTTTCATACTTTTCATTGTATTTTTCAAGCTCAACGTTGTTTGCACGTGTATCAATGCTGACTCTTTCGCCCTTTGTTCTTGATTGCATAGGGCCGTCGTCTTTTTTCTTTTCTTTCTTTTTGAAAGGATTGAGGTTTGGCTCCTGATTAGGTTTCTTTTCAGGTGCTTTTTGTGCCTCAGGCTTTGCTTTTTTGTCGTTAGCCTTAACATCTTTATTCAACTTTTCAGGCTTCTTTGCTTCATCCTTCTTTGCAGGAGCCGCTTTTTTATTTTCTGCCTTTTCAGGCTTCTTTTCTTCTTTTTTAGCTTCTGTTTTCTTTTGCTCAGGCTTTTTCTCTGCCTTTTTAGCAGGCTTCTGCATTGCAAAATAATCGTTGAAGCTTTCAACCTGATTTTCTTGTGTTAAAACGTCAAAAATTATATCAAGCTCTTTGTTTTCGAGAGCACTCTGATTTTTCTTTGGTTCATCAAAGAATTTAAGAAGAAGGTCTGCAATATCTTTTGCGGGTTTGTTGAAGTCTTTTGCAACTTCGCCTAATTTGTATTTAACTACCATATTTTGCCTCCCCGAACATGGTTTTTATTTTTTCTTTAAATGATTTATCGATAACTGAAAATACTGCGGATTTTTTTCCGATTCCACTATAAAAATCCTGCATTAAAAATGCACTTTCAATAACCTCTATATTTTTGTCGCCGTAGGTTGCGGCGTGTCTGATTTCATTTTTGAGCCTTTCTGATGCATCAGAAGCGAGTATTACGAGCTCCGCCTTGTCTTTTACTACACTTTCTATTACGGCGTCGTGTCCACAACAGAGCTTGCCTGCCCTGCGACAAAGACCTAGAAAGCCCATTATTTCTTTCATTTCCATTATTACCAAAACCCTTCTTTTAATTAAAGTTCTGACAACATCTGGTCATAAAGCTCTTCGCTTATCTGAGTACTGAACGATTTTTCAAGCCTTTTGCTTTTTCTCGCTTTCAAAAAACATTCTTTACTATGGCAAATATATGCACCTCTGCCTGATTTTTTACCTGTTAAATCAATGCTGATTTCACCCTCAGGACTTTTAACAACTCTAATGAGTTCTTTTTTAGGCTTCATTTCGCCACAGCCAATGCATTTTCTTAACGGTATTTTCTTTTCTGCCATTTCAGTCACCGCAACGCCCTTTACTGACTTCAGGACGCCTTTCTATTGTCTTTTTTATTATTGGTTTTGTGGAACATAAAAACCGCTTTCGGGTTTAATATCTATCTTCCAGCCAGTAAGTCTTGCAGCAAGACGAACGTTTTGCCCCTTGTTACCTATAGCAAGTGAAAGCTGAGTATCAGGAACAGTAACGTGACAAGCTTTTTCTTGTGTTTCGTCGATTTCTACACTTAAAACCTCTGCAGGAGCAAGTGCTGCTGCAATAAACTTTGCAGGGTCTTCGTCATAAACAACAACGTCGATTTTTTCGCCACCGAGTGACTCAACAATAGTTGCAACTCTTGAGCCCTTAGGACCTATGCAAGAGCCAATTGGGTCAACGTTTTCATCTTTTGAATAAACTGCAATTTTAGTTCTTGAACCAGCCTCACGTGAAACTGATTTGATTTCTACAAGGCCTTCATAAATTTCAGGAACCTCTGTTTCAAAGAGACGTTTTACAAGACCCGGGTGAGTTCTTGAAATCATCGCTTTAGGACCTTTTTCAGTATCTCTTACGTCAACAATATAAACTTTAACAAGCTGACCATCTTTGAAAACCTCATCAGGCACTTGTTCGCCCTTTGGAAGAATCGCTTCTGCTTTGCCGATTTCAAGAGTAACGTTACCTGTTTTAGGGTCAATTCTCTGAACCTTACCTGTAACTAATTCTTGCTGCTTGCTCTGGAATTCTCTTAAAACAAGACCGCGTTCTGCATCACGGATACCCTGGCGGATAACGTTCTTAGCAGTCTGAGCAGCAATTCTGCCGAATTGCTTTGTTTCAAGAACAACTTCAACTACGTCGCCAACAAGAGCATTCTTTTTCCATTTAACTGCATCTTCCTGACAGATTTCTGTGTTTTCATCCTGAACCTCTTCAACAACTGTTTTCTTAAGATAAACACGAAGCTCATTTTTTTCAGGGTTGCAGTCACAGAAAACTACGTCTGCTCCGCCGTAATCCTTTCTTACTGAAGTAACAATTGCTGTGCAGACTTTTTCAAGAAGGAAGTCCGCAGGAATACCCTTCTCTTTTTCAAGCATAAAAATTGCTTCAAAAAATTCTTTGTTTTGTGTTGATTTTTTTCTTGGTGCCATTTTTCCAATCAATCCTTTCAGTTTTTATATAGTAAAAAATTATAAACAAAATATTTCACGGCTTTTACATATTGAAATCATCTAATTTTACAAAGGCAATTTCTTTCTTTTCTGCAGTCATTTCTATTTCGTCCTCCAACAAAACAGTAACTGCACCGTTTTCATAGCCTGTGAGAATGCCGTTAAATTCTCTTTTGCCGTCACAAGGGCGGATAAGTCTTAAAATAACCTTTTCACCCATTGCGTAATCAAAGTGAAAATCTCTTGTCAGCTTTCTTTCAATACCGGGCGAAGAAACCTGCAAATTATATTGTCGGTCAATTAAATCTGCATCGTCAAGAGGTTTGTCAATAGCGTGGCTCATATTAACGCAATCGTCAATTCCAACGCCCTCTTCTTCTTTGTCAATTATTATTCTGAGGTAGTAGTTTGCACCCTCTTTTTCGAAACAAACGTCCCAGAGTACTAATCCTAATTCATCTGCATAAGGCTTAACTAAATCCCAGACAAGTGAAACAGTATTTTTTGCCATATTGTGCACCTCTTTTCACAATCTTTAATTTTGAGTAAATAAATGTGAGAGCAGGTCTCCCTGCTCTCACTCCTTGTTTATATTCGTACAAACGGATTATAACACACTTTATTTTATTTTGCAATAGATATTACAAAATTAATCAGAAATCAATAAACTAAAAACACCTATAAAAACTTTTTGAAAAAGCCCAAGATTTCTATAGTCTTTTTAGTTTTTGTCATTATTGTACACCATATTTTCTCTTTTTGCGCTCGGTTCTTCTTTTAATTGCTTCTTTTTCAGCTTTTTCTTTTGCTCTTTTTTTCTTTTCAGCTGCTTTTTGCCTTAACAAAAGATTGATTCTGAAAAGAACTATTGTTCCGCCGACTACCTGAACAACATCACATTTTGTTGCTTCTGCAATTTTAGAAGCAATTTCTTTCGGGGTTTCGGGTGATGTTTCAAGATGAACCTTTACCTTAAAAAGCTCACGTGTATTAAAAGTATCTTCTATCTGAGCAATTACTGAATCTGTAACGCCTTCTTTACCGATTTGAAAAACCGGGTCTAATCCGTTTGCTTCTGCTCTTAACTGAGCACGTTGTTTACTGTTTAACATAATATTATAAACTCCATTTACTTCCTTCAGGTGTATCTAAAATCTTTACACCCTTTGCGGTTAATTCGTCACGAATTCTGTCAGCCTCTGCCCAATTTTTACTCTTTTTAGCCTCCATACGAAGTGCCAATTGTTCTTCAACGTATTTTGAAAAATCGTCGTCGGCAACTACTGCAGAATTTTCTTCTTTTTTATTTTCATTTAATTTTTTTGCTTCATCTAAAAGACTAAGAGATAAAACTTTATCAAAATCAGCAAGTAATTTAAGTTTTGTTTTATCGTTTATTTTTGCCTTTAAAACATCATAAAGCACAGTAATACCCAAAGATGTATTTATATCATTATCAAGAGCATTTTTGAATTTTTCTGTTAACTCTTTTACTGCATTTTCATCAATTTCATCTGCTTCATCATCTTTTAATGTGGCAATTTTTGTAAGTAATTTATTAAATGCACCTTGTGCATTATCAAGATTTTCGTAGCTGAATACAAGAGACTTTCTATAATGTGACTGAAGACAGAAGAATCTGTATGCCAACGGGTTATATCCTTTTTCTTCGAGTAACGAAACGGTTAAAAATTCACCTGTTGACTTACTCATTTTACCGCTGTTTGTGTTAAGGTGAAGCACATGGAACCAGAAATTACACCATTTGTGACCAATATATGCTTCGCTCTGAGCTATTTCGTTTGTGTGGTGTGGGAAAGCATTATCAATACCACCGCAGTGAATATCCAATCTTTCACCTAAATGCTTTAAGCTGATTGCAGAACACTCAATATGCCACCCCGGATAACCTACACCCCATGGCGAATCCCATTTTAAAGCCTGTTCTTCAAATTTTGATTTTGTAAACCATAAAACGAAGTCGTATTTATTTCTCTTGTTATTATCCTCTTCAACACCCTCACGAACGCCTACCATAAGCTCTTCGCTGTCGTGCTTGTTGAAAACGTAATATTCATCTAACTTTGAGGTATCGAAATAAACGTTGCCCCCTGCAATATATGCAAAGCCTTTTTCTAAAAGCCCTGAAACCATTGTAATGAATTCTTCAATACAGTTAGTTGCAGGTTCAACCACATCAGGCTTTTTAATGTTGAGCTTTTTACAATCCTCGAAGAACGCATCTGTATAAAACCTTGCTATATCCATAACGGTTTTATTTTCTCTTTTTGCGCCTTTAACCATTTTATCTTCGCCTGTGTCGGCATCTGATGAAAGGTGACCCACGTCTGTAATATTCATTACACGTTTTACGTCATAGCCTGAAAACAAAAGATATTTTTCAAGCACGTCTTCCATTATATAACTACGAAGATTACCTATATGTGCAAAGTGATATACCGTAGGACCGCAGGTATACATATTAACCTTTCCAGGTTCATTTGTAAAAAAATCTTCTTTTGTATGTGAAAGTGAATTATAAAGTTTCATTTTACCCTCCAAGGCAACGTGTTTTATTTAGAAAAATCTATAATTTTTATTGACTGCTTAACGTAAATTACACCTGAAATTACGCAAAGAATTGCAGTTACCCACAAAAGTGCATTTGAAACTATGCTCAACGGGAATGCTTCAGGTAAAATTTTACTGTCGTAAAGCTCTGCCAAAATCATAATTAAAATTGAAAATACCATTTGAGAAACAGTTTTTAATTTGCCGTAGAAATTCGCAGGAATAACAACACCCTGAGCAGTTGCAACCAATCTGAATGAGGTTATTGTGAATTCTCTCAACAACACTATCATAATTATCCATATATTGCAAAGCCCGAACTGCATAAACGCAAGAAGTGCCGCCGTTGTAAGAATTTTGTCGGCAACAGGGTCTGCCAGCTGACCAAAAACCGTAACAATATTATTTTTTCTTGCAATTTTACCATCAAGAAAATCTGTAATTGCACCAACAGCGAAAACTACTAAGCCTATTAAGTAATGGTGCTTAATAGGTGCTAAAAACAACCCGAGAAAAATCGGGGTAAGAATTATTCTTACTATAGTCAATTGATTTGGTATATTCATTTTCATACTGCTTCACCTATAAGAGAATATTCATCTTTTTCAAATATTTCTACCGGTACAATTTCGCCAACCTCAATTTCATAACCTGAAGTGAAAACAATTGTGTTGTCTATTTCAGGTGCATCCATATAGGTTCTGCCGAAATAACTGTCGGTGTAAGAATCATATCCGTCAACAATTACGTCAAACGTTCTTCCAATAAATTCCTCTTGCTTTTCATCGCTTATTCTGAACTGCTGTTCCATTATAATATCTGCTCTGTCTAAAGCTTCTTCTCTGTCAACCTGTTCGCTGAAGTCGTAAGCAGGTGTATTTTCTTCTCTTGAATATGCAAAGCAACCGACTCTGTCAAGCTTCATTTCATTGACAAATTCAGAAAGGGTAGTAAAATCTTCTTCTGTTTCACCCGGAAAGCCTGTTATGAACGTTGTTCTTATAACAACGTCGCTGATTTTCTCTCTTAATTTATTTATTAATGCTGTGAGGCTTTCTCTGCTACCCGGTCTGTTCATTGATTTAAGAATTTTTTCACTTGCGTGTTGCATTGGCATATCAATGTAATGACAAACCTTTTCGTTTCTGTTGATAGCGTCAATCAGCTCATCCGTGATTCTTTCAGGGTAACAATAGAGAAGCCTTATCCAATGAAGCTTTTCAATTTTATTAAGTTCATCTAAAAGCTCAGGTAATTTTAACGTGCCGTAAAGGTCTTCACCATAGCGGGTTGTGTCCTGTGCTACTACAATTAACTCCTTTACACCCTTTTCGCAAAGTGCATTGGCTTCGTCTAAAATATCTTCCATTTTACGGCTTCTGAATTTACCTCTGATAGATGGAATTGCACAATATGAACAGCAGTTTGAACAACCATCAGCTATTCTTAAATATGCAAAATATTCAGGTGTAGTTAAAATCCTTCCACCCTCAAGCGGCATTTCTTCTTTGTCAGGGAAAGAAGAGTATTGCTCATCCTCTTCTAAAACAGCGTCACAAGCCGCAACAATATCATCATTTGCACCAAGGCCTATTACCGCATCCACCTCAGGAATTTCTGAAAAAACCTCATCTGCATAGCGTTGTGCAAGGCAACCCGTAACAACAACCTTTTTTAACGTTCCGTCTGCTTTGTAGTCAATCATTTCTAAAATACTGTCTATTGATTCTTTTTTTGAATCTTCAATAAAAGCACAGGTGTTTACAATTACAACGTCTGCAGTTTCTGCTTCGTTTACAAGAATATAACCTGCATCAACCAACTTTTTAAGCATCATTTCTGCATCGACCTGATTTTTAGGACAACCGAGACTTATCATACCTACTTTTTTTGCCATTTTGTGCACCTCGCAACAGTTAATAATTAAAAATTAATTATTCATATTCATAATTTTCAAAGTTTATTTCACATTCTGAAAATGCCGCTTTTATATCGCGATAAGAATAACCCATTCTTTGTAATTTACTTACAAATCTTCTTTTTGATTTTTCATCCTTAAAGCCATTTTCAAATTTTGTGCTTAACATTACTATAATACGCTGAATTGGCTCGTTGTCAAGTGTTTTCAGAACATTATCTGCAATTTCGCGGTCAATTCCTTTCTGTCTTAACTCCATAGAAATGCGTTTTACGTCATATTTTTTTACTTCATACAGATAATTCATATAAAACCGTGCAAATTCTTCATCATTAAGATAGCCGAGATATTCCATTTTTTCTACAGCTCTTTCTGCTGCAGTCGCCCCGAATTTAGTCTTTAATTTTAAAAACAATTCTTTTTTTGCATAAGAACGTCTTGTTAAATAATCAAGCCCTTTCTCATAAGCAAGGCGAAAGCCTGCCTCCTCTTTTAAGGAAGCAAGCTCTTCTTCTGTTATGGTTTCGCCATCCTTGAAACCGTTATGGTACCAATAATCATCATATACGGTAAGCGAATATTCACCATCTATATAAATATGTACTTTGTTACCGTTTCCGTTTTTAGATTTTATTATCATAAATATCAGTCATCTACTGCAATGTCAATTTTTGCTCGTGCCTTATCCTTGCTTACAGGTTCAGCCGCAGGTGCAGGTGTTGCTGCACGTGCAATAGGATTTTTTGCAGACATCATTTCTTTTAATTTTTCACGTACCTGTTCTTCAATTGCATTTGCAAATTCAGGTGTCTGGCGGATGTATTCTTTTACGTTATCTCTACCCTGGCCGAGTCTTTCTTCACCATAATAGAACCACGCACCGCTTTTTCTGATAATTTCCATTTTAACTGCAAGGTCAAGAATTTCGCCATCCTTAGAAATACCCTGGCCATACATAATATCAAACTCTGCCTCTTTAAACGGAGGAGAAACCTTGTTTTTAACAATCTTTGCTCTTGTACGGGAGCCTATAAATTCATTACCCGCACCCTTTAACTGCTCAATTTTTCTTACGTCAATACGGATTGATGAATAGAATTTAAGTGCTCTACCACCTGTTGTAACCTCAGGATTACCATACATAACACCAACCTTTTCACGAAGCTGGTTAATGAAAATAATAACCGTATTTGATTTAGCAACCGCACCTGTTAATTTTCTTAATGCCTGAGACATAAGACGAGCATGAAGACCAACGTGTGAATCACCCATTTCGCCTTCAATTTCTGCTTTTGGAACAAGTGCTGCAACTGAGTCAACAACAATTACATCAAGTGCACCTGAGCGTGCAAGATATTCTGTAATTTCTAATGCCTGCTCACCATCATCAGGCTGAGAAACAAGAAGTGAATCAATATCAACACCCAAAGCTGCTGCATAAACAGGGTCAAGTGCGTGTTCAGCATCAATAAAAGCCGCATCTCCGCCCAATTTTTGTGCCTCTGCAACAACGTGAAGTGCAAGTGTTGTTTTACCTGAACTTTCAGGACCATAAATTTCAATAATTCTACCTCTCGGAAGGCCACCTATACCTGTAGCAACGTCAAGAGAAATAGAACCTGTTGAAATTGCTTCAATATTCATAGAAGCGTTTTCGCCCAAACGCATAATTGCACCTTTACCAAAACTTTTTTCAATCTGCCCCAACGCCATCTCAAGAGCTTTGTTTTTGCTGTCTGTTTTTTCTGCCATCTTACGAATCTCCTTAAAAATTTTTGAGTGTGCTCTCGCACAAATGTTCGTT
The DNA here is from genome assembly GCA_045646485.1 of Acutalibacteraceae bacterium. Lineage (GTDB taxonomy): Bacteria > Bacillota > Clostridia > Oscillospirales > Acutalibacteraceae > DTU089. Next base: position 32,294 of record JAZRKU010000050.1, read on the forward strand.
TATGAAGCCATTATATATGATATTTCTCAAAAAATCAAGCAATTTTGGAAAAATATTTAATAAAAAAATATCTTTTCTTGTACTAAATTGCAAAAAATATCAAAATACTAAAAAAAACACTTGCATTCAGTGAACAAAGATGTTATTATACTTGCGTTGCCTTGTCTGCAAGGCTAAATCATCCAAAATTTTTAGAAGGAGGTGCAGCTCAATGGCAAAATGCGAATTTTGCGGTAAAGACGTTGCTTTCGGTATTAAGGTTTCTCACTCACACAGACGTTCAAACAGAACTTGGAAACCAAACGTAAAAAGAGTTAAAGCAGTTGTTAATGGTTCTCCCCGCAGAGTATATGCTTGCACACGCTGCTTGCGCTCCGGTAAGGTTACACGCGCTGTTTAATGCCCGATGTAAGTTTCTTACTGTTTACTAACAAAGCAATAAGCATGAAGTATAGCCACGAAGCTTTTGGTTTCGTGGCTTTGCTTTTGCCTCTGAAATATTTATATAAATTGTAAATTTTAAATTTGTATAGACATTCCTATTGAAATTCAATAAGATATAAAGTATAATTATGTAGTATGGCTTTCACCTTATATATTATATGAAAGGATTTACCCAATGAAAAAAATCCGTATATTTTCAATACTTTTAGTTTCGATTTTAATTTTGTCGTCTATTGTTTTACCAAATTCTGAAAAAGCAGAAGCGGCTTCAGCAACAACCTACAAAAGCTCTTCTCCTGAGGTTGGTGTGAAATCTGACTTCAGTTACACTAAACAGAACGACCGAATTTATTTAAACAAATACATCGGTACAAAAACACAGTTAATTATTCCTGAGACTATTGACGGCTACCCTGTTTTTGCGATTATGTCTGACACATTCCAGACTTCTGAGTTGACATATTTAAAATTACCTGCTTCTGTTAAGCTTATAGGTAACAATGCCTTTAATGAATGTGACTCGCTCACCCGTATTGACGTAGATGAAAACAACGAATCCTTCTGTTCAATTGACGGTGTTGTTTACAATAAAAACAAAACAACCCTCAAGGCTTTCCCTGCAGGCAGAGGTGGCGACTTTATAATTCCGAACGGTGTTACAGCTATTGCAAACTTTGCTTTTTACCGTTGCTACCAATTAGAAAGTGTCAATATGTATAACACCGTTACTTCTATTGGTGAACGTGCCTTCTCTTTCTGTTGGAATTTAAAAAGCATCAGATTCAGCGACAATTTAAAATCTGTTGGTCCGTTTTCATTTTCACATTGCGACGACCTCACAGAACTTCACTTACCAAAATCGCTTACTGAAATCGGTAATGACGCTTTCTTAGGCAGAATAAACTCAAATGACAGCTCAAAAGAATATTACTTAGTAGATGGCGTTTACTGCGTGAAGGGCTCCTACGCAGCAAACTACATTAAAAGAATAGGTCTTAGTTACATTATTGAGGGCAGAACCTTTACAGACGTTGATGCAGGCATTACCGTTACCGACCTCAACAATGCTGTAAACGGTGAAAACCTTGAGCTTAATGTTGATATCAAACCTTTAAGCTCAATTCAGGAGGATTTCAGTAAAATTAAGTATACAGACGGATTTGTTTTAGATATCTATCTTACTACAAGCAACGGAATCTTAGTTCCTAACGCCTCTTTCAAAATTAACTTTGATAATCTTTCAAAAGACCTCATTCCAACAGCAACAAAGGTATTTTCATCAAGAGTCGGCGATGTTGAAATGCTTACAAATCCACTTTCCAACTCATCGGCAAGCTATGAAACAGACACTTTGGGAACATATATTGTTCTTTTATCTAACGACTTTTCTTTAAAGGGTGACGTTAACGGTGACGGAATAATCACCCTTACAGATGCAAGACTTGCACTTCTTGCTTCTGCAAATTTAATTGAACTCACAGCAGAACAAAAAACTGCCTGTGACGTTGAAGCTACAGGTGCAGATAAAAATGTAATTACTACTGCGGATGCGAGAAGACTTCTTCGCACAGCAGCCGGATTAAAAAACTAAGGAGGAAAATCTTATGATAGGTCTCGGAAAATGGCAGGCAGAAATCAATAACATTATTTTTAAAGGCTCTGCAGTCTTTACAATTGCGGATGAAAACGGCGAATATAAAATCGCTCTTGAGCTTCCGGGTGAAGATTTGGGTGTTTCTGACATCAACATTCAGAACATTCAGGAGGATGGCGACACCTTAACAGGCGAAGCTAAGGTTGATATTCTTCCGGGTGATAAGCCTTGCGAAGTTTCTCTTACTTTTACTGATGATATTTGCAATGGTTACTTAAAAGTTCCGTTCATTGGTAAAATTAAAGTAAAAGATGCTAAAAAAATCGGCTGATAAAAAGTTTAAGGTGTTACAAAAGTAACGCCTTATTTTTTTGCAACATATACTTGCTTTACTCTTTCAATCTCTGGTGCTATACTCAAATTACAGAATGGATGTGACGTAATGGCAAATATAGGTAAAAACATTAAAAGACTTCGAAAACAAAACAACCTGACTCAGGATGAACTTGCAGAAAAGCTTTTTGTGACGAGGCAAACGGTTTCATATTGGGAAACCGGGCGAAACCAACCCGCTCTTGATATGTTGGGCGATCTTGCCGACGTTCTTAACTGCAGTCCACTTGAAATAATCGGTTCAAAAAGGCAAAAAATTTCACGCGAACATTTTGTTGCTCTCGTCTTTGAAAACGAAGCTTTGTTTTACGAAACAGCAAATGATATTTTACACTCCCCATATCTTTGCCAGATTGCCATTAAAAACACCATTCTCGAGGCATTCAGAAAAACGGATGAATTGAGCGCTGATTTATTCGTCGAGAGCTTTACCGGTATGCTTAAATCTGAATGTGAAAAACTAAAACAACAAGAGTCGACTAAAAAGGAGTGAAAACCTATGATTAATAATAAAAATAACATCCCTGACGGTTTTCACAATGCCGTTCTGGATGCTTTCAAGGAGATTGATTCTATGAGTAGCAACAAGTCAAATCTTAAAAACCGCATTTTAAAGGTTACTGCAGTTGCCGCAGTTTCAGCCACACTTCTGAGTATTTCTGCCTTTGCTTACACAGAAATAAGTAATTGGTTTGAAAAAACCGGCAGATACTCAGCAACTGTAAGCAACTCTGAAGAAACCACTAACTCCGCACCTGAATTTGCAAAGCTCCAATTAGGATATCTGTCAGATGATTTTTCTGAGCTCGAACCCCCTTACAAATATAATTATAAAGGCGACTCAGGTCTTTCATTTAACATTTTTAAAATTGATGCCCCAAACAAACGTGAATATAAAAATGTTATAAGCACAGAAAAAACAACGTTCGGTGAAAACGAGGCAGAAATTCTTACACTAAACAAAAATGAAATGAGCCTTGCACTTATTTACTTTAAGGCTGACGGCGTTGTTGTTGAATGCTATTTTAACAATCACATTCCAAGAGATGAGCTTAATAAAATTTTCAGTAATTTACAGGTTGTGGAAACAACAGAAGATGAGGCTTTCATCTATGACTATGAAAGTGTGCCACATTCTGAAGCCTTTGCACCTACCACACCCGAAACAGAGAAAATTTATAAACAGGGCGAAAGCTGTGAGAATGGTTGGGACTTTGAAACCAATGCCTACTACAACATTAAAGTTGTAAAAACGGAAGTTCTTGACAATGTAAATGGTATTGATAAAAAGGACATTAACTCTCTTTATGAATTCACAGAAGTAACAAATAGCGATGGCTCATTAAAAGGCTACAACCGCGAAGAAATAATTTATGGTGACGGAGTAAACACAATAGACACAATTAAAGATGTCACATTTGTAGAAAGAAAACTTGTTGCAGTAACCATTGAAGCGAACAATATAAATAATACTGCAGGTTCTTTAAGTAATTCTTATTCTTTAGTCGCAGGTGAAGATACTTTGGCAACCGAAGCCTTTGCTGTAACTTCCGAAAACGACAAAGACTCAAGATTAAATTTTGTTTCTGTCGATGCGGGTAGTAAAAATCAAGTTACCATTTATTATCTCGTAGATGCTGACGTTGATTTTAACAACCTCTGTTTACAGGTGAACAATCTTTACACACAAAATAAACGTAACACATATTCATTATTAGAACTCGGTTTATAAAACATATCCCCACAAACAGATAGCCGTCTGCTTGTGGGGTTTTTAGTCTTTTATTTCACCATTTTGTTCTGGGTTAAAGTCAACAACTTTATTTCCCTTGGTAATATACTGTCTGATTTTCTTCCACAGAAGAAGTCAGCCACACGTTACCGCCGATAACACAATTGTTACCGATTTTTGTGTCACCGCCTAAGATTGTTGCATTTGCATATATAACAACATTATCACCAATATCAGGATGACGTTTAATATCTTTAATCGGGTTGCCGTTATCGTCAACCTTAAAGCTTTTTGCACCCAATGTAACACCCTGATAAATTTTAACGTGATTTCCTATTGTTGTGGTTTCACCAATTACAATACCTGTGCCGTGGTCAATAAAGAAATACTCTCCTATTGTAGCACCTGCGTGAATATCTATACCCGTTTTTTCGTGAGCAAATTCCGTCATAATTCTCGGAATAAGCGGTACATTGAGTCTATATAACTCGTGTGCTAATCTGAAAATAGAAATAGCATAAAAACCGGGATAGCAAATAAGTACTTCTTCACGGCATTTTGCTGCCGGGTCACCCTCGTAAAGTGCCTCTATGTCTTTTAAAAGCATTGTTTTAACGTCGGGTAATTTTTTTATAAATTTCTCGCAGATTATTTCGGGTGAACATACTAAATCCGTTCCGTTAAATTCACACGCACCTTTTATTACTTTTGCAAGTCGGTTATAAATATTTAAAAGAAGCTCTGTCTGAGAAAGCACGTTTTCACTGCCCTCACTGTGAGTATAGTAATCGGGAAACAAAAATGACTGCAAATCTTTAATTACCTTAACAACTTCTTTTCTGTTTAAAATCATTGCTTCGCCGTCTGTTGTTTTTATTTTGGATTTTTTATTTACTATGTCTAATTCTTTTATGGTTCCTGTTATAAGTTCCATATTGTTGAGAAATTTATCCATTAAAATTCTCCTTTCAAGAAAACATTGCTGTTGAAAGATATCTTTCACCTGTATCTGTTAAAAGTGCCACTATTGTTTTTCCTTTATTTTCGGGTCTCTTTGCAACCTCTGTTGCAGCTTTAATAACCGCACCGGAAGAAATACCAGCTAACACGCCTTCTTTTCTGGCTATAAGTCTGCCAAAACTTAAAGCATCTTCATCACTGACGGTAATAATTTCATCATAAATATTTCTGTCTAATGTTTCGGGAATAAAGTTCGCTCCGATTCCCTGAATACCGTGACTTCCACTTTCACCTTTTGTTAAAAGCGGTGATTTTTCAGGTTCAACGCCGAATATTTCTACATTCGGATTTTTTTCTTTAAGATATTTTCCCGTACCTGAAATTGTTCCGCCCGTACCTATGCCGGAAATAAATATATCAACACTTCCGTCGGTATCTTCCCATATTTCGGGGCCCGTTGTTTCATAGTGAGAAAGCGGGTTTGCTTCATTTGTAAATTGCCCTGCAATAATTGCTTCGGGAATTTCTTTCTTAAGCTCCTCGGCTTTTTCTATTGCACCGTTCATACCCTTGCTGCCATCTGTAAGAACTAACTCCGCACCAAAGCATGTCATAAGTTTCTGACGCTCAATGCTCATAGTTTCGGGCATAACAATTATTACTCTGTAGCCCTTAGAAGCTCCTATTGCGGCAAGACCGATTCCTGTGTTTCCGCTCGTTGGCTCAATTATAACAGAATTTTGTTTTAAAACTCCGTCTTTTTCGGCTTTTTCTATTATTGCCTTTGCAGGTCTGTCTTTTGCACTTCCTGTAGGATTAAAGCTTTCTAACTTCGCTAAAAGTGTTGCCTCTGATTTGAATTCTTTTTCTATATTATTAAGTCTTAAAAGAGGTGTTCTGCCTACTAACTCATCAATTTTCTGATATATTTTCAAAAAAACCACTTCTTTATTTTTTTATTCTGTTAACAATAAAAGATTTAACTTTTTCTACTCCGCTGATTCCTTTTTCGTTAACTTTTAAATCATCTAATGTATATTTTACGCAAGAAAGTTCTGCCTTATCACTTTCATATAAATCCATAATTGAACCATCAGAAAGTTCTGTAATGCAAGAATAAACAAAACTATAAGGGTTCAAAGATGTTGTTACATTTTTTCTGTAACGCCATTCTACTGTGTTGTCGTTATTTACAACACCGACTCTTATTACGCCTAATTTTCTTATTTTTTCTGACGGATAAGAAATAATAATAACTTTTTTGCCATTTATTTCTTTGCTGTAATTTATAACAGAGAATTGACAGTTACTGCAATAAGAAAGACCTTCATCTAACTTATATTCACTCCAGCTTTCTCCACCATCCGTACTATCGCAATAGCTTATAAAGCCAACTGTGTTTCTTGAATACATTCTTAAAACGTTGTTATTTAAAAGGGCAAACTGTGTTTCTGAGCTTTTGCCTGCCGCACCCACTTTGTTTGCTTTTTTTGAGCGGTGCCAATTTTCGCCGTCATCGGTGTAAATTACACTTGTGTATTCTCTGCCATCGTTATTATCGTAAACCGCAAAAATAATTCTGTTATTGCCGTTGTGATTAATAGAAACACCTCTGCCGGGTGCAAAACCTGTAAAACCTTTTGATGCTATTTCTAAATTCAGAATTCTGCCATCACCAAATGTCTCACCGTTATCTGAACTCTTTTTCACCCACAAATAATAAGTAGGGTAAATTTTAATGGGAGAATAAGCATAAAAAAGATTTGCAATTATATCTTTTTCGCTCAAAGAGCCATCTTTATTCATTTGTTTAATTAAAACAGGTGTAAATTCTTCGCCGTCCTTTTTAAACACCTGATAATCTCTGTTTACAAAATAATTGTCATAAACTTCATTATCAGAAAATTTTCTGACAGGCGCAAACCCTTCTGAATCAAAATCATCGACAAAATAAGGATATTTTTCTTTATTTAATTTTGTGCTTTCAGCTTTTTCAGCACTCGTTTTATCACAAACAGCCAATTTGCCGTCTATAAAACCATTCTCTTTGCCGTATGTACCTGCACTCCAGAGTCCCATATATGCAGGGCATGCATCGCACATATGATAAACTGTGCCATCTTCACCTTGAGCTATTGCTGAGTCAACAAAAGATGCTGAAGTAGGAATAGCTTTGTTATGGTCAGCAAACTCCATATCGTCAAAAGCATTCACAAAATTGGGTTCAGACCATGTAACACCATTATCATCTGAATAACGAATACCCACATCAACGTTAGCTGGGTCATCTGTACCATTACCATATCTTATATCAGCACACGCTAAAACTCTGCCGTTTTTTAACGTGAGTAAAGCAGGTATTCTGAAAAGTTTACTGTTAAATGTACCGCTTGCATATGGATTTGTAATTTTTGATGCCATAAGAATTCCCCTTGTTATATTACTATTCATTTCAGTATAGCATAATTTAATGAAGATTTCTATATTAAATTGAAAATTGAAGATTTCAAAACTTATCGTCGTCATCAGAATCGGACAAAAAGGAAAAATTCCCCAAAAAACAACATTTGTTTTGTGCACATCTACAAAATGTGTAAAATTTTTGTAGCATTTTCCTTTTTTCGGCATATATATACGTAGAGCGAATAAATTAAAAAGCAACAGTTAAAACAAGTGTATAAAAAAGCACCTTAATTTTTGCTTTACAAAAAACAAAAAAGGAGATAATATAGATTATAAACAGACAGAAAGGTAAAACAACTGTTAAGAGGTGCTTTATTATAAAATTAATTTTAGTAAAAAGGATGAATTAAAAATGAAAATAATACGCAAAAAACCTGTTGCGATTATATTAGTTATTGCAATTCTTATAACATCTTTTGCTGTTTATTATAATTGCACAGACACCTTTATGTACTTTTATACTGATACTCCGCCAAATCCTCCGTCTGAGATGTACGTTGAACTGGTATTTACCGCCGGAGGAAATCTTACAACGAAATTGTTTGAGGATGAAATGGAGAAAATTTCAGTAGCAAACAGAAAAGCTGCAGAAATTTATGAAAAATATTCTGCCGGTGAATATATAGAACCCATTAACGTTCAGGCTTACATTGAAATAAAAGACGGGGGAACAGTTTTTACATATACCGGCACCATAACCACCAAAGAAAACGAAACGATAGATTATTATTACAGAACCTCAATAAACTGTATTCCGACATTTGATATCCCAGAAATTTTTAAAACTGAAAATTAAAGAAAGCACCCTATCATTTTTAGACGGTAAAAATGATAGGGTGAAATTTTATTAACTAAATAATTACAATCTGCTTTGCTCCGTAATTCTCAATTCTCAATTAACCCCGAGTGCTTCGCTCTCTCAAAATCCTGCTCACTTCCGTTGCCTTCTTTAAGATTTTCTAAAATGAGGTTTTCAACAGCCTTATGAAGCTTTTCGTTAGCAGCCTCTAAATCCATATCGCTTACGTCAATCGGCTCACCGATTCTTGCAACAAGATTTTTCGGTCTGAATTTATAATCACCTGAAACGCCTACAGGAATAACAAGAGCATTATTCTTTTTAGCGAGTGAAACTGCGCCGAATTTAAACGGCATAAGTAAATCTTCTGTTTTATTTCTTGTGCCTTCAGGGAAAATACCCAAAGCCCCCTGTGATTGCAAAACTTCTGTTGCAGCATCTTTTGCTTCACTGTCGTGACCATTTCTGTTTACGGGAATACAGCCTGCCGCCTTAAAGAACCATGCAACCTTTTTGTTTTCAAAATATTCGCTTTTAGCCATATAGTGAATAGGTCTTTTTGTAGAAACAATAACCATACACTGGTCCATTAAGTGCTTATGGTTACAAGCAACCACAATAGCACCGCTTTCGGGAATATTTTCTTTACCTATAAGTTTAGGTGCATACCAGAGTTTAAAAACAGGTTTTAATATTGTAGATAAAATTTTAAAGCCTGTATTACTTTTTGCATAATTTGTCATTCGATTTTCTCCTCATTTGCCTTTTTCTGTAGCTTTCTGAAGTCTACTTTTCCATAAGGTGTTTTCGGGAATTCCTTTAAGAATTCGTATTTATAAGGAATACTGTAATGTGCAAGATTTTTCTCACAGTATTCTTTAATTTTTTTCATCACCTTTTCTTTTTCAGCCGGAAGATAATCATTTTTCAGAATTATGTATGCTTTTGCTACCTCTTTGCGGTATTTATGAAACATTGAAACAACTGTACACTTCATTACTTCGGGAATCTCTTCAACGACCTTTTCGATTTGTGACGGGTAAACATTGTAACCCGAAGAAATTATAAGTCGTTTAATTCTTAATTTGTAATGAATAAAACCTTCTTCATCAATAGAACACAAATCGCCCGTATGAAGCCACTGTTTACCATCACTATGCTTAACTAATGTAGAAGCGTTTTCTTCTTCATTGTTTCTGTACCCACGCATTACTGTCGGCCCACATATGCAAAGTTCGCCATCTTCACCGTTTCTGAGCACTTCGTGAGTATCAGGGTCAACAACACAAACCTCGTTACCTATAAGCGGTTTGCCTATTGTTCCTGATTTGTAATCATCATTAACAGAAAGTGATATTGCAGCAAGACCTTCCGTCATACCATACCCCTCTGAAATGCGAACTTCTGATTTATGCTTTTTGAAAAACTCGTTCACCTTGTCTTCTAATGGCTTTGGCAAAGCATCTCCGCCACTGATAGCATACTTTAAAAATGATAAATCAACATCTTCCATGCCCTCTGCTTTTAAAAGCCCTTCATAAAGTGTAGGCACCCCAAAAATCATAGTTGGTTTTTGTTTCTTTAAAATTTTGCCGAATTCTTCTGCTTTAAATTTAGGAATCAAAACAGAACAGGCACCAAAACAGAAACAAACATGAACACATACACCCAAACCGAATCCATGGAAAATCGGAAGAATTGCTAAAATTCTATCTCCTACCGAAACATTTCTCAGCGTGAGAACTGACTGCATACCAAAAGAGTTGAAATTTCTGTTAGAAAGCATAATTTCTTTTGGCACACCCGTCGTTCCGCCACTATGGAGAAGTATTGCTGCTGTGTCATTTTCTTCGCCAACAGGTATAAATTCATTTATCTTTTTACCTGATTTTATGAAGTCACTCCACTTAATAAATCGGACATCCTTTTTAGAATAACAGTTTTTGCTTTTGTTTGTCAAGGCATATCCTAATTTTAATGGTAATTTCATTGAATTTCCTGCAGAAGCAACAATAACTTTTTCTATTTCTGTTTCGTCTATTATATCTGAAATTTTACCACAACATAAGTCTATTGATAAAACAACCTTACTTTTAACTGAATTTATATAAAGTTTGATTTCTTCCTTTGCAGAAAGCGGATGAACAATATTACAAACTGCACCAATTCTGTTCAACGCATAAACAGAAACAAGTGCTTCTGGTGTATTTGGCATAATAATTGTAACAATATCACCTTTTTTTACGCCAAGTTTATTGTATGAATACGAAGCATTTATTACTTTTTCTAAAAACTTTTTATAAGAAATTTTATTACCAAAATAATCAACAGCATCTGCCTCAGGATGACTTTCAGCTGAAATTTTCAACATACCGTACATTGAAACATCCGGAACATTAAATCCTAATCTGCTTTCATTATTCTCAAAGGAGAATAATGGATTTTCAATTGGTGTAATATCAGTTAATTTTTGCATATTGTTACCCTCTTTCAGGTTGATATCTCTCGTCGCCTTAAATTAATTTATTTTGTTTTATTTTTATAAAAATATGATCCTGCAAAAGCTAAAGCAAATACTGCAACCGAAGCAACAGCCAGTTGCTTTTTTGCTTCGCGTTTCTGAATTTCTGCTTTTAATATAACATTTTCTGCTATACACTTCTTTGTGGCTTCATCTACCCCCAAAGAATTTATAATACGAACAAATTCTTTAATATACTTATCAGTCATTGAAAAAATTACCCCTTCCGAATTCAATTTTCAGTAACTCTCTACCCTTTTGAAGTCGTTTTCTTACAGCGTCGGATGAAATTTGTATGATTTCTGCAATTTCATCAGTTTTATAGCCCTCTGCATAAAAAAGCACCATAGGTATTTTATATTTTACGGGCAGATTCATAATGGCTTCAAACACTTCTGAATCTTCGTCCTTAACACCTATTTCTGCTATGTCCTCTAAATTATATGTGCTTCGCCTTAAGCGCAACATCGCAATATTTCTGCTGATATTTGTTGCAACCTTTATAAGCCACGCCTTTTCGTGCTCATCGTCTGTAAAACTCGGCGCTTTAGTAAGCAACTTTACAAAAGTATCCTGCAGTGCATCCTCTGCGTCAACCTTATTGCACAAAATGCAGTAGCAAATACGAAAAAGCATATCACTATATTTATTTACTATTTTCTGAACATATTCTTTTTTGCTGTCGGTGTTAAAAATTTCAGCCATAAATTTTCACCTCACATAAATAAAACAAATAGGAATCCCTTTTTGTGAATTATTTTTTGTAAACAAATTGTAAACAAATTAGGGGGATTGTATTTTCTACAATCCCCCATTAACTACATTATAATGTGCCGTTCTGCACTTTTTTTATAAATTCAGAATTTGCAGGAACAACATAAGTAATAGCATTTTCTACTATATTAAATGTTGCCTCTGTAACAATTTTTACTTCGCCGTCAAAATTAACTGCCGACGGCTTTGTGCTTTTAATTGTAATCTTTTTACCCCTTTTAAAATGAGTTCTTTCCCAATCCAAGTGTTCACCGCGTTTGTATGGCCCTATAAGACCTAAAAGAGTAAGCTTTGAGCAATTCTTTTCAACTACAACAAAGTCTAAAAGACCGTCGTAAGTAAGTGCTTTAGGTGCTGCCATATATCCGCCACCATACCAACGTGAGTTAGCAACTACACAGAAAAGAACGTCTTTTGTAAAAGGCTCATCATCATCAAACTGAATTGTAAAAGTGTTTTTCATTTTGCCTAAGAAAGTAGAAAGAAGTGCCGCTGTATACGCTAATTCCGGTGATAAGAACGGCATTTTTTTGAAATGCGCCTGTTTTGCACACACCTCTGCATCAAGACCCATAGAGCATTGGTTTATTGCGTATTGGTCTTCATATTTTATAAGGTCAAAATCCATTGGTTTGCCCGTAATGTGTGCCTTTAAATCCAATAAATCTTCTTTTTTACCGAAAATCCTTATAAAGTCATTACCACTACCTAAAGGTATTGCGGCAACCTCAGCATTTTTATGTTCCGCACAAGCGTTTACAACTTCTGAAAGTGTTCCGTCACCGCCACACGCATAAAATCTTATATGTTCGCCTGTTGCAACTTTTTCCTTTGCAAATTCATAAGCATTTCCTACTGCTGTTGTAACGTGAATTTGGTAATCGGTAATATTCAAATCAGCAAAAACTTTTTTTATTTCTTCGCTATATGAATTGTGATCAATTCCGTTACCGGCAACAGGGTTAATAATAAAAATATGTTTCATTAAAAATCGTCTTCTCTCTTTGGGGTATTAAAGCATATCCAGATTTGAACACACTGTAATTATTTAAAATACATATATAACTGACATTTTATCATACCGTTATATAATTTTCTGCGTTTGTCAGCCTTTCTGCCAAAGCAAGTTTCAAATTCTTCATCAGGAGTAATGATGTAATAACTCCAACCGTGACTCTGCGGGAAAACTCTGCCCATTTCTCTGTAGAGTTTTTCTGCCTCTTGCAAATCTAAAAGTCTTTCTCCGTAAGGAGGATTCACAAGAACTGTTCCTCTCTCAGTGTGACGCTGAAAATCACGAATATCACGTTTTTCAAAATGAAGTTTTTTACCTATAGGCAATCTTGCCGCATTCGCCATAGCAAGCTTTATTGTTTCGCCGTCAATATCAGAGCCGAATCCTTGAAAATCCGTATCAATTTTTTCAAGACTTCTCGCTCTTTCTCTCTCTTGAGCCCATATATTTTTCGGTAAAACTTCAAATCTTTCAGCCGAAAAATGTCTGTTTAAACCGGGTGCAATATTATGTGCATACAAGGCTCCTTCTATCATAAGAGTACCACTACCGCACATTGGATCATAAAGTGTATGATAATGCTTTAATTTAGCAAGTGAACAAATCGCCGCCGCCAATGTTTCTTTCATTGGTGCAAAATTGCTCTGAAGTCTGTAGCCACGTTTATGAAGCCCTGCACCAGACGTATCAATTAAAAGCGTTGCTTCGTCGTTCATAATTGAAAACTGAATCTGATGTGTCGGGCCTGTTTCATCAAACCACGAAATGCCATATTTTGATTTTAATCTTTCCACAACAGCCTTTTTTATAATTGCCTGGCAATCGCTGACACTGAAAAGGGTTGATTTTAAAGAATACCCTTTTACAGGAAATGCATCATCTTTTAAAATCCATTGCTCCCACGGGAGATTTTTTGTACCCTGAAAAAGTTCTTCGAATGTAGTTGCCTTAAAAGAACCAACTAAAATCTGAACTCTTTCGGCAAAATGAGAGCAAATATTAACTCTTGCCAAAAGATTTTCATCTCCGGAAAAAAGCACTCTTCCGTTTTCTGCTTTTACATCTTCTGCTTCTAATGTACGCAATTCATCTGCAATAATACCTTCCACACCTAAAAGGCATGGAATAACAAAATTTATTTTCATACTTTTCCTTCCGTTTTTTCAATTTCAAACCAGAATTCTACACCATTTTCAAGATTATTGAAGCCACAATCGCAGTTGTGCATATCCATTATAGATTTTACAATAGAAAGACCTAAACCAAATCTGCCTTCTTTTCTTGAGTGTGCTTTATCCGCTCTGTAAAATGAATTGAAAATATTTTCTTTATCTTTATCATCAATAAAACTGCCCGAATTATAAACGGACACTTTATATTTTTTGCCTCTGTCTTCTGTTGAAACAACAATTTCTTTTTCATTTTTTGCGTGACTGCACGCATTGGATACATAGTTTGACAAAACCCTCTCTATTTGTGCTCTGTCCGCAGAAACAAATAATTTTTCGCTGGTTTCTTCAAACATTGCGTTAATTCCTTTTTCATCAAAAATAGGTCTTGCCGCTTTCATATAGTCAAGAATAAACCCGTTAAGCTCAAAATCTTCTTTGTTCAGCGTTTTCATTCCTGAGGAATAAAGCGACGCTTCAAGAAGGCTCAGAACAAGTGTATTCATTTTATCTGCTTCATTCATTATTATGTCGCAATACTCCTGCATTGCGGTATCTTCTTCACTGACGTTCATTTTAAGACCCTCTGCATACCCACGGATTATTGCAATAGGGGTTTTAAGCTCGTGAGAAGCAGACGAAACAAAATCCTGACGCATTTTTTCTAATTTTCTTTCTTTTTCAATATCGCTTACCAATTGCTCGTTTGTAGTTTTAAGTTCTGTGAGTGCGGTGTCAAGCGAAGAAGAAAGCTTATTGATGCTTTCAGAAAGAACGCCTATTTCATCGTTTCTATCAATCTCACATTTCTCAGAGAAATCAAGATTACTCATTTTATTTGCCGCTTCGGTTATTTTTATAATAGGCTTTGTAAACCTCTTTGCATAACCGGAAATATATAAAAGTGAAAGGAGCAACGCAACAACCGCTATCATAGTTGTAACACGTGTTGCTATTGACGCATTCTCCTGAATTACGTCTTTTTGTGAGGTTATTTCTATATGGTAGCCATTCTGAAAATCTTTACCGTAAAGAATATATTGAGTAGAGCTGTCTTCCTCCTGTAAAATATTAAAGTAACTTCCGTCCTCATTTTCAGTACGGCTTACTACAATAAGCTTTTTACCCGAAATAAAAGAACCGCTGCCCTCATAAATATAATTATCTTTATTGTCGTAAAGGTCAATGCTGACGTTGTTCTGTATTTCATATTGTGAAAGAAGAATATGGTAGTCGCCCACGTAGCTTTCAGCATCATTAGCCATCTGTGTCAAAGACATCTCTTCATTCCACAAATAAACGTTTTCAAGCATCTGTGAGTTAACCACAACCAAGGCGATAAGGCAAACAGCAAAAATCGCACCAACTTCAAGAAAAACTCTGAGTCTTATGCTGCGTTTTTTCTTTTTCATCGCCCTTCCTCCCATTTTTATGTCTGTATTTTATAGCCTGTGCCGTAAATTGTTTTAATATGATTTACGCCCCATTCACCAAGCTTCGTTCGGAGTCTTGCAACGTGAGAGTCTACTGTTCTTGTATCCCCCTCATACTCGTAGCCCCACACCTCATCAAGAAATTGCTCTCTTGTATAAACTCTGCCGGGGTTTGACGCCAATTTAAGTAGAATTTTGTATTCCTTTAAGGTTAGCTCCACACCGACTCCGTCTAAAAACACCTCGTGTGCCAGCTCATTTATAATTAAATTGCCGAGAGTTATATTTTTGGGATCATCTTTCTTTTCTACAGGTGCAGAACCGCGTTTTAAAAGTGCATCTACTCTCTTGTTTAAAACTGTGAGTGAAAACGGCTTTGTAACATAGTCGTCGGCACCTGATTCAAAACCCATAATCTGGTCAAAATCCTGACTTCTTGCAGAAACAAGAACAATCGGCATTCCGCTTGATTCTCTGATTTTACGACAAACCTCCCACCCGTCAATTTCGGGCATCATAATGTCAAGCAAAGCCATATTTGTATCAGGATTTTTTTTGAATAAATTAAGTGCCTCCAAGCCGTCTGCGGCTTCTAAAATCTCGTGCCCTTCTTTAGTAAGACAATCTTTTATGAGCTTTCTTATTAACTCTTCATCATCTGCAATCAGAATTTTTGCCATAGTTTCACCGCCTTATAAAACTGCCTTCAAAAGGCAAATCGGGTAATATTCTTACTTATTTGCAGGACACACCTTCATACAAATTCCGCAGACAACACCTCTGCCGATATGATGAAACTCTTTTTTCATATAGTCGCTGCAAGCCTTAGGATTAAAAATATCTTCCCTCTTTATTCCCTCGTACCATTCACTGCCTGAGATTGCCCCCGACGGACACGCATTTTTACACAAATCGCACCCTTTGCAGATATCTGTCGGCTCTTCATACTCTTTTTCAAACGGACAATTGGTAAGAATTGTGCCGAGTCTCACTCTTGCACCGTATTCTCTGTGAATAAACAACGAATTTTTACCTATTGTGCCGAGTCCTGATTTTCTTGCCGCTTCTTTATGGGAATATCTTCCGTTATAGGGTGTTCCCGGCATACTTTGTGACGCGGCAACTGTAATATATTTATAGCCGTTTCTTTCTAAAAACAACCCCGCTTCTAAAAGGCAACGGTCTATAAACGCATTTACTGTTCTGTAATGATTAAAATATGTAGGTGTAGGTTCATTTTCTATTTCATCGATTATTGCATCAGAAAGCTTTACAACAATACTCACTGCGTTTTGCAGCTCTTCGCTGTCGGAATTACCTAAAAATGCAAACCCAACGTCACTTACACCTTTATTTAAAAGAAATTCCTTTAATTCCTTTTGTAAAGAAGCTATATCCTTCTTAAGCATTTTCCGTCCTCATTTTTTCCATACAACGCAGAACCTTCTGACTCATTGCGGCACACTCATAATAAAGACCTTTTGTGTGCTCAAAATCTGTAAGAAAATTATACATACTCCTTGCTTCATTTGCCATAAGAGACGTTTTTTCTTCGTAGCCCAGAACATCTGCAATACTACCTTTACTGTCGTACCAATTAATACCCCTCAGCTGTGAAACTGAGTCAATTGTAATTGTTCCCTTATCACCTAAAATCTGTGACGCTGCTCTGCTCTCTGCAGTTTTTGAATATGTAAGGGTAATAATTTTATCACTATATTTCAGAATTGCAGAACCCGAGCCGTCTGCACCTGTAAACAAGAAGCTTTGCGATGCAATTACCTCTTGTGGTTCACCAAACAAATCTATAGCAGGATAAACGCAATAAATACCCAAATCGTTAAGTGCACCCGTCTGCATTTTGGGATTAAAAATGTTGGGCAATGAGCCTGACAACAGTGCATCATACTTTGATGACAGCTGAGAATAATCAAAATGTGCAGAAGAAATATTACCTATGCCCTGAATTGCTTCTTTTAAAGCATATCTTGTCGGGGTGTGCATATACATAATAGCTTCGAAATATCTCACGTTGTTTTCTTCAGCCAAAAAGAATAATTTTGAAAATTCTGCCGCTGTTATAGCAATCGGTTTTTCACAAATAACGCTTTTTTTATTTTCTAAAAGAAATTTGCATTGCTCATAGTGACAAACGTTAGGACTTGCCACATAAACAAAATCAGTGTCAGAATCGGCAACCTCTTCAATTGATTTGAAAACTCTCTGAGCTCCTACGGCTTCTTTAAATGCATTGCCTTTTTCTTCTGAACGTGAATAGACGCCGTCTAAAACAAGACCATCTATGGTTTTTGCACCTTCAATAAACGAATTGGTTATCCACGATGTACCTATTACCGAATATTTAATTTTCTCCATCATTCATCGCCTCCCAACAGCTCGTTTTTCTGGAGCCTTAAAAATTCTGAAACGCTTTCAGGTGTAATCATTCTTTTGCCGTAATTTATAAGCTGTGTGAATTTTTTCTGCGGATTTCCCGCCCACTCGTCTTTTTTGCTTACGGTAATTTTCATTTCTCTTAATATATCACAGTAAAATTGCACGGTATTTAAAAATTGCTTGTAGCCTTTTCTCTCTCCGCCATTCCATGCAACCTCTGCTACCGCTAACCAACGAGGAAAGCACATCGACGTAAGCTCATCTATATTTTTAACGTGTTCTGTCCAGATAGGTGACTCTATTCCTAAAATTGAATTTGCACCTACTTCAGTTAACCCTTTTAACTTTTTCGGTCTGAATTTATAAATCTTCTCTAACGAATTAACCGCATAAGGATAATCCATATATAAAGGCATATTACACTCTACAATAAGTCTGTTTCCGTTGTTTGCCCACTCTACACTTCTGTTGTTTCTTTCATACCACAACGAAACGACTGTGTTTTTTGAATCAAGATTGCCACCCTTTAATGCGTCATTCCAACAAATAGCAACCTTACCCTTTATTTTAAGGTATTCTGAAACCTCGTTCATAAAATAGCCCTGAAGTTCCTGAAAATTCTTAAGCCCTGCTTTTTCTTTTTCTGCACGACATTTTGGGCACTCAACCCAACGCGTTTTCGGAACCTCGTCGCCACCAATATGAAAATATTTGCTGTCAAAAATCTCACACATTTCATCAATTACTGCGTGAATAACCTTTTTTGTTTCCGGATTGCCCACACATAAAATATCTGAAAAAATTCCACCTTTGGTTTTTGGCTCGATTTCTTCTCCCGTGCAAGAAAGCTCCGGATAAGCTGCAAGAAGCGTTGTGGTATGCCCCGGAATATCAAATTCAGGAATCACTTCTATATAACGCTCGTGACAATATGAAACAATCTCTTTTAATTCTTCTTTAGTATAAAAATATGCATATTCTTCCTGAATATTTTCTTCCTTGCTGAACTCAGATGCTCTTCTTTTTGAACCGATTTCTGTAAGCAACGGATATTCTTTCATTTCGAAACGGAAGCCCTGGTCGTCAGTCAGATGAAAGTGAAATCTGTTGAATTTGAAAAGTGCACAAGCATCAATTACCTTTTTTATTTCATCAACGGTAAAAAAATGCCTCGCAGAATCTATCATAAACCCTCTGTATGAAAATTCGGGTTCATCTGAAATATATAAAAACGGGAGAAGGCCTCGGTAATTGAGCATTAATTGCTTTAAAGTAATTTCACCGTAATATACACCCTTTTCGCTACCGCCTTCAATTAAAACGCCGTTTTCATCAATAGTAAGTCTGTAACCCTCTTCAGTAAAAAAAGAATGTTTTATTTCTTTTTTTACTATTGGCTCTTCTTCAAAATAGTAAAAACCTGATTTGATTTCCATTTTTGTCGGGGTAGGAATAAGATGCATATTTTCACTCCCTTTAAATAAAGTATGTCGAAAAATAATTACACAGTATAATAATACTATTTTATAGGAACAATGTCAACGAAAAGAACAAAAAACGGACCGTAGTGAGTGCTCACTACGGTCCGGATATTTTACACGAGTTCGTATGTTACTGTATAATCAGGAATATATTCGCCTGTTCCAAAATCTCTTGCTCTTGAAACTACCTTATCTTCGTATATTTCAAGGATAACACCTGTACCTGCGTTGTTGTAATCACCATCTTTATTGGTAATGCCTATAGACGGAACGTTTATGCCGTGAATATTACCAATTTCTTCATAAGTATATTGACCAATACCTGTGTGAAGATGCCCTGTGATATAGAATACATTTGGATATCTGTTGAGAATTTCGTAAACAACGTCAGACTGACTGCCTATTGTACCTGATTCCCAAAGAGAAGTACCCCATGTATTAGGGAGTCCGTGAGTGTCTTTAAGTGGGTAGTGGCTCATAACAAATGCAGGTTTACCTGTTGCGGTAATAGCTGCAAGTCTTTCATCAAGCCATTCAAGTTGTGCATCACTTAAATATGCATCCTCAAAACGCATTTCATCAGAGGCAATAACCAAAAATGAATAACCATTTACTTCGTATTCAAAATACATACTGTCAATAGCGTTTTCAGGGTCGTTAAGATTATTTGTAAAATCGAAATAACGTTGTGAAGCCTGTTCGTAATCACGGATTCTGATATCGTGGTTACCAGCTGCAATAATATAATTATCAACCTTTGTTATGTCAACCAAATCATCTGTAAGGCTGTCATATTCTGATTGGAATCCGTTTTCTACAATGTCACCTGCTACTAAAAGAGCATCTATCTGACAAGCAGAATTCTGAATATCTTTACAAGCGGCAATAAAACTTGCCTCTCTTTCAGGGTTGTAATTACAAACCTGAGTATCACCCCAAACAACTGCCATAAGCTTTGCATCCGGCTCAGAATAATTAATTCTGTTGTCTGTTGTCGGTGCAGTAATACCACCTGTTAACATAAGCATCGCCATAATAAGACTGTTTAATTTGTAAATAATGGTGCTTATAATTTCAATTCCGCCGCTAAGACCTGCTAAAGAACCCATTTTATATACCTCCAACAATGAAGTTTTTAAAAAACTTCGTCATAAGTAAATTTATTCTACACTAATTTCTATTATTTGTCAACAAGTTTTAATGCTCCGCCCTCTTCTCTTGACTCATCTGCAAGGAAAATAATGTTATGACCATCAACTGAATCATAAATAGACGTGCAAGAAACAGAAACCTCTTCACCTGCAACAAATTTTATAAAGTCGGCGGTTAAATTATCATCTCCGCCACCGTGTCCGTCTAAATCGAAATCTTCTATATCAAGTCTTTCTTCTGTGTAGAAGTTTTCACTGTCGGGGTCTATTTTAGAGAATTTAATTACGTTGTTTTCAAATTCGCCGTATATTTCACCCTTAGTACCCGTCACCTTAATTACTCTGAGCGGTGAAGCTGCACCGCCTATCATATTGTGAGTTGCCGTTGCACCGTTGCTGAAATTTATCAACACACTCTGGTGGTCTACAACATTATTATCGCATTTATAAACACATCTGCCATAGTCACTTCTTTTAAGAAGCTCTATCCTTTGCTCCATAGTAGGGTTTTCTATGCTTTCAAGCTCTTGCCACACATAAAACTCCCACGAGCCGAGGTGGTCGAGATAAATCTTTTTTGCACTATATTGGCAAGTTTCAACATACGGACAATCCTTAAGACAATATGTACCTGAATTTTCGGGGGCATTTTCTTTTCTGAACTGCCCGAGTGACCCAACCGAAGAAACCGAAACAGGTCTGTTTGGTGACATCATCCACATCATAATATCCATATCGTGACAGCATTTAGCAAGAAGCATAGAGGTGTGGCATTTATCACTGTTTCCCCACTTGCCCCTCACAAACGAGGTTGTAACGTGATGATAACTTACATTTTCTATAGTTTGTATGTTAATTATCTCACCTAATTCCCCACTTTGTATTTTCTCTTTAAATTTCAGATAAAATGGAGCATAACGAAGAACATGGCAAATCATAACCTTATTTTTATGTTCGTTTACAACGTCCATAAGTTCTTTCATTTCAGCCTTATTTACGCAAAAAGGCTTCTCCAAGAGCATATCATACCCCATTTTCAAGAGCGGAATAGATGTTTGAACGTGTTGCTCATCCATTGTGCCGTTTATTATTGCATCTGCGAATTTAGGCACCTTTGCTAATTCATCCGCATCATAAAAACAGTTCTCTTTAGGAAAACCGAACTTTTCTCTCACCATATTTCTGCGGTATTCATCGGGGTCAGCAACTCCGACTATTTTTAACTCGTCAGGATGACTCAAAGAATAATCGGCATAAACCATTGCACGGTGACCCGCTCCGAGAACTATTGCGGTAATTGGTTTTTTCATAACTAAGACCTTCTCACTCAATAAAAATTAATTTTTTTGCCATAACCACTCCGCCGAAAGCAGCGAATATTTTTTTGAAGCCGTTTCTTTTATAAAATCTGATAGCTCCCGTATTTTCTTTGCTTGCCATAAGCACAACACCCTCTATACCACTTTCTTTAAGATGGTTTTCGAGAGTTTTTATCATTTCTGTGCCATAGCTTTTCCCCTGATAATCGGGAAGCAGATTTATGTGAAGATGAGCAGGATATTTTTTGCTGAACACTAGGTATGTTAATGGTAATACTTTTGCAAAAACCCCTGCAGAAAAATCAAGTTTTTTTACTTCTTCTGCATAAACCTTTCTGAACTTCTTGCTGTAGGCTTTATAGTTTTTTGCACAGACAATATACCCTACAACTAAACCGTCATCTTCAAGCACAAAAGCATTCTCTGCTTCTTCTTTAATATAATAAGATGAATATATTGTAGAAATAATCTTACCCGCCTTTTCTTCGGTCTGAGACTTTTCATCGGCAGTCATTTTGCAAATATATTCTACTCTTTCTGAATCTGTCTTTTCTGCTTTTCTTATCTTCATATTAAATCACTTTAATTTTTTGTTAAGCTTGTTATTTTCAACAAGTGGCAAACGAGTTCCGTCGGGACGCTCTACTATTGTTGATTCAAGTGTATTAATGAGATTTTTTCTGAATGCCGCTACGTATTCAGCTCTTAATTTTTGTTGTTCTTTCTTTTCTTCCTCGCTAAGACCGTTCTCGCGTGATTTTCTTGCAAGAAAGTTGATTCTGTCTATTTTTGACTGCTCCATTTTACCACCTTAAGCTTCTTCTAAAAGCTCCTTGTATACCTTTCTTATTTTCTCTTCATCCAAATCAATTTCGTGAAGATATGTATATCTGTTTTTTCTCATAGTAGTTGCATTCTGCATACAATGAACAAAGGTTTCTTCATCAATACCCAAATGTGCAGGGTTAATATCTACTCCGAATTTCTTCAGATAATCCAGAACATGCTGATATTTTTCACCTATAAGCTTCAGAATAGCAATTGTTCCTAGCGCAACCTGTATTCCGTGTAGATTCTGCGTTTCTGCATAATAATCCAATGCGTGTGAAAATAAATGCTCAGAACCGCTTACAGGTCTGCTTGAACCCGCAAAATCCATTGCAATTCCCGAAAGCACCAATGAATTTGCCAGAACACCGATAAACTCTGGACAAATTGAATCATATTGCGTTTTCATTAAAGCATCGAGTGAAGTCTGACTCATCATATATGCATAGCCGTTCATTTTATCCTTGCCCTTTTCACAGGCGTGCTTCCAATCAATAAGAGCAAGGTAATTCGATATAGTGTCACCGATTCCTGCTTTTATTAAATTTATGGGGCTATCCATAATAAGCTTTGTGTCGAGTATAAGCATAGTAGGCATTGCACAACCCAGACTCTTTGGCTTATCATCCTGCCTTTTGAGCACTGCTATAGGTGAAACAATACCGTCATTCGCCATAGTTGTCGGAATTGCCAGAAGCGGACATTTTGATATATATGCCGCATATTTGCACACGTCAAGAACCTTACCGCCACCTAAAGCAACAATACAGTTTACGTCTGTCGCTATTACTCTTTCTGCAACGTTCATTGAATACGCAATCGTGTTGTGTGTAACAATTTCTTCTTTTATTCTTCCGACTTCTTTTATTTGTTCTTTTACTATATCACCATACAGCTTATCAACAACAGGGTCAGAAACATATAATATTTTTCCTGAAATCTGATTTTCGCAGAGTGTGCTTGAAACCTGATAAATACATTTATCCCCTATTTTAAGAGACTTGTTGGTATTCATATGACACTTCCTTTGCAATTGTTTTAAACAGAAAACTATCAATATACGTCTTTTACGGAAACACCCTTCGTATTGTAGCTACTTAAATATTTTCCGCTCCTTGCTCTGACTGTATAGGTGTATGTTTTACCCTTTTCTGCAGTTGCATCAACGTATTTTAACGTATTATTTCCGTTTACCGTTGCTAATTTCTTCCATGAAGAGTTACCTGTTTTTCTATAAATAACGTAGCCTGTTGCTCCTGCAACCTTATTATAACTCACAATTACACCATTTGCTCTGCTCACTGCAGAATTAAGCGTTGGTATGCTTAGATATTTTGTTGCAACACCGTTTATCAAATAAGCACCCGAGGATGCGCCATTATAGCCCCTTACAGTGTAATAATAGCTTCCGCCGGATTTTACGTTTTTATCTGTGTAAGAAGTACTGCTTATTTTAGCAATTCTTTCCCACTTGCCGTTTTTGGCTTGTTTTCTGTAAACGTAATAGCCCTTTGCACCTTTTACCGAGGACCATTTGAGCTGTGTAGAGTTCAATTTATTGCTTACAGACACAGCCGGTGCAGAAATATAATAGGTTGAAACACCATAAACGTCATAACCGCTTTTCGCATTATCTGAACACGCTCTTACCGTATACAAATATTTATAACCGCTCTTGGCACTCTTGTCTGTGAAGTTTGTTGAGTCAGTTGTGCCTACCTTACTCCACTTGCCACCGCTTAATTTTCTGTAAACAAAATATTCCTGTGCCGCTGCAACCGATTTCCAGGTTACCTTGACACCGTTTTGTGTGTTCACCGCAGAAACCAACTCAGGTGTGCTTATATAATCTACTGTATACGACTGAGAAAGGTATTCACTGCCATTAGCACACTGTGCTTTTATTTTATAGTAATAGCGTTGACCTGATTCGACGGTTTCATCCCTGAAATTTACCGAAGTGGTTTCTGCTATTTTTTTGCCGTTTCTTGTAACGATATAGTTTTCTGCTCCGAACGTACCATTCCAATTAACAGTAACGTAACCGTCAGAAACAGTTGCAGAAGTTATTACAGGAGCTTTTACTACAATTTCCTGATTAAGAATACAGTTTATTGTAGATATATATTGTTTTGCAATAACTACATAACCCTCATCTGTAGGATGAATAAGGTCTTTTAATTCACCATTGGTATTTAAAACGCAGTTGTTAGGGCTGAAATAGATGTTTTCACTCCCCTCAAAATAGTACAACAAATCACTCGCAAAATGAATCACGTTATTTCTATACTCAAACTCTGTAGCAGAAGCATACCCTGCATTAAAATCTGAAATAACCTCACTTGGCGGAATTGTAACGCCAACAATAACAGGAATTTTTTCGTCGTATTCTCTAATGCTCGAAATTATTTTATCAAAGTTTTTAAGAACATTCTTTGAAGAATAATTTTCAAGAGTCATTTTTTTGATATCGTTGATACCTAACTGTATGATTACAAAATCAAGCTCGTTGTAATTCTGCTTATCCATATAGCTTGTGAAGTTAAAGCCATCATCAAAAAACGGGTTTGTGTAGCCACCCGATTTTTCTGAATTACAGTAAACACCTGCGCTCCATCCACCTCTGCCCTCGTGAAGATTGGGCGCTGTTCCTCTTGTACCCAAAAGTGTAAGTGTTTTTCCGTTCTCTTCAAAAATATCAAGTAAAAGCTGAGTAGTAACCCCTGCATTTACCGTACTGTCACCAAGCACGAGTCCCGTCATATTTTTTAAGTTGATATCTCTTGCTACAAACGTAACCTCACCCGAATCAACCAAAACGTATTCATCATCGTAAACGCGCCACGGAATTACGTAATCACCTGGCACGTCAGAAAGAATTTCAATTCTGTCTTCGTAATAATATTTTTTAAGCCCGTCGGGAACGTCAAAAGCAATTTTTAAGCCCGGCAAGGATAAAATGTTGTTATAATAAAATTTAAATTTTTCCCCCGCTGTTGCATAGACTGTGTCAGGAATGGATTCGTAATAACGTGCATTCTCAGAAAGTGCCGAAGCTCCCGTTACAAAAACAGAGCTTAACACCACAACAGAAAGACAAAGAGAAATTATTTTCTTAAAAAAACTCAACAAGGTTTCCTCCCACTGATAACTGTTCATAATTAATCACGTTACATTGTAGTACATTACCCCCTCTTCGTCAATATAAATTATATGTAAAATACTGCTTTTAAAAGGTCGTGGATTTTTGCAAAATAAACAATGGGCTGTAAAAAACTTACGCTTTTTTACAGCCCACTTTTCTTTACACTATCTCGCAATCCCAGATATCAACATCAGAATCCTGGAACACCGAACGCAATGTTTTACGCACTGTTTCAACGCTCACACCACGTTTTAAAACCACCTGCAAAAATCCACCGCCACCGGCACCGCAAACAAGCTTGCCTGCTGTGTAATCTTTTATACTCGCAAATATCTGGTCAATAAGTGTGTTGGTTGAACCACTATCAACTTTTTGTGAAAGCTCCCAATGATAATCTAAAAGCTTTGCAAATTCATCAATATTGCCTCTTTCGAGCTCAAAGCTCATAAGAGCTGCAACCCTCTGAATTTCATTAAGTGCAAAAATCGATTCAGGTTCGTTGCCGATATATCTGCCGACAACATCTCTGAGAAGATTTCTTGCAAGTCTTCTCTGCCCTGTATAAATAAGAACAAATCTTTCGTTTAACTCTTTTAATGCCTTTTCGGGAACCTCTATTTTACGGACCTTTATATCCTGTAAAATCCCCGGCATTGCAGTTATGAATTTAATTCCGTTTACAACACCGCCAACCTGGTCCTGCCAACCGCCACCTGTAGACATAATCTGTTCCATTGCAAGAACATGGCTATAAAGGTCGTGCTCTGTATGAGGAATCCCCATAAATTCAAATATCGCCTTAACACACGCCGCTGAAAGAATTGAGCTTGTGCCAAGTCCACTTCCCTTCGGAACGTTTGTAACTTCTGAGTGCATTACAAATCCACCGCCAAGACGTGAAAGAATTTCTTTTAAATTTCCGCCTTCACGCGGTATTATTCCACAAGCTAAAAGTGCCGCTTTCTGAAGTGCAAAAGCATCGTATGGGTCACCTGTAGCCTGAAGCGGTGCAATATCTGTAAACTCGCCGTGAACGTCCATATCACGACTATCAAAGACAATTTTGTTTTCAGAAATTTTTTCAAGAGTAACTTCAACGGGCTTTTCACCGTTAAGAAGAATTGCAGCATTAAGAACCGAGCCGCCGAATTCGTTGCAATATGGTGGTGTATCACTCCAACCGCCACCCCAATTGACACGTAACGGTAATTTTATTGTCAGCTTGTCTTTTACTATTTTACAATTCTCATTATATTTTAAATTATCAACTGTTTCTTTTAAAATACCCTGAGAAATCATATCGAAGCTTTTCCCTATAAACTCGGTGCCCTTCTGACCGCCGAGAGCCACACCTATATAATAGAAAAGACGAATTTTTTCGCTGAAGTCTGCTTTTATAAGCCTTTTTTCAAGCCATTGCTCCTGAATAGCTGTAAGTTCTGTCGCTCTTAAAATATCCTTTGCTTCTGTAGCAGGTTTACCTGTGCGGATTAGCTTTGCAATTCCATCCATTCTCACAAGCTCCTGCATACGATTATCCCAAGCGATAATTGCTTCAGGATCCGCCGAATTAAAGCCCGATTGAAGCGATTTTCTCGGATATTTAAGAAGCTCGTCTACGTCTGCCGAACCATTTACAATTTCATAAATATTAAGCGAAGCCTTAACTGCTTCTTCTATTGTGTCACAAGCAGGGTAAATCTCTGCAGTCCAGAGAGTTTTATCATCCGTGCTCCATATTCTGCCGGGGAAAACATCCTTCAATTTCTTACCGAAAAGTAAATCCTCCTTAGGATTATCCTTTGTGCCGTAGATTCTTGCTACAAATTTTCCGTCCCTTTGCTTAAGACCGTGAATCACAACGTCTGACGGAATTACCTCGTCGTGAATATCTATATAAGAAAGAAGTACATTATCGCCGATTTTTGCTTTGCTATGAACATAAGATACTTCTAAATAACAGTTTTTGCCGATTTTTGCTTTATCAGACAAAACACTGTTGTAACCTGCAGTTGATTTTGTAATACTGCTGTTTATGTGGTTACTCCAACCGAGTTCTTTATATGCATCAGTACCGCCCGACATAAGCTCAAGAATTTCAGTGGTGGTACCGAAGTGTATGAATTTTGCAGGAGAAAGTCTTAACAATTTCATTCTGTATGGACGCAAAACACTCCACACAACAGAACGTGCTTCACGAAGCTCATCACAAAACGAGCCTTCAGGTTTTTCTTCATAAAACTTTTCGAGTGTAGAATCTGTTGCAAGCGGATATAAAAAGTCACCGTAAAGTGAAAGTCTTACTGTTTCATTTACATATTTATTGTAATCTGTATCTGTTTCAATAAGAGAGTAAAGTGATTTTAGCATTTCTGCAGAAAAAATAACTGCACCTGTGTCAATATCTACTTTACCGTTATCATTCACTGCGCCGATTTTAGTTAATGCTTCAACTGATTGCTTGTGAAGGAATCTCTGAACGCAGCCGTCGTCACCTCTTAAAAATACGCCGTGGTTTTTGCCTACTTCAACTGACTCTTTGAATGATATTGCCGCCGCACCATTACCACTGTAATCTATCTGAAGCGGGTTAAACAAAAGAAGAACGTCGCCTGAAAGAATCACCATTCCCTCTCGGATTCTCGCAGGAACACTTGACATAGACATCATAAATTCATCGAAAAGTGTAGAGTTTCTTCCGTTTGGCAATTTATGAGGAACGGGTGAAAAAAGCTTGCCTAAAGCAGAATATTGAGGAACTCTTTTTGAGTCACCGCCGGAATGAATAACAAGTATTCTGAGTGAAGAAAAATCGTTTTTACCTGTGTGCTCTGCTATATATTTTATTACGCCAAGTGTTGCACCGCCACTTCCGACACGTTTACCGTCTCTGTCGGGTATTACCGCAAAATGTGTCTTTTTAGGAAGAAGACCTAAATTAAGTCTCTCGTTGATTTGTGCACGGAAACCCTCAGCCTGGTTTTCGTTTGACGCTGTCAATATTATATAATCCCATACGGGAAAGCCTTCTCTATTAAGAGATCTTTCGTAATCGTCCCACGTATCCATATAAGACTGTGAAAGAAAAAGCGCTTCATTCTTCGCCATATTTGTTCTCCTAACTATTTTTTCTTCAGGGCAAATAGTCACTTACTCTGAAACCATATACACTTTTATGATAACACAATCTATCATATAATTCAACAAAAATTTACCCCGCAGATTTCTCTGCAGGGTAATAATACTTTATTTTTGTGTTTTTTTCGCCAACTCTGTTGCAGATACACCATTCTGACAAAGTTTTGTATTTATTATATTAAGAAACTCAAATTTCTCATCGAAAGATAATTTTGTAATCTGCACCGCAAGACTTATATTTGAATAGCTTGCTATAAAGCCCTGACACGCAGTAAGAGTAAGCATATCTCTTAAAACCTCATAGCCTAAAAGATAATTATTGTTTTCTCTTTTCAGATTTTCGTCGAAAATCGGTAGAACCTTACTTCCTTTAGGTGCCCTTGCAACGTCAGAGTAAACAACAACATTTTTGTTATATTTCTGAGATATGAATTCTACGGTTTCGTCGCTGTCAGTTGCTAAAAAAATCTGTTCAAAACCGCATTTTTTAATAGCCTCGTCAATTTCTTCGACATATTTTTCAAGTGATGGAGGAATCGGGTGCCCTTGCACATTCCCCCATTCAACACCACGAATCTGAACCGCAAGTGTTTTCTTGTCACCTATAATTGCTTTTATTTCAGAATCAATTTTTTCTTTTAAATCTTTTCTTACTTTATAATATTTTTTTGCGATTTTTGCGTAAAAATCATAGTCCCCGTCGTTACCGTAGTGCATTTCTAAAAAAGAACAACCTCTTGATTTGGGTCCGTAAAAAGAAACGTTGTAGCTTTCTTGTGCTTCTTTCAGTGTAACGTCTGAAACAGGCTCATAAAAATACTCAAACGGATTAAGCTTTCCGTCGATTCCATTTTTTTCGTAATAAGGGTTCTTATCACCCCAATCTATAACGGGTGTAAGGTTATATCTGTCAGCAAAAGCAAGACCGATTAAGCCCTCTTTCCAACAAGCGAAAAAGCCGTAGGT
Organism: Acutalibacteraceae bacterium; assembly: GCA_045646485.1. GTDB lineage: Bacteria > Bacillota > Clostridia > Oscillospirales > Acutalibacteraceae > DTU089. The sequence goes on from JAZRKU010000050.1 coordinate 62,016, forward strand.
CGGGTCATCGAGATTCATTATATAAATATTTTTATCTTTATTTAAGGAGCCCAACTCTTTAAAGTTCAGAAGTGAATTGCTTTCGTAATATAAGTCAACCCACTTTGAAAACTCTGCACTCTTATTAAGCATAACAAGAAACTTGAGGCTTCTTGCAAGTGGTGTATTACCATTTTTTATTATCTCTTTAAGTCCCATTTTGTTTCCTCTAAAATTATTTAATGAATTTTGCTTTTACCTTGTTAAAAATACTGAAAAGAACTTCGTTTTTCAATAACAATTCTATTATTAAATATGCGATTCCCGACAAAGCGACTAACGCAATAATGTAAACATACATATTAGAAATAACCGGTTTTAAAACAAGTGAGAATATCAGAATCGGAATGCAACCAATTACCGTTTTAACTCCTGTTTTTATACTGTCGATATTTCCGACAAGCTTTCTTCCTGCTAATGCACACCAAACAAACGCAACCGTTTCTGATACAAAAGTTGCTATTGCAGGAGCAATTTCGTCTAAAAGCGGAATCAAAGAAAAATTAAGAACAACGTTTACTATTGCACTCGTAATAGTCGCTCTGAGAACAACATTCTCTTTTTTAAACGGAACAAGAATTGCCTGACCCCAGAAGTAAGCGCCGAGGCACACAAACATCGTAACCGCAGAAATAATAATAGCAGGAGAAGCGGCAATAAAAGATTCGTTTGCAATAATTAAGACAATTTCTTTACTTAACACTGCAACACCAAAAACTGCAGGCATTGTAACTGTTAAGAGAGTCGAATAAATTTCTTTTACGGTTTTTCTTAAAACCTCTTTGTTTTCGCCGCCTAAATATGAAGATATTCTCGGAATTGAAACAAGTACAACTGAAGCAAAAACGCCTTTTATCACAGTGTAAACCTTAGCTGCAACAGAATAAATTCCGACAGCCTCATCCCCTGAGAGAAAACCTAAAATCGTAGTGCCTGAATTTACGTAAATCGAAACAGTCGCCGACATTGCAAAGAGCACTAAAACAGGCTTTAAGTGCGTTTTAAAATCGGGGGTTTTTGTCAACCTCACTCTGTGATATTTTTTTGCATGAATATAATTGAATACGTTAGAACCGGAAACTGAAACAACCGTAATAATTGCATAAATGTTTACGTCTGCTTCTGTTTTAACGAACACAAACATCAAAATGAGTGAAATAATCTGAAAAACTACACTTCTTAAAGTGATATAGGCATATTCCTCGTAAATAGAGTACATCCACTCTGTTCCGAATGCAGTAAAAATTATCTGCGAAGAAAGAATAAGCAATAATGCCGTATAATCATGGAATTTAGGAACAACCAGCACTAAGACTGCCAACACCAAATAAGCAAAAATTGTTGAAAAAATGTTTATGGTAAAAACCTGATTTGCTAATTTACCGAATTTTTCTTTATCTTCACGTACCCTGGCACCCTCACGCACGGCATATTGATTTATTCCGAGACCCGCAAGTAAAACTATATAACCAATAACGGATACTGCGAAATTATATTTTCCTAAGGTTTCAACGCCTAAAACTCTTGAAATGTAAGGGAAAGTTATGAGCGGAAAAATAACACTCATTAACCCTTTTATGGCGCTGAGAAGCATATTCAGGTTAAGGGATTTTTGTTTCATTATATCTCCTTATTTATGAATCTGTCTGCTAAATCCATTGCAAGATTAACTGTTAAATCTGAATTGTAGTGCTGGTGCTCTCCCCAACGACCAAGTCCGAAAACGTTTTTGCTTTTTGCAAACTCAAGAAGCTTTTTCATAATTTCGGGTTTTCTTCTTGTGTTTAACGGATATGCATATTCATTCATATATTTGAAATTATCATTTGGCTCTTCCATATCAATTCTTTCGCTGTTTGTTTCAGTCCAATAGCCTTTACTGCCAGGGCAGAAATTATGACGCACAAGAATTCTATGATATGAAAGCTTCGGGTCAGGGTAATAAATCCACTGTGCCTCTGTGTCAAGGTTGTCACTATGATACTGAGTCTCTATTGAGCTGAATTTAAGCTCCTTAATTGACTCTTTAATATCCTCAGGCATACCGATTATTTCGTCAAATTCCATCCATGGAATTGTTGTAATAATCACGTCGCCCTTATACTCCTTACCATCCTGAGTTGTTACTGTTGTTGTGTTAAAATCAATCTTTTTAACAGCTTTGTTATACTCAATATTGCCGTCAATAGCCTTTGCCATTCTGAGCCACAATTCACCGTAGCCGTATTTTTTAGGGTAATAAAACTGAGCGTGACCCGGCTGAGTGCCATAAGCTTTTTTATTAAGGCAAGAAAGCAACGTCTCTTCAAAGCTTACGTTAGGCAGTTTTTCAAGCCAATAGGTGCCGAGCTGATTAAGCTCCTTGCTAAACATTTTCTGGTTATAGGGAATCATATAGTCCTCTGCTACCTTAGAGCCTAACTTCCAATAAATCCAGTCCACAAATTCCTGTGGCATATCTGTGCCGAGATTGCACCCTGCAACAGCAATTGATTTTAAGTACTCTACCTGGTCCTCGACTTTCATTTGCCAGATATTTGCTTCTATAGGGTGATTAACTTCATTATCACCAACAACAATTCTGCTGTCGCGATTATATAAATCCCATTCTTCTTCAGGCATAAATTTAAAAAGAAATTCATTTACCTTCGGTCTTCTTACATCAAGAAAATGACCTCCGCCGATATCAAAAGCAGAGCCATCAACATCTTGTGAACGGCAAAGACCACCAGCCTCAGCCTCTCTTTCTAAAACTATAAAATCAGTTTCACCTGATTGCTTTAATTTATTTGCAAATGTAAGCCCCGCAGGACCTGCACCTAAAATGATGTATTTCATATTTTCTCCTAAAATTTATAATAGTTTTATTATAGCGCGAATAAAAAATACGCTTTAAATATCCCATTAGCTTAGAAAGATGACTTATTTAAATATCTTTTTTACCCATTCGCCTAAAATGCCTTTTTCGCCTATTAACATTGGTGAAACCTTTTTTACAACACAATTTGCTAAAAGTGACAATGCTGTTGCTATTGCAGTAACAACTATAGCCAAACCAAATTCAAAGAATATATTACTGTTATTAAGTAATAATGTTATTTTGCCTAATTTAGTCTGAAACAGCAATACAATTATTCTGTGGAATATTAAAATACCCATTGTATTTTTGCCTATGTATTCTAATAATCTGTTCTCTTTTACTATGTTGGCTATAAAAATTACAACAAATGAAAAACTGATGCTTGAAAGAATTGTCAGCGGAAATATCTGGTAAGAATTTGTCATACAATCAATAGTTCCGTTAAAGTAACACGCTAAAGAACCCGCCACTAAAAACAATGGTATTAATATATGTTTAACAGAAAGCACCTTTTCAAGAATGTTGTGCTTTTTCATTAAATAACCAAGATACAAAAACCAACCTATTATAATAGCCTGATTTAAACCCCACGGCAACGTTACCTTTAAGAATCTAACCGCAACAAATGATACAAGAATCATTGTTATAAGCAATGGCAATTCTGCTTTAGGGAATTTCTCGGAAACTCTTACAACGAAATAATAAATAAGCTCCGTAGTAAATAAAGCCGGTAAAAACCACAACGGTCTGTTTTGCATTAAATTAACAAAATCTCCGTAAAATATAGTTTTAATCTGACCTAACAAATCAAGAGATGTTTCTCTGCCTAAATCCGCAGAAACGCCTGAAGCAAAAAGCATATAAGGCACTAAAAATAATACTGCCCATATAAAATACGGTATCATTATCCGCAAAAATTTACCCTTAAGAAACTCAAAAAATTTCTTTTTTCCACTAAACGTAAATCCGGAAATTACGAAAAACAGAATTACGTGAAAGCTGTAAATAAATTTATATATTGCAGAACAATTTTCCGAATGAACAAGCGTATGACCCAAAACTATAAAAAGCATAGCAATAGCTCTTGTAATATCAATACTTTTTAATCTTTTTTCCATATAAGTATATATCCCCACTCATTATGCAAAATAAATCATCAATGACCTTTAACAGCCTGTATAGTTTATTTGCCACTCGACTGAATCTGATTTTACATTTTTCAAAAGCAATATTTTTTATATTTTGTCAAGCCCTTACTAAACCGCTGCCCTCTTGTTGATTCTCTTCCGGAGTTTCGAGTTTTGCATAACCTACGTAATACGCAAAAACGAATAAAATCATTATTGAATGTGTTGAAATAGACTCAAACTGCCACAAAATAAAAATTGAACACAAGCAAACAGCTGTTAACTTTACATAGGCAATTGAGCGTTTTTCGTACAGACGTTTAACCGCACTGAAAACCATTCCCATAAATGGTAAAAAGTGTACTAAGCCACCCCTATATATAATCCATAAATATTGGTTGTGTGAGCTGTTTATAGAAATTCTTGCAATTGTCTTAGATAACGCTTCTATTCCGTACCCGAATAAAGGAGCTTCGTAAAAGCTTTTAAGCGATAAATCCCAAACACCTATTCTTCCTGAGAAGGTTAAATCCTTATCTAAAAGCTCTTTTATAATATATGAAAAAAGCTCTTGAATTCGGAAAATAACAAAACTGAAAAATACTACAACATTTCCCCACAAATATGTTTTTGCGTTTGCAATTGCAGGTAATTTATCCATAAATATTAAAAGCGCTACAGGAATAAAAACAACCATACACACAACGCCCGTTGCGTGCCATCTGCTGAATATGGTATAGATACAGATTGCTGAAATAATCAACGCTTTTATTTTTGAGAAAAAAGTCGGACGAACGTATAAATAACTTATAAGGCTGAAGAGAAATGCCGGCAAAACGTAGGCAATAAATGCATTGTCATAGCCTAAAATCCAGTTGTTACCTGTGTTGAAAAGCTCCATTGAACCAACGTAGCTTCTGTACATACCTTTTGGCCAGATAAGAAGTGTTGCAAAATTGATAATAATCAACAGATTTAAAATAGGCGTTATAACCCTCAAGAACATATTCAGGGACTTTGACAGCAATATTTCTGACAACGCAAAAAGCGCCATATATGAAAAACCTTCACGAACTGCAGCCATCAGCGGACCATCGCTTAAAAATGTAGATAACATCAAAGAAACTGAATAAAGGGTTATCATAACCATTATCTTTGACGGAGCTTTTTTCCTTCGGATAAGGTCAGTAATATAATACAGAAATATTATTCCGATAGCACCGTATAAGTAATACATAAAAATGGTGTTTACTGCAGGCATTTTCTCATAAATATAGTTCGGTTTAAAAAATGGTATCATCAAGAAAAAACCTAATGCACTAAACAAAAATTCGCGATAATTAAATCGAATTTTCAAAATCTTCTTCCTTCCCGTAATTTATATTTCTTTTAACAGAATTCAATATAAGTTTTATGTGATTCTCAAATCATTCCTACTGAGCAACACAACGTAAATTTTGATGCATAAATCAGCAATATTACATTATATCTACTCATAGAATATCATTTTAATTTTACTCTATTTTTTCATTTTAGTCAATATTTTTGGTAAAAGAAAACACCCGTTTTTTAAAGGGATTATGCTCTGTATTTTAAAACTGAGAGCACAACCCCTTAAAACGAGTGTTTTTATAATATTTCTTTTAATTTTTCTATTTCTGTTTTGCTGGTTTCAGGTGTGTTTTCAAGCGGAAACTTAAGATTTAATTTTTTGTATTTTTCAATGCACAGCTTTCTGAATGGTAAAAGCTCGATTTTTTTAATGCAGAAGTATCTTTCTCTTAACTCGCTAAGCTTTTTTACTGAATTCTCATCGCTATTTAAATCTTTTATTATAACCTGTCTTAACCAGACGTCTTTCTTTTGTGAATCAAGATATTCGAGAAACGAATCAACCTGAGATTTTTTGCAGCCGACATATTTTTCATAGCCTTCATCGGTTACGTATTTATAATCAAGCAAAACCGTATCGGTCCACTTAAGAGCTTCTTTCACCTTCTCATTCATTACGCAACCTGATGTATCTAATGCGGTGGTAATGCCATTCTGCTTGCATAGCTTAAAAAGCTCTGTTATAAACTCCGGCTGCATCAGCGGTTCACCGCCGGAAACAGTTAGTCCGCCATCTTTGCCGAAATAGCTTTTAAATCTTTTCACTTTAGAAAAGATTTCTTCTACAGTAACCTCTTCGCCACCTGAAAAATCCCAAGTATCAGGATTATGACAGCAAGCACATCTGAGCGGACACCCCTGCATAAAAACCACTGTTCTCACACCGGGGCCATCTGCTGTGCCGAGACTCTGAAACGAATGAATTCTTCCTGTTGCCATAAATCAGACTGCTTCGTGGAAGGTTCTCATTATAACTTCTTTTTGTTGCTCTTTTGAAAGCTTGCAGAAGTTAACCGCATAACCTGAAACACGGATTGTAAGGTTCGGGTAATCTTCTGGGTGTTCATAAGCTTTAAGAAGTGTTTCTCTGTTGAGAACATTAACGTTTATGTGGTGAGCATTGTTAAGGAAATATCCGTTAAGAATTCCAACAAGATTTTCTACTCTGTCTTCTTCTGAATTTCCGAGTGCTTCAGGCACAATTGAGAATGTGTTTGAAATACCGTCACGTGCATCGCAATAAGAAAGCTTTGCAACAGAATTAAGAGAAGCAAGTGCGCCGTTTACCTCACGGTTGTGCATCGGGTTAGCACCTGGTGCAAATGGCTCGCCCTTCTTTCTGCCATCAGGAGTAGCCCCTGTTTTCTTACCGTAAACAACGTTTGAGGTAATTGTAAGAACAGAAAGAGTATGCTTTGCATTTCTGTAGGTTGGTGTTTTTCTGAGCTCTGTAATAGTGTCACGTATTAAGTTCTGTGCGATTAAGTCAACTCTGTCATCATCGTTACCGAATTTCGGGAAATCGCCCTCGGTTTTAAAGTCAACAATAAGACCTGTTTCTTCATCTATTACAGGTGAAACACGAGCATATTTTATAGCAGAAAGTGCGTCTGCAATAACTGAAAGACCTGCAACACCAAATGCCATAAGACGCTCAACGTCTGTGTTATGAAGTGAAAGCTGAGTTCTTTCATAAGCGTATTTGTCGTGCATAAAGTGAATTGTGTTCATTGTGTTAACATAAAGTCTGCAAAGCCATGAAAGGTAAACTCTGAAACGCTCCATTACCTTATCATAATCGAGAACCTCATCATTCATAACATCCATCTGCGGGCCTACTTTTGTGCCGAACACATTATCTACACCACCATTGAGGGTGAGAAGTAAAAGTTTTGCAAGGTTTGTTCTTGCTCCGAAGAACTGCATTTGTTTGCCAATCTTCATAGCAGAAACGCAACAAGCAATAGCATAGTCGTCGCCGTAGTCATTTCTCATTAAGTCGTCGTTTTCATACTGAATTGCATCTGTTTCAATTGAAAGCTTTGCGCAGAATTTTTTGAATCCCTCAGGCAAACGATAACTCCAGAGTACTGTAAGATTTGGTTCCGGAGCAGGTCCTAATGTGCGAAGTGTATTAAGCATACGGAAAGATGTTTTTGTTACGAGTGTACGGTTGTCTTCACCCATACCACCAACGCTTTCTGTAATCCACATCGGGTCGCCACCGAAAAGCTCATTATACTCAGGTGTTCTTAAATGACGACACATACGAAGTTTTAAAACCAAATCATCGATAAGCTCTTGTGCGCCTTCTTCGGTGAGTACGCCTGCAGCAATATCTCTCTCAATGTAAATATCGAAAAATGTGCTTGTTCTACCGAAAGACATAGCTGCACCATTCTGCTCTTTATTTGCAGCAAGATAACCGAAATAAGTCCATTGAATTGCTTCTTTTGCATTCTGGGCAGGTCTTGAAATATCAAAACCATACATTTTCGCCATCTCTTTAAGAAGACCTAAAAATTCGATTTGCTTATAAAGCTCTTCAAGCAAATTCATTGATTCTGCTGTTGCAGTTTCCAAGCCGATTAAACGCTTATCCTCTTTTTTCTTCTCTATAAGAGCATCAATACCGTAAAGAGCAACTCTGCGGTAGTCACCTATAATTCTGCCTCTGCCGTAAGCATCAGGAAGACCTGTAAGAAGAGCACAGTGACGTGCCGCACGCATTTCATCGGTATAAATTCTGAAAACACCGTCGTTGTGTGTAGTTCTGTATCTGAAGTAATCCTCGACTTTCTGAGAAAGCTCGTATCCATAAGCTTTACAAGCATCTCTTGCCATTCTTATGCCGCCAAATGGGTGAACGCCTCTTTTTAAAGGTGCATCTGTCTGTACACCTACGATAAGTTCATTTTCTTTATCGAGATATCCTGGTGCATAACTGCAGAGAGAAGATACATTTTCGGTGTCAATATCAAGTACGCCACCTGCTTTTTTCTCTTCTTCACAAAGGTCGTAAAATTTCTTTGTTAAACTCTTTGTTCTTTCTGTTGCACCCTTTAAAAACTCTGCATCACCGTGATATGGTGTGTAGTTTCTTTGAATGAAATCTCTGACATCAATTATATGACGCCATTCGCCATCAACAAATCCGTTCCATTGTTCAAAATTCATAGTTTTTCTCCTTTTCTGCGAAAAACCGCAAATTAAAAAATGTGTGTAAACCGTCCTGTAGTTTTATGTGTAAAATGCACAAATACACCAGACGATTTTTGTCCTATTAACTAAATTATAAGTCAGCATATACTTTTTGTCAATAGAATTTATCTTGTTAAAAATATAACCTTGTGTTTTCTCCAAAAGAGTGATAAAATCATTAAAAATTAAAGAAAATTTGTGCATTTTAGAGGTTTGTGATTTATGGAAAATATTGTACTTATAGGTATGCCCGCCGTCGGCAAAAGCACAATAGGCGTTTTACTTGCCAAAACCCTTGTATTATCTTTTGTTGATACTGACCTTTTAATTCAGGAAAAACACAAAAAAAGCCTTTGCGATATCATAAAAGAACAAGGCACAAAAGCTTTTTTGAATATTGAAGAAACTACAATTTCAGAAAATGATTTTAAAAATTGTGTAATTGCAACAGGTGGCAGTGCTGTTTTTGGCGAGAAAGCTATGAAAAAACTCAAAGAAAATGGAAAAATAGTTTATCTTAATCTACCCTTGAATGAAATAAAAAAAAGAATCGGTGATATTAAGTCACGCGGTGTTGTTCTGACAAACGGCGACACCATTGATGATATTTATAATGACAGAAAAGCATTGTATGAAAAGTACGCCGATTTTACAGTAGATTGCAATGGTCTCACTGTTGAAAAATGTGTCGAAGAAATAATTTCAAAAATTCTTAATCAATAATCTCCGAAAAAAATATATGACTGCTTTTTCCATATGCACGATTGAATCGTCCTAATTCAAAAACAGCCTCACCCTTTTTCAGTTTATTTACGCTTTCTCTGCAGCTTAAGGTTACCGAAAAGCCCTCATTCTTTATCAATTCAGAAAGCGTATCATTTTTTATTCCGTAGGGATATGCCAATATATATGGTACTTCGCCGATATTAGAAAGAAGCTTCTTGTTAAGCATTTCTATATCGGCTTTCATTATTTCTAAATATGCCGAATTACTCTCGCCGTATATTTTACCCATTCCGCGTCTGTAACCCAAAGAATGAAAATTATATGAATGATGCCCTATTTCAACCAACGGATTTTCTGAAAGAGTTTTTATATCATTCCAGTTAAGATATGCATATCTGTCGTCGGTTTCGCCGTTTTCGCTATATAGGTCTACCAATGCACCTATTACATTTATCACGGCAGGAAAATTATATTCTTCAAGCAAAGGCACAACCTTTGTCAAAAAACTGCGTTGACCATCATCAAAAGTAATTACCACTGCCTTTTCAGGCAAATCTTTTTCTCCGTTACAAAATGCGAGCACATCTTTTATTTTTACAACATTAAACCCGTTGTTTTTAAGATACTCAAAATCTTCTTTTAAAACGTCCAACGGAATTACGCTTTTCCCCCATAACGAACTGTTTTCGCTCACCTGATGATACATAAGTATTACAACCTCTTGTTTTTCTTCAGAAAAAACACTGATGACAGGCAAAAATGTGTTCGATATTGCAGTAAAAATCATTACTAGCGAAACAACTGCAGAAAACACCGCAATGTTTTTATATGTAAGGATTTTGTACATTTTATCACCTCATATTACTGTTATGAAAAATTTTTCAAAAAAATGCAAACAAATGTTTGCTTTTTTAAAAACTTTGTGTTATACTACAGTCAGTTAATGAAAAGAGAGGTGTCTTTTTGTGGAAAAGATTTCTGATACTCAAAAGAAAATTTATGAGTTTTTAGTTGAGCGTTCTCAAGATGGTGTCCCCCCGTCAATAAGAGAAATCGGTGCAAAGGTTGGTTTAAAGTCAACCTCCTCTGTTCACGCGAATTTAGAGGCACTTGAAAAAGCCGGTTATATTATGCGCGACCCGTTACTTAAAAGGTCAATCCGCATTTTAGGTCAGGAAGAAAGCTACACTCAGGTTCCACTTATCGGTACTGTTACGGCAGGTCTTCCTATTCTGGCGGTTGAGCAAATTGAGGGTTATATTCCATATGGCGGCAGAGTTTCAAGAGACAAACCTTTGTTTGCTTTAAAGGTTCGTGGTGAAAGTATGCTCTGGGCAGGTATTCACGACGGCGACATTGTAATAGCAGAAAAAACCCCCTATGCAAATAATGGCGATATTGTAGTCGCTATGATTGAAGATGAAGCCACCGTTAAAAGATTTTTTAAAGAAAACGGTCATTTTAGACTTCAGCCTGAAAACGATGAATTTGAGCCTATCATAACAAACGAAGTTGTTATTCTCGGCAAGGTCGTTTCACTTATAAGATATTATTAATCTTACCACCAAAATAAAAAGGTGTTTCATCTGAGGATTAAATCCTCGTTGAAACACCTTTTTATTTATTTTGTTACGGTTTCTTTTTCTGCTTTTTTTGAAATTTTCTTTTTTTCACGCATTTCAAAGAATTTTTTCAGAACAGGAATTCTTTCCTGAACTTCACCATCATCACATTTTTCTACAATGATAAGGAAAATTACAACAAGCAAAAGATAGGGTACCGGACAAAGAATTCCCGGATTAACGAGCGACATCAGCTCAAGACTTATATATGACAGGAAAATAGTCATATTAAAAAGCGTTGCCTTTTTCCATATAAGCATATTTCTTTTAATAAATTGGTAAGTGAAGGCTACAATTCCCACTGTACCGAAGCTACCTGCAATTTGTATCGGCTCGCAGTGATACCAGCAAAGAGCACCCGGCTTACACTTGAAAATATCTCTGTTTGTCATATTACCAAGGCCCGTGCCGAATACAGGGTTATTAAGATAATCCTGAACACCTCTCGCATAGTGACGAACACGTGTTTCTGTATCTTCACCACCCATAAGAAATTGGTTTAATACCTTGAAAAGTCTTTTTAACGTATAATTAAGGAACTCTGTAATTTCAGGAAGATAAATGAGTGCCGCAACAATAAAGCACGCACATATAATTACGTAAGCAAGTCTTCTTCTGCGGTCATAAAGCACAAACATTACAATGCACATAACAAGCTCTATTGTGCCGAAAACCATACCGCCTCTTGAACCTGTAAGAAGCATAGCGAGGTAGAAAATAAAGCCGACAATTATAGAATACGACCTTTTATTTGCCATAAAAAATGCAAACGGCATTGCCATCATAAGAATTGTTGATGTGTTGTTTCGCCACCTCATATAAAGAATACCGCCACGGTCAATTACATCGTTGACGTTTATTATGTAGTGGGCAATTATCATAAGAGCTGCTGTGAATCCGACCACTACCATTATTTTAGTCAGCTTTTCTATAAGCGAATATTCTTTTGTTGTATTTATTCTCGGGAAAAATATGCAATAAACCAGAAGCATACCAAATCCGATTCCGAGCATATTAAAAATAGATACACCCGCAAAATAATCTTCTTTTGAAATAACTCCTACTCCGCCGATTGTTACAGCAACCGAGACTGCTAACATCGGCAAAAACTGAGAGCCCTTTATAGTCGGCTTTTTGCCGTATGCAATAAGATTAAACAAAAGCATAGCCGCAAGAGGCACAAACGCCGGTATTAACGCCGTAAAATTCTCAAGCGAATTATAGCAACGCATTGCAATAATATAGGTAAATAACGTCGGGATAAGCATTGCAAGAATGTCACCCGTAAGAAGAAAGCAAATTCCTGTAATATAAGCTAAAACAACAGTTCCCCATATGTGAAAATCTTCTTTTGGAAAATGTGAGTGTAAGCACGCAATAATCATTGTTATTGCAAACAGTGCCACCATCCACCTGTCACTTAACAGAAATCGTCGTATTTCTTCAAGTGTTTTAGTCGCCTTTTCAGATTTAAATATATATTCCATAATTTAATTACCACTCAAAAACATTAGTTTAGTTTATTCTATTATAAACATTTTCAGAAAATTCTCAATACTTATTACAAAATCTTAATAATTGTAACAAATCAAAAAAGAGAGTCAAGGCACCGAAATGCCTTGACTCTTCTGTGTTTTATGACAACTCAAACTGTCCTGTGTAAAGCTTGTAATATTTGCCTTTTTCTTCAATAAGGGTGTCGTGATCGCCCTTTTCTATTATTTTTCCATCCTCTAAAACCATTATTGCGTTTGAATTTCTGACAGTAGAAAGTCTGTGTGCAATAACAAAAACGGTTTTATTTTCCATAAGCTTATCCATACCCTTTTCAATGAGCTTTTCAGTTCGGGTATCAATAGAACTTGTTGCTTCGTCGAGTATGAGCACAGGTGGGTCTGCAACCGCCGCACGTGCAATAGCGAGCAACTGCCTCTGCCCCTGTGAAAGATTACTTCCGTCACCCGAAAGCTTTGTGTTATAACCGTCAGGCAATCTCTTTATAAAGCTGTGTGCATTAGCAAGCTTTGCTGCATTCACAATTTCTTCGTGTGTTGCATCTAATTTACCGTAGCGTATATTTTCTTCTACAGTACCTGTAAAAAGATGTGTATCCTGAAGAACCATTGCAAGAGAACGTCTTAAATCATCCTTTTTGATTTTCTTGATGTTGATTCCGTCATAGGTTATTTTGCCTTCAGAAATATCATAGAAACGGTTTATAAGATTTGTTATTGTAGTTTTACCTGCACCCGTAGAACCGACAAAAGCAATTTTCTGACCCGGCTTTGCATAAAGCGAAACGTTTTTAAGAACTGTCTTTTTGCCATCATAAGAGAAGGTTACATCGTGAAAACGAACATCGCCCTTAAGAAGTGTATAAGTAACACTTCCGTCTGCAGAGTGCGGATGACGCCATGCCCACACGCCCGTTCTTTCTTCACATTCAGTAATATTACCGTTTTCGTCTGTTTTTGCATTAACAAGCGTTACGTAACCGTCATCCTCTTCAGGCTGAGTATCAATTATTGCAAAAATTCTTTCTGCACCAGCTAATGCAGCGAGAATGTTGTTGAGCTGCTGTGAAACCTGGCTTATAGGATTTGAAAACTGTCTTGTGTATTGCAAAAATGCCGCAAGTGAACCAATTGTAAGAACACCTTCTACTCCGCCGAGAAGCACAGAAGAAGCTCCCGAAAGTTCTGCTGAGCCAAATCTGATAATGATAAAAGCACCTAAAGCAGCCGTTGCCGCAAAGTTAAAGTAAGAAAGGTTACCCATAATAGGCATTATTATACTCGCACATGTGTGTGCGTTTGTTGCCGATTTTCTTAACTTTTCATTTTGAACAGAAAAATGCTCTTTGGATTTTTCTTCACGGCAGAAGACCTTGACAACACGCTGTCCCTCTATGAATTCTTCTATATAACCGTTTACCGCACCTATATTCTGCTGTTGCTTTCTGAAAAAGCCTGCACTTTTTCCGCCGATGAATTTAATAATATTAAGCATTACCACAAGCATTATTATAATGAGTCCTGTCAATGCAGGGCTTATATAAAGCATCATAACAAAAATACCAACTATTGTTACTACCGAAGAAATAACCTGCACAAGTCCCTGGCTTATTGCTTCTCTTATGGTATCTGTATCATTTGTAAAACGGCTCATGAGCTCACCGTGTGTGTGCGCATCAAAAAACTTTACAGGAAGACCTTGTAAATGGTCGAAAAGGTCTTTTCTGAGAAGGTTGAGCGTTCCCTGAGAAATATTGAGCATAACTCTCTGGTAAACGTATTGTGCTATTGTACCGCACACGTAAACCACACCTATTATCACGAGATATTTAATTATATTTGTAACGTCAAACGTTCCGTTTTTTACAACCAGACCGATTTCATTTATTATTGGTGTAAGAAGATACGTTCCCGCTACACCTGCACCTGAGCTTATAAGCACGAGAAGTGCCACTAAAAATAAAAGTGCCTTATTTTTTACTACGTAGCCCAAAAGTCTTGCAAGAGTCTTTCCTGCATTTTCTGGTTTTTCGAATCTCATTCTGCCTCCCGGGCCGCCCTGTGGTGGTCCGTTTTTCTTAGCCTGCTTCTGAGACATTTATGCTTCCCCCTTTCTTACTGCTCCATTTTTCCTTCCTGCTGAGAAATATAAACGTCCTTATAAATCTCATTACGGGAAAGAAGCTCTTCATGTGTACCGATATCGTCTATTTTACCATCATCCAGCACAATAATTTTATCTGCGTGCTGAATCGAATTTATTCTTTGTGCAATTATTATTTTTGTAGTTTCAGGAAGTGAATTTTTCATTCCTTCTCTTATTCTTCCGTCAGTTGCAGTATCCACTGCACTTGTTGAGTCGTCTAAAATGAGTATTTTCGGATTTTTCAATAATGCTCTTGCAATGCAAAGTCTTTGCTTTTGTCCGCCCGAAACATTAACGCCACCCTGCTCTAATTCAGTTTCATACCCATCAGGAAAACTCATAACAAAATCATCTGCACAGGCAATTTTTGCCGCCGCTCTGACTTCATCGAGCGTTGCGTTTTCATTACCCCAGCGAAGATTTTCAAGAATAGTTCCCGAAAACAAAACGTTGGACTGAAGCACCATAGAAACGCTGTCGCGAAGATTGTGTAATTTGTAATCCTTAACGTTTCTTCCGCCAACTAAAATTTCACCTTCGCTTACGTCATAAAGACGTGGTATGAGTTGTACCAATGAAGATTTTGCGCTACCGGTACCACCTAAAACACCTATTGTTTCACCCGATTTTATTGAAAGATTTATATCTGAAAGAACGGGCTCTTCTGCAGTTTCATTATATTTAAACACAACTTTTTTGAATTCAATGTCGCCATTTTCAACGATTAATTTTTCGTCTGCATCTTCGTCTCTTATTGTAGGCGTTTCTTCAAGAACCTCAGTAACACGCTTCATTGAAGCCTTTGCCATAACTGACATAACGAAAATCATTGAAATCATCATAAGCGACATAAGAATCTGCTGAACGTAGGTTATGAAGCTCATAAGGTCGCCCAACTGCATTTCACCGACAAATATAAGCTTTGTGCCGAACCATAAAATTGAAATTATACAAGCGTAAACCGCAAGCATCATAATAGGACTGTTTAGAATTATAAGCTTTTCTGCAAAAATTGCCGCCGCTTTTAATTCATCGTTTGAAATTGCGAATTTTTCTTTTTCATATTTTGAACGCACAAATGCTTTAACAACTCTTATAGAAATTAAATTTTCCTGAATAGAAGTGTTAAATCTGTCATACTTTTTAAACATACGCTCAAATCTCGGATGAGCTTTAGAGCCTATAAAAATAAGTGCAAACGCAAGAAGCGGACCTACAGTAAGAAAAACCAATGAAAGCTTTTTGTTGATTCCTACCGCCATACTTACCGCCATAACAAACATTAACGGAGAGCGCACAAGCATTCTCAGTGCCATCATAAACGCATTCTGAATCATATTCACATCTGTAGTCATTCTGGTTATAAGAGAACCTGTTGAAAATTTATCTACATTTGCAAATGAATAATCTTGTATTTTACCGAACATAGCACTTCTTAAATTGGTTCCGAATCCCATACCTGCTTTTGCTGCAAAATATGCCGCAGAAGCACCGCAAGCCAACGAAATACACGCCATTACAATCATAAGTATTCCTGTCGAAATTACAAGGTCGAGCCCCTCTTTTTCTCCGAACCCCAATTTTAAAAGCATATCTACAACAATACCCTCTTTTTGTGAAATCGGTATTCCGTTTATGCCGGAATCTATAATTACCGACATAAGAAACGGTATTGCTACCTCGAGCAACACCTCAAGCACAATGGTTGCCGGGGCTAAAAATGCATAAAAGCCGTACCCCTTTGCATAACCCAATAATTTTCTCAACATATTATTCTTCGCTCTCTTTCATTATTTTTTTAAATTTATCACGACTCAGTTCACTGTCTGCAATATTATTGTTTAGCCTTTTCAGATAACTCATAAGGACCTCTTTTTCTTCATCGGAAAAACCGTCAAAAAGCTGCTTGTCAGTTTCATCGCACATTTTTCTGTGCTCTTTAAATACTCTCTCGCCTTCTTTTGTGACCACAAGGCTTTTTTTGCGGGAATCACATTCGTTTTCAACTCTTTCTATAAACCCTGATTTCTCCATCCTTTTAAGAGTTGTTGCAACGGATGCCGGAGAAATATGCAAATGCTTCGCAAGTTCTTTTTGTGTGCATTCGCTATTCTGAATTATATATTCAATAATGGCAGATTGCCCGAAATAGAGACCCAAAGACGATGCCGATTTACCGACTCTGTAACGGTGAGTAACAGTTAATGTTATTATTTCCTTAACGAGAGAACGATTATCCATAGCAAGGCTCCTTTCTGATTTTAGTTAAACGTTTATTTGTTAAACGTTTAATTAACTCAAACATAATAACACAAAATATAGAATTATTTTTCCGAATTAGAAAAAAGAGTGCCAAAAATTGTATGTTTACAAAAAATTTATAATTATTTTTTGCATTTTCATTTTTCTTTTTTCGACTTAAAAATAAAATTTATTGTGCACAATTACCAAATTGTGGCAAAAAACTTTAATGGTGCTTTGAACAAAATATATCAAAAATCACTTGAATTCAACACTTTGTTTTGTTATTATTAAAATAAGAAATTATATCATATTATAATTGATATAAATGGGGTGAAAAAGTGAAGATAAAAGAAACGGATGTTAACCCTAATGATTTTCCGATTTATATTTTTCATTTGGGTAAAAACTACAAGGCTCAGGAATTTTTCGGTGCTCACGAAATAAAAAACGGTGAATATGTTTTTCGTGTATGGGCTCCGCACGCAAAATCTGTAAGCGTTGTAGGCGACTTTAATAATTGGGATGATTTTGCTTCGCCTATGACACGTCTTAACGATGCGGGCTGCTGGGAGGCCTTTGTTTCTAACGTCAATATTTATGATGCTTACAAATTTTCTATAGAATGTGAAAACGGAAAGAGAATTTTAAAGGCTGACCCGTATGCAATTCATTCTGAAACCCGTCCGGGCACCGCTTCTAAAATTTATAAAAGTAATTACAAATGGCGCGACAACAAATGGTTAGAAGAAAGAAAAAACACTTCTGTCTACAAATCGCCCGTTAACATTTACGAAATGCACCTCGGCTCGTGGAAGCAGTATGACGACGGCAACTTCTTAAGCTACCGCGACCTCGCCAAGGATTTAGTTCCTTACGTCAAAAAAATGGGCTACACTCACATTGAGATGATGCCCGTTTCAGAATATCCGTTTGACGGCTCATGGGGTTATCAGGTTACGGGGTATTTCTCAGTAACCTCACGCTATGGTACACCCGACGATTTTAAATATCTTATTGATGAATGTCACAAAGCAGGAATCGGCGTTATTCTCGATTGGGTTCCGGCTCACTTCCCTAAGGATGCTCATGGTCTTGCTGAGTTTGATGGTTCCCCCTGTTATGAATATGACGATATAAGAAAGGGCGAACACCTTCAGTGGGGCACCAAGGTTTTTGATTTCGGCAGAAACGAAGTTAAAAGCTTCTTAATTTCAAACGCCTGCTTCTGGTTAGAGGAATATCACATTGACGGCCTCAGAGTTGACGCAGTTGCTTCAATGCTTTACCTCGATTATGGCAGAAACGATGGTCACTGGATTGCAAACAAAGACGGCGGTAACAAAAATTATGAGGCGGTTGAGTTTTTACAAGAGCTTAACGAAGCCGTTTTCAAGGATTTTTCTGACGTTTGTATGATAGCTGAAGAAAGCACCGCATGGCCTCTTGTTTCAAAGCCCGTTTATATGGGCGGTTTAGGCTTTAACTTCAAGTGGAATATGGGTTGGATGAACGATATTCTCAGATATTTCTCGTTAGAAGGTATTCATAAAAAGTTTAATCACAACCTTATTACCTTCTCGTTCTTTTATGCATTTTCTGAAAACTTTGTTCTGCCTATCTCACACGATGAGGTTGTACACGGAAAATGCTCTCTTATAAACAAAATGCCCGGTTCTTACGAAGAAAAATTTGCAAGTGTGAGAGCGTTCTTGGGGTATATGTATGCTCACCCCGGCAAAAAACTTTTGTTTATGGGCAGCGAATTCGGTCAGTTTATAGAATGGGATTATAAGAAAGGGCTCGACTGGTTACTTCTTGATTACGAAATGCATCAGAAGTTGCAGAATTACGTTCGTGAGCTTAATGTGTTTTATAAAAAGAACTCTCCGTTCTGGCAGGTTGATTACAGCTGGGAGGGTTTCAATTGGTTAGTAAGCGACGACAACAACAACTCTGTTATTGCTTTTGCAAGAACTGATGAAAACGGCGAAAAAATAATTGCCGTTTGCAACTTCACAAAGGTTGAGCGTCCTGTTTATAAAATCGGCGTTCCTGAAAAAGGAACCTATGAAATAATCTTTAATTCAGATTCGGAAAAATATGGCGGTTCGGGAGAAAAAATTAAAAAAACATATAAAACCTTATCTGAACCATATGGTGAGTATAGTCAGTCAATTGACTTGAAATTACCACCACTTTCTACAATCTATTTAAAATTAAAACAACCAAAAGAAAACGGAAAGGAATGTAAAAACGATGGCAAAAAGAACTGAATGTATAGCTATGCTTCTTGCAGGCGGTCAGGGCTCCCGTCTCGGAGTTCTCACAAAAAATATTGCAAAACCTGCAGTTCCTTACGGGGGTAAATACAGAATCATAGATTTCCCGTTATCAAACTGCACTAACTCAGGTATTTCTACCGTAGGTGTCTTAACACAATATCAACCACTTGTACTTAACGATTATATAGGAAGCGGCAGCACCTGGGATTTAGACCGTGAAATCGGCGGTGGCGTTCACGTGCTTTCGCCTTATCAGGCACTCAACGGCCAGGAATGGTATAAGGGTACTGCAAACGCTATTTATCAAAATATCCATTTTATTGACAGATATAATCCTGAATACGTTGCAGTTCTTTCAGGCGACCACATTTATAAAATGAATTATGCAGATATGCTTAAATTCCACAAAGACAAGGATGCCGCTTGTACAATTGCTATGCTTGAAGTGCCGTGGGAAGAGGCTTCTCGTTTCGGTCTTATGTTTACCGATGATGACGGCAGAATTACCGCTTTTGAAGAAAAACCAAAAGAACCAAAAAGCAACAAAGCTTCTATGGGCGTTTATATGTTTACTTGGGAAAAGCTCCGTAAATATCTTATTGATGACGAAAATAATCCTGAGTCCTCTAACGACTTTGGTAAAAACGTTATTCCTGCAATGCACGAAGCAGATGAAAAGCTTTTTGCTTACGCTTTCGATGGCTATTGGAAGGATGTTGGTACAATCGACTCTCTTTGGGAGGCAAACTTAGACCTTCTTAATCCAAAAGCAAATATTGATTTATCTGACAACTCATGGAAAATTTACGGCAGAAGCAATTCTTCGGCTCCACAATACATTTCTGAAAAAGCAAAGGTTGAAAATTCAATTGTTGCAGAAGGTTGTGAAATCGAGGGTGATGTTGATTACTCTGTTCTCTTCTCTGATGTCACTGTTGAAGAGGGCGCAGCAGTTCACTACTCAATAGTAATGCCGGGTGCCGTTATAAAAAAAGGTGCTTTGGTTCAATATTCAATTGTTGCAGAAAATGCAGTTATTGATGAAAATGCAGTTGTAGGTGAAAACCCTGAAAAGACAGCTAACCTTGATGAATGGGGTGTTAGCGTAATTGGTTCGGGAATCACCATAGGTAAAGACGCAAAAGTAAAAGCAAAAACTACAGTTGCTGAAGACGTGAAAGGAGGCGAGAGCGTATGATGCCGAAAAATGTTCTTGGAATAGTCTACTCTAACTCTTATGACTCTTGTCTTAAAGACCTCACTCAAAGAAGAACTATGGGTTCTATGCTTTACGGCGGTAGATACAGACTTATTGACTTTGTTCTCTCAAACTTTGTTAACAGTGGTATGACAAAGGTCGGACTCCTTACAAACAGCCACTTCCGTTCTCTTATGGACCATGTCGGAAACGGCAGACCGTGGGATCTTTCAAGAAAGGTTGACGGACTTTATTTATTACCACCCTTCAACCCGTCACAGGCAGAACACGACTCAACAAATAAATTAGAGGTTCTCGGCAGAATCAAAGATTTTCTCAAGTCCTGCAGTGAACAATATATTCTTCTTTCAGATACAAACTTTATATGTAATATTGATTTATCAGAGGTTTTTGACTTCCATTCTGAAAAGGATGCCGATATTACAATTGTTTATAAAAAGGGTAACCTCCCTGCTCTTGAAGATATGATGTCTATTACCGTTGATAGTAACAGTAGAGTTACTTCTGTTGCGGTTAATCCACAGAACACAGAAAATGTTAATTTCAATACAGGCATAGTTCTCATAAGAAAGGCTTTGCTTGAATCTCTTGTGGCAGATGCACTCAGTGCAGGCTACACAAGCTTTGAAAAAGACGTTATTCAGAAAAACGTTGAACACCTTAACGTTTACGGCTACGAATTTACAGGCTGGGGCTGTGAAATAGACAGTGTTGAAAAATACTTTGAAGCTAATATGGCTCTTTTAGACAAAGACACAAGAAAAGATTTATTTAACAAAGACAGACCTGTTTACACAAAAGTGCGTAATGATATGCCTGTTCGCTATGGCGTTCAGAGCAAGGTTGAAAACTCTCTTATTGCTGACGGCTGCATTATTGAAGGTACCGTTAAAAACAGCGTTATTTTCAGAGGTGTTAATATCGGCCGTGGTGCAGTAGTCGAAAATTCAATTATTATGCAGGATTCTTTAATAAGCGAAAATGCAAAGCTTAACTGTGTAATTATGGATAAAAACTCTGTTATTACTCCTAACAAAAACCTCTCAGGTGACAAGAGTTATCCTTTTATTGTTGGTAAAAATATCGTTATTTAAGGTGTGAAAAGATATGGCTGTTTGTCCTCTTTGCGGTTGTAAAACCGACGAACTTGATTTTGTGTTATGCAAAATAGAGGATACCGAAGCAAAGGTCTGCTCTTTTTGTGATAAACAGATAAAAAAAATAAATACTGATGAAGAAATAGCTGCTGCTCAGTTAAGATGGCTTGAATCAATTGTGTCAAAAGACGTTGTGCGTGAACAAAACGTTGTCACCGCTATAAATTCTCTGAAGGCAAAATATCTTCCTGAGGATAAAGCTCAACCCGTTCTGCAACCTACCGGTAATCAATTTGCAGATTTTAAAAAAGACGTAAAAATGCCGACAACGGCAAACGGTAACGTGACTATTACCGTTGAGCAATATAACAAGCTTGTAGAACGACTTGACAAATTAGAAAGTTCTTTCAGTAAATATAAAAAAGCTCAACTTATAAAAATGATAATTGAGCTTGGTGTGCCTGTTATTATGGTGATTATTATTTTAATCGTACTGCTTTCTTCAGGTATCTTTGATATTTTTTCTAACTTAATGTAATTATAAATGTTTTAAAGGAGTGTTACTATTATGAAAGTTTTATATGCTGCAAGTGAAGCCTTGCCATTTGCTGCAAGTGGCGGTCTTGCTGACGTTGCAGGCTCTTTGCCTCAGGCATTAAGAAAAAGACTTATTGGCTGCAGAGTTGTTATGCCACTTTATGATACAATAAAACAAGAATTAAAAGATACTTTAAAGTTTATTACAAATATTTCTGTTCCTGTTGCCTGGAGAAGACAATACTGCGGTATTTTCGAGGCAAAATACGGCGGGGTTACTTATTATCTTATTGATAACGAATATTACTTCAAGCGTGGCGGTCTTTACGGATATTACGACGATGCAGAACGCTTCGCATTCTTCTCAAGAGCAATTTTAGAAATTATTCCTCATATTGACTTTAAGCCTGACGTTATTCACTGTAACGACTGGCAAACTGCTCTTACACCGCTTTACTACAGCACAATTTATGCTACACAGCCGGGTTATGAAAACATTAAAACTGTTTTCACTATTCACAACATTCAATATCAGGGTGTTTACGGCAAGGAATTAATTGATAACGTTGTCGGTCTTGATTATTCTCACAAAAACCTTATTGAATATGATGACACCGTCAACTTCTCAAAAGCCGCTATTGAATGTGCAAATGCGGTAACAACCGTAAGCCCGTCTTACGCTAAAGAAATTCTTGACCCGTGGTATTCTCACGGTCTTGACACAATTCTTAAAGAAAGAAGCTTCAAATTACGCGGAATTCTTAACGGTATTGATGTTGAAAACTATAATCCTGAAACTGACAAAGATATTTTCAAGAACTATTCAAGCGAAAAAATGACCGGTAAAGCCACTAACAAACGTGAACTTCAGAAATTCTTCGGTCTTCCTGAGAAAAAAGACACACCTGTTATGGGTATGGTAACACGTCTTGTTTCACACAAGGGGCTTGATTTATGTAAGGCCGTTCTTGACGAGCTTCTTGCTACAACCGATATTCAGCTTGTAGTTTTAGGCTCAGGAGACAGCGAATACGAAGATTTCTTCAGAGGTCTTGCGGGAAGATATCCTGAACAAGTTGGTCTTTGCTTAGGCTTCATTCCTGACCTTGCAAGAAAAATTTATGCAGGCTCCGACCTTTTCTTAATGCCGTCAAAAAGCGAACCCTGCGGTCTTTCTCAGATGGTTGCTTTGCGTTACGGTTCAATTCCGATTGTACGTGAAACAGGCGGTCTTCGCGACTCTGTAAAAGACAGCGGCGACGGCGAAGGCAACGGCTTCACCTTTGCAAACTATAACGCTCACGAAATGTTATATACCATAAAAAGAGCGTGTGAGGGCTACAGCGACAAAAAGGGCTGGAAAATCCTCGTAAAGCGTGCTATGGAAAGCGATAACAGCTGGGGCAAATCTGCAAACGAATATATTAAAATGTATAAAGAAATTCTTAAACAGTAATATAATAAATACGGGTTGTAGCAGGTCTTTCCTGCCACAACCCTGTCTGTCTTATTAATCCACTGCTTTTATTATATCAGTTGCCGCTTTTTTAATATAGTTTTCTACTGTTTTTATAACCGTTTCAATGCTTTTAGGTTCGGGACTGCCGTACCTTTTTGCATTTGGCGATTTATCTGGGAAGTTCATTAAAACCCCTTCTGTAACAGCCATAGGAAGACTTTCGGCAATTTTAGGCGGTAATGAAAACCATCTTTTTGGAATATATCCCTTCTGAGCAGCTGTAAAAAGAGTTCTGTAAAGTGTTAAGGAATAAAGAAAATCGGCACTATCTCCCGCTAAAGCAGAACCCGTATTCATTCTTTCGTGAATAAATATTGCAGCACGGTATATAGTTGTGGTATTATATATTCCGTCTTCTTCACGGTCCTGGAAAAATGATGACTCTAAACCTGCACGGCTGTCAGTTCTGCCCAAAATATAGTCGGTAGTAACCTTATAATAATCAGCAGCCCTGTTTAAAAAATCCAGACCACATTCTCTTATGCCTTTTTCATAGTGTGAAAGAAGTGCCTGAGAGACACCTAAATCATTTGCGGCATCTTTTTGGCTTAAACCTTTTTCGGTACGAAGTTCATAAAGTCTTGCTGCACAATTTACCATTTGTTATATCACTCGCTTTCAAATTATACTTATTGTATAATATAATACACCAAATGAACGGAGATTGCAATGAAAAGTTACACAATTCATCTTATCAGACATGCCTACACAAAAGGAAATTTAGAAGGCAGATACATCGGGCACACTGATGAATCCCTTTGCGAAGAAGGAATTTCGCAGTTAAACACAATGCTTAAGGATTACAACTATCCTCAGGCAGACGTTGTTTTTTCAAGCACGTTAAAACGTTGCCTTGAAACTGCAAAAATCATATATCCTGACAAAAACCCGATTGAAATGCGTGGATTTGATGAATGTGATTTCGGCGAATTTGAAAACCTTACTGCAGAAGAATTAGCTCCACACAAAGAGTTTTCTGAGTGGCTTGCAGGCGGACCTGATGCAAAACCTTTAAATGGTGAAAGTAATCAGGAGTTTTCTACAAGGGTGTGCGATGCTTTTATAAAAACTGTTGACGGACTTATTAAAACAGGAACAACAAGTTGTGCCATTTTTACTCACGGCGGCGTAATAATGTCCATTCTTTCCGCTTTCGGTCTCCCTGAATTACCAATGACCGAATGGCTTTGTCCGTCTGCTTGCGGTTATACAGTAAGAATTACTCCATCACTCTGGAGCAAAACAAGAAAAATGGAAGTAATAAATGATATTCCTGCTTCACCTCTTACAGAAAGTCAGGAAGAGCTTCTCTGGGACTATTACAGCGACATCCCCGAGGATGAACCAATTGACGACAACGAAGATTTAAGCGATTTAATGGACTTTTTATCATTTGCAGGTGAATAAAATGTGTGATTACGAAATTTTTGCAAATCATGCTCATCTTTTTCCGAAGGGCTCAAAAGATAACGCTCAGCTCGAAAATTTAAAACAGCTTTTAGATGAGTGTAACATCAGCAAAGCTGTCTGCTTTGCTCCGTTTAACTACCAGACTGAGCGTGTCGGTATAAAAGAAAGCCCGAACAAATGGCTATATAACGAAATTAAAAATGAAAATAACTTGATTGGCTTCGGCACAATTCATTTTGATATAGGTTCTTTAAAAGAACAGGTTTCAGAAATAAATGACTTGGGCTTTAAAGGCATAAAAATTCACCCTGCCGCACAAGAAATAAGGGTGGATGGAAGAGAACTTTATGAAGTTCTGGCTCAGGCAGAAAAGCTTGGTTTATTTGTTTCTTTTCACACCGGCTTACATTGGCACAGAATACGTGATTACAGTATGCTTCTCTTTGATGAAGTTGCCTATAATTTCCCTGCACTTAAATTCAGTATGGAGCACGTAGGCGGTTACAGCTTTTTTAAAGAAGCACTTTTAATTATGAACAATAATTCGAGAAAAGGAAACAACGTTTTTGCCGGACTTACAAGCATAGCTACCGAAAAGGATGAATTCGGCAACACCCGACTCGGTGCCTGGTCACTTTCTGACGACCAGCTTTGCGATTTAATTCATCAGACAGGTGCAAAAAACAGTATTTTCGGTCTCGATTTTCCTTATAAAGACGTTGAATACACAAAAAACGCAATAGACAGAATAAAAAACCTGTCCATTTCTGAAGAGGCTAAAAAAGGTATTTTAGGGGAAAACTTAAAATTAGCGCTCAATTTATGATTTTAATTCTATGAATTTTACGGTGAATTTAATGAAAAATGTAGTTATCATAGGTGCAGGTCCTGCGGGGCTTACTTGTGCATATTCCTTACTGAAAGAAAATCCTGAAATAAAACCAATTATAATTGAAGAAAGTGAATTTATCGGTGGAATTTCAAGAACAGCACGATTCAAGGAAAACAGAATTGACATTGGCGGACATCGCTTTTTCTCAAAAAACGATGATGTTATGGCTTTGTGGCAAGAAATTCTGCCTTTACAAAGTGCACCCGCAAAAGATGATATTTTGTTAAACAGAACTCGTAATTATAATTCAACTAACTCTGCAAACCCTGAAGAAACCGATGATGTTTTTCTTATAAGAAATCGAATCTCGAGAATTTACTACAGAAATCGTTTTTTTGATTATCCAATTTCATTAAAACCTCAGACCTTTATAAATATGGGCTTTAAAAACACCTTTTTTGCAGGAATTGACTATTTAAAAAGTGTTGTAAAAAAGCTGCCTGAGGATTCTCTTGAAAATTTTTATATCAATCGTTTCGGCAGAACTCTTTACGAGCTCTTCTTTGAAGATTACACCGAAAAGCTTTGGGGCGTTCACCCTAAAAATATTTCTGCCGATTGGGGTGCTCAGCGTGTAAAAGGACTATCAATTTCGAAGGTGCTTCTTAACGCTTTGGCTAAACCCTTTAAGAAAAGTGGTAAAAATGTAGAAACCTCTCTTATAGAAGAATTTTATTACCCGAAATACGGGCCCGGACAAATGTGGGAAAAACTTGCAGAAATCTGTGTTCAGAAAAATGCAGATTTAAGGCTTAACAGAAAAGTTATTAAAATCAATCTTGATGAAAACAAAGTCAAATCAGTAATTGTTAAAAACACAGATGAAAAATCTGACGATTTTGGTAAAACTGAAGAAATTGTTTGCGATTACGTTGTATCTTCAATGCCTGTAAAAGACTTGGCAAACGCAATTGATGAATTCCCCGAGGAAGAAAAAGAAATTGCAATAAATCTGCCATATCGTGATTTTATTACTGTTGGACTTTTATTAAAAGATTTAGAAATCAAAAATAAAACAGATATAGAAACAATAAATAACAACGTACCTGATTGCTGGATTTATGTGCAGGAACGGAACGTTAAACTTGGAAGGCTTCAGATTTTTAACAACTGGTCACCCTATATGGTAGACGATTTTAAAAATCACATATGGATTGGTCTTGAATATTTCTGTAACGAAAACGATGAAATGTGGAATATGCCTCCTGAAAAATTCATTGCTTTTGCAAGTGATGAACTTGAAAAAATCGGAATCATAAAAAAAGAAAATATTCTTGATTCATTCACAACACGAGTTAAAAAGGCTTACCCCGCATACTTTGGTTCTTACAAAGATTTTTCAAAAGTCAGAAATTATCTTGATACTGTAGAAAATCTTTATTGCATAGGAAGAAACGGTCAACACAGATACAATAATATGGACCACTCCATGCTCACAGGAATGGAAGCTGCAAAATCAATTCTTTCGGGTAACTCCGACAAAACTTCCATCTGGAATGTAAATACAGAAAAACAATATCATGAAGAAATAGAGGGAAAGTAATATGGAAAGATATTTTGACAAATTCAAAATTAAAACATCTCCTAAAGCAAACGATTCACACGTCATTGTAAACGGTAACACAAGAATTACCGTTATTACCCCTTGCATGGTGCGTGTTGAAGTTGCCGCAGGTGGTATTTTCTGCGATGAGCCTACTCAGGCTGTGTGGTTCAGAGATTTTGACAACCCGCGTTTTGAAGTTAAAAACGGAAACGGCTTTGTTGAAATTAAAACAACAAAGGCAAATTTCCTTTATTCTTTTACCGAAAAGAAAATGGTAAGAATAAAGCTCCGCGATGGCAGAGTTGTTACTGATTATTACAGCGGAAACTTAAAAGGTACCTGCCGTACCTTAGACGTTACTGCGGGTATTATTACTCTTGGTGACGGTGTTTGCTCAAAAGATGGCGTTGCAGTACTTGACGACAGCAAAACCTTAATCCTCACAGATGACGGAAAGATTTTGCCAAGAAAAGCAAAAGAACTTGACGAATATTATTTTGCCTACGGTTACGATTACATCTGTGCAACACGTGATTTATATCGTCTTACAGGTGAAACACCTCTTATTCCGCGTTACGCTCTTTCTAACTGGTGGAGCCGTTATAAGGCTTACACCCAGGATGAATACTTAACCCTTATGGACAGATTCAAGCAAGAAGAAATTCCTATAACAGTTGCCACCGTGGATATGGACTGGCACTGGGTTGACATAAGAGGAAAATTCGGCAAGGACGTTGTTAAACCTTCTACCCACCTTAATTTTATGGAATACATTTATGACGTATGGTCTGTGGGCTGGACCGGCTACAGCTTCAACACTGATTTATTCCCCGACCCGAAAGGCTTCCTTAAAAAATTGCAGGATGACAACTACAAGGTAACCTTCAACCTTCACCCGTCTCAGGGCGTTCGCTGGTATGAAGATTGCTATGAAGAAATGTGCGAAAAAATGGGTCAGGACCCATCTAAAAAAGAGCCTGTTCAGTTCGATATTACCGACGAAAAATTCGTTGAACATTATTTCAAAGTGCTTCATCACCCAATGGAAAAAATGGGAGTTGATTTCTGGTGGATTGACTGGCAACAGGGCACACGTACCAAAATCAAGGGCTTAGACCCACTTTGGGCTCTCAACCACTACCATTTCTTAGATAATGCTAAGGATAACAACCGCCCTCTTATTCTCTCACGTTTTGCAGGTGCAGGCAGCCAACGCTATCCGTTAGGCTTCAGCGGTGACACTACTCAGAAATGGTCAAGTCTTGATTTCCAGGTTTATTTTACCGCCACTGCAACAAACGTAGGATATCCTTGGTGGAGCCACGATATCGGCGGTCACTGCTGGGGTAAAAAGGACGATGAGCTTTATATCAGATGGGTTCAATTCGGTATTTTCAGCCCTGTAATGCGACTTCACTCAACCGCTAATGAATTTATGGGTAAAGAGCCTTGGAAATATAGTGCACCTATTGAAAAAATCGCAACTGAAAATCTTCGTTTGCGTCACAAACTTTTACCTTACATTTACACAATGAACCGTCGCACTCAAAAAGACGGTAGAGCAATTTGCGAGCCGATGTACTATAATTATCCGAAAGAGGAAAATGCTTACAAAGCTAAAAATGAATACTTCTTCGGCACCGAACTTATTGTTGCACCTATTACCGAGCATACAAATTCAGAAACAGGTATGGCAAGCGCAAAGGTATGGTTGCCTGAAGGCAGATACACAGATATCTTTAACGGCAGAATTTACAGCGGTAACTCAGTTGTAAAAATGTTCAGAGATATAAGCACAATTCCTGTTCTCGCCAAAGAGGGTGCTATTATACCAATGAGCAAAAACGACCGTAAAAATGATGTTTCAAACCCAAAAGACCTCGAGCTTCTTATTTTCAGAGGCAACAACGAATTCCGTCTTTATGAAGATGACGGTGCAACTCTTGACTTTGAAAAAGGCGTTTTCTGTGAAACTCCGTTTATCATTAAAGAAGATAATTCTACTGTCACATTCACAGTTGCAAAAGCAGAAGGTGATGTTTCTGTTATTCCTGAAAAGAGAAACTACCATCTTAAATTCCGTGATATTGTTGATGCAGACATTTCAGTTAAGGTGAACGACAAAAACGTATCCTGCGAAAAAATCAACAAAAACGGATTTATTGAAATTATTGTTAAAAATATTACTCCTGACTCAGAGCTTCAGGTTACTCTTTCTGTTTGCACCTTCCTTGCAAACAAAGAGAAAAAAGAGGAATTAATTGACGTAATTTCAAAATTCCAGATTAACAACGAAAACAAAAGATTATTCAACGAGGTTTTAAGGGATGACAATTTCCTCAATAAGGTTCCGAAAAAATACAGAGAGCCTTTGACAGAAATCACGTCTCTTTACAGAGGTTAAAAAATGTCTATTGAAAATATTATTAAATCTAATGCTTCAGACATCGGAATTGACGTTTCTGATGATTTGATAAATAAATTAGAAATTTATGCAAAAGAATTAAAAGAGTGGAATGAAAAAATCAATCTTACAGCCATTACAGATGACGAGGGAATAGCGATAAAGCATTTTATTGACAGCTTAATGCTTTTAAAATACGTTGATATCCCCGAGAACTCTGAAATAATCGACGTTGGCACAGGTGCAGGCTTTCCGGGGTTGGTAATTGCCGCAGCACGACAGGACGTTAAGGTTACTCTTCTTGATTCCACCGGCAAAAAGCTTAAGGTTGTAGCAGATATTGCCGAAAAAATGGAGCTTTCAAATTACACTGTTCTTAATATGCGTGCTGAAGAAGCAGGTCAGAAAAAAGAATACCGTGAAAAATTTGACTTCGCCACAGCAAGAGCTGTTGCAGAATTAAGAGTTCTTTCAGAATATTGTCTTCCTTTTGTCAAGCCCGGCGGTTATTTTGTTTCTATGAAGGGCGCTCTTGCAGAGCAAGAAATTGAAAATGCAGGTAACGCTTTAAAGGTACTTTCAGGCAAAATTGAAGACAAATTCTGCTTTGATTTATGCTCTCAGGGCGAAAGACACATAATTAAGATAAAAAAGATTTCGCAAATTCCGACAAAATATCCACGTGTTTCTGCCAAGATAGCTAAAAAACCTCTTTAAATTTAATAGAAATAAGCATTTCCTGTCGATTCACCCCGACCGAAAATGCTTTATTTTTTGTGATATTCGTGTTATATTGTACTCAAGAAAGGGACAGACAAAACAAGCGATGTGGAAATTCAGAATTTACAAGGACGGTTAAAAAATGTTAAAAACTTCAACTAAAGGAAAGGCAAATTGTCAGATTCAACTGATTCCACACGAATGCATCCTTCCTAATCCACATCAACCGAGAGTACGCTTTGACTATGCAGAGCTCGAAAATCTTGCACTCTCAATTAGAGCAAACGGGATTTTGCAACCCATTAATGTAAGACCTCTTGACAATGGTAGCTTTGAACTCATTTCGGGAGAAAGAAGACTCAGAGCCGCCAGAATGACAGGAATTACAAAAATCCCCTGCATTGTAATGAATGTTTCCGATGAACAATCAGCATTGTTTGCAATTATAGAAAACGTTCAACGTCAAAATCTGGATTTTTTCGAAGAGGCGATAGCAATTGAAAGACTTATGACTGAGCATTGTCTTTCTCAGGAAGATATAGGAAGAAAGCTCGGCAAAGCACAATCTACCCTTTCAAATAAATTAAGGCTTTTAAGACTTCCCGAAGAAATGCGTGACAAAATTATAATGGCATCTTTGTCTGAACGCCACGCGAGAGCTCTTTTGACATTGCCCGATAATTCTGCAAGAAACAGAGCTCTGGATATTATTATTGAGCGTCACTTGACTGTCAGCGAGTCTGAACGTCTCATAAACGATATTTTAAGAAGAAGAAAAGAGCCACACAAACAACCAATTAAAGTGTTTAAGGATATGAGAATTTTTATAAACACCTTAAACCACGCAGTTGACTCAATAAGACGTGCGGGGCTTGAAGCAGATACCGCAAAAAGCGAAACAGACGAATATTTTGAATATGTTGTCAGAATTTCAAAGCCTTGCGAAAGACCTGTAACAACTCAGGTTATTGATATTTAATTTGGTATATTCTCTGCTTAGCAGAGTTTATATAGGGCGATTTTCGCCCAAGCCATATCTTTCTCTTTCACACCCCACATCCACAGCGAAACACCACTCTCTTAATGGGAGTGGTGTTTTGCATATAAAAAAACGGCAGATATGTTAAAAACACGATATCCGCCGTTTTTGTTATTTACCTACACAGAAGTTTTTGAACACTTCGTTTACAACTGTTTCAGTTGCTTTTTCGCCTGTTAAAACTGATAATTCTTCAATCGCACAATCAACTGAAACATTTATTGCATCAGTCGTAATACCTATTTCTAATCCGTTCAAGGCTTCTTTTAAATTTTCTGCCGCACGTTGTACACAAACACGCTGTCTTTCGGTAGTTAAAAGCGGTGCCGACGGATTAAAGTCTTCGGTTCCCACGGTTTTTTCTACAAGTCTTTTGAGTTTGTCTATTCCGTCGCCGTCTTTAGCAGAAATTTCTACAACGTTTTCTGCGAATTCTTTAATTTCATCAAGCGAAAATGCTCTGTCTAAATCACTTTTGTTAATAATAACAATGCTTCGCTTCTCCTGACAAAGCTTCAATAATTCTTTATCATCCTCAGATATTTTTTCGCCACCGTCAAGCACCATAAACACGAGACTCGCTCTGTCAAATCGCTCTTTTGCTCTCTCTACGCCGATTTTTTCAATTTCGTCGTCAGTTTCTGTACGGATACCTGCAGTGTCAGCAAGTCTTAAAGTAATGTTACCTAAACGGACAGTTTCTTCCAATACGTCACGGGTTGTACCCGCAACCGAAGTAACAATTGCACGATTTCTCCCCGTCAAAGCATTTAACAATGTTGATTTACCAACATTGGGTCTGCCGACAATAGCTGTATCTATTCCTTCTAAAATTGCCTGTCCCGCATCAAAGCCCGAAAGAAGTTTTTCTAATCTGTTCAAGACATCGGTAAAAGATATAATCATCTCATCATTACTGATTTCAGGGATTTCTTCGTCAGGGTAATCTACCCAAGCGGCTAAAAATGCCGCTGTTCTTGCAAGAGTATCTCTGCAGTCGTTTATTTCTCTGCTGAGATTACCATCGAGTGCATTAAGCGTTGCCGCACGAGCATCTTCACCTGAAGCTGAAATAAGCGACATAACCGCCTCTGCTTCAGACAAATCCATTTTTCCGTTTAAAAACGCTCTTTTTGTATATTCGCCCGGCTCTGCAGGAACTGCACCTGCATTAAGGGTTGCTCTCAGGACTCTTGACAAAATATAAAGTCCGCCGTGACAGCTGAGTTCTACAACGTCTTCACCCGTATAGCTTTTAGGTGCTCTGAAAACAAGTGCAACCGCTTCATCTATTACATTGTCGCCATCATAAATATGACCAAAAAGGGCGGAATATCCGCTTTTTTCTTTTAACTTCTTACCTGAAACACCCTTAAAAACTTTATCTGCAATGCTTATGGCATCTTCACCCGAAAGTCTTACAATGCCTATTCCTGCAGCCGTTTGTGGTGTTACAATAGCTGATATAGTTGACAAAACCGTCACTCCAAAAATTAAAATCTTTTAGTTGAGCCAAAACCACCGTCGCCACGCTCTGTTTCATCTAATTCATCAACCTCAATAATCTCGGGGAGACTGACGGGCATAATTACCATCTGCGCGATTCTTTCATTGGGCTCTATTGTATATTCTTTGTCTATCTGATTAATGACACCGACTTTGATTTCTCCACGGTAATCACTGTCTATAACGCCTACAGAATTCAAAAGTCCGATTCCGTGTTTTATAGAAAGTCCGCTCCTCGGGAAAATAAACGCTGCTTCGTTGGCGCTTTCTAAGGCAATTGCAATTCCTGTAGGAATAAGTGCTGTTTCACCTTGCTTTAATGTAATTGGTTCATCTAAAACAGCATATAAATCCATACCCGCACTACCGCTTGTTGCTCTTGCGGGAATCACTGCTTTTTCATTAAGTTTCTTTATTTTTAATGTACTCATTATATTAAAACACCTCACCAAAGAGCAGGATTTTTATCATCCTCATCCTTTTTTACACCCTGTAATCTTTCGAGTTCTCTTTTATAAAAATCTGCTTCTTTTCTCGCAGAGGCAACATCTTTTAAACTCTCTTTAAGCTGTAACTTTATTGTGTCAGTGGAAGAGTCGCTCTTTTTAAGCATATCGGCATACTCAAGTGCCGCAATAACCGCCGCCTGAGTTGTTGAAAGCGAACCATTTTTTAAAATCTTCGCTATTTTTAAATCCACCTCTTTTGACAACGCTGCCATATATTCAGGAGAATCGTCAGAAACCACCTTGAAAGAGGTCCCCGCAATACTTACCTTATGATTAATTTTTTCCATAAAAATCCTCCTTAGAAGAAACATTAAAATATAATAATCACTTAATTATACAATGTTTTAAACAGATATTCAACTGAAAAAATTCATTTTTAAATTGTGCGTAATAAATTATCTGTTGATATTTTATATTTTTGTTGCTATAATGGTTGTAACTAAGCGTTTTTTATTTTACGGGGAGTGAAAAAATGAATTCCAACTATCCTAACAATCAATATGGTTATAACCAACAACCCTTTAATCAACCGCAAAATCAAGGGTTCAACAATGGTTATAATCCAAATTTTAATAATCCGAATCAATTTAATCAGAATTCCTTCAACAACAATCCTTATGCACAAAATGTATATTCTCAGAATCCTTATCAGAACCCATATGCACAGCAAAGCCAATTTAATCAGAATCCGTATTCTGTGCCACCGCAACCAAACACAGCTATTAATTATCCGCAAAATCAACCTGTGTATAATCAGGGCTTTGTAGCTCAGAATATCAATCAGAATTATTATGAATACCAGCAAAAGCTTTTCAGAATATTTGAACAGAAAAAAGATATCAAGAGATATTCTTTGATTTTTGCTCTTGCTATGCTTTTCACTTTAGTTCCGAGTGCCATAGTTTCTATTATTCTCGATGCTTTTGGCCTTATGGATTTTTACTATGCAAACACTACGTTTTCATCAAGTGTCGGAATTTTCTATTCTGTTCTTGCTATAGGGCTACCGTTTTTTGTAGCAAACAGAATCATTGAAAAAAAATCGCCTCAGCCTCAACTTGCAATTTATTCGGCTCCGAAAGCCTCCGTTTTTAAAACACTTATCATCATTTTCCTCTCTGTTTTCGGATGCCTTGCATCTATGTTTTCAACCGGGTTTATAACTACGTTTTTTGAGGGCTTCGGTTTTACCTTCTCTTCAGGTGATGAACCCGTAATAAATAACGTTATGGATATTGTTGCTATGTTTGTAGGAACCGCTATTATTCCTCCGCTTGTTGAGGAATTTGCAATGCGTCACGTAGTAATGCAACCATTAAGAAAATACGGCAACTCTTTTGCAATTCTTGCTTCTGCATTTGCTTTTGGTGTTTTCCACGGTACTCCGACACAAATTCCTTTCGCATTTTTATGCGGTTTGTTTTTAGGCTACGCAGTTATTGCTACTGAAAGCATCTGGACGGGTGTTATAATTCACGCAATTGTTAACTCACTTTCTTGTTCTTATTACGCCTTCCTCTATTTTACTGATGAAGACACAGCAGACACTCTTTATTATATAGTTTGCCTTACCCTTTTAGGCATAGGTCTTGTTTCTTTAATCATTTACAGAATATTACACAAAAGCGAATTCAAAGAGATAATGGGCAACAAAGGTTTACAGGATTTATCAGGAAAAGAAAAATTCTCCAAATTTATTTTTACTCCTCTTATGATTATCGCAATTATTATATTCTTAATTCAGGCAATTACTATGATTTCTATTGACTCTGGTGTTCAGGCATGACACACGAGGATTTTATGAAAAAAGCTCTTGAGCTTGCCAAACTTTCAAAAGAAGAGGGCGAGGTTCCCGTTGGTGCCGTTGTTGTCTGCAACGGCGAAATTGTAGGCACGGGCAGAAACCGACGTGAAACAGAAAAAAATGCCCTTTGCCACGCAGAAATAGAGGCAATTGATAATGCTTGTAAAACGCTTGGCGGCTGGCGACTTTTTAAATGTGACCTTTACGTTACTTTAGAGCCTTGCCCAATGTGTGCAGGTGCAATTATTAATTCAAGAATTAAAAATGTATATTTTGGTGCAAAAGACTATAAAAACGGCGCCTGTGGTTCTGTTGTTAACCTTTTCTTGTTGGATTTTAACCACAAGCCGAATTTTCAGCAGGGTATACTCGAAAACGAATGCAGTGAAATATTAACATCATTTTTTAAAGATTTAAGAGAGAAAAAGGCAGGTAATTAAAATGGAAAGAATTGCAAGTTTTACTGTTGACCACAACAAATTGAACCGCGGAATGTATATTTCGCGTGTTGACGGTGAAGTTGTTACTTATGATATAAGAACAAGAAAGCCTAACGTTGAAGAAGTTATGGAAAATGGTGCAATTCACACCCTTGAGCATCTTTTTGCTACCTTTGTCAGAAACAGTGAATTCAAAGACAATATTATTTATTTCGGACCTATGGGATGCAGAACAGGCTTCTACTTTTTAACTACAAAAATGAGCCACGAGGATGCTTTAGCACTTACAAAGGACGCCTTGAAATTCGTTGCAGATTATGAAGGCGAGATTCCCGGTGTCAGCGCAATTGAATGCGGTAACTACCGCGACCATGATTTAGAGGGTGCAAAAAAAGAGGGTAAAGACCAGGTTGAAGTTCTCAAAAACTGGACAGTTGAAAAGTTGATTTATGAAAACAATTACTAAGAAGAAGGCAATGTATTTTCATACATTGCCTTTTGTTTAATTTCACCAACAATTTGCTTGTTTAGTTAGTGTTTTTCTCTAAAGAAAAACACTTTTTTTATTGCTTATTGTTATATCTATGTGATATAATTCATACAATTTACAAAAAAATGAATTTTTATACATTATACTACATATTTCCCGGGAAGTGATAAAAAATGAATTTTCTTACTGAATTTATCGGATTGATTAACATTTTTTTCTTTGCAATTTTACTTGTGTTCTTTTCAATCCTTATATTTTTCCACATTTTTTCCGAACTCAAGAGCAAGCGTAATCTCAAGCTTTCTCAAAAGCTTATTTCGCTTCTTGCTGACGATAAAAAACGTGAATCTGCCATTCAGAAAAAGAAGTCTCTTTTTTCTGCAAACGGTTTAAGAATTTTATTGTCGGTTACTTATAAGCTTAACAGTGAACAAAAAGAAGCTTTGAGAAAAATTCTTTCAAACAAAAAATTTTCTGATTATTTCAGAAGCAACCTCACATTTAAAAAGCAACAGCTTGCTTTGTTGACAACCCGAGTTATTGCCGAATATAAATTAGACTTTTTCACACCTGAAATACTCCTTAATTTAAAGCGCTGGGAGTCTGACTCCGAAGCACAGCAGGTAGGACTTCTCGCATTATTTGCAAACGGCAGAAATAAAGAGCTTTTACAGCTTTTCTCCAATGAGGATTTTAAGCTCCATATCTCCTTCAGAACTACGCAAGAGCTTATTGAAACTCTTCAAGGTGATAAAGTTGATTTTTTCAAAGCGTTGCTTTCAAAAAAATGTGATATTTATATATATCGCGCCTGCATACAAAGCATAGGCAAAGAAAAACTCACAAAGCTTTCTGAACAGGTAATGTCCTTTTTAAGCTCAAAAAATCTGAATCTGCTTATAAGCACAGCACGTGCTTTGGGCGACCTTAATTACAAGCCCGCAAAAGAGAAATTAGAAAAAATGCTTAAAGAAAGCGAATGGGAGTTAACCTGTGTAATTGTTGAAGCTCTTGCTAAAATTGACCCGAAAGGCTGTTATGAAACCATACTTCCGTTTGTATTTCATAAAGAATGGTGGGTTCGCTACCGCACTGCCGAAACACTCGTTGCAATTTCAGACAAAGAGAAGCTTTTAAGCGATATTAAAAATCACAATGATAAATATGCCGATGAAATTATTGCATATATGATTCAGAAAAAAGAACTTACAGAAGAAGGTGTTGAAAATGTTTGACAATGTAATTTCTACTGTTTTTATGGTCTTCAGCATTTGCTCAATGGCTTACGTTGTAGTAGTAAGCTTTACATATCTGATTCAACTTTTTTACGCCTTTTCAGGTTTAAAGAAATATAAAAAGAGTATGGATTACTCCAACTACTCAAAATTCACCGACTCTGTCAATATTGTTCCTATAAGCGTTCTTGTTCCTGCATATAATGAAGAACAGACCATTTGCGACACTGTCAAAAATCTGCTTTCTTTAGATTACCCTACACACGAAATTATTGTCATAAACGACGGCTCAACTGACAACACACTTGAAAAGCTTATAAGCGAATTTAATCTTATCCCCGTTGATGAGCCTTTTAAGGTTTCAATCCCGACAAAGCAAGTAAAAAACATTTATCGTTCTGTAAAAAACGTTAACCTTGTTGTTGTCAATAAAGAAAACGGCGGTAAATCAGATGCTCTTAATTCGGGCATAAATATTTCTCAATATCCCGTTTTTGTTTCTGTTGATGCCGATTGCGTTTTAGAAGACTCTTCACTCATACGTATAGTTTATTCTTTTATGAACGACCCCGATTGTGTTGCAATAGGAGGTACTGTGAGAATAAACAGCGGATGCGAAATAGAAAACGGAAAATTAAAATCTGTTTCTCTCACAGGTAACGCTTTATTCACAATACAGACAAATGAATATTTAAGAGACTTTTTAACCGGAAGAATCGCTCTTAACGAAATGGGTACCTTACTCATAATTTCAGGTGCCTTCGGTGCCTTTAAAAAGCAAGCAGTCATAGATGTTGGCGGTTACACCCCAAACTGTATTGGCGAAGATATTGAATTGGTTGTAAAGCTTCATAAAAACAGCTTTCAGAACAACTTAAACTCAACTGTCAGATTTATGCCCGACCCTGTTTGCTGGACTCAACCACCTGACAACATAAAGGACTTAATAAAGCAGAGAAAACGTTGGCACATTGGTCTTGCAGATACTCTTATAAAGCACAAGGATATGATTTTAAATCCCAAATATAAAAAGATTGGTATGTTGACTCTGCCTTATTTTTGCTTCTTTGATTTTATAGGTCCCGTAATAGAAATGTTAGGCTATCTCTTCATTCCTCTTTCCTGGGCACTTGGATTTTTAGACGTTAAATTTATGTTGGGATTTTATTTGCTCGGTTTGCTTTACGGAACAATACTCTCTGTAGGCTCATTGCTTTTAGAAGAAAATATTTTCGGAAAATATCCGAAGCTCAGACACATTTTAAAGCTCTTTTTCTTTGCAATAATTGATAACCTCGGTTACCGACAAATAATGACTCTTATAAAGATTTTTTCTATGATTCGGTTTAAGAAAAACAAAAATCAATGGGGCAAAATCAACAGAAGAGAATATAATAAAAACTAATATACATATGGTAAAAAAATATAGGAGCTGTAGAAACTTTTCGTTTTCTACAGCTCCTTTGCCTCTTCAAAATACAGGATTAATTTACAAAATGATTATAAAACCATTCTTCTTATTTAATTTGTTCGCTCACTAAGCTATAAAGCGTTTGCGAAAAACCGTATTTTTGTTGCAATTCTTCTATTTGCTTTCTGTTTTTATCCGTTTCTCTTTTTGTCTTTTTCGCTCTTATCATAATATTTTTTGGTGAATGTGAAAAATCGACAAATTCGAGTACGTCAACGTTGTAACCCATATCCTCTAAAATTCCCGCTCTCACAGAATCTGTCAGGAGTGCAGAAACTCTTTCTTTTATAAGCCCGTGCTTCAAAAGAATGTCTAACTCTCCGCCATTTCTAATAGTTTTATTTACCTCGTGCTGGCAACAAGGCACCGAAAAAATATATTTTACGTTTTTCTTTATTGCGTAATCAAGTGCGAAATCTGTTGCTATGTCACAAGCGTGTAATGAAATTACCATATCAATATGCTCGTCGTAAAGCACATCTTTTGTGACGTCGCTAACAACAAATTTCAGGTTGTTGTAGCCATATTTTTCTGCAATTTTGTTGCAATTTTCTACTACATCTTTTTTGAGGTCATAGCCTATAATTTTAACGTTTTTCTTTTTAACCTCGCTGAAAAAGTAATAAATAATAAACGTTAAATAGCTCTTTCCGCAACCGAAATCCAATATAGTAATATTTTCATTTGTGTAATTAGTAAAAGCATCATTTACAATCTCAATAAATCTATTTATCTGCTTAAATTTATCATACTTTGATTTTACGATTTTGAAATCCTGTGTAAACACACCTAAATCTACTAAAGCAGGAATATTTTCTCCCTCGTTAAAAATATACTCTTTTTGTCTGTTGTTATCAGTATTCTTCTGCTTTAATTGCAAATTATTTTTACTTTCGCTTTTTTTGATTTTACCATTCTTTGAAATAGAAAAAGTATCGGTTACACCACTTTTAAAAATACATATCTGAGCGTATCTTTGAAAAACATCTTCTAAAAACGATGAAAACTCTGTTTCTGACATATTGAGGTGAAAAACCTGATTATTTTTAAACCTCTCCGCCTGAAATCCGGGCGTATTCTTTATGTTTACAGGTCTAATCGTAATTTTGTTAAACTCCGCATCTTTTAAGAATGGCGAACTGACAGAAATTTTAATAATATTCTCTCGTTCATTTAAAATCTGTTGTATTATTTCTTTCATTTTACACCTCAGACACAATAAAAATCAGTATCCCACGCAGGAATATACGGGTGATGACACATATAAATTTTATAATTTTCATTTAATTTTTTCAACAAAAGCGGTATTTCAAAAATATCACTGTTTTTATGATATGTGGCGATTTTTATTTTTGGTTTGTGTTCTTTTATTACACCGGCTCCGCCATTTATAATATCGATTTCTGCACCTTCTGCATCAATTTTTACATAAGTGGGTATAAATTTTTCTGATAATTTATCAAGCGTAAAGGCAGGGATTTCTACACCTCTGCCAATGGCAGATTGTCTGCCTGCAACATTTGAAAATTCTGTTGTTCCGTCAATATCGGTAACCGCACCGTTTATCGCTTCAAAATTTTCTAAATCACTGCAATTCTGAATTAATTTATTATAAGTCTTTTTATCAGGCTCAACTGCTAAAATATTTTTATATTTTCTGTTTGTGAAATGCAAAAACTGCTCTACAGTGTCACCTCTGTAAGCACCGATATCAATAAATTTTTCATCGTTATTAAGCTTCAGATAATTTTCAAACGGCTCAGAAATATTGCTTTCCATACCAAAAAGATATTCGAGCTTTCCGCTGAACTCAAAGTTAACATAATTTCTGAATACTTCTTTTGATTTTTCATCTGCCAGCACACTATATGCCATATTTATTTTTTCTTCATTTTTTTCTAAAAATTTTTTGTCAAAAATTTCGTTACCAACAACAGGCACACAAGGGACTAAAACTGTTGTTTTTTTCGCTAATTCCTTAATATTTTCTATTACCTCAGGACGCGAAGAACCAAAAGTTATAATAACGGTAAATTTCTCATATTTTTTAAAAAATTCACTTATAGGTGTAACACGGTATCCGTGAAAATAGCGTTCTCTCACAAAGGTATCACTTGCCGTAACACCGTCAACCGTAATATTAAGTTCTCTGAATACACTAAAAACCTTGTCGGCACCGTTACCGGTACCGTACATTATTATGGGCTCACTTGTCTCTTGCAAGGATTCCCACACACTCTTTTTTTCAACGTCAAATTCTAACATTTTTATGTCCTTTTTGGATATTTATTCATTCTTTTTGATTTATTTTAGCATATTATTACCATTCAATCAACTTTTTCGACAAATTATATTGACTTTTTAATTAAATATATATATATTTAATTATGCACTAAACTACGGGAAGGGGTTGCATAATTGGCAAGCAACGAGATTATTAAACTTAAAAACATTTCAATCAGTTTTGATGATGAACAAATAATTAATAATATGAATCTGTATATCCGAGACAAAGAATTCATTACGTTTCTCGGTCCTTCAGGTTGCGGTAAAACAACCACACTCAGAATTATTGCGGGCTTTTTGCAGCCTGATTCGGGTGAGGTTATTTTTGACGGAAAAGTTATAAATGAGCTTCCTCCACACAAAAGACAGCTTAATACTATCTTCCAGAGATATGCTCTTTTTCCGCATCTTAATGTTTATGAAAACATTGCATTCGGCTTAAGACTTACCAAAACACCTGAAAAAGAGATTAAAGAAACCGTTACTGAAATGCTTTCTCTTGTAAACTTAAAGGGCTTTGAAAGAAGAAATATATCTTCTCTTTCAGGCGGTCAGCAGCAACGTGTTGCTATAGCACGTGCTCTTGCAGTAAAGCCTAAAATTTTACTTCTTGACGAGCCTCTCGGTGCTCTGGATTTAAAGCTCCGTAAGGATATGCAGGTTGAACTTAAAAATATACAGAAACGCCTCGGCATAACTTTTATTTATGTTACTCACGACCAGGAAGAAGCTCTTTCTATGTCTGACACAATAGTTGTTATGAATGGCGGTAAAATCCAGCAAATCGGTACGCCTCTTGACATTTACAACGAGCCTAAAAATGCATTCGTTGCAGATTTCATTGGCGAAAGTAACATTATAGAAGGTGTTATGAGAGCCGACTTCTGGGTTGAAATGGCAGGTAATAAATTTAAATGTCTTGATAAAGGCTTCGGTGTTGACGAAGAGGTTGATGTTGTTGTACGTCCTGAAGACGTTGACATTGTCAAAGCAGAAGACGGTATGATTTCAGGTAAAGTAACATCTATCACATTCAAGGGTGTTCATTACGAAATCATTGTTGAAATCAAAGGCTTCAAGTGGATGATTCAATCTACCGACTATCAGGAGGTAGGTTCTACTATCGGCTTGGTTATTGAGCCTGATGCTATACACATTATGAAAAAATCCGAGTATTCGGGGCTTTATGGCGACTATAGTTCATTCTCTGAAGAATTTGATGAACTTTCAGACGCTACTGTTTACGAGGACGAAGAAGAATAACCGGGAGGTGTTCCTATGGGTAAAAAATCCACATTTTTATCCCGTATAATAGGCGCACCTTACATCGTTTGGGCAGTTCTTTTCATAATTGTTCCAATCGGTATGGTTGCTTATTATGCATTCACAGATGCAACGGGTGCATTTACTTTTGACAATATAACTGAAATAGGGA
Organism: Acutalibacteraceae bacterium; assembly: GCA_045646485.1. Classification (GTDB taxonomy): domain Bacteria; phylum Bacillota; class Clostridia; order Oscillospirales; family Acutalibacteraceae; genus DTU089. Next base: position 104,728 of record JAZRKU010000050.1, read on the forward strand.
AATATACCGACACCTTCATTCTTTCTGTCTGGTTAGGATTTTTGGCAACGGTTATTTCTCTTATAATTGCTTATCCACTTGCTTACATAATTGCAAACTCAGGCGAAAACCGTCAGAAAATTATGATGATGCTTATTATGCTCCCTATGTGGATGAACTTTCTTTTGAGAACTTATTCGTGGATGACAATTCTTGAAGATAACAGCTTTCTTGCAACATCATTAAACTCAATTTTACAACCGGTTCTTGAACCGATTCTTGCACATTTTGACAAAGAGTTTTCACCAATTCACCTTATAAACACACGCGGTGCCGTTGTTTTAGGTATGGTTTACAACTTTTTGCCATATATGATTCTGCCTATTTACACCGTAATTTTAAAAATGGACCGCTCTCTTATAGAGGCTGCCCAGGATTTAGGCTGTAATAAATTCCAGGTGTTTAAAAATATAACAATTCCGTTGAGTCTCCCCGGTGTTGTTTCGGGCTTTACAATGGTTTTTGTACCTTCTGTAAGCACCTTTTACATTTCGCAAAAATTAGGCGGTACGGGCACTACACTCATTGGTGACATTATTGAAACGCAGTTCCAGACTGCAAACAACTTCCACCTTGGTGCAGCACTTTCGTTTGTACTTATGATTTTAATTTTCATCTGCCTTGCTGTTATGAACAAATTCTCAGATGATGAAGGGGAGGTTATTATATGAAGAAAAAATCTCTCTTTTCAAAAATCTATCCTGTTCTCGTTTTTGCATTTCTTTATGCACCGATTGCCGTGTTAATTCTTTTCAGCTTTAACGCAGGAAAAAGCACCTCGGTTTTTGAGGGTTTCTCTCTCAGGTGGTATGAAGAAATTTTCAGAGACACGGCTACCCTTGAAGCTTTTAAAAATACTGTTATAGTTGCTATTGTTTCCGCAATTATCTCTACTGTTATGGGGACCGCGGCGGCAATTGCAATTAACAACTACAAATTAAAATGGTTTAAACAAAGTGTTCTTACAACAACAAACATACCTATGATGAACCCTGATATTGTTACAGGTATTTCTATGATGCTTTTGTTTGTTTTTATAGGTGCACTTTTCGGCAAAACGGGTACCCTCGGCTTTGCAACACTTACAATAGCCCACGTCACCTTCGAATTGCCCTACGTTATTTTAAATGTTTTGCCAAAATTAAGACAGACTGACATACATCTTTCAGAAGCGGCTCAGGATTTGGGCTGCACACCGCTTCAGTCGTTTTTCAAAGTAGTTTTGCCTCAGATTATGCCCGGAATTATTTCGGGACTTATGATGGCTTTTACACTTTCTGTTGATGATTTTATTATCAGCTACTTCGTTAGTGGTACTACCTCACAGACTCTTCCTATAAGAATATTCTCAATGACAAAAAAGCGCGTTACACCTGATATGTATGCACTTTCAACCCTTATTTTTATTGCAATTCTCGTTTTGCTTGTAATTTCAAATATAATTACGGCAAAATCTGAAGAAAAAAAGCATAAAAACAGTAAAGGGGGGCACTGAAATGAAAAAAAGAATTTTTTCTGTAATTTTTGCCGTGGCAATTCTTTTTGCCTCTCTTGCTCCCACTTGCTTTGCTGCAGAGCCTGAAAAAGATTACTCTCATTTAAGAGGCACCTCTATTAATGTTTATAATTGGGGTGAATATATTTCAGATGGTTCTGAAGGCTCTTTGGACGTAAACAAGGAATTCACAAAAAAATATGGAATAAAGGTTAACTACACCACCTTTGAAAGTAATGAAAATATGTATAACAAGCTTCAGAGCGGCGGTGCAAATTACGACATTGTTATTCCGTCTGATTATATGATTGCAAAGCTTATTGAAGAAGATATGCTGGTTAAATTGGATTTTTCAAATATTCCGAATTACCAATATATTCTTCCGAAATATAAAAACCTTTTTTACGACCCACAAAACGAGTATTCTGTTCCCTACACCGTTGGTATGGTTGGTTTAATTTATAATACCTCTATGGTAGATGACGAGGTTGACAGCTGGTCAATTCTCTGGAACGAAAAATATAAGGGCGAAATTTTAATGTTTAACAACCCACGTGATGCTTTCGGAATTGCACAATTTCTTTTAGGGCAAAGCGTAAATACTCATAATCCTGAAGATTGGGATAAAGCACTTGAACTTTTAAAGGAACAACGCCCTCTCGTTTCTTCTTATGTTATGGATGAAATTTATAACAAGATGGAAGGTGGCGAGGCAGCGTTTGCCCCATATTATGCGGGTGACTATTTGTCAATGGCAGACGTTAATCCTGACTTAGCATTTGTTTATCCTAAAGAAGGCGTTAACTATTTCGTGGATGCTATGTGTATTCCAAAAACTGCCGAAAATAAAGAGGCGGCTGAACTTTATATTAACTTTATGTTGGAGGAAGAAATTGCCGTTGCCAATGCCAATTGGATTTGCTACGCCTCACCTCACGCACTTGTTTTAGAGTCTGATGATTACGACTTAAAAGGTGAACCGATTCTTTACCCCGACGAAGACAAATTACCCAAAACAGAAAGTTTTGAAAATTTGAGTTACGATATTCAAAATTATATGTCTCAGCTCTGGAGTGAATTAAAGGTTGAGGGAAATACTAATATTGATGCTTATATCGGTCTTTCTGTTTCCATAATTTTAATTGTCGCTTTTGCTGTATTCAAATTTGTTCAAAAGAAAAAGCGTGAAAAGTATTATTAAGAATCAGAGATTTCGTTATGAATTAATTTATCCTATCATTCAGTTGTTTTTATCAACAAAATGATAGGATATTTTTAAAAGGAGTTTTTATTATGAGAAAAAATTTTGGAAAAGACAGTGCTGTTTACCCTATGCCTGTATTTATTGTTGCCGCTTACGACAAAGATGGAAAACCCAACTGTATGAATGCCGCATGGGGCGGTATTTATGAAACAAATCAGGTTATGGTTTGTATTTCTGAGGGGCATAAAACAACCAAAAATATTTTAGAATCAAAGGCCTTCACAGTCAATATTGCAGACGCACGTCACGTTGTTGAAGCAGATTATGTTGGTATTGTTTCAGGCAATAAAGAACCGGATAAAATGCAAAAAGCCGGGTTGACTGTTACAAAATCTGAATTTGTAAATGCTCCTGTTATAAATGAATTTCCTATGTCTGTTGAATGCAACTTATTAAAATTCAATGAAGATGGAATTTGCATTGGTGAAATTATAAATATTTCTGCTGACGAAACCGTTTTAGGTGATGACGGAAAAATAGACCCTTCAAAACTTGAAGCAATTACCTTTGACCCGATTCATAACACATATATAAAATTAGGTGAAAAAGTGGGCAATGCATTTGCTGATGGTAATAAACTTAAATGAAAAAATTCGGTTTAACAAACAATCAACTTAAAATAATCGCAATGCTTTCTATGCTCTCAGACCATATTGGCAAAGAATTTTTTCCGAAATATGAAATTCTGCAGATTATAGGACGTCTGGCATTCCCGATTTTTGCATTTATGATTGCAGAAGGTTGTTTTTACACCAAAAATAAGCTTCGCTATTTTTTGACTGTTTCTCTTCTCGGCACAGGGTGTCAGCTTGTTTATTTCATTGCAGAAAAATCGCTTTATCAGAATATTCTTATAACCTTCTCTCTTTCAATCATTCTTATTTTCAGTTTAGAAAATTTCAGAATAAAAAAAGAGAAGAGCACCGCTTTTATTTCAGCTTTTAGCGTTGTTGCAGTTATTATTATTTGCTTCGGACTACCTCTTGCACTGAAACCACAAGGCTTTCAGATTGATTACGGCTTCTCGGGTGTTCTTCTGCCCGTAGTGGTATTCTTTGCTCCCGACAGAAAGTGGAAGCTTATTTCCACTTCAATAATTCTGATTTTTCTTGCCTTTGAATTACAGGAACCCCTACAGTTATTTGCTCTGCTGGCAATTCCTCTGTTAGCTCTTTACAATCAAAAACGCGGTAAATATAACATAAAACCGTTATTTTATATTTTTTACCCCGCACATTTGGTTGTTATTTATTTAATTTCAGTTCTTTTAAATAGGTAAACTTTCAGTTTAGTAAACTCTACTGTCATTCGGTTTACTTTTGTTTTTATTTTTGTTACTCTGTTTTTACATCAAGCAAAGGAGTTTTAATATGACAAACAAAACAACGGGCGAAGTAATTTCTTTAAAAAGACATGAAAAAGGAATGACACAAAAAGATCTTGCTGAACTATTAAATATTACTGATAAAGCTGTTTCAAAATGGGAAAGAGATGTTGCTCTTCCTGATATAACAACACTTCCAAAACTTGCCGATATTCTTGATGTTTCAATAGAAGAATTGATAAATGCAAAACCACAAAAGATTACTACACACAAAAAGATGGATTTTTTTATTGATTTAGTTTTAAAAGCGATTCCATTAGCCATGGGTATCGCTGTGGTAGTAACATCTGTTCTTAACAAGCTTTCAACTCAATCAGGTTTTACAATGTTAGGAATTGGTCTTTTTTGTATAAGTTTATTTTTATTAAAGAACAAGAATTAAAAAACCGCTCAAGTAATCTCTACTTGGGCGGTCAAATTTATTTTTGTAATAAAAACTGTTCTATTTCTTTTAGAAAATATTCAGCATTTTCAATTTGCTCTTCTACTTCTGATTTTGAAATAACGAAAAAATCATCGTAATCACTATCTGTACGAATATCAAAAAGAACAGAAATTATTTGTGAAAGTTTCGAATCGAAAATCTCTGTTTTAATATATAGCTTACGAAATTCTGATATAATACCACTATGGTGTTTCATATCTATTCCATCAAAAGCAAGAACTGCTCTCATTGCGTGGAATATTGCATAATATGAACGATTAGCTGCGCTTTTGTAATTTGAAGAAGTAAGTAAACTTTTTGCAGCATCTAAGCACTCGTTTGCATGTTCAAATCTTGCATTTGAAAGAGCTTTCTTTTCATCAACCTGCATAGCGAACACCTTCTTTTATAACATTCTTATAGAATGGTTGAACATCCGCGAATCTTAAAAACTGTTCAAGTGGCTTAACTGTTACAGATACAGTAACATCATTCTTTAAGCTTAATTCACTTGTTATCGAAGCGACAGCATTTCTTCGTGTTGAGATTTCTTCTACGGGAATATCAACTGTAAGAAGAATATCAACATCTGATTCTGAATGATAATCACCACGAGCATAAGAACCGTATAAAAATGCATCTTTTATTGCATTGTTAAAAATAGGATTGCAAGATTCATAAACTTCATTTAAAATACTTATCGCTTGATTTTTATTGCACATTCTGCCACTCCTTTCAACCATTGCTATATTTATTATAGCCATTTTTTATTTATAAGTCAATTGCATTACATATTCACATTTTAAGATTTTTATGTTAACATATACTCACCAATTTTCTTGGAGATGATTTTATGAAAAAGATTTTTGCTTTTTTGCTGATTTCAGTTTTAATGTTGACTTCTTTTACATCCTGCTCGGGTAATGAGAATACTGTCACCTCAACCGCAGCAGCAACGGAAGCAGAAACTCCTATGACGGCAAAACCCGAAAAAGAAATAGTAACACTTACTTCACGTAACACCGCCGAAAAAAAAGATATTGCTTTTGATTCTCAGATTCTTTCAATAAAAGAAAGCTACACAAGCGAAGTAAAATTCATCGTGAATAATGAAGAAAGCGAATATTACGGTAAAGCTTTTACCCTGACTTTTATTTCTGATATCACAGCTACTGATGAACATAGTGCTTCATTATGTGATGCAAGTTCGGTTATTAGACTCTCATATTTAGAAAAGGTTATCGCTACTGACGGACATTTCTTTTATTACTATGACGAGAAGTGGTACGACGAATTTAATTCAAGATATTTTTTATATGAAAAAGACGGCGATTTAATAAAAATAACTGTTAAAGAGCAAATAAATGAAGAAGAAATAAATTATTATCTGAGTTTATTGGAATTTTAAAATTCAGGATTAATAGGGGATGTAAATAAACAAAAGTTTTTTACATCCCTATTGTTTTTTACTTTCCGAACAATAAACAACTTCACGACAATTATCTTTTCAAAAATCAAGAAAAACGTAAAATAAATTCACAGTTCCGAAACATTTAACCCTTGTAAATTATAGGGATTTCTGCTATAATTTTTATGTGTGTGACTTTATATGAGACTGTTGAAAATCTTACTAAATCAACTCTCTATCTGAATTTTTAAAATTCATTTTATAAGTCCACCAGATTGGAGAAAAATATGAGCATAATCCACTATGAAACAAGGCATGTTAATAACTTCAAAGAACTCCTTGAATCAAGTGCTCGTCTCTTCCCTGCTCGTCCGGCATTTAAAATCCGTGAAAAAGACGGCAGTATTTCTGAGATGAAGTATCCAAAGCTTTTACAAGTTGTAAACGCTGTTGGTACTGCACTTTGTTCTTTAGGACTCAAAGCAAAGCATATTGCTATTATGGGTAAAAACTCCCATAAATGGTGTATTTCTTACTTTGGCATTACAAACGGAACAGGTGTTGTAGTTCCTATTGATAAGGAGCTTATGGCAGAAGATGTTTTAAACATTTTAACTGTTTCTGATTCTAAAGCTATGTTTGTAGATGACAAATCCTATGAAAAGCTTCAGGAAATTAAAGATCGTCTTCCAAAAGATTTTACTTTCATTGGCCTTGATGAAATTGAGGGTCTCAAGAATATTGATGACCTTGTAAAACTTGGCGAAGAACTTTTAGAGAAAGGGGACAGAACTTTCCTGGATGCAGAAGTTAATGGTGACGCTATGAGTTCACTTTTATTTACTTCTGGTACAACAGGTATGGCAAAAGGCGTAATGCTTTCACAAAGAAACATTATTGAAGACATCAGAGCAATTAAAAAACTTGTTAAAATCACACCTGATGACACGATCCTTTCAGTTCTTCCGCTTCACCATACATACGAAAATTCACTCTGTTTTGTACAGTTAATGTACACAGGCGGTTGCTACTGCTTCTGCGAAGGTCTTCGTTATATCACCCGTGATATGCAGGACTACCAACCTACAATTTTCGTTACTGTTCCTTTAATGCTTGAAAAAATGCACGCAAAAATTCTTAAAAAGGTTCATGAGAAAAAAGTTGGTAAGTTTGCTCTTACTTTAGGTAAACTCGTTCAGGACGGCTTCGTTGCTAACGTTATGGAAAAAATCTTTGCTGAAGTTAAAAAGAACTTCGGTGGTAAGTTAAGACTTATTATTGTTGGTGCTGCGGCTCTCAACCCTGAAGTTGCAAAAGACTTCAAAACATTCGGTATTCCTGTTTACATTGGCTATGGTCTTACAGAATGTTCACCGCTTGTTATTGGTAACAACGACCATATTTCACTCCCTGACTCAGTTGGTATTGCACTCCCTGGTGTTGAAGCAAAAATTCACGACCCCGACGACAACGGCGTTGGTGAAATCTGGGTTAAAGGTCCAATGGTTATGTTGGGTTATTACAAAGATGAGGCAGCAACAAAAGCCGTTTTCACAGAAGATGGCTGGTTTAAAACCGGTGATATGGGTACAGTTGACGAACAGGGCTGCTACAGAATCGTTGGTAGATGTAAAAACGTTATCGTTACTAAAAATGGTAAAAATATTTATCCTGAAGAGGTTGAATATCATCTTAACAACCACCCGTTTGTTTCAGAATGTATCGTTTTCGGTGCAGATTGTGATGAAGCAGAAGAGGGTACTCAGGTTGTTGCAAAAATCTTCCCTGATATTCAGGCAATTACTGCAAAATTAAAAGATAAGCAAACACCATCAAAAGAAGAAATTCAAAATATTATTGGTGACGTAATTAAAGAAGTAAACAAAAAACTTCCTAAATACAAAAATATTCGTGATTTTGATATTCGTGACATTGAATTTGTAAAAACAACAACTGCAAAAATCAAACGTCAGGCAAATCTCGAAGAAAACGCAGAAACTGTTGAAGCAACTGAAACAGCAGAAAGCACTAAAGAATAATTTAAATTTACAGGCGTAAATCTAAAGAAAGGTCCGAAGAAGTATGAAAAAAGCAATTTTCAGTAATATAAAAAGAAAAATTTCTTTTGTTCTTATTATTGCCATTTTCGCTTCTTCGGGCATTTTTTCGTCTTGTGCACCGGTTTCTTCAGCTACATCTACAGCTCTCACTTTAAATAATGTTCCCGTCAGCAACGACGTTTTTGCTTATTTTATTGACTGTGCTATGAATGAATTAGGCAAAGAAACAGACGAAAACTCAATTCTTACAAAAGCAATTTATTTAACAGAAATTTATTTTAAAACAAATTCTCTTGCACACTCACAGGGAATTACCCTCACTACAGCAGACAAAGCTGCTGTTTCTGAAAAGGTTAATGCTTATTGGGGTATTTATGGTGAATATTACTCTTCTATAAACGTATCAAAAGAAACACTCACAAAAATTTTCACCGCCGAAACCTACAGAAATAAATTGCTCGTTCACTATTATGCCGAAGGTGGCGAAGAAGAAATAGGCGTTGCCACTATGTATGCATATTTCAGAGCAAACTATATTGTATTTCAGTCTATTAACGGTTATTTTACCTATATGGACGATGCGGGAAATACCGTAATTTATCCACCGCAAACTATTGAAGAAATCATTATGAAATTCCAGAATATGGCAAACTTAATCAATGCCAAAGAAAAAACAATGGAGGAAGCGGCAGACTTTCTTGCGGCTTCGGGTTATTCAAGCTCTGTTGTTACATTAGTTTTAAATAAGAATGATACATCCTACCCTGCAGGATTTTTTGATAAAGTTAAAAACACAAAAGCACGTGTTGCTACAGTTATTGGTACAAATGAATATATATTTATTGTTGTCAGAGGTGACGCAGGTGTAACTTCTGAATATTATCTTGAGAAAAAAGAAGAAATTTTAACTGCCCTTGTCGGGGACAAAATAGACGTTAAAATAGAGAATTCTATTTCTGTAGAAAGCTCTCTGGATGACAAAAACACCGAACCTATCTATTTATTGGTAAAGCAAGAAAAGGAGTCATAACTTATGAACGAAATAATTAAAAACATAATGACTCGTCAGACTATAAGAGAATACACAAGCGAACAGGTACCTCAGGAACTTTTACAGGTTGTTCTTGATGCCGCTATAAGAGCTCCGAGTGGCAGAAACACACAGCCCTGTCATTTAAGAGTTTTAAGAAGTAAAGAAAAGCTTGATGAAATGAATCGCGATTTTAAGGATATTGTCGGTTGGGAAACCCCTGCCTACACCGGGTGGGATGTAAGACCTGTTTACCACAATGCACCGACATTCATTTTTATATTTGCAAAAGACAAAAGCGATATGGCTGCAGGTTTAATGGCAGAAAATATTGCACTCGCTGCAAAAGCTTTAGGGCTTGGCAGTTGTATGGTTGGCTCTCTCGGCGCTCTTTTTGATGATGAAAAAGGTGCTGAAAAATGGAAAAAGATATTAGATATTCCAAGTGATTGGTGCTTCTTACTCGGTATGACTCTCGGTTACCCGAATGAAGAACCACCTATGAAGGAACGCGAAGACGGACATATAAAAATAATTGAGGATTGATTTTTAAGTTATGAAATACTTTGCAGGAGAATATGATGTTGCGGTTATTGGTGCAGGTCACGCAGGTATTGAGGCGGCTTTAGCCTCAGCGAGACTTGGTGCTTCAACAATAGTTTTTACAATTAATCTCGACTGGATTGGCAATATGGCGTGTAATCCGTCAATTGGTGGCACGTCAAAGGGACATTTAGTAAGAGAAATTGATGCTTTGGGTGGCGAAATGGGTAAAGCTGCAGATGCCACGTTAATTCAAAGCAGAATCCTGAATCTTGGTAAAGGTCCTGCCGTGCATTCTTTAAGAGCACAAATTGACAGACGCGAATACACAAAATATATGAAGCATTGTCTTGAAAATCAGAAAAATCTTGATTTGAAGCAGGCTGAAATTGTTTCTCTTGAAAAAAAAGACGACGGCCTCTGGGAGCTTGGCACTCAATTAGAAGCCATTTATAAAGCAAAGGCTGTAATAATTGCAACAGGTACCTTCTTAAAGGGTAAGGTTTACGTCGGCGACGTTTCTTATGAAAGCGGTCCTGACGGAATGTTCCCGTCAAATGCTCTTTCAGACGACCTTGGCAAATTAAACGTAGACTTGCGTCGCTTTAAAACAGGTACTCCTCCGAGAGTAAACAGAAACAGTGTTGATTTCAGTGAGTTAGAGGAGCAAATCGGTGACAGCGAAATTACACCGTTCTCCTTCTCAACACCAAGTGACAAATTAGAAAATAAAGAAGTTTGTCATATTACTTATACAAATGAAAATACCAAAAAAATAATTTTAGATAATATCGACCGCTCACCTCTTTACTCTAAAAAAATTGAGGGTACGGGCCCAAGATATTGCCCAAGCATTGAAGATAAAATTATGAGATTCTTCGAAAAGGAAAGACACCAGGTTTTCATTGAACCTTGCGGTCTTGAAACCGAAGAATTATATTTACAAGGCCTTTCATCTTCGCTTCCCGAGGACGTTCAATTGCAGATTTTAAGAAGCGTTAAAGGTCTTGAAAACGTTAAAGTTATGAGAACTGCCTACGCTATTGAATACGATTGCGTAAACCCTCTTTCATTGAAATCTACTTTAGAATTCAACGACCTCGACGGGCTTTTCGGTGCAGGGCAATTCAACGGCTCTTCAGGTTATGAGGAGGCTGCCGCACAAGGTCTTGTTGCCGGTATAAATGCCGCTTTAAAAGTGCAGAATAAAGAACCTTTCGTTTTAGACAGAAGCACCTCTTACATTGGTACTCTTATTGACGACCTTGTTACAAAGGGTTGCTCAGACCCTTACAGAATGATGACTTCAAGAAGCGAATATCGTCTTATTTTAAGAGAAGATAATGCCGATTTAAGACTTACCGAAATGGGTTATAAAATAGGTCTTGTAGGTGACGAAGCTCACAACGCTTTACTCGAAAAAATTGAAGGAATTCAAAAAGAAACTGAAAGAGTTAATAACACTTCAATTCCACCGTCAGAAGCACTTAATAAAATTCTTGAAGAAGCTGGCACAGCACCACTTAAAACCGGTTGCAGAATATCTGAGCTTTTAAAACGTCCTCAGGTAACTTATAAATTATTAAAGGATTTTGACAAAAACAGACCTCAGATTGCAAAAGAGATTTTTGAGCAGGTTGAAATCAACTTCAAATATGAGGGTTACATAAAAAGACAAAAAGCTCAGGTAGACGAATTAAAACGTCTTGAGGTTAAAAAGATTCCACACGATATTGACTACAAGTCCATTACAAATTTAAGACTTGAAGCAATTGAAAAGTTAGAAAAAATAAGACCGGAAAATGTCGGTCAGGCATCAAGAATAAGCGGTGTTTCACCTGCTGATATTTCTGTTTTACTTATTCATTTAAGAAGTAATTAAGGAGATTTTTTTATGATACCAAGAAACGAACACCCAAATCCGAATTTTAAAAGAGAAAACTATGAGATTTTAAATGGCGAATGGGAATTTGAATTTGACTTTGGTAACTCAGGTGTAAACCGTGAGATGTTCAAAGAAAGTGCAGAATTCACAAAGAAAATTACAGTACCATTCTGTGTTGAAAGTGAACTTTCCGGAATTGGCTACAAAGATTTTGTTCCTGCTGTGTGGTACAGAAGAAAAATAAATATCACAAAAGAACAATTACAAAACAGAGTTTTCATAATTTTTGGTGCTGTAGATTTTCACGCAACATTATATGTAAATGAAGTTAAAGTTGATGAACATTTTGGTGGTTACACTTCTTTCAGAATGGAGCTCACAAAATATTTAAAAGAGGGCGAAAATACTCTTACTCTTTATGTTGAAGATGACACTCGCTCATTTATGCAGGCACGTGGTAAACAGAGCGAAGAGTTTTATTCTCATGGTTGCGACTACACAAGAACTACAGGTATCTGGCAGACTGTTTATTTAGAATTTGTAAAGACAGATTATATTAAAAACTTCAAAGTTTACCCTAATATAGAAAATGCGACACTTACAATTACCGCCGATTTAGAAGGCTCAGGTGATTTTAAAGCTACTGCTTTCTGGGATGGCAAAGAAGTAGGTGTTGCCGAAAGCAAAGTGCTCGGTCAGACTGTTACCGTTACACTCAATTTATCTAAAAAACATCTTTGGGAAGTTGGCAAAGGCGGACTTTACTCGCTCACTCTTAACTTCAATGAGGATAAGGTTACAAGCTACTTTGGTCTTCGTGAAGTTAACCTTTCTGACGGCGTTTGCAAAATAAACGGAAAACCCGTTTTCCAAAGACTTATTTTAGACCAGGGATTTTATCCGGACGGAATCTACACCGCACCAACAAAGGAAGCACTCAGAAACGACATTCTTCTTTCAATGAAAGTCGGCTTTAACGGTGCAAGACTTCACCAGAAAATTTTCGAACCTCTTTTCTTACACTACTGTGACGAATTGGGTTACATTGTGTGGGGCGAACACGGCAACTGGGGACTTAAATGGACTAAGTTTGAATCTCTTCGCTATTTCCTTTTAGAAATTGAAGAAGAAATTGAAAGAGACTTTAACCATCCGTCAATTATTGGTTGGTGCCCATATAACGAAACTTGGGAAATTGATAGAGCTTTTCAGGATTCTGATGTTATAAAAATTGTTTACCGCACAGTAAAAGCACTCGACAAAACTCGTCCTTGCATTGACACAAGCGGCAACTATCACGTTGAAACCGATATTTTTGATGTTCACGATTATGAACAGGACTACAAAATTTTCAAAGAGAATTACGGTAAGCTCTTTAAAGAAAATGAGCTCTACGACCGCTTCCCTGACAAACAACACTGGAAGGGTGAGCCTGTATTTATGAGTGAATATGGCGGAATTCGTGTTGTTCTTACAGAGCAAAACGCTGAAAACACAAAAGAAGCCTGGGGTTATGGTAATGCCGCAAGGTCTCTTGAAGAATTTTATGAGAGATATGATGGCCTTACAACCGCTTTAATAGATAACCCAAAAATGCTCGGCTTCTGCTACACTCAGCTTACAGACGTTGAGCAGGAATTAAATGGTATTTATAATTACGACCGCTCAGAAAAATTTGATGCCGAAAGACTTTATAAAATTAATACAAAGGTTGCGGCTATTGAAAAATAATAAAAACCCGATATCACTTTTTAAGGTGATATCGGGTTTCTTACGTCAATTTTCTTGACTTGAAAATTTTACTATGATATATTTTATTTATATTTAAAATTAGTTTTGAGAGGGGAACGTTATGAAAAGGATTTTTAAAAAGCTTTCTTGTTTTTTACTTGCGTTAGCTACACTTCTGCTTTGCATTTCTCCTATGAGTGCTCTTGCGGCGAAAGGTGAAAGTAAAGGGCTTACCGATATTGAACTTGCGAATATGCAAATTAACACTTCTTATGAGAGTGGAGAAGTGTTATATGAAGACAATGAATATGTTTACTCTACAGACAATAATGGTCCTGAAATATCTTTTTTCTATTATGCTGAACCAAGTCATTCCGAAAGCCCTGAAACATATTCTTATTCACGTATTTTAAAAACAAATAAGAATACAGGGGCAGAAGAAGTAATTGTAAACGATTTTACCTTTTCGCCTTTTGTTACTGATAAATATATTTACTATATTTCATACGTATTTATTGATTCTGTTTACAATGAAAACCATCTTAACAAATATGGTGGTGTAGATTATGTCAGATGCGATTTAAATGGTGAAAATCGTGAGGTTTTATATCATACAGGTTACTCACCGCGTGGCACAGGTGTAGGTTCTCCTCCTCACTTTTTTGTTACAAATGACTACCTCTATATTTCAAAATTCGCCATTGAGCGAATTGACTTAAAAACCAAAGAGGCTGAACTTATCTTTGATGGTTCCGACACTGAAGTCGATTTATGTTGGATGTATGTTCGATACGTTAAAGATAACGTTATATATTTTGATATAATTAATAACTTTGATACACGTATGGGCTATGGTGGTTTATTTAAATACGATACCACTTCAAAAAATTTACTTTGTCTTTATAGTGCAGAGTATAATAGCGAAACTTCTACTTATGAGTCCTTCTTAATTGGTAACGAAATAATTTCGAGCACAAATGAAAATACAGGTATTGTTGACCTTCTTTACACTGGCAAAACATATATTTCAGAAAAAGGTATTACTTTTTATGACAATAATAACAAATCTGACATCTGGTTTTATTCCTTTAAAGATAACGCTTTCACTAAACGCTCCTCTGATTCTGATTCATCTGACAAAGATTCCGCCGGTAAAGATTCTGCTGCCTCGTCAGCTTCCGACGTCGGCTCTTACACTACTTCTTTCAAAATAAGTGGTGATGCCGGTGAAACAACGGTTAATTATAACTCAAAATGGTTCTCTGAGGATTCTGCAAAATATAACCACAACCTTGCGACTCTCGGCTCGCAGTTTGTAATGTTGGGTTATGATATGAACGTGCTCGAAACCACCCTTGAGGCTCTCGGATTTAGTGACGTTGTCCCTGAAAATGACGCCAATCGTGATGAAGTTAACTACTACATTGCACGAAAAGAAATTCACGTAGGCAATAAAACTTATAATTTAATAGTCACAGGCTTCATCGGCTCGCACTATTATCAATGGTACTCAAACTTCGACCCTTACGGTACTGAAAGTGTTAATAAAGAGAAACATGCAAAGTCACCTGAAAATGGACTTGTGCATTTAGGCTTTGCGGATGCAAGAGATTTCGTTTATGGAAAGCTTGAAGAATATATAGAAAAACACAACCTTGCAGAGTCAGAATATGAGACTAAAATTTTCGTAGCGGGTCACAGCCGTGGTGCCGCAACTGCAAACCTTGTTGGTGCAAAGCTTATTAAAGAAGGTAAAATTGGTGAATTAAAGCTTAAAAAAGAAAATATTTACACCTACACCTTTGCAACACCAAACAACGTACATAAAAAGCAAGCGGACGTTGGAAATAAAGATTTTAACAGAATTTTTAATATTGTAAACCCTGAAGATTTTGTTACTGAGGTGCTTCCTACCTTATGGGGCTTTACAAAATACGGCACAACTTATTCATTGCCAAGTAAATCAAATACTTTTTCTCTGGATTATATTAATCTTTATTTTGATGTAAATGAACAATTCAAACAATTAAATGAAACCAAAGACTATAAACCTTATCCAATTGGTACTCTTGCAGTAGATGAAGTAATTTCTGTTATGTCTGTCGCTGTTCCCGGATTAGACTCCTATTATAACACGCCCCACCTCTTACTAGGTGTGCCTTATACCCCATTTGGATATTTCAAAACAGTTCTTTGCCCTAATGTAATTGAAACAGAAGCACAAGCAAAAAAGAATTTAGCAATGGGTTTAATTGTCGGCTCTGCTGTTGATGTTTCAGGGTCTACACCTGTACACACCACCACTTCATTTTTTTATCAAAAAATATCTTCTTTTTTCGTTTTAAATCAAGGTGCTGGTCAATTAACTGACGGTTGGATTTCAGACACATATTTCGAAGACGGACATTGCGCTCAGACATATTGTGCATTTATGCTTGCTTTAGATGCGAAAAATGTAACAAAGAAAAGAAATTATACTAAAATCACCATCAAATGCCCTGTAGACGTTGAGGTTTACGACAAAGAAACAAACGAATTAGTCGGCAGAATTACAGATAACACAGTCGATGAAGAAATTGCACAAAAAGAAAATGCAGTTATTGCTGTTGTAGAGGGTGACGCAAAAACCTTTGTTTTACCTGCCGAAAAGGAATATGAAATCAAGGTTACAGGCACAGACGACGGCACAATGAATTACACTGCTTCACTTTATGATTCTGTTTACGGTGAATTTGAACGTACTAATTTCTTTGACGTAGAAATTACTGACTCAACTATTCTTACAACTGAAATTTCAAAAGAACCTGCTACTCTCGGCAACACTACTCTTACCGATGAAAACGGCAACGTAATTAAACCGACCTCAGTTAATGCTTTTGATTACACATCTGAAGACCCTGCGGCAGAAATGAGAGTTGAAATTGCTGTTGAAGCTGAGGGTAACGGTAGAGTAAACGGTAGCATTACCACTCTCATTGGTGAATATATTACCGTTTCTGCTCAACCACTTGAAAAAGAGGAATTTTTAGGCTGGTACTCAGGTGACGAATTAGTTTCTGAGGAGTTAAATTACTCTTTTGTTGCAACAGAAAACGTTACTCTTAAAGCAAAATTCACCGAAAACAACATTCTTAACAAGTTAACCGAAATTAAAACTCCTCTTATTATTGGTGTTTCGGTTTTCACCTTTGTAATGTTGTGTGTATTAATTGGTTTGATTGTAAAATACAAAAAATCAAATAAAAAGTCTCTTCAAAAATCAATTAAAAAGAAAACCAAAAAGGGAAAATTAAAAACTAAAAAACTTAATACTAAGAAAAAGTAATTAAAACAAAAACACTCACACAAATTCTTAAAGAGTTTATGTGAGTGTTTTAATATTTATTTCACTACCTGCTTCAATTTTAATTTTAGATGAAGAAGGCTTTTTCTTCATCCCCGAAGGCGTACAAAGGTACGTCGAGTGGGTGAAAAAATGCCTTATTCGCTAAAATTATTTTGAAGCCTTTATTGCTTCTTGCAACTTTTCATTAGCCTTAGCCTGTGCCGCTTTTTTCTGTGCCTTTTTCTGACGGCTCTTATATGTTAAAAGTTCATTTACACATTCATCGGGCAAATCGCAATCACCAACAGAAAGAATATGTTTGTTGTAAAGACCTTTAAAGTTTGAACCGCCTGTTGTAAGTAACTTGTGTGCCTTAGCGTATTTAATGAGCTCAGCCTTTTGCTCTGCACTCATATTTGGTGTGTAAACCTCAATACCATCAAGACCCGCTTCAACTAACTTGTCCAGCAAATCGGGATTTTTTGAACGGAACGGATGTGTTAAAACAGCCACACCGCCTGCATCGTGAATTGCTTGTAAAACCTCAAAAACATCCTGATATTCAGGTGTATGATTAATTGATTTTTCACTATCAGGATTAAAAATCTCATCGTAAAGGTCACTATAAATTTTATCTGTAAAGCCCATTTCAATAAGAGCCTGCATAATGTGAACTTTATAAACATTTGTTGAACCCGAAGCACATTTTGTTATAAATTCAGGTGTAACAGGGTAACGTTGTGCAACTTTTAACATCATAAAGTGTGACGAACGCTTTCTTAATTGTGAGTTTCTGCTGCAAAGACCCTCTAATCTGTCAGGAAAGTCAGGTAAATAGCACATTAAATGAATCTCTTGATTATTAGTTTTATCGGTTGCAGAAAGCTCTACCCCCGGTATAACTTTTATCCCCATTCTTTCTCCAATAATTTTTCCCCTAACAGTACCAGCCAAGCAATCAAGGTCGGTAATTGCAATTGTAGAAATATTGCGTTTTTTTGCAAGTAAAATTAAATCTTCAATACCGAGTGAACCGTTTGAAAGTCTTGTATGGCAATGTAAATCCGCTGACAAATTAATCCTTCCTTTCGTAAACAAATAACTTATAATTGTCACCTTGTACAAAAATAAACATAAAAAATGATTAAAATAACGGAGATTTCGGCTTTCTCTTGCTAAAAAGCACACATCCCCCTAATATATTAAACTGTATATATTTTATAACATTTTCTTTTAAATTTCAAGGGGTTTCGCCGTGTTTTTTCTTAAAAAACAAAAAAATTTTTATAAATTTGATTTTTATTGCTGTTTATGGTAAATTAATTAATAAGTAAGAGGTGTTTTTATTATGTCAAAAGTATGTTTTGTTGCGTTAAGCGGTGGTGTTGACTCTGCCGCTACTGCACTTGTTTTAAAAGAAAAGGGCTATGATGTTAAGGGTGTAATTTTAAGGCTTAAGCCCGATAATCTTGCAGATGAAGATATAGAAGATGCAAAAAAGGTTGCAGAGCACCTTAACATTCCTCTCACCGTGTTAGACAGACGAGAAGAATTCAAAAAAATAACCGACTATTTTTGCAATGAATATTTATGTGGCAGAACACCAAACCCTTGCGTTTTGTGTAACCCTACTATTAAATTCGGCGAGCTTGTTAAATATGCAAAAGAAAATGGTGGCGAATTTCTTGCAACAGGTCACTATGCAAATATAATAGAAGATGAAAACGGAATTTTTCACATTAAAAAAGCAGACTCAAGAAAAGACCAGAGTTACTTTTTATGTAAATTAAATCAGGATATTTTAAAAAATGTACGCTTTCCGCTTTCTGAATATACAAAAGAAGAAGTAAGAGAGTTAGCCCAAAAAGCAGGACTTGACGTAGCTAAGAAAAAAGACAGTCAGGAGGTTTGCTTTATTCCTGACGACGACTATATTTCATTTATTGAAAAAGAGAAAAAGCCCGAAGAGAATTTCGGTAAATTTATTTCTTCCTCAGGCGAGGTTTTAGGTGAGCACAAGGGAATTTATAAATACACAATAGGTCAGCGAAAAGGTCTTGGTGCGTTCGGCAAACCTATGTATGTTTTAAATTTAGATTACAAAAACAACACCGTCACAGTCGGTGATAACGTTGAACTTTTCAAAGACGAAATTATTTGTAGTAATGTTTCTTTCGTTTCAGGTGTTTTGCCAGAAAAAGAAATAAAATGCGAAGTAAAAATACGTTGTGCTGCAAAACCTGCCGAAGCAGTTCTTTCTATGATAGATGAAACTACCTGCAAAATTAAGTTTTCTGAGCCTCAACGTGCCGCCGCCACAGGGCAAACCGCCGTGTTTTATGATGGTGATATTCTTTTAGGCGGGGGAACTATTGAATAAACTTAGTACTTTGACGTTTTCATAATTTAATAAAGTCAAAAACACCCTGTCATCTTAGTAGGAGCAAAATCCAACTAAAACGTCAGGGTGATTTTTTGCCTTCAGAGAGAAAAGCAGAACCCGCTTTTGCTCTAAAATTACAAATAATTTCTTATTTCCTTTTCAAGCTTTTCTTCTAACTTAATAAGCCTTTTACAAATATCTTTGGCAAATTCTTCAGCCGCCTCATATTCATTTAGATATTTATTGAGCGATTTAACACCCATATCACAGCCGTCGGTCATTAAATCTGCTATTGTGCTGTCTGACTCATTCATCATAATTTTCATATTTGTTTTCATCCACGACATACCTTTTGCAATGGGGTTAGGGTCTTTGCCCTCATCGTGAAATTTGTTTAATTCCTCGCCGATTTCTCTGTCTAAAGAAACGTGTTCATTTTTGCAATCAATTAAAAAATCCTTGAGCTTCTGACTTTTTACGTAATCTAAAACGTCATCAATTGATGCAATACCCATTTTTACACCCGCATCACATTCACGTAATAATTTAATTGTATCTTGTTCAATCATTCTGAAAAACTCCTTTACTGTTTTTAGTAGTATTGGATGAAATTGGTGGTTTTATACATAAAAAGTGGTGAGAGGAACGGTAAGTCTTTATATAATAAAACACCCTATCATTTAAAGTTCAACTAAAAATGATAGGGTAGATTTATTTCGTTATTGGTAATTTACCAGAATCTTTTGCTAAAGTTTTTTCTTGTGATTTCACTCGTCTTTCTAATTTTTTAATATCTTCAGATGGAGGTAATTCTTCTGGTTTTATTCCACGCTGTGCGAGCATATCACGAACAGTAGTATTATTTTGAATATGTTCGTCTGTTATAGCAATTTCTCCTTGCAAATCTTTTTCTTCAACATTATAGTTTGTCATTTCTGTTGCTAAATTTTTTGCAGCAATAGTAAGTGTCGGAAGAAAGTCGGCTAATGGACGATTTTCTTTAATCCCTAATTTTTCTTTCATTTCTTGTGTTGTATATCCACCAAATAATGCTTTATCGCCTTTAGAGCGGATACGCCCGAAACCTTCGTCATCAACACCACGCTCATAAATATTTTGTGAAAGTCTTTTTTCAGATTCTTTAAGTCTTCCGCGAGCTTCTGTGCGTTCTATTAAAGAAATCCGTTCTTCAATCAACTCTTGTTTTCTTGTTTGAATAGCAAAATAACTTTGAGCAAAAGCAATTTCTTCTTTTTTAGGGTCGCCATTTTGTGCAATTAAGTAACAAGCGTATCTTGTCAGCATATAATCTTTAACTTTTCGTTTAGCACCTTTACCCGTAGAGATCATTTTCGTGACCTCACGAAAATGATCTGAAACCTCAATATTGCTGGATTCACAAGAATCTGTTGCTTTGATAATTACTTTTTCAAAATTTTCCCAACGTTCATAACCCAATAGTGGCATAAGGTCTCTTGCAAACCAAAATTCGATTTGCTCATCTTCTATGTTATGTATTACAGAATCAAATTTGGTTTTTATTATTTCTATTCTTTTTTTTTCCATTATATCCGCTCCTTGTATCTAAATTTATTATATTACGCAAAAAAATCAATGTCAACAATATTTGTTGGGCTTAGTGATTAATCCTCGTGCTATTCAAATAATAAGACATTTTTTCTACTTGCAGTTGAATTATATCGCAAAACAAGTTATTGTAATATAATAAGAAAAAATTATAATAAAAACAGATGCATCAAATAAATTTTACAGGTGATATTATGAATTTAAGAATAGGCGAAAATCTTAAAAGATTAAGACGAGAAAAAGATTTGACACAAGAAGAACTTTCAGCCCATCTGGGAATATCGTTCCAAGCAATTAGTAAGTGGGAGCGTGGTGAAAGTTACCCCGATATTACGATTCTTCCTGCACTTTCTAATTATTTTAAAGTAAGTATTGATGAATTAGTTGGTATGGAAGAAATAAAAAGAACAGAAGAATATGAAAAGATAAATAAAAAATGGCTTGAAAACAGAAAAAACAATAAACATAAAGAAAATGTAAAGTTAATGAAAGACGCGTTGAAATTTTTCCCGAATGACGCACTTTTACTTGTTCAGTTATCTTCATCATTAGAAAGATTAGACGGAACAGAAGCGGAGAAAACACAATATTTAAAAGAATCACTTTCTGTACAGGAACAAATTTTACGCGGTGAAGATAGCGAAGTAAGAAACGCGACACTTTATAATATTTGCTTTGGATACTGGAAAATTGGTGAACACGAAAAAGCAATAAAACAAGCAGAAAAGTTATCTAATTTTTATAAATCAAGGGAAAATGCTCTTGTATATTTTTTAACCGGTGAAGAAAAAAGAAATATTGCAAAATCTTCCCTTGAACCACTCGCCTGGAGTATTACTCACCAATTAACTGCCCTTTATGAAACAGAAAACGACGAAAGTTATCTTGAGAAAGCGGAAAAGATAAGAGAAATGCTTTTAGAAATTAAATAAAACTAAAACATCCTATCATTTAAAGTTCAACTAAAAATGATAGGATGAATTGTTTTATTGAAATTAAATTTTATAGCGTCGCAAACTCTTCAATTCCGAATTCCGAATTACGCATTACGCATTCCGAATTATTTATAAAGCGGTCCGTAAGCTTCGCAAGCTCTGAAGTCTGCGCCTTCAAGCTCTGCTGTGCCGAATGCATTCCAAGATGCAGGACGGAAGATTTTTTCGTCATCTACGTTATGCATTGAAACAGGAATACGAAGCATTGAGCAGAGAGTAATAATATCTGCACCAATGTGACCGTAAGAAATAGCACCGTGGTTTGCACCCCAGTGGTTCATAACCTCGTAAGCAGAAGTGAATGGACCTTTACCTGTAAGAATTGGTGTGAACCATGTGCAAGGCCATGTGTAGTCAGTTCTCTTCCAGATTTTGTCTGAAACCTCATCAGGAAGTGCTACTGTGTAGCCTTCACAAATCTGAACAGTCGGGCCAAGGCCTTTAACAAGGTTAAGTCTAATCATAGTAGCAGGCATTTCTGCTCTTGTAAGGAAACGGCTTGAATATCCGCCGCCACGGAAGTAACCGTTGTCAGCAGGTGCCCATGTGGTAGCTTCTGACATTTTTTTGATGTCTTCTTCTGTAACATTGTACCATTCTTTAATAATACCGTTACCATTTTCGTCTTTTGCTTCACCACAAGCATCAAGACAGCAAGCACCTGAGTTGATAAGGTGGATAAATCCTTTACCTTCTTTTGCTTTGCCTTCTAATTCATAGCCTGTTGCTTTCTTTGTTGCTTCAGGGCTCCAATAAGTTCTTACGTCAGCAAACATCTGAGGACGGTTTGTAAGTAATTTCATAAAGAGCATACTAATGCCGTTAAGAACGTCGTTTTCTGTAGCGAGAATATATGGCTCTCTTGCACCATTCCAGTCGAATGATGTGTTGAGCATTGCTTCTGCGAAGTCAGCATTAGGATAGAAGTCAGTCCATTGTCTCTGACCCTGGAAACCAGCCGCAATAGCATTGTGGCCAACCATTTCTTCTTCTCTGCCTTCAGGAAGATTCTTGTTGCCGTTCATAAGGTCTTTAATAATGCACATCATCTTAACTGAGAATTCCCAGTCTTTTTCTTTTTGTTCGTCTGACTTTCTAACAAATTCAGGGTTTTTATCAAAAGCTTCTTTACAATTTTCTTTTACCCATTTGTAAGCCTTCTGATATTCAGCTTCGTCGTAAATGCCCTCTTCCATTCGACGGATAATTTCAACCTCGTCAACTGACTCAACACGTAAGCCAAGGTATTCTTCGAGGAAGTCAGGGTCAATTGAAGAACCTGCAATACCCATACAGATAGAACCGATTTGAAGATATGACTTGCCACGCATTGTAGCAACTGCAACAGCAGCACGACCAAAACGAAGAAGTTTTTCTTTTACATCTTCAGGAATATCTGTAGCAGTAGCTTCCTGAACGTCTTTACCATAAATACCGAAAGCAGGAAGACCTTTCTGTGCGTGAGCAGCGAGAACAGATGCTAAATAAACTGCACCCGGTCTTTCTGTACCGTTGAAGCCCCAAACACCTTTAATTGTGTTTTTGTCCATATCCATAGTTTCAGAACCATAGCACCAGCAAGGTGTTACTGAAAGAGTAATATCAACACCAGCTTTTCTGAATTCATCAGCACATTGTGCAGCCTCAGCAACACGACCGATAGTTGTGCTTGAAATAATTACCTTTACAGGTTCGCCGTTTGAATATTTAAGATTTTCTGTAAGGAGCTTCTGAGCAGCCTTTGCCATATTCATTGTTTGTTCTTCGAGAGATTCCCTTACCTTAAGTGGACCGCGTCTGCCATCAATACAAGGACGGATACCAATTACAGGGTAATCTCCGATAAATCTGTTTTCTGCCATTATATATCATCCTTTCATTTGCATTGCAAACATTAAAGTTCACCTTATAGTATAGCATATTTTATATTCTTTTCAATAATTTAAGAAGTAAATTTTTAGGAATATTTTTTGTAGAATTTGCCATTTCAGAAAATGATGGCAGAGGTTGCTTTCTCAATTTCCGATTTCTTTTTCCTTATCCATATTGTCTAACACTTTTTTTGTTTCTTCAATGTTTTCTTTAACTCTTTCTGTTAAACCTTCTTCATAAATATCACTGTAATAAAAATTCTTTATTGATATTTGCTTATCGCTCATTGCAGCTTCACCCTCAGCCTTTGGCGGTTCAAGAGAAAAATCAATTGCTTTAAAGGTAACACCCGATTTGTCGAATTTTTCTTTTACTTCTAAAAGTAATTCGCCGAGTCTTTCCGGTGTAACCTCATCGTCATATGCATATAAAATAAGCCTTCCGTGCTGAGTACCAACCTCTCTTATATCATAATCCTTATCTAAAACGAGGTCTTCGTTAGCAAATGCATAGTCCGGGGTTTCTTCATCAATAGGGTAATCGCTTAAAACAAAAGGTATTTCACCATAAGCAAGAAAATATTTTTCAGAAAAACCCTTTGATTCAGTTACACTTTTTACTGCATTTCTGTAGTCGTCTTCTATTCTCATAGCAGTATTCCAGCCACTTGTTACGTCATCATAGCAGTCAAGCTCGAGTTTTCCCGTAAAACTGAATAATAATGAAAAATGACTATCAATACTTGTCGGTGAAACTACTCTTGCGTAATATCCGCCGGTTTTAAAATCATAATTTACTTCTTCTATCTGAAAATCCTTGTTTTTATAATTCTTTTCTAAATGCTCCTGGGCAGATTTTGTAACTAAGTATTTAGAAACGGGATTTCCCACAAGGGAATTTGCAAAAAGAGCAACTCCTGCTATTAAAACTATTGCTAAAACAAGCGCCGTAATTTTCAATGCTTTCTTTTTCATATTTATTTCTCCTTTCTGAGAGCAAAATGAAGTAAAAATGCTATTATAATTCCTACAAATACAAATGCTGTGAAAATTGCAGTCCAGAAAAATATATCTATAAATTCTACGTCTGCAAATTTAAAAATACACGCAAAAAAGTTGATTACTAAAAGCAAAATTGGTAATTTATAAAATGCTTTAAATCTGAAAATTATATAACCGAAAACACCGACAACCGGCATTATTAAACTGTTGTAAAACACATTTGCACTGTCCATTGAAAGAAAACCAAAGAATATGAAAAATACAATTAACAAGTAAGAAATACTGTGCATTTGCATATTCATTTTTTTCATTATTTTTTTGAATGGTTTTATTTCTTCTGCTTGTTTCGTTGTGTCCTCATAAAAAATTCCATTTATAGCTTCACCATTTTTTATATCTTCAAAATCACTTTTGCATTTCTCACAAACAGACAAATGATTTTTAACGAATTCTGCGGTTTCTTCGCACACCATATCTTCCATATATAATGGCAATAAATCTGAAACTATTTTACATTCATTATTCATCTTCGTTTTTCCTCCATTCTCTCTTTTATCATTTTTCTTGCACGGTGATAAGTGACACAAGCCCAATTTTCGTTTTTATTAAAGATTCTGCCTATTTCTTTAAAACTCAAATCTGCATAAACTCTCCACATAAAAACTTCTTTGTAAGGCTCTTCTGTTTCGTTTAAAATCTGCTGAATTTCTGCAGCCTCAATTTTTCGTGCAACATCCTCTGCAATGTTGTTTTTATCATCCGGCATATTTAGTAATTCTGTTTCTTCAATATTTTGTGTTTTAGAATTTTTCTTTATATAGGTGTAATAACTGTTTTTGGCTATCTGGCAAAGCCACACTCTTATTTCACATTCACCGCGAAAGTTTTCAATTGATTTTAATGCTTTAAAAAAAGTTTCGCTCGTTATTTCTTCTGCGATGTGCTCATCACCTGAAAGTCTTTTTATATAAAGATAGACGTCAGAAAAATATTCTTTATATACCTTCTCAAAATCGGTCACTTTATCACCCCTTTCTGTCCGCTTTCACTTATAAGACTAACGAAATTTAAAAATCTTACAAACTTTTTTAAAATTATATCATATTTTTTATAAAAATAAAAACCCGACAAGAGTAATTATTCTCTCGTCGGGAAAATTTTATTTTATACAGGCAATGCCTTGCAAATCCTCTGCAGAATTTATTTTCTTGTTAACAATACACTTTTCGCCAATCATCTTTTCAATGATTTTTATGCCTTTCATATGTGTAATGGCTGAATTATCATAAGCCATACAATACTCTGAAAGAACAAGTGGTTTAATATCCATTTCAAAAAGGTCTAATGCACTTTTTAAAATAGAAGTGTCTGTACCTATTCCGCAAAGGAATAATTCAACAAGATTATCATTATCGTTTATTTTAGTAACTTTAGAAATAAAGTCTTCAGAAACACACGAATAAACACTTCTGTTAATAACCAAATCGGCAGTAAGTTCATCTACCAATTCAATTTCTTTTCCTTTATGCATCTCATAATATCTATGATATTTAGGGAAAACACCGTCGTCTCTGTTAACAAACTTTACGCAAACAATTCTGTCAAAAATATGCTTCTGAGTCAATTCAATTATTTTTTGTGATAACTGAACTTTCTCATCTGTATCAACAAGACCATTCTGCATATTCATAACTACTAATATATTTTTCATATATTTCCTCACACCAATTAAATTATGAAAAAACTTAAATATTATTATTTATCTTTCTTTGCGGTAACTTTATTAAGCACAACAGTACTTAACACAATAATACCAACAACAATAAATATTCCTGCCATACCGGCAATAGAACAAATAAGAGATTCGCTTAAGTTTTCTGTTGTGAATTTGAGTCCTTCAACTGTACCCGCTTCGGCAGCAGCTTGTAAAATCATTTTATACATAACGAAATACCTCCTTAGTTACCGAAGAAATTAAGAATCATACCACCGGCAATAACCGAAGCTACCTGACCGGAAACGTTAACGCCTGTTGCATGCATAAGAAGGAAGTTCTGATTATCTTCTTCAAGACCTAATTTATGAACAACACGGGATGACATCGGGAATGCAGAAATACCTGCTGCACCAATCATCGGGTTGAACTTTTTGCCTTCCGGAAGGAAAATGTTCAAGAACTTTGCAAAGAGCACGCCGCCTGCTGTGTCGAAAATGAAAGCAACAAGACCAAGACCAAGAATAAGAGCTGTTTCCCATGTTAAGAAAGCTGATGCATTCATATTTCTTGCAACAGTAATACCTAAGAGAATTGTAATAAGGTTTGCAAGAACTTTTTGTGCTGTTTCTGAAAGTGAATCGAGAACACCACATTCTCTTATAAGGTTACCGAACATAAGGAAACCGATAAGAACTGCTGACTGCGGTGCAGTAACACCTGCAATAACTGAAACAACTATAGGGAAGAGAATTCTTGTTGTTTTAGAAACAGATTTACCTTCATATTTCATTCTGATTTTACGTTCTTTTTTAGTTGTAAGAAGCTTAATAACAGGTGGCTGAACAATCGGAACGAGTGCCATATAAGAATAAGCCGCAACGATAATTGCACCTATATATTTTGAGTTAAGTGCTGTAGCAACAAAGATTGATGTAGGACCGTCTGCCGCACCAATAATTGCTATAGACGCTGCTTCGTTTATAGGGAAGAAAAGTGAAGCAACTGTAAGTGTAAAGAAAATACCGAACTGTGCTGCCGCACCGAAAATCATAAGTTTCGGGTTTGAAAGAAGCGGACCGAAGTCAATCATAGCACCGATACCAATAAACAAGAGAAGGGGGAAAAGTTCATTGGCAACACCTGCGTTGTAAAGAACCTCGATAGCACCGTGTTCTGAAATAACACCTTCTGTAAGAGCAAGAGGAAGGTTTACTAAAATTGTACCAAAACCCATTGGTAAAAGAAGTGTCGGCTCCATATCCTTTGCAATAGCAAGATAAATAAGAAGACCGCCGATAGCCCACATAACAACCATAGGAATAATCTCTGATGTTACATCCATCTGTGAAAGGGCTTCAAAAAGAGCAAGAATTTTTTCAGCGATATTTGCTAAATGTTCCATAATATCTTTCCTTTTCAAAATTTTTTTGATTTGAGAAATCCCAAATCATCGCATTTTACATTATATTACAATTTTCGCTATTTTTCAATACGGAAGTAGTTACAAAAAAGTATTGACAAAAGTTTAACTATATATACAAAAAGACAAGAAGGAAACAAAGCTTTGCTGTTATAATTCGGAATGCGTAATTCGTAATTCGGAAAGATATGCTTTGATTATAATTATTTGTGTATAAAGGTTAGTTTTTTGTTTTGGTTTACAAAACAAAAATCAGGTTACAGAAATGAAATTATCCTATCATTTGAAGTTGATTTTTTATTCCAACTAAAAATGATAGGATAAACTTGTTTTTATTAAATTTTAATTGCAATCAAACGCGAAGCGTTTCCTTTAATCCCTAATTACGCATTCCGAATTTACTCAGACAATTCCTTCAAGGAAGTCTGTTTCTAAAACTGTTAAATCTCTGCGTACGCGGAACGTTTTAACCTCGTGCTTTTTAATATCAAACCAAAAGCCGTTGTCAAAGAGCTTTGACATCAACATTCCTTTTGTAGAGTCAATTCCTTTTGTTTCATAAAGGCGAATAATTAAATCGCCACTACCATCTTCACAACGTTTGAGGGCAGTAATTTCAACGTTGTCACAATCTGTGTACATAAAGCTGTCGGTAGGTTCAAGAGGACCTTTATGGTAGCTTTCAGGAACTGCCACCACATTGTTATTGAAAAGATGAGCTTCTTTCATAACATCACTGTTTTCTGCTTCACCATTATGAAGATAAATTCCGTAAGAGAATCTGTTTAATCCTTCATCGGTAAAATCAAAATTTGCTTCAGGACGATATGAATAGTGGTCTGCAAAAATAACGTTTCTTAATGCGGTAAGACGTAATTCTGTACCAACACAGTCATAACTGTATTTTGAATCACTTATAACAGAAATACCTGTTCTCTTACCGTTTTTCATTGTAACAGTAAGGTCTGCCCAATTAAGTGCAGGTTCTTCTTCACCGTTGCAAGGACGTTTAATAAATCCACCCGGAACCTCGTAAGTAGAAATCTCTTCGCTGCCGCCTACAGGGAATGACATTTTAAGAAGAGAAAACTTCTCTTGCCACATTGCTTTACAATCAACACGCAATGTTTTTTGTCCCTTTACGAGAATGAAATCCTGTGTAAGATAAGAATCATTAAATCTATGTACCGTACGGATTACACTTCTAAGATCGCCGTCTTCAATTCTTTTTATTGACTCAAGCTGCATAAAGCCTTTTACTTCGTGGAATTTGAAAACATTGTGTGCCCAGGTGTCTGTTTCTTTATCGTTTATAACAGTAGGAATTGCAATAAAGTTTTCACTCGCATATTCTGCACCGTTTTCTTTGTAAACGAGATTTTTAATGTAACCTGTTTCAGTGTCAAAAGCAACCATAATATGCTCGTTTTCCATAAAGAAATTCTGAGGAACATTTACTGTTTTTTCTGCGTGTAAATCCTTATCTTTTCTGAGCCAATAGGTTGCATAGCCTAATGGTTTTACCTTTGCAATAAACATTGTGTCAAGATGGCTGTCGTTTGAGCGTGATGCTCTTACGTTTTGGAAAAGCACGTCTTTGCCGTCAGAATCTTTAACTTCTTTTGAAGCGTGGTGAACTCTTACAGGAATTTCTACTTGATAAGAATGAGGGTTAAAAACAACAACAGGACGTAAAAAGCCGTTATCAAGAGCAGCCTGGTTACTTGTATTTTCTAAAACTGCTTCATCAACACCATCAATCCAGGTATCAATTTTTCTCGCAATTCTTAAAACTGCATTGTTATATGCTTTTGACGCTATTGCTGAAGCATAGCCTTCAGTTTCTTTAACGTCTTCATATGCTTCTCTTATAGAGCAACCGCACAAAATATCGTGGAACTGATTAAAGCAAACCTCGCGCCATGCTTTTTTGAATTCTTCTGTTTCAGGCTTGGAATCCATTACTATTGAAGAAATTGTATCCCATTTTTCAGCCGCAGCAAGAAGATTTTCATTTTTTCTGTTAAGAGCTTTTACAAGAGATGTTGCACTGTAGCAACCACTTGCGTGATGTTGCATTTCGTCACTCCATGACGGTAAATCAAGAGGCTCGGTCATTAACTCTTCAAAGAAATCATCAGGAGAACTGAATTCGAGGTCATTGAAACCTTCTCTTCTCAAATTCGCCTTTAAATATTCAATGTCTCCTTTTGTTGGTCCGCCACCGTGATTACCAACACCATAAAAGAGCATCATACCATGCCCGGTTTCGTTAGCTCTTTCTTCCATATCTGCCATTTTTCTGTCGAGTGATTCTTTTCCGTTTGCACCATAACCATCAGGAATTCTGTAAGTCATAATTCTTGAACCGTCGGCACTGTCCCACCAAAAAAGATTCTCAGGAATTTCTTTGTTTTCGTGCATACCAGGACGGTGCATAACATAACCTGTCATACCCGCATTTTTAATAAACTGCGGTAAAAATGCACTGTGTCCGAAAGAATCAACATTGTAACCTGTTTTGCAGATTTTACCGAATTTTTCATAATAGTAAAGTTGGCTGTAAAGTGCCTGACGTGCAAAGCTTTCACCGCTTGGCATATTGCAGTCGGGTTGCACCCACCACCCATTCACGGGAACCCATCTGCCTTTTTTTACCATTGCCTTTATTTCTTCAAACATTTTCGGGTCGATATCTTCAACCCATTTATAATAAGCCGCCGAAGAACAGGTAAAAACAAAATCGTCATATTCTTTTAATCTGTCAAGCGCACTTCTGAATGTTTGTAAAACTTCACCGCAACCCTCTTGCCAACGCCAGAGCCATATGGGGTCAAGATGTGCATTACCTATAAGTCTTATTGTTTTATCCATATTATTTACCCTCCGCAATAAATCCGAAATATCTGCCTATCCAATAAGCAAAGGTGTAAGGGTAACAACCTTCTACAACACCTGCTCCGCCACTGTCTTCGTTTTTGAATTCTAACGGGTTTCTGTCATATTTTGCAATAAAACGCTCGTCATTCGGAAGAAGTGCAGAGGTTTCTTTGTAACCTGCTCTGTATATTTTTTGCGGATAATCTATTCTTGAAGTCAATGAAACCCCACTTGCAATTCTTGTTGCACCAAAACGATAAAACCAGGTTTTGATTCTTTCTTCATCCGGTTTTGCATTGTCAGGGTCTGAAAGGAAATAGAGAAAATCATAACCCGCATTGAATTCAGGTGCAAGAGAATAACGCCATGTTCTGAAACCTTCACGATAAATTTCTTTTAACTCGGGGTCATTTTCGAGAGTAGTAAGTCCCCAGAAAGAAAGAACTGCCAACATATGGTCGCCATACATAATTTCTTCTCTGTCTTCAAGTCCGCCTGCAAGAGAAACCTGATGGAAACGGTCAAAGTGCTTTGTTACTAACTCTTTGTAGCCGTCTTTATAAAGAAGTTTGTTATATTCTTCTTCCCATTTTCCTTTTTCTCCGGTTACTCTCATCGTTACCTTAAGGTACATAAGAAGTTCTGCACCATTAAGACAAGCATCTGCCCAACCCATATAGCTGTTGAAGTAATCTAAATTCCACTTTGCCCAGGTTGTAGGGTTACCATCAATTTCAATTATTGCGTAGCCGCCGTCAATAATGTGATTCATTGTATTGACTGCTGCTTCTTTTATAATTTCATCAAGTTCCGGGTCTTCTCTGCCTAAAATTTCGTGTGCTACTAAAAGGTGAATGTAGTGGTGAGTTATTTCGTCACTACTTGTGTCGCCTTTGTAAATAATATCTGTATCAGAAAACCCTTCGCTTGTGTAAAGTTTTCTGAGTCTTTCGGGAATCGGAGCGTCCGCTTTAATTTCTTTACCAACCAATTTTTTATTCTGTGAATCAGTAGTTGAAACGCAAACTGCTTTTTCGCCGTTTTTCTTATAAAACAAACCGTCATCCGGAATAGGTTCTGCTGTTGTAAGATATGAACGTGCAACAAAACCATTACCACGACCTGCAATATACATTAAAAGAAGATTTGCTTCACAAGCACGTGTTGCAGATTCTCTTGCTCTGAGAGTCTCTGCGTCGTAATCTCCTCTTTCTTTTTTAAGAGTTGCATAACGGAAGAGTTCGCCGATTGCGAAGCCTACCGTAAATGAACCGTCATTATCAGAATGTCCGTAAGAAACAGCTGATTTAATATTGCCCGGTTCTGCTAATTTTTTCTGACTTGTCATTCCTCGGCGGTCAACATATTTATGAGTTTCTTCGGTAAGAATTTTTGCTTTTTCTTCCATACTCATTTTTACCATTTTAATGTGTGTTGCACCTTTTTCTGTGAGTGCCCACACACCGTTGTTTCCATCACTTTCAAGTGCAATAACGTTATTATCCAATAAATCACGTCTTGCACTGTAGTGCATAATAATGTCATCTTTTCTGTCAGCGTTAGGGTCAAAACGTGTGACACCGCCGTTAGAACCATACCACATAACGCCGTTTTCGCCCTCGCAGAAACAAGTGTAATCTGACTTTCTCTGAGGCAAAGGATAAAGGAAATTTTCTAAGTTTGGTTTTTTCGGTGTTTTCTCATGAAGACGTTTCGGCACTTCAATATCATATTTTTTATAATGACTTGATTGCTTCGTAAGTCTTGGAACAAGAATAATGGGATTTTTCATATTGAACTCCTTTTCACAGAATTTTACATAAATATACATTTTAATTTTATCAAAATAAAAACTAAAGTGCAATATCATTATTAAAATAATTATCTTAAAATTTATATATTTTTTTGTTTCTCCTATTGGAATATTTAAAATATTGTGCTACAATATAAAGTTGTAAAATAAGTTGAAAGGTCTTATGTTTATGGATACTTCTATTTTTGAACAATATGAATCTGAAGTTCGTTCTTATTGCCGAAACTTTCCGGCAGTTTTCACTAAAGCCAAGGATGCTGTTATTACAGATGAAAACGGAAAAAAATACATTGACTTTTTCTGTGGCGCAGGTGCTCTTAACTACGGCCATAATAACGACTATATAAAATCTGCAGTTATTGATTATCTTCAGAATGACGGCATTATTCATTCTCTTGATATGTTTACCTCAGCAAAAAGAGATTTTATAGATTTTTTTCAAAAAAATGTTCTTATTCCAAGAGGCTTTGATTATAAAATTCAGTTCCCGGGTCCTACAGGAACAAATGCGGTTGAAGCTGCTTTAAAGCTTGCAAGAAAGGTTAAAAAGAGAAATAACGTTTTTGCATTTATGGGTGCTTTTCATGGTATGACTTTGGGTTCACTTTCAATGACAACCGACAGAGATGCAAGAGAGGGCGCAGGTGTTGTTCTTACTGACGTTACACACATTCCTGCTCCTTATATGTTCCCACAGTTAGACGTTATTGAATATATGCAGACTCTTCTTGATGACGACCACTCAGGTGTAAGTAAACCTGCGGCGGTTGTTATTGAGCCTGTTCAGTCTGACGGCGGTATTCACGTATTTTCAATTGAATTTTTAAAACGTTTAAGAGAATTCTGCACAAATAACGATATTCTTCTTATTTGTGATGATATTCAGGTAGGTTCTGCAAGAACAGGCTACTTTTTCTCTTTTGAAAGAGCAGGTATTGTTCCTGATATTGTTACTCTTTCAAAATCTATCGGCGGTTATGGTATGCCTTTTGCACTCACTCTTTTCAAACCTGAAATTGACGTGTGGAATCCGGGTGAACACAACGGAACATTCCGCGGCAGTCAGCTTTCAATAGTTGCCGCTAAAGCAGGTCTTGAATTAATGCTCAATGAAAAAATTGAAGAAAACGTCAGAAGAAAGAGTGCAATTATTGAAAAATATCTTAAAGAAATTGCTTCTCTTAATGACAAGTTAGAGGTTCGCGGAATAGGCTTTATGTGGGGTATTGACTGCAACAAGCTTTGCCCGTCAACTCTTTCAAAGCAAATTGTTCACGACTGTTTCCAGAATGGTCTTATTTTAGAAAGAGCAGGTAGAAATAACGACACCGTTAAGCTTATGCCTGCACTTGTTATTGATGAAGAAACTCTTGAAAATGGTCTTAAAATTCTTCTCGGAGTTGTTAAAAATTTAGTTGAAAAATTATAAATTTATTACTGTAAAAAGCCGTCTTTTTCTGGCGGCTTTTTGCTTTTATGAGGTGTTTTTATGCAAGATATTTATTGTGACTTAAAATTAACGGGACTCGCTTCTTCACTTTGTAACGCTCTGGGCATAGCTTCACCTGAGCAAAGTGAAAAATCAATTGACGTACTCGATAAATTTACAGCAAACAAAAAAATTGACAGAATTTTAATGTATAACCCTGATGCGGTTGCTCTCTGGATTTTTGAAAAATATACAAGTCTCTTTTCAGATGTTATGCTCAACACTCAACTCACATTACCGTTAAAAACAGTTATGCCGTCTGTTACACCTGTTTGCTTCGGCACTATGTACACGGGTGCAGAACCTTCTGTTCACGGTATTCAGAGCTACACAAAGCCTGTTATTAAAACAGATTCTGTTTTTGATGCACTTATAAGAGCAGGTAAAAAGCCTTGCATCGTTTCAACGGGAAATGACAGTATGTCAAAAATATTTTTAGAAAGAAATATGGATTACTTTATAGTAGAAACACCCGACGAAGCAAATGAAAAAGCAATTGAGCTTATTAAAGAAGATAACTATGATTTTATTGCCGTATATAACGGAAACTATGACGGAACTATGCACAAATTCGGTCCTGAACACGAAAACTCAATAAACGCATTAAAGCATAACGTTAATGCCTTTAAAACTTTAGCAAATGCAGTTAAAGAAAATTGGCAAAGTCACAACACTCTTATCGGCTTTGCACCAGACCACGGTTGCCACGAAATTGACGGCGAATGTGGTAGTCACGGACTCGATATGCCTGAGGATATGAACATAATTCATTTTTATGGGATAGTTTAGAAATTAAATTTATAATTCGGAATTCATAATGCGTAATTCGGAATTGAAGAGTCTGCGACGAGATTATAATAGCTTATTGTAACAGTTAATTTGTCGTTTCATTTATTCTTTATTTTTTTCTATATTCTTTATTCTTTAAAAATAAACTACATTCTTTCATTTAAAAATGATAGAATGTAGTCTTTTTTTATAAATATTTAATTACAATCAAACGCGTAGCGTTTCCGAAATTCTTAATTCTTAATACTTAATTCTTAATTTTTACACAAGTCCGTAGGACTTCCGAAATTCACCACTCATCACTCATCATTCAGCACTTTTTAAACAATTCCGAATTACGCATTACGCATTCCGAATTTAAAAAGGCAGTCTTTCGACTGCCTTTTTTTATTATTTTGCTCTTCTTTCTTCGAGCTCTTTGTTCATTGTTTCAAGAGTTTTCTTGTCAAGGTTGTAAACAAGACCGAGACCAATGAATTGGAAGATACCTGCAACAAGGAAAAGAACTGCAACGAGCATACGGATATCGCAAGCTACATCCCAATCAAGCTTGGTAACGTCAATAGCAGTGAAATTACCTTTTGCATCAGGTGCAGAGTTATTTACATAACCCATAGTACCCATAATAGCAATTGCAACTGCAGGTCCTAAGCCCTGTGCAAGTTTACGGAAGAATGAGTGAAGTGAATATACAACGCCTTCTTCACGAGCACCGAATTTCCATTCATTGTAGTCGATAGCGTCACCCATCATAGCCCAAGAAACTGTTGAGTAAATACCAAGACCTAATGCACAAATAAGCTGACCTACAACATAAATAATTAAATCTATTTTTGTGTTATCTTCTGTAACAGGAATAATTCCGAGTGGTGCAAGGAAGAAAACTGCTGCACCAACAATGTAACAAATCGCACCAATTGTAGAAAGTTCTTTTTTACCATACTTTTTAACCATTTTTCCGGCAATCGGTGTGAAAATTATAATAGGAATCATTGAAAACATTGAAACAAGACCTGAAATCTGTGTGTTATCAAAATAAATCTGGAATGTAACTGAAACAGCAGTCTGAGCACCTTGCATACCAATAAACATACCCATAGCAGCAAGAGTTGCACCAACTGCAGGTCTGTTTTTAAGGAAGTTACCCATTGCCTTGAAAACGTTAAATTTAGGCTGGTCTTCATTGCATTTTACATCTGTATCAACACGAATTACTGTGTTTTTAATCATTACCTGGAAGCAGATGAAGCCAATAACACCCATAATTAAAGCAATTATAAATACACGAGTACCGTTAAGAGATTGGTCTTTATTGTAAATGATGAATGGGAATACTACCATTGGTACCATATTACCTAACAAGCTACCAACTGAACGCCATGCAGAAAGAGAAGCTCTTTCTGCGTCATCAGAAGAAATAAGTGATAAAAGTGAACCATATGGAACATTAGCTACTGTGTAGAATGCATCCCAGAGAACATAACCACCAATGAAAATTGCAATTTTTGCAGCAACCGGAGCCTGTGGTAACGGGATAAAGCAACATGCACCACCAACTATAAGTCCTATTGAACCTATAAATATATACTGCAAGAATTTATTTCTTTTCTTATACGCCCTTTTATCAGCATCAATAATTGAACCAATAAGCGGGTCGTTAATTGCATCCCATACCTGAACAATAATTAAAAGAAGTGAGTACCATTGGCTAAGACCCATAACCTGAGTCCAAAAAAGTGCCATTGTACCTTTAAGTGCAAAGGACATATTACATCCTAAGTCACCCATCATATAGCCCAATGAGTCGCGCATACCAAACTTACGGTGTCCATTGGCATCTAATTTTACCGGTTTTTTTGCCATTTTCATTCCTCTTTTCAAACTTAAATTTTCTTTTGAGAAATATAGAATAGTATTATTCCACAATCACATTATATCTTAAATATTTATTTTTCTGTTATGATAATTTTTAGGTATTGGGGCATTTTTTTTAGAAATAGTGAAAAATTAAACAAAAAAATAGTAAAAATGTGGGAAATTGTATTACTTTTTTATATAATATATTTTGTATTTTTTATTTTTAAATTCATTATTTTATTGACATTTTTTATTATAACGACTAAAATTATTTTGTTATATATTTTAAACAGAAAGCGTGATTTTATGAAGGTTTCTTCTACTACATCAAGAATTGCAAAACGATTTGATGATTTTACATCTATAAAAGTTATGGCAGATGCAGGATTTGATGCAGTTGACTACTCAATGTTCTGTATGACTGAAGACAAAAACTCTATTCTCAATACAGATGGTTATAAAGAACACGTTTTAAAAGTAAAAGAATATGCAGAAAGTCTTGGTCTTCATTTTAATCAGGCTCACGCTCCGTTTCCTCCTTTAAGAGACGGAGACGAAGCATACAACAAAGAAGTTTTTCCAAAAGTAAAAAGAGCAATTGAAATTGCCGGAATGCTCGGAATAGAAAATATTGTTGTTCATCCCGTTGTGTTTAAAGAAAATCAAAAAGAAAAAAATATTGAGATGTATATGAGTCTTTTAGAGGATGCTAAAAAAGCAAACGTTAAAATTGCTCTTGAAAATATGTTTGGCAAAACAAATCCTGAAAACGGCAAAAAATTACCTAATGTTTGCAGTCTTGGCGAAGAATTCGCCGAGTATTACGACGCTTTGCCAAAGGAATATTTTTCTTGCTGTGTAGATATTGGGCATTGCGGTCTCGTTGGCTCCTCTGCCGGTGAAATGATAAGAATTTTAGGCGACAGAGTTGCTTGTCTTCACACTCACGATAATAACGAATATGATGATTTACATTATCCACCATTTATGTTTGATTTAGATTGGGACGACATTGCAAAAGCATTGGCTGAAATAGATTATAACGGATACATAACTTTAGAAAGTGACTGTGTTTACGACCAGATGCCTCTCGATATTGTCCCCTTTATGGCTAAATATATGTGCGAAGCGGCAAAAAAAATCGGAAGAATGGTTGAAGATTACAAAAAGGAGCTTAAAAAATGAATTTCAGTGAAATAGCAAAAACACGACAATCGTGCCGAATTTACGACAGCACAAAAAACGTAGAGGATGAAAAAATCAAAGCAATTCTTGAAAGTGCAATTCTTTCTCCGTCTGCCTGTAATGCTCAGCCTTATCACTTTACTGTGTGCAAAGGAGAAAAGGCAAAGGAAGTAGCCGAGGCAACAAGAGGAATGGGAATGAATAAATTTACAGAGGACGTTCCCGTTATGATTGTTATTTCTG
The DNA here is from genome assembly GCA_045646485.1 of Acutalibacteraceae bacterium. Lineage (GTDB taxonomy): Bacteria > Bacillota > Clostridia > Oscillospirales > Acutalibacteraceae > DTU089. The sequence continues at coordinate 142,547 of JAZRKU010000050.1, forward strand.
AAGAAGCTTATAACAAAACTGCAGGAATCGGTGCAAAAATTAAAGATAACGATTACCGTTCAATAGATATTGGCATTGCGACTGCTTACCTGACTGCAGAGGCTTGTGCTCAGGGGCTTGAAACCTGCATTTTAGGTTGGCTTGACGATAAAAAAATAAGAAAAATTTGCGATTTAAAGCACCCCGTAAGACTCGTTATTGCTTTAGGCTATCCGAAAGAAAATTATGAGTTGAGAGAAAAAAAGAGAAAGTCATTTTCAGAGCTTGTTACTATAGTAGAATAATAAATAATTTTAAAAATAATATAAGGAGTAGTAAAGTTTTATCTTACTACTCCTTTTTTACAACCATTATTGCTTTTTTTTATATTAAATGATAAAATAAACAAGTCATAAGACCGACTGTTAAAATGGAATCGGGTGTAAATCCCGAACGAGCCCGTCGCCGTAAGTGTTTTTTAAATATTCTTCTACGATTTTTACCGCAAAAAATCGGACAAGTCATTAGATTTTTAAAATCTGAGAAGGCGAAGAATATAACACAAGTCGAAATACTTTTTAATAGTTGCTTTTCCCTAATTCTGCGAGTGCCGGAATGTGAATTGAAAAAAATATAGTGGTAAACCCACAAAGGAGAAGATAATTTATGAAAACAAAAATTTTCAGCAAAAAATTATTAGTTACTCTTTCAATTGTGCTTATTGCGGTTATGGCACTTTTAATTGCAGGATGTTCTAATAAAACACAAACAGGGACTTTAACTGAACCACCTGTTTCTACAACTGCTTCTACTACAGAAGCACCTGCCGTTACTGAAGTCGGCGAAGGTCAAACCTCTTTTACCTTTATTGTAGTTGATTTAGAAGGTAAAGAAACAACATTCAATGTGAAAACAACCAAAACAAATGTTGGCGAAGCACTTGTTGACGCAAATCTTATTGCAGGTGAAGAGAGTGAGTTCGGGCTTTACGTTAAAACTGTAAACGGCATTACGGTTGACTTTGACAAGGACGGAAAATATTGGGCTTTTTACGTTGATGATGAACAAAGTCCTGTCGGAGTTGATTCTGTAGAAATAGAAGAAGGCAAAACATATTCATTTAAGGCAGAATAATGAAACTCAGAGTTAAAGAAATTACTGTTTTTGCAATGCTCGGTGCACTACTTTTCGCTTTAAAAAAGGCAATGGAATTTGCACCAAATATACATTTAGTCGGTGTATTTATTATTGCAATGACTGTAGTATACAGAAAAAAAGCACTTTATCCTTTATATATTTATGTTTTTTTAGATGGTCTTTTCGGAGGATTTTCTACGTGGTGGCTTCCATACACTTATATATGGACAATTCTCTGGGGAGTAACAATGCTTTTACCAAAAAATATGAATCCAAAAATACAACCTTTTATATATATGGTTGTATGTTCTTTACACGGGTTTTTATATGGGATTTTATATTCACCTTTCCAGGCATTGTTCTTCAATCTTGATTTTAAAGGGACTATAGCCTGGATTGTTGCAGGATTTCCTTTCGATATAATTCACGGAATAAGCAATTTTATTTGCGGACTTTTAATTGTCCCTATAATAACCGTTTTAAAAAGGGTAGAGAAATATGCTGTAAAACAGTAACTTAATAATTAAAATGGGCTGTAAAAACATAAGTTTTTACAGCCTTAATTTTTATTTTGTTGCACCGAATTTCAATATTGAACCAATAACCTTTTCTATTACTTGTGAAATTTCAGGGTCAAGATTTTTCATATTTTTATAAACCTTTACAACCTCGTCAAAAGAAAAATTAAATTTAGAAGCAAAGCTCTTTTCTAAATTTACAAAAACTGTTTCAAAAGCCTCCTGACTTTTAAGAGGGTCTAAATTATCAAAGCCTGTTGTTGTATTTTCGTGTAGCTGTGTACTTATATTTGATATTGTTCCGCCCACAAAAAATTCACCAAACACATTCCAATTAACAGGGTAGTGTTGTGAAAAGGCGAGGGCATTCGTCTGAACAATATTGTAATTATCATTATATAAAAGCACACCCACAACAGAGCCTGTCGGTAAAACGTTTATAAGCTTTTCTGAAATTTTTTTAAATGCCTGACTTTCAAACTGCTCTTTTCTGAGTCCCGGGCCGTCAAAATTATAAATATTCTTTATTTTCTTAAAAATTCCCTGAGGGGCTTCCATTGCACTGACAATTGCTAAATTTCCACCCTTTGAATGACCTGCCACGTAAACCTCTTTGTCACTTATTTTGTGAGTATTTGTTTTTAAATATTCTATTGCTAAATTATGAGTATATGTGGGGTAAGAATAAGTAACTCTGAAATTTTCAATCCAGCCTATTATAGAAGAATCTGTTCCTTTAAAGCTTACAATTGTTTTTCCGCTTATTCTGAAAGTACAAGCACCAAATTGTGTATTTTCATTTTTTAAGTTTACAAAATTACTTATTTTAAAGCTTTTGTATCTCTTACTCTCTTTTATAATTTCAAGTGCAGCATAAGCTGTTCTTACCATTTCTCCCATTTCTTCTTCTACGGGTTTTACTTTTTGTGCAGAAGCATAAAATTCACTAAGGGTTTTACTTTTATCATAAGTACTTAATGGAACGTAAACTAAAATTGTACAAAGTAAAGTGTCCAAATTATTCCAATGAACGTCTTTTACTTGAATATCTTTATAGTTTTCTAAGTAGTCTATTATTGTAAATATAAAAATTCCCCCTTTTTAAATTTTAAAAAGCTTCTGCTAAAATGTATTTTTCAGCAGAAGCTTTTATTACCGTTATATAATCGGTCTTTCTGAAATTTCAAGACAGACAGAAGTTATGAAGAAAGCAAATAAAAATAATATTACGTAACACAAGAAAACCAGAATATTTCTTATTCTTTCTCTTTTTTTTGCTACTCGACTTTCACCTATAACGTAATTTTTGCTACCTATTTTTCCGGGATAGTACCTTGCAAAACCATAGTAGCTTTTACGTTTAATTACGTCTTCTGTTTTTTCGTTTTTACGAAAAATCATGCTGTTTCTCCGTTCTCTATCGTCTCATTTTCTGTCACTTCAGGTTCAGTTTCAATAGGAATATCTTCACCGCTGTCTGTTTCTCCCTCAGTATTTTCTTCTGTTGGAATATCAATATCGGGTGAACCCATATCCTCTTCTGTTGATTCCTCAGGAACTGTAAGGTCTGCGTAGGTTTCAGGTTCAGTTGAAACTGGTGCTGTTGTATCTTTACCACTGTCAATAGAAGAACTTGAACCGCCATCAGAAGAACCTGAACCGGACGTTCCGTTGTAAATATCTATTAATGTAGTTCTTCCTTCTTCTAAAGTAATATTACTTGTACCGTAAAGCTCGTTCTGAAGAGTATGTGCTGCAAGCTGATAATCAATAACCCAGATCCAGCCACCCATATTACCGCTTGTTCTTGTTTCAGGTGTTGGAATCTGAAGCTCTTTTCTCTGGAAAGAAGCCCAGCCGTTTGTAATAGCCTGCATACCTAAAGAAAGAATTTCACTTTGCGTAAATCCTGTATAAATATAAGGAAGTAAAGCATTAAGATATTTATTGAGGTCTGAAACAGATGCACTTTTAACTCTATCCATAATAGCGTTAATAACCTGTCTTTGTCTTCTTGTTCTGCTGACGTCACCGTCTGCATCACAACCTCTGATTCTACAGAAAGCAAGAGCTTCTTCTCCCGTTAAGGTCACGTCATCACCATAAGGCATAGACATATGGTAACGGTTGTTTGCATAGTTTGCTTCATATTTCTGAACGTCAACTGTAACGCCATCCATCGCTTCAATTATAGATTTAAAGGACTCGAAGTTTACCATAACAAAATCGTCAATTTCAATTTTGTAGTTGTTTTCGATTGTGTTCATCAATATTTCAGGACCGCCCATTGAAAAAGCGGCGTTGAGCTTCATACAATACGCATTATTTTTACCTTCGACATAAAGGTAACTGTCACGCAAAAAAGAAACGAGCTTTATCTGCTTTGTTTTTTTGTTAAGAGAAACAAGCATCATAACGTCGGTATTACCTGTGTTTGTTCCCTGTCTGCTGTCAGCACCAATAAGAAGAACGTTAACGACATTTTTGCTTGACATTTTTTCTTCGTTTCCTGTGGTTGCCCATTTTTTGAGAGCATCCTTAAAGTTACTTGCGTTTATGTCACCGTCAATATCGCTGAATTGTTCTTCCTCATAAATTACGTCGGTATATTCGTTGATATCGCCCATCATCTGAAACTTGCTGTTTATAAAAATTCCGACTGCTGAACAGAAAATCAATATTAACGCAAGAAAAACAGAAACTACTTTTAAAAGACGTTGCTTTCCCTTAGATAAATTATAAAACCATCTTATTACGGGATTTTTACTGTTTTTTCTTTGTTTTTCAATATCAATCGTCTTACCATTTTTTTTCATCTGTGGCGGAGCTGGTCTTTGAACAGTCGCTTTTTTTTGTGACGATACTCCTTGTTGATTATTTCTTTGAGCCATAGTATTTCTTTCGTTGTTTAAAACACGCTGTTGACTTGAAACCTGACCTCTTTGTGCACTGCTTGTTCCACGACGCAAGCTTGCTAAAGAAATTGTTTCTTCTTCACCTATCTGACTTTTTGAAGAAAAATTTTCTTCTCTTTTATTTAATAATTCTGTTTTATCATCATCTTCAAAATCAGAAAATCTTCCTTTTACTGTTTCATGGCTCAACGTTTCAGAAACAGAGCTAAAATCTTTATAGTCAGAATTTCTTTTATTTTTTGAATTTAATAAGTCAAGATAAGCGTCGATTTCGACATCGCTTTCTAAACCTTTGCCCCAGTCATTTTTATCAGGCATTTATTATTCTCCTTCTTGTTCTGCCTCGTTGTTTTCTTCGTCATCAGGAGGTGTACCCACATCTTCGTTATCTCCTGAAGTATCACCTGCGCCCTCTTCTGCGCTACCATCATCTTCAACATCGCCGTTAACTTCTTCTTCGTCGTGCTCTGTTGTTGAAAGAGTAACCACTCTGTCTTCACCGGTTACTTTCATAACCTTAACACCCTTTGAAGGACGGGCACAAACTCTTACCGCATCTGCCGGAATTCTTATAATAATTCCATCCTGCGAAATAAGAATAATATCTTCATCATCATCTACAATGCTTACTGCAGTAACGTCACCATATTTTTCAACATGATAGTTTTTAAGACCCTTACCGCCACGTGATTGTAAACGATAATCTGAAATTTCGCTACGTCTGCCGTAACCTGTTTCACTGACTGTAAGAACCTTACCACCTTCGTGAAGAACAGCAACACCTGCAACCTCATCACCCTCTTTGAGAGTAATTGCTTTAACACCTGTTGCAGTTCTGCCGAGAGGACGTGCATTTGTTTCATTAATATGAATACACATACCTTTTTTAGTAGCAATAAGTAAATCATCATTACCTGATGTAATTTTTACAAATACTAATTCATCGTCTTCACGAAGAGAAATTGCATTAAGACCATTTTTACGGATATTTTTGTAAAGACTTAAAGCAGTTCTCTTAATAAGACCTTTCTTTGTAAACATACAAAGGAATTTGCCTTCATCATCTGACGGAACACTAAGCATAGCAGAAATTTTCTCGCCATTTTCAAGAGGAAGCAAGTTAACAATATTCATACCTTTACTGTTTTTGCTACCCTCAGGAATTTCGTAACCTTTAAGACGGAATGCTCTGCCCTTTGTTGTAAGGAACATTACATAATCGTGAGAAGATGCAATAAACATAGTTTCTGCAACGTCATCTTCACGACGAGTCATACCTTTAACACCACGGCCACCCCTATTTTGTGCAGAGAATAAATCTACCGGTTGGCGTTTTATATAACCCATAGTTGTGTAAGTGTACATACAGGTTTCTTCAGGAATAAGGTCTTCAATATCAACTTCACCACTGACATTTTCAATTGCAGTTCTTCTGTCATCACCAAATTTATCTTTTATAACGGTAATTTCATCTTTTATAATTGAAAGAACTCTGTCGTGAGAACCTAATATTTCTCTGTATTCCTTAATTTTTTCTTCTAATTCATTTAATTCATTTGTGATTTTGAGAATTTCAAGACCTGCCAACTGACCTAAACGGAAAGCAACAATTGCAGCTGCCTGTGGTTCATCAAAATCAAATTTTTCCATAATAGCAGTTTTTGCTTCTGCCTGACCGCCTTTACAAGCACGTATTGTTGCAATAATATCATCAACAATATCAATTGCTTTTTTAAGACCATCTAAAATATGCTTTCTTTCTTCTGCCTTTTTTAAATCAAACTGTGTTCTTCTTGTAATAACCTGGCATTGGAAATCAATATATTGCTGTAAAATTTCTTTAAGTGTAAGAATTTTTGGTTCGCCGTTTACAATCGCGAGTAAAATTACACCAAAAGTAGACTGTAATTGTGTGTAAGAGAAAAGCTTATTTAGCACAACCTGAGCATTTGCATCACGCTTAATATCAATTTCAATGTGCATACCTGTTTTTTCTGAAGAATAGTCGTTGATATCGGCAATACCTTCAACTCTTTTATCTTTAACAAGATCAGCAATAGACTCAATAAGTCTTGCCTTGTTAACCATATAAGGAATTTCAGTAATAATAATTTTAAATCTGCCGTTTTTACCTTCAACAATTTCAGATTTTGCTCTTACTATAACCTTACCGCGACCTGTTGCATATGCAGAGCGGATACCTGAACGACCCATAATAATACCCGCAGTAGGAAAGTCGGGTCCTTTAATGTGCTCCATAATATCTTCAAGCTCTGCTTCAGGGTTGTCAATAACGCAACAAATTGCATCAATAACCTCTCTTAAGTTATGTGGCGGAATATTAGTTGCCATACCAACCGCAATACCCTGAGAACCATTAACAAGAAGGTTAGGGTAGCGTGAAGGTAAAACTGTAGGTTCTTTGAGACGGTCGTCGTAGTTAGGAGCAAAATCTACAGTATTTTTTTCAATATCTGTGAGCATTTCAAGTGACATTTTGCTCATTCTTGATTCTGTATAACGATAAGCAGCAGCAGGGTCACCATCAATAGAACCGAAGTTACCGTGGCCGTCAACGAGCATATATCTCATTGAGAAATCCTGAGCCAAACGAACCATTGCATCGTAAACAGAAGCGTCACCGTGTGGATGGTAACGACCGAGCACAGAACCAACTGTGTCGGCACATTTACGGTATGCCTTATCAGGAGTAAGATTATTTTCATACATTGTGTAAAGAATTCTTCTGTGAACGGGCTTTAAGCCGTCACGAACATCTGGAAGAGCACGAGACACAATAACTGACATTGAGTAATCCAAAAATGCAGTACGTACTTCTTTATTAATATCAACGTTAATTATTTTTTGGTTTGCATACGGGTCAGGAAGATTATTTACACCCTGAGTAACGCCCGTATTTTCTACATTATTATTTAATTCGTCCATTTAAAAATACTTCCTTACTTAAATTTAAAGAGGGATTAAACATCAAGATTCTGAACATATTTTGCATTTTTCTCAATAAACTCTCTTCTTGGTTCAACCTTGTCACCCATAAGAATTGAGAATGTTTCATCTGCTTCTTCTGCATCTTCTAACGTAACGCGAAGCATAAGACGGGTTTCGGGATTCATTGTTGTTTCCCAGAGCTGTTCAGGGTCCATTTCACCAAGACCCTTATAACGCTGAATTGCATAGTTTGTTCCGTCTGACATAATTTCATCACGTTCTGCGTCAGAATATGCGTAGTGATGCTTATTACCTTTACTTAATCTGTAAAGAGGAGGTTGTGCTAAATAAATATGACCTTGTTCAATTAATTCTCTCATATATCTGAAGAAGAATGTGAGAAGAAGTGTTCTGATGTGAGCACCGTCGACGTCGGCATCGGCCATAATAATAATTTTATCGTAACGAAGCTTTTCTATATTAAAATCTTCGCCAATACCCGTACCCAAGGCTAAAACAACAGGAGTTAATTTGTCATTACCAATAACTTTATCTACCCTTGCTTTTTCAACGTTGAGCATTTTACCCCAGAGAGGAAGAATAGCCTGAATCATTCTGTCACGACCCATTTTTGCTGAACCACCCGCAGAATCACCCTCTACTATGTAAATTTCAGTTTTTGATGAATCTTTTTCAATACAATCGGCTAATTTACCAGGAAGTGAGTTGCTTTCAAGCACAGATTTTCTTCTTGCGTTATCTCTTGCTTTTCTTGCAGCCTCTCTTGCTCTTGAAGCATCAAGTGCTTTTGAGAAGATTTCTTTTGCAACAGAAGGATTTTCTTCAAAATAAGTCATTAATTTTTCATAAACACATTTTGAAACAATCGGAGTAATATCTGTGTTACCCAATTTACCTTTAGTCTGACCTTCAAACTGTGCTTCTGTAAGCTTAACGCTTATAACTGCTGTAAGACCTTCTCTTACGTCTTCACCTGAAAGCTTTTTGTCATTATCCTTTAAGAGATTATATTTTTTTCCGTAATCATTAAATACTCTTGTAAGTGCAGTTTTGAAGCCTGTTTCGTGAGTACCACCATCAATAGTACGCACGTTGTTTGCAAAGCTTAAAACTAATTCATTATAGCTGTCGTTATACATAAGAGCAATGTTTGCTTCTCTGTCGCCACTTACTGCAGAAAAATGAATTGGTTCTTCATGAAGAGGTGTTAAACCACGTTTTTTGGTTTCAAAATCAACGAATGAAGAAATACCGCCTTCATAACAGTAAACCTCGCCCTTTTCCTCATCAAGATTTCTTTTATCTGTAAGAGAAATTGAAAGACCTGCATTTAAGAATGCCTGTTCTCTTAATCTTCTTTCAAGAACCTCAAATTCATAAATTGTTGTTTCTGTAAAAATTTCAGGGTCTGCTTTAAATCTTATTAAAGTACCTGTTTTATCTGTATCACCAATTATTTTGAGGTCGCAGGTAGGGTTACCTCTTTCAAATCTCTGATAATGAACGTGACCATCCTGAGAAACCTCAACCTCAAACCATTCTGAAAGAGCGTTAACAACAGACGAACCAACACCGTGAAGACCGCCTGAAACCTTATAACCGCTACCGCCGAATTTACCACCGGCGTGAAGACCTGTAAGTACAACTGTACCAGCGGGTAAGCCTTGCTGTTCGTTAAAACCTACAGGAATACCACGACCATTATCGCGAACGGTAATTATATCTCCCGGTAAGATTTCAACTTCAATATTGGAACAGAATCCTGCCAATGCTTCGTCTATTGAGTTGTCAACAATTTCGTAAACAAGGTGGTGAAGACCTTTAGGACCGGTAGAGCCTATGTACATACCCGGTCTTTTTCTTACTGCCTCAAGTCCTTCAAGAACCTGAATTGCACTTGCATCATATTTTTCAGTAACAACTGTATCAATGTTACTTTCTTCTAACACAACTGCTTCTTCTAATTGTTCTTCTCTTAATTCTGCTTCGGTTTTTACATTTGTTTCGTCCAAAACGATAACCTCCGTATTTTAAAATCTATATATAAAAAAGTTAAATTATTACGTAGGAATTTTGCTTTCTGTTCTTTTTAAAATAGTTCCTACTGAAACAGGAGAAATATGAATTTTTTTACCTTTTTTTGTTTTTGTAACAACAAAAGATTTTGGTAATTCAAACGGAGCAACGTTATTTACCATTCCATTTTTCTCTGCTGTATTCAAATAATCAACTGTACTCTTCATAACAGTAGTATTTTCCATATCAAAAATACCTATTATTTCTTCATCTACTATAACAGTATCTTGTCCGATATGTATATACATAAATTTTTCCTTTTTACTTTATTTTTCCTTTTTCTATCAAGAAAGATTTACCTTTACACTGCCTTAACACCTGAGAAGGGTCGCAGCAAGTAAGAAAAACCTGTCTTTCTTTTATATTGTTTAAAACATAATCCTGCCTTTTTTCATCAAGCTCACTCATAACGTCATCAAGCAAAGCAACGGGGTTTTCTCCTGTTACATCTTTAATGATTTCACTTTCGCCTAATTTTAATGCTAATGCACACGAACGCTGCTGACCCTGTGAGCCAAAGCTTCTTGCACTTATGTTGTCTATGTTTATTTCAATATCATCTCTGTGAGGACCTACTGAAGTAGATTTCAGTAAAATATCTTCTTTTCGGGACTCTTTTATTTTAACAGTTAAAAAATCATAAATATCTTCTATTTCTGTTTTTTCCAAAGATTCTAAACCGCAAAGATATTTTAAAGACATTTTTTCTTTTTTTTCTGAAATACCTGAATAAATTTCTTCACTGTGATTTGAAAGAAGCTTAAGATATTTTACTCTTTCATTTATTATGAGAGAAGAATATTTTGCAAGCTGTTCGTCTAAAACATCCAGAATATCATAAAGTTCACTGTGATATTGAATATCCTTTAAAAGAGAATTTCTTTGTAAAATAACTTTTCTGTAAGAGCTTAAGGTTTTTGCATACTTAGGTTTTAACTGACAAATTGCAGTATCTAAAAACTTTCTTCTTACGTTTGGCCCGTCTTTTATAAGAGAAAGGTGAGAGGGAGAAAATATTACTGCATAAAATTCACCAATAAAGTCTGCAGTGGAACTTTTCTCTACTCCGTTCAAAAGTGCCTTTTTTTTGCCGCTTATAATTATTTCTGCTTTTTTTTCTCTTATTTTATCTTCGTAATCAAGAGAAATTTTTGAAAATTCACTATTAAATTTAATAAACTCGCTATCTTTGCTTCCTCTGAAACTTTTGCAACCCGTAAAAAGCCAGATTGCTTCTAAAATATTTGTTTTTCCCTGAGCATTCTGTCCGTAAATTACATTTACCTCATCATCCGGTAAAAACGTCATATCTTCAATATTTCTGAAGTCTTTAAGCGAAATAGAATTTATTTTCATAAATTTCTCCTATATCACTAAATTACTTTGTAAATAATTCTTTCATATTCAACCTCGTCACCCTGACGAAGCTTTTTACCTCTCATAGTGCAAACCTCACCGTTTACCTTAGCCATACCATTTTGAATTTCTATTTTTGCGTGGCCACCTGTCTGCACTACACCAACGTTTTTTAAAAGGTCGTCGAGTCTTATAAACTCACCCTTTAAAACAAACTCTTGTTCTTCTTTTTTAGCAACTTTTAATTTTATTTTCATAATTTATTCTTCCCGCATCAGTTTTGAATTGTTTCGTTTTTTAATCTCATAGGAATAATAAGGAAAATAAAGTTATCGCCCTCAAGAGGTTTTATAATAATAGGAGAAATAGGGCCGTTAAGCTCAATATTTACTTCATCAACGTCTACTGTTTTAAGACAGTCTGTAAGATATGAGTTGTTAAATCCTATTTCTACTCTTTTACCATCAATAGCAGCTGAAATTTTATCGTTTGCAGCACCGAGTGATGTGGTAGAAGAAATTTTTATTGTGTTATCCTCAAAAACACATCTTATAGGACTCTTTATTTTGCTTGTAATAAGAAGAGCAGTTCTGTCTACACTGTTAATGAGTTGTTTAACGTTTACTCTTGCTTTTGTTGAGTTTTCTGAAGGAATTGCATTTTTATAATTGAAAAATTCACCTTCAAGAAGACGAGAAACAATTCTGTAGTTGCCTATTTCAAATAAAATATATTTTTTACCTATATTAAGAGTAATTTTTTCATCGCTGTCGTCTATAAGTTTTGTAACCTCTGCAAGAGTTTTTGAAGGAACAATAAATGTTAAATCCTCGTTATCATATTCAATAGCTTCGTTTCTTATTGCAAGTCTGAAGCCATCACAGGAAATGAGTCTTAAATTATTTTTAGTAACTTCAAATTTAATTCCTTTATGAACAGGCTTTAAATCAGAAACAGCAACAGCAAAAATAGTCTGTCTTATCATTTCTTTTAAAAGTGATTTTTTAATAACGAAGGGGAATCCTCCTGAAACAGTTGGTAATTCAGGATAATCATCTGCAGGAATACCAATGAGAGAAAATTCACTTTCACCTGAATGAATTTTACATAAATTATGTTCATCTATTTCTATTGAAACAAATTCATTTGGTAATCTTCTTAAAATATCACATAATAAGTGTGAATTAAGAACAATGCTTCCTTCTTGTTCAACGTTACAATCTATAACAGTAGTAATACCAACTTCAAGGTCATAACCTGAAAGAGTAAGTCTTGAATTTTTTGCCTGCATATAAATACCTTCTGTAGCAGGAATAGTGCTTTTCTGAGAAACACCTCTTTGAACAATGTTACAAGCTTCTGCAAGTACAGATGTATTACAAGTAATTTTCATATTTTTTCCTCCAAACGATAAATTAGAAAAGTTTTAAATTTTTTAAAAAACGAATTGCCAAAACATAAATATATTTTAGTAGTAGTAGTAGAGAGTGTAGAATTGTAGAAAACTTTGTTTTTTATTGAAATATATAGTTTTTCAGCATGTTTCTCTATGTAGATAAAATTTTAAACAGTGTTTATAAAAGTAGCAATTTAAAGTTATTGTCAGAAATGTTTATTCCTTTTTGTTAATTGATGTTAATTTGTAGATAACTTTTTATTATTCTTCTTTTACGTTTTTCATAATATCTGAAACCATAGCATCAAGCTGAGCACTTTCTGCAATTTTTTCTTCTACCGCTTCGCACGAATAAAGAACGGTGGAGTGCTTTTTGTTACCAAATTGCTTTCCTATTTCGTCTAAAGTAAGATTTGTTACTTCGTGCATAATATACATTGCGAACTGACGTGCATTAACAATTTCTGCTTTCTTTTTATTTGATTGAATATCCTCTGCAGAAACTCCAAGTGCCTTTGAAACCTGCTCAATAATATTTTTTATTGTAACCTCTGTAGGCTGAGCGTAATAAATAACGTCTTTTATAACGTCGTTCGCAAGAGCAATTGTAGGCTTTTTGTTATTTATAGAATAGATTGCATAAATCTTTTTAACAACACCTTCTAACTGACGAACGTTGTTTTTAAGCTTTTCAGCAATGTATTCTGCAACATCATCAGGCATTTCCATATCAAGAAGCTGAGCCTTCTTTTTTATTATTACAATTCTTGTTTCTATTTCAGGTGGTTGAATATCTGCCAAGAGACCTGAAAGAAAACGGCTGCTTAATCTTTCTTCTAAAGATTTAATATCTTTAGGAGGTCTGTCTGATGCCAAAACAATTTGTTTACCCTGGCTTATTAATTCTTCAAATGTGTAGAAGAATTCCTCTTGCATCTGAACTTTATTTTCTATGAATTGAATATCGTCAACTAAAAGAACGTCAGGAGTTCTGAATTTGTTATGAAATTCTCTCATATTTTTTTCAGTAATATGAGCGTACATTTCATTCATAAAGGTTTCGCCATTTGTGTAAAGAATATTTAATTCCGGCTTATTTTTTTGTATTTCGGCATAAATTGCTTTTAACAAGTGAGTTTTACCGAGTCCTGATTTACCGTAAATAAAAAGCGGGTTATGAACACTGCCCGGTTTTTGTGCTACGGTGTTTGCTGCGTAATAAGCAAACTGGTTAGTTGGTGCAACAATAAATTTTTCAAATGTAAGCTCAAGTCCTTTTGAAGTATCTGCTGCTTCTGAGCTTACTCTCATAAGACTTTCTTTTTCTGTTTCAATAACTACTTCTACAGAAAAACCAATTACTTTCTCAACTGCATTCTGAATATCATTAAAAAATTTATTTTGAATTACGTTTCTTTTGAAATCATCAACCTTAAGAGATAGTGTTTCACCATTAAAAGAAACGGGTTCAAGTGGAGCAATCCAGGTTTTCATAACAACTTCAGGAATTTGTTTTTCTAATTCTGCTAAAATAGCCGTCCACAATTCGGATAAATTATCCAATTTTTTCACCCCAAATTTTCACAATTATAAGTATATATATATAATAATATAAATATTCCTTAATAGTATAACATATTATCTACAATTTTTCAACCTAATGTAGATAAAATTAAAAAATTCATTTTGTATTGCATTTTCAGAATATTTCTTGTAATATATATTTTGGATTTTTATATTTTAATTTTTAAAGAGGAAAGTGTAAAATGAAGTTTGAAAATCAAGTGTGTCCTGTTTGTAACAACGTTTTTAAAGAAGAAGACGACGTAGTAGTTTGCCCCGATTGCGGAACCCCGCATCACAGAGATTGCTATAATGCTTTGGGTGAATGTAAAAATAAGTCTCTTCATGGTGAAAATTTTGTTTTTAAAAAAGAAGAAAAAGCTGAGAAATTAGACGTCATAATTGAAGATGACGTCAAAAAGACTGAAGATGTAGTAAACATTGTAAACGTTGAATTTAATAGCGAAAAAGACAAAAATAACGAGGAATTGAAAAACTCTATTGAAGAGCTTTTTAAAAATATAAACGGAAAACCGACAAATCAGGTTTTAATTAATAATATTCCTTCAAGCTACTACGAAGCATCAATCGGCAAAAATCAGAATTACTATATGCCGCGATTTTTAATAATGGAAAAAACACAGAAAAATTATCTTTTTAATGCTTGTGCTTTTATTTTTCCTATGGCATGGACACTTTATAGAAAAATGTATAAACTTTCACTTTTAGTGTTGGCAATATACATTGCATTTATGGGCGCTTCTATGGCACCGTTTTTAATGAATGAAGACTACAAAGAAGCATTTTATGCCTGCGCTGAAGAGGACTATTATTTTATGGAAAAGGTTCTTTTATATGAAACAGGAAACAATGTTACCTTAACAAAAAATCAGGCAGAATTTATAGAAGCATCAAATGCAGTTACTGTTCCGAAGGTTCTTGTTTACGGCATTATGATTGCCTCTGTTTTGTTGAGAGCTTTTATGGGAGTTTCAGCAACAAAGCTTTATAAAAATAAGCTTACCAAAAATATTAAAAGAGCAATGGAATTGCCGTTGCAGCAGCAACAGATTTATGTTTATTTATCTTCAAAATATGGCGTAGTACCAATGTTTCTGGCTGTTTTAACAGGTTTTGTTGAATACACGTTTTTTGGAATGTTTTAAGAGGAATTTTTTTAAAAAAAGTCGGGTAGAAAAGAGAGATGTTTGAATGAAAATTAAGTTTTACGGCACTGCAGCAGCAGAGGGTTTTCCGGGTATGTTCTGCTCTTGTGAGACTTGCGAAAAAGCAAGAAAAAAAGGTGGAAAAAACATAAGAACACGCTCGGGAACAGTTATAAATAACGAATTGATGATTGATTTTTCTGCCGACACATATCTTCACGTTTTGAACTACGGGTTAGATTTAAGAGATATGAAAGCGTGCTTGATTACCCACGGTCACGACGACCATATTTACCCTTATGACTTTCATTACAGAGTTTTCGGTTATGCATATTTTATGAATGAAGAAGAAAAAAAACCGTTAGAAATTTATTCTACAAAAAGCTCCGCTTCTGAGCTTTTGCCAATTTTGGAATTATCAGAAAAACGTGATGAAAAGGCACTTAAATGGAATGAAATAGTTCCATATAATACATATGAAATTTTAGATTATAACGTAACGCCACTTAAGGCGGACCACGCAAAAGACCTTGACCCTGTTATTTATATTATTGAAAAAGACGGTAAAGCAATTCTTTATGCGCACGACACAGGCTATTTTTTAGAAGAGACCTGGGACTATATAGAAAAAAGTAAAATTAAATTCGATTTTGTAGCACTTGACTGCACCTCTATTCTCAATGAAAAAGCATATACAAATCATATGGGAATAAAAGCGTGTTGTGACGTGAAGGAAAGACTTTTAAAAACAAATGCAGATGAAAATACTGTTTTCTGTTTACATCATTTTTCACATAACGGTAAATTAATTTATGACGAGTTAGTTCCCGTAGCAAAAGAATTGGGATTTGAAGTGTCTTACGATTCTGCAGAATTTGAAATATAAAATTAGGAGAAAAATATATGGCAACACCTCTTGCAGACAGAATCCGACCACAGACTATTGATGAAATGGTCGGGCAGGAACATCTGATTGGTGAAAATAAACCTTTAAGAAATATAATAGATTCAGGTACAATTCCAAATATGATTTTTTACGGGCCTTCGGGTACGGGTAAAACTACCCTTGCGAGAATGATTGCAAAAAAGACCGATAAAAATCTGAGAAAGCTTAATTGTACAACTGCCTCTACTCAGGATATAAGAGATATTTTTGATGAGCTTAATACCTTTAATTCACCTAACGGAATTCTTTTATATCTTGACGAGATTCAATATTTTAATAAAAAGCAACAACAAACGCTTTTAGAATTCATAGAAAACGGTTCAATAACGTTAATTGCGTCAACTACTGAAAATCCGTATTTTTATGTTTACAGTGCAATTTTAAGTCGTTCTTCTGTTTTTGAATTTAAAGCGGTTACCCCGACAGAAGCTGAGAAAGCAGTAAACAGGGCATTTTCTGTTTTAGCTGAAGAATATGAAGAAGAATTCTATATAGAAGAAGGTGTTTCTTTACATATTGCAACTGCTTCCGGTGGTGATGTAAGAAAATCGCTTAATGCTGTAGAGCTTTGCGTTCTTTCTTCTAATCCTCCGAAGGAAAATGAAAAAAGAGTAATATCTTTAGAAAATGCAAGGGCACTGACACAAAAAAGTGCTATGAGATATGACAGAGAGGGCGACGAGCATTACGACATTCTTTCTGCTTTTCAGAAATCTATGAGAGGCTCAGACCCGAATGCGGCGGTTCATTATTTAGCAAGACTTTTAGAGGCGGGTGATATGACCTCTGCAATAAGAAGACTTTTAGTTTGTGCTGCAGAAGACGTTGGACTTGCTTACCCTATGATTTTGCCTATTGTAAAAGCGGCAACAGATATTGCTTTGCAGGTTGGTATGCCTGAAGCAAGAATTCCTTTGGCAGATGCAGTAATTCTTGTTGCAAATTCGCCAAAATCGAATTCAGGCGAAAGTGCAATTGATGCCGCAATACAGGATTTAAGAAAAGGAAAATCAGGACCTATTCCGCGACAGCTTCAAAATAAGCATTTTGATGGAGACGACGCAGAAATTAAAGGGCAGTTTTATAAATATCCTCACGATTATCCGAACAGGTGGGTAGACCAGCAGTATTTACCCGATGTTCTTAAAAATGCTTGTTATTATGAATTTGGCGACAATAAGCAAGAGCAAGCGGCAAAAGAATATTGGTTAAAAATAAAAAAATGAGGGAGAAATTAAATGAAAAAACTTTTAATGTTAGTTTTATCTGTAACGTTAATATTTTGTTTTTCTACTGTTGCTTTTGCAATGCCTGTAAATAATTTTGGAGTTGAAGAGGAAACAGAAGCAGAAACAGAAATAATTGCTTATGAGGATGACGCAGTTTCTGAATCATTTGAAGAAATGGGACTTGAAAAATCAACTACATTCCTGTTTGCTTTAGCGGGAGTTTCAATTCTTCTCTGGATTCCTACACTTATTTTATTAATAGTCTTAAATTCACAGAAGAAGAAGTTAAAAGAAAAAATAAATGTTTTTGTAGCTGTTTACGGAGAAGTTTACACAAAAGAAATTATGAAGGATATGAAAGATATTCCTCCTTCAAATTATAATTTTAATCCACAAACGTTTGCTCCGTTTTCGCCTGAAGAAAATAGAAACAGCAATTATTCTCAGTTAGAGACAAATTTCAATGAAACACTTAATTCTCAAATAGAAAATAACGATTGGGGGAATAAGTGATGAAAAAAAGGATTATAGCTCTATTCTTAACAGTTGTAATTTTGCTTTTACCTCTTTCAGTTGTTTCGTTTGCAAGTGATATAGAAGAAATTTTCAATTCATCTTTTTACTTTGAAATTCCAGATGGCTATAAATTCAGTTGGGTTTATGAAGAAACAGAAATTTTTGATTTCAATAAAGAAGATGGTACGTTAGAGTACATTTATTTTCAAGCACAGGAAAACAACGGTCAAATCGAGAATATGGAAAAAGATTTGAATAAGGCAGTTGATATTTTCGCTTCTTTCGCCCAAAACTCTTGTTATACAGATATTTCAACCTTTTCAAGAAAAGTTGTCTGGAAAAATGGAAGTTTCTGTGTTGAAATTGAGGGTGCTGAAGGTTACTACTACAGAGGGTACCTTTTCGCAAATGAAGAATACATATTCTGCTTTTTGCAAGAGGTTAACACCAGAGATTACTCTGCATTATACAGTATGATTAAGTCTTTTGAAATGAATGGTACACCTCTTGAAGGAGATAAACCTGAGAACAAGGTCGATTTTTCAAAGGCAGTTTCTTATGATGAAATGATTTCAGACCTTGCTCTTAATTATAACGTTTTAGATGAGCAGACAAACGTATTTTTAAAAATTCTTTGTATTGCTTTAATTATTCCTGTTGCAATTAATATTCTTTTAATAGTGCTTACTATCCGAAAGAAAAATCTTTATAAAAAGATGCTTGAGCAATATGAAAAAACGTTTGGTGTAATGTCATCGGGTTTAAATATGTATTCACCTGATTATAATCAAAAGAATAACCCATATGCTTCACATAAGGCATCGGATTTTAACGTAAACAATTATCAGAATTTTGATAATCAATAAATTTTTAAAAGGAGTTTTTGTTATGTACAATTTTCCGATTGGTGTAATTATCAATAGCTTCCGCACAGATATTCCTACTGCGGTTAAAAAAGCGGCAGAGGTAGGTGCGCAAGGTATTCAGGTTTATGCTACTTCAGGCGAAATGGCACCAGAAAATCTTGTTGGTGCAAAAAGAAAGGAATTTCTCGATTTAGTTAAATCAAACGGACTTGAAATTTCTGCACTTTGTGGTGACTTAGGTGGAGGTGGTTTTTCTTTTAAAGAAAAAAACCCCGATAAAATAGAAAAGTCAAAAAGAATTTTAGACCTTGCAAAAGAGCTTGAAACAAACGTTGTTACAACACATATTGGTGTTGTTCCGGGTGATAAAAATCACGACAGATATAAAGTTATGCAAGAAGCTTGTCACGAGCTTGCTGAATATGCAGATTCTATTGATGCTCACTTTGCTATAGAAACAGGCCCTGAAACTTCTGCAGTTTTAAAAGAATTTTTAGATTCTCTTGGTTCAACAGGTGTTGGAGTAAACCTTGACCCGGCTAACTTGGTTATGGTTACAGGAGATGACCCTGTTAAGGCGGTTCACAATCTTCAGAAATACATAGTTCACACTCACGCAAAAGATGGTAAGCAAATCTTCTATAAAGATCCTGAAATTATTTATGGTATGAAGCAGGAAGTAATTGTTACAGAAGATTCTTTCCTTGAGGTTCCGTTAGGCGAGGGCTCAGTTCCTTTTAAAGCTTATCTTGAAGCTTTGACAGACATCGGTTACAAAGGCTTCCTTACAATAGAAAGAGAAGTTGGAGATAACCCTGAAGCAGACATAAGAAAAGCTGTAGAATTTCTTGAAAAAATGAAAAAAGCATAAAATAAAGAAGGAATTCCTTTGTGGAATTCCTTCTTATTTTTATTTTTTACTTAAAGCTTAAGCAGTTTTTTTATTTGTAACAGTTTTAATAACAAACAAGGTTGCAACTGTTAATATTGCGAGAACCGGAATTGAAAGGTAAACAACAAATTCAGGTAAGCCTTTGATGCTTGTTAAAATACCTGTTAATATGTAACCTACAAAAGAAATTGCCGCAACTGTAATTGCATAAGGAAGCTGTGTTGAAACGTGGTTGATATGGTCACAACGTGCACCTGCAGATGACATAATTGTTGTATCTGAAATAGGTGAGCAGTGGTCACCGCAAACAGCACCCGCAAGACAAGCTGACATACCAATAATACCGGTTATGCTACCTACAGGGAATATAGCAAGAACTATTGGAATAAGAATACCGAATGTGCCCCATGATGTACCTGTTGAGAATGCAATGAAGCAAGCAACTAAGAAAATAATTGCAGGTAAGAAATTCTGAAGAGCACCTGCATTTGCCATAGCACCTTCAACAAAGCCTGAAGCATCTAATAAGTTTGTCATATTTTTAAGAGTAGTTGCCATTGTAAGAATGAGGAGTGCAGGTACCATTGCAATAAAGCCTTTTGGAATACATTCCATAGCATCTTTAAATGTAATAACTCTTCTTGCAATTAAATAAATAATTGTTACAATAAGAGCGATGATTCCACCCCAAGGAAGACCTGTTGTAGCATCAGTGTTACCAAATGCATCAATAAAGCTTAATGATGCGTCGTAATCGAGATAATTAAATACCCATTCTTCGCCCATACATCTGCCAACATAAACAAGAGCAAATACGCTTATTGCAATAAGAATAATTATCGGGAAAATTAAGTCAATAACTTTACCTTTACCTTTTACAATTTTTTCAGACTCATCATCCGCTTTAATTTCGCCAGATGTGAAAAGGTCACCCTTTAAAGCATTTGCTTCGTGAAGCTTCATTGGGCCGTAATCGAATTTCATTAAAGTAAGAGCGATGATAAATACGAATGTCATAAGTGAGTAGAAGTTAAAAGGAATTGCGCTACAGAAAAGAGCAATGCCGTTTACATCATCAGGTGCATAAGAAGAAACTGCTGCTGCCCATGATGAAATAGGAGCAATCATACAAACAGGTGCCGCTGTAGCATCTATTAAATAAGCAAGCTTTGCACGAGAGATTTTTGTTTTGTCTGTAACAGGACGCATAACTGCACCAACTGTTAAGCAGTTGAAATAGTCGTCAATAAAAATAAGTACACCGAAAAGGAATGTTGCAATAGATGCACCAACCTTTGTTTTTATGTGCTTTGCTGCCCATTCACCGAATGCTGCAGAACCACCCGCTTTGTTAATAAGTGCAACCATTGCACCTAAAAGAACCAAGAAGATGAAAATACCTGAGTTGCCTGAAACAGCACTTATAAAACCGTCACTGACAACTGCACCGACTGTGTGAATTGGATTGAAAGACGTTGCTAAAAGACCACCTACTACAATACCAACAAAAAGAGAAGAGTAAACCTCTTTTGTGATAAGAGCGAGGCAAATTGCAATTACAGGCGGTAACAATGCCCATAACGTGCTTGTTGCACTTGTTGCAGGAGCTATAATTGAGCACACAACAATGAATGCAACCACTACTAAACAAAGTAGAATTTTAGGGATAAACTTCTTTGCTTTCATTTTAAAACCTCCATTTGTTTTATGCTAATTTTTTACAAATTATAACACAAATTTTATATTAGCATAAATTTTGGAGAATTACAAGAGAAAAAACAAAATGAAAGGAGCTGCAAAAATACGTCTTTTTACAGCTCCTGATTTGTTCTCTTTTATTTTTTCTTTTATTTACCCATTAATTCCAACGGCTCTACTATTTCACCATTATGAGTTATTTCAAAATGAAGATGTGCGCCTTCTGTTTTTTCGCAGGGGATACTTCCTAAATAACCAATTATATCTTCTGTGTTTACTAATGCGTGTTCTTTTACGGTTACGGTTTCTTTGTTGAGTCCGCAATATTTTGCAGTTACTCCGTTTCCGTGGTCAATTAAAATACAGGTTCCGTAAAGTGAATCCTCATAGACTGAAATAACTTCACCATAGCTTATGGCAACTACAGCACCGCCTTCTTCACCTGAAAAATCTATTCCGTTGTGTGTTCGCCAATCTCTTAATGTTTTTGAATAAACAGGGGTTTTATTGCTGTAATCTTTGATTATCTGATTGCCAAAAGGTAAACAGTAATAATCATTATAAGGTTTATTATATTTGTCTTCTTCTGTTTCGCTTTGTTTCTCTGTGTTGTCTCTGGTGTCCGGCACGTCAATTAAGTTTTGTCTTACTGTTTCCTCAGGGATTTCTATTGGGGATTGAGTAACAGAAATATTATTCCCGCTTTCTTCAAGTGAAGAAATGTTACCTAAGTTTCTTTCTGTAGAAATTTTAGTAAACATTAAAGCACCTAAAGCAATAACCACTGCAAAGGCATAGGCTATTTTGAATTTTCTGTTGTTATCCTTTTTTGTTTCTTTGTTTTTATCGTTATCCATAATATAATCAATCCTTTCGAATATAATACAATTATGTTATTGACAATAATAAACAAATTATTCAAATAAAAAGAAAAACAACGACTGAGGGGACAGTCGTTGTTTTCCGGCGCAAGTATAACACTATAAACGCCAAGGTTTACTTGAGGAGGGGTCAATCCCCTATATAACATAAGGGATAAGTAACTAATACTCGGGTGCGGCTCCCTTTCTTAGCACGGGTTTATTATAATGTATAATTATGAATAGAAAATGAAGAAAGTACTAATATTATTAAAATACTTGTTAGTAAATTGTTAAATCATTTTATTTTCACAAAATGTTAAACAAAAAATATGTTTCACGAGAAACATTAAAGGTTTTGTTTCTCGTGAAACATATATGAAAAAAACAATGAATAAGATTAATCTTCGTCTGTATCTGTGAATTTTGCTTCTTCGATAACCTTTTTAGCAATTGCTTCAGGGGCATCTTCATAACGTGCAAATTCAGTTGTAAAAGAACCACGACCTGCAGTTACTGAACGAAGAGCTATTGCGAAGTCGCCCATTTCTGCTAACGGAACTTCTGCTATAAGCTCTTGCATTTTTGGTTGGTCAGCAGGAGCCATACCAAGAACTCTACCACGGCGTTTGTTAACGTCACCTATAATATCACCTAAGTAGTCGTCAGGAATAATTGCTTTGAGTGTTCCTATAGGTTCAAGAATTGTTGGCTTTGCATCAGGAATTGCTGCTTTGAATGCAAGACGTGCAGCCATTTTAAATGCCATTTCTGAAGAGTCAACAGGGTGGTAAGAACCATCGTGAAGACAAGCTTTAATTCCAACCATAGGGTAACCTGCAATAAGACCTTGTGCAACGCAATCGCGAAGACCTTTTTCAACTGCAGGGAAGAAGTTTTTCGGAACTGCACCGCCTACAACTTCATCTGAATTAAACACAAAATCCTCTTCGCCCATATAAGGTTCAAAGCGAATCCATACATCACCGAACTGACCGTGACCACCGGACTGTTTCTTATGGCGACCTTGCTTATCTACAGTTTTGCGTATTGTTTCTCTGTAAGCAACACGAGGAACGGTTAATTCAACCTCAACGCCGAATTTATTTTTGAGCTTAGTAATAATTGTATCAAGATGTTGTTCGCCAAGACCTGAAAGAATTTGCTCTCTTGTTTCTTTGTTAGTAACAAATGAGCATGAACCGTCTTCATCGCTGAGTTTAGAAAGACCAGAAGCAACTTTATCTTCTTCGCCTTTTTTAACAACATTTACTGCCATTGAATAGCAAGGAATAGGGAAGACAACCGGCTCTAAAGAAACAGGAGCCTTTTGGTTACACATTGTGTCACCGGTTTTAAATCCTGAAAGCTTTGTAACAACACCAATGTCACCTGCAGAAATTTCAGAAGTATCTTCTTGTTTACCACCTTTTACAAATACAAGCTTACCCATTTTTTCAACTTGCTCTGTACGTGGGTTATATGGTGCGGTGTCAGGAGTGATTTTGCCTGAAACCACTTTAAAGAAAGACATTTTACCAATGAATGGGTCGGCAACAGTTTTGAAGCATATTGCTGCAAGGTTGCCGTTTTCATCACAAGCAACATCACCTTCAGCCTTCGGTGCAGGTGCAAGCTTTGTAATACCATTGAGAAGTAAATCAACTGCATCTGTTGTGTAACCTGAACAAGCGTAAACAGGAACAACAGTGCCATCGTAAACACCCTTTGAGAGACCTTCAACAATTTCATCGTGTGTAAATTCTTCACCGTCAAAGAATTTCATCATAAGGTCATCGTCTGCAGTAGCAACTGCTTCTGTGAATGCTGAGTGGATATCTTTTATGCGAGCATCATCCGGAATTGCAACTTCTGTTGCTTTTCCGTCGACGTATTTAAAAGCCTTGTTCTGCAAGAAGTTTACGTAGCAGCTGACTTTGCCGTTTTCCATAAAAGGAATAACTACAGGGCAGATTGCTGTGCCGTAGCGAACCTTAAGAGCATCAAGAGTTTTATAAAAATCTCTTTCTTCGCCGTCACATTTTGTAACTGCAATAATTTTTGAAAGCCCCATTTTACCTGCCGCACTGAGCGCTTTTTCTGCACCAACATCTATTCCCTTGCCTGCAGAAAAAACAACAATTGTAGTTTCGCAAGCGCGCATTGCTTCACTTCTGCCACCTTCAAAATCAAAAAGACCCGGTGTGTCAAAAATATTAACTTTTCTGTTTCTCCATTCGGTGTAAGCCATACTTGAAGAAATAGAAACTTTTCTTCTTTTCTCCTCAGAATCAAAGTCAAGAACGGTGTTGCCGTCTGCAACTCTGCCTAATCTTTCTGTTGCACCCGAAACAAAAAGCATTGCCTCTGCAAGAGTAGTTTTACCCTTACCGGCGTGACCTGTTATAGCAACGTTTCGGATGTTTTCAATAGAATATTTGCCCAAAAAAATTCCTCCCTCATTTGCGAGATAAAAATCAAAGTCAGAACAGTTTTATTGTGAAAATAAAAAATACCGTCAAAATACTCTGTATTTGTTATAATAGCACATATTTTTTTCGTTTTCAATGATTTTTTTGATTAAAATGCGAATAAAAAGCAAAATTAGAAATATTACATAATAAATATAAGTACTTTTTATATAGTTTTTCAAAAAGAAATATGAATACAATATGTTGAGCGTGAATAATTGTAAGAAATTGAAAAAAATACAAGTAAATTTTGTACGATTGTAGATTGAAATAGATTTAATTTTATGATATTATAAAGAAGAATATGATTTTAGAGTGGATATGTGTTACCTGAATTGATTTTACACATAGTCGCTCAGAAGGTTATTTCGTTTTCAGGACGAAGTAACTCTGTTTTCAAAAAAATTCAGACTACATGAGTTATCAGTGTCTTATATTGGAGGAAACACTTTTATGGAAGAAAAGAAAAATCCAAATGGTGTAAATGAAGAAAAAGAAGCTGCTAAGAAAGCGGCTCCACCACCTATGAAGCGTGCTAAAAAGGGTGAGCAATCTGCAGCGGTAATTAAAGCTGCAGAAAAAGCCAATGAAAAAACAGCCGAAAAGAAAGCTTCTCAAAAGCCTGAAAAGCGTGATGAAAAGCCTGAGAAAAAAGAAGAGGCTATAATTTCTGCAAAGCCTGAGGAAAAGGCAGACTCTGTCAAGAAAGAAAAAGAAGAAGCTAAAAAAGAGGCTGAAAAAGAAACAAAAGCGGCAGCTGTGCCTGTAGCTGGTAAAAAAGAAAAAGCTTCACAAAAAGAAAACGTAAAAGAAAAAGAGAGCACAGACGCTAAAAAAGAAAATGAAAATAAAGAAACTAAAAAGGATACCGAAGAAAAGAAAGAAAAAAAGGTAGACAAAAAGCTTCTTAAAATAATCATTCCTATTATTGCAGTTGTTTTAGTAGCAGTTATAGTAGCAGTAGCTCTTGTTTCAGGCAAAGATAAGTTAGAGCCCATTGTAGTTACTGATGAAAATGGTGTTCCCGTAACTGACGAAAACGGTAATGTAATAACTGTTCAGCCAGAAACAGAAGTGGTAGTTTTCACAGATGCAGACGGTAATCCTGTAACAAATGCGGATGGTGAAGTTTTAACTACTGTTGTTTTCAAAGACCTTACCGCTCAGATTCCCGTTACAGATATGAACGGTGTAATTGTGACAGATGCAAACGGAAATGTTGTGACAACAAACGTTTCTGTTAACCCTACAGGAAACAGTAATATAACAACAGGTGCAAATGTTGTCGGAACTTCATCAGTTCTTGTAACAGATGGTGTAGGAAACACGGCTGTAGACGGGCAGGGTAATCCGCTTACTACTATAGTGAATATTACAGAAGCACCGATTATAGATATAGAGCCTGCAAAAACCGAGTGGAAAAATACTCAGGGCGGTTCTGCAGCAGACAGATATGAAGATGTAATTCTCACATCTGACAGTTGTTATATAACTTTAAACGTTACAAACTCAAAAGACGGTGACTTTACTCAATATAAAGATTCAAATCTTGCAGCACCATATTCTGTGCTTACAAAATATAATAAAAACGGCGAAATTGTGTGGCAGAAAACCTTTGGTTCTTCTGCAGGCTCACTTGAGTTAACTTCACTTGCTTCTTGTAAAGATGGTTCTTTTTATGCCGTAGGATACGGTAAAGCAATTGAAGACATTCAGGTAAAGGGCTGGTACGATTCTGCAATTTATAAAATTGATAAAAACGGAAATATTCAGTGGGTTAAAAGCTTCGGAACATCTACCATTGATACTTTCACAGATGTAGTAACTACCTCAAATGGCGATGCGGTTGTTGTAGGTTACGTAGGTAACAATGACGGCGATGCTTCAGATTCAAAGGGCGAAGCAGGAAAGTCAAAAGCAATTATTTTAAGATATAATTCTGCAGGTAAGCTTCTCTGGAAAGAATATGCCGGTGCAAATCAGGATGTTTTCACAGGCGTTGTAGAATCAAAAGACGGCTCATTGTTCGTTCTTGGTCATTTCTTCTCAGGCAACCTGTTCCAGGCATTAGGCAAGAAGGATGCGGGTGTGCTCAAATATTCTGCAAAAGGTGTTTTATTAGAAAGAACATCTATTGCAGGAAGCGGAATTGAAGAATTTGAGGGAATCACAGCAACTTCTGATGGTGGCATTGTAGTGTGCGGTGCTTCTGATTCTTCAGATACTGTTGAAAATAGCTTCTTCAAAGGTGACTACGCTTCAAGAGGTGGCTATGATTCATATATAATTAAGTATACAAAAGACCTTGAGATTGATTTTGTAACTCCGTTGAGAGGGCAGAACAACGACGAAGCAACAAGTGTTATAGAACTTTCTAACGGAACATTTATTATGTCGGGTTCAACAAACTCTTCAACACGTGATTTCAAGGGTGTAACAACAAGAGGTAAAAAAGATATTTTCGTTGCCTGCTTCAACGAAGATGGTATTCTCAGCTGGGTTCGTTCCTTCGGTGGTACTGAAAATGACGGTGCTCTTGCACTCTGTAAGGGAGCAGACGGCGGTTACGTTGTTGTTGGTGAAACAAAATCAAAGGACCTTGATTTAGAAGGAATTGCTCCTTACGGCGGTAACGGATTTACATTAGCGGTAATGATAAAATTCCCCGAATAATATCGGAGTGTATTAAATGTTAAAATTAAAAATTGATTTTTCAAACGGTGCAGTTGCCGTTCCTACAGATTTAATAGATAAATATTTAAAACTTGCCCCCTCGGCAAGTTTTAAAGTTTTACTCTTCATTTTAAGAAATCCGAATGGTGCTCTCGATGAAAAACAGATAAGCTCCTGCACAGGACTTTCTGAAAATGACGTAAAAGATTGCATAGATTATTGGAAAGAAAACGACGTGATTTTTGATGATGGTGAAAAAAATGAAGAATTGGCAAAGGAAGCTGCGGCAAATTCAAAGCAGATAGCCGAAATTTCTTTTGAAGAAAAAAACGTCGAAAAGGTAAAGGTAGTTGTTAAAAATCTTCCTGTGAAAAAACCGACACAACGAGAAATTGCGTTAAGAATTTCAGAGGATGAAAACATAACGATGCTTTTCAGAGAGGCTCAAAAAATAGTCGGTACGTTTGGTTATGATACTCAGGCTTTGCTTTTAATGATTTATGATTATTTCGGTTTTTCGGTTGATTTGATAATAATGTTATTAAGTTATCAGAAAAGTGAGGGTAATTTGTCATCAATAGCAATTAAAAAACGTGCAGAGGATTGGGTGAAGAACGGAATTGATTCTTTAGAAGCGGCTATTTCTGAAATTTCTTATCTTGAAACTATTCAGAAAACATACATAGAAATAAAAGCGTTTGTTGAGTCAGAGTCTGAAAAACCAACACCACAGGTTGCAAAGTACTTAAGAGCGTGGGCTGTGAATTGGGGCTTTTCTACCCAAATGATTTTACACGCGTTAAAAGAAAGCGGCAGAAGCTTCAGCGAGGCAAACAAACTTCTTAAAAAGTGGCATTCTTTAAACATTTATGATGTTGAAAGTGCCACAATTAAAAAGAAAAAGACAATAACTACCAAGGTAGAAAAATCTTATGACGTAAACAATGTCGGCAGAAACAGTATTTTAGAGAGAATGAAAAATAAAGAAAAGGAGGAAGCCAAAGTATGAAATTCAGTGAAGACGTTTATTTGAAAGCAGAAAATGAACTCAAAAAAAGAAGAGATAATGCTGAACAACTTGCAGAAATGAGACGTAAGCAGTTAATAAATAAAATGCCGGAGCTTTTAGAGATAGAAAACACTATAAGAAATGCGGCACTTGAAGTTATAAGAGGCTTGGGTAACGGCAAAGCTGTTAATGTAGAAAGCCTTGCCCAAAAAAATCTTAATGCTCAGAAGCAAAAGCAGGATTTACTTAAAAATAACGGGTACCCTGAGGATTATTTAGAGCCTCAATACATTTGCAAGCTTTGTAATGATTCGGGTATTTTTAATGGTAAGCTTTGCAGTTGTCACATTGAATTACTTAAAAAAATCTCTATGAGTGAATATTCGTGCAGTTCAATTCTTGCAGTAAGTACCTTTGATACATTTGATTTGAAATATTACAGTAAAGAAAAAGATGTGTCGTTAGGCTATTCTCCACGTGAATATATGGAGGCTTCTGTAGATTTTCTGAAATCATATGCAGATAATTTCAATAAAAATTCAAGTAGCTTCTTTTTTACAGGTGCTACAGGGCTCGGAAAAACACACCTTTCTCTTGCTGTTATGAATAGAGTAACAGAAAAAGGCTACAGCGTTTTTTACGGCTCGGCAGATAACATTATAAAAGAAATGGAAAAAGAGCGTTTCGGCAGAAGCAACGGAGATATTGAAGAAGAAATCGAAAATGCAGACCTTTTAATTATTGATGATTTAGGAACAGAGTTTAAAACGGCATTTTCAGAAACAGCTGTTTATCAGCTTATAAACAATGCTATTCTCAACTCAAAACCAATGATTATAAGTTCAAATCTTTCAATTGGTGAGCTTGAAGAAAGATATGGTCAAAGAGTGGTTTCAAGACTTAATTCCTTCGAAGTTATCAACTTTATAGGAACAGATATAAGACAAATAAAAAAATAATTTAAAAAGGCGGTAAAAATTATGTTAAAAGGTATTCCGAATATTATTTCACCTGAGCTTTTAAAAATTCTCGATGAAATGGGTCACGGTGACACAATTGTAATTGGTGACGGTAACTTCCCTGCAGCTTCCAATGCAAAAAGACTTATTCGCTGTGATGGTCACAACGTTCCTGAGCTTTTAGATGCTATTTTAAAGCTTATGCCATTAGATACTTACGTTGAAACTCCTGCTATGCTTATGGCTACAACACAGGGCGACCCGACTCCTGTAATCTGGGCAGAATATCAGGAAATAATAAATAAAAATAACGGTGAAACAAAAATGGGTCAATATGAGCGTTTTGAGTTTTATGAAAAAGCACGTGAGGCTTATGCAGTAATTGCAACAAGTGAATCTGCTTTATATGCAAATATTATTCTTCAAAAGGGCGTAATTAAATAATTTTAAATTCGTAATATCAAAATTCAGAATTTTATAATATGTGTTACGAACTAAAGGGGGTGTCTCTATGGTAGAATTTGACACGAGAATCAAGTTTCTTAAGGGTGTTGGCGAAACAAGAGCCAGATACTTAGAAAAGCTCGGCATTTTTTCCATAGGGGCACTTTTGCGTTATTACCCTAAGCGTTATGAAGATTGGAACACAACAACAAAAATTTATGAAGCACCGCTTAATGAAACTGTTTGCATAAAGGCGACTGTTATAGAAACTGTTTCTGAGGTTAAAATAAAAGGCGGTAAAATTCTCACAAAAACGACTATTTCAGATATGAACGGCTGTTTGCCGATAGTTTTTTTCAATAACAAGTACGTAAAAAATATGTTGAAGGAAAACGAGGAATATCTGTTTTTCGGCAAGGTTACACTTGACAAATATGGCAGTAAAACAATGCTTTCGCCCAAATTTGAAATAGCGGGTGAAAAACAACGTTTACGTCCTGTTTATAGAGCGAATTCTAACCTGACTTCTAAAAATATAGAAAAATTAACCGAAACTGCTTTAAAAGAAATAACAGGTAATATAAAAGAGGTTTTGCCTCAATTTCTTATGACAAAATATAAGCTATTACCGTTAGAAGAAACTCTTAAAAACATACATTTCCCTGAAAGTGAAGAAATGCTCAGACAAGCAAAAAGACGTCTGATTTTTGAAGAGCTTTTAATTCTTCAGTTAGGCTTACTTTCAAAAAGAAGTTTGGGTGAAGTAAGAAAAACTGTACCCGTAAAAGAGGACAAAAGCGAAGAGTTTTATAAAAAATTACCATTTACACCAACAGATGCACAAAAAAGAGCGGTAAGTGAAGCGGTTGCTGATTTAATGAGTGAAAAGCCAATGAACAGATTAGTTCAGGGAGACGTTGGTTCAGGTAAAACGGCCGTTGCGGCAGCAGTTATTTATACTGCGGTAAAAAATGGATTTCAGGCAGCATTTATGGCACCGACAGAGGTACTTGCAAATCAGCATTTTAAAACCCTGAAAAATTTTTTGAAGGATGAATTTAATGTAGGTCTTTTAACGGGTTCAACAACTGCCAAAAATAAAAGGATTTTAAAAGAACAAATAGAAAGCGGCGAGTGTAACATTGTTGTCGGCACTCACGCTATGATACAAAATGACGTTATATTTAAAAATCTGGGACTTGTTATAACAGACGAGCAACATCGTTTTGGTGTTGAGCAAAGAACTGCACTTTCTCAGAAGGGTGAAAATGCAAACGTGCTTGTTATGTCTGCAACACCTATTCCAAGAACACTAGCAATGGTAATTTACGGCGACCTTGACGTTTCTGTTCTTGATGAATTGCCAAAGGGACGCTTACCTATAAAAACGTTCAGGGTAAATTCTCCGTACCACAACAGACTTTATGAATTTTTAAGAAAAACAATGGATAACGGTCAGCAGGGGTATATTGTTTGTCCGCTTGTTGAAGAAAGTGAAAGCGATTTAATTCCTGCAACTGAATATTACGATTATTTAAAAGCAAATCAGTTTAAGAATTATACTCTTGGTCTTTTGCACGGGCAAATGAAGGCAAAAGAAAAAGATGAGGTTATGGCTCGTTTTTATTCGGGCGAAATTCAACTTCTGATTTCTACAGTCGTAATAGAGGTTGGTGTCGATGTACCTAATGCAACAGTTATGATTATAGAAAATGCCGAACGGTTTGGACTTTCTCAGCTTCATCAGCTACGAGGAAGAATAGGACGAGGTAGTGAGCAGAGCACCTGCGTACTTCTTTCTGATGCACAAAACGAAGAGGCATTGAACAGATTTCAGGTTCTTTGCGATACAAATGACGGTTTTGTAATTGCACAAAAAGACCTTGAGCTTCGCGGACCGGGTGACTTTTTCGGTAGCAGACAGCACGGTCTTCCCGATATGCATATAGCAAATCTTATGACAGATACAAGAATACTTTATGAAGCACAAAAGGTTGCGGAGGAAATATGCTCTCTTGACGCAACTCTTTCAACCGAAGAAAACAAGCTCCTCAAAAAAGAGGTTGCAAGACTTTTTGCAAATACTTCACTTGCATAAAAAAGGAATCCCC